>CAXXVT010000033.1:0-43456 GCA_963676215.2 Opitutales bacterium | reverse complement strand
TAGGCGGAAGTGCTGATGCGAAGTTGTTTTGCAGAACACCCCCAGTGTTGCACATTGTGACGGGAACCAAAGCCTTTGAATCGACCGAGATGGTAGATATCAACATCCCGGTTATGGCGCGTCATGGCTTCCGCGAGGCGGAACGTGGAGGCATCACCGGTGCGCAGGAAGGAATACCAAAGCCAGAGGTCGGGGGAGAGTTCCGAGTTATCCCATGCATATCCACCAACATCGTATCGCCACACGTGGCGGTCGCGATCATAGATGTGCATGATGTCTCCATAGTTCCAAAACCCATACCAATGGCGTTGTTCCTTTTGATCGATGTAATACTGCACCGACCAGTCGAGGCGGTCTTCGATTTCCTTTTTGTCAGGTGAAGAGCGATCGGGAAGACTCCAGAGAGAACCAAACACCCCAGCGTCGAGATAATCCTTAGGGCGAGCCGCGAGTAGGGCAGGTTGATCCACATTGGTGACCATTGCGGAGAGATCCTCTCTCGAAGGAGTGGAGGGCATTGCCCAAAAGGTTAAATCAGTGGAACGCGCAACACCATGAGGCGTTCCGAAGCCCGGTTCGTAATCCTCGTAAGTAATGTTGAGCGCATCGAGCTGTTGCTCATGGGTTTCCTGCCCGAGCCCATCATGGTAGAAACGAATATCCATTGGCTTCGCATCGGGGGACCACATCCACAGAGTCACGTTGGCGGTCTCAGTTGCCGCATCACGGATATCGATTTGAGTGGGGTGAAGGCGCCAGAAGTCGCGCATGGCAAATGCCAATCCCCCCGAGGCTCCCCCAATGTATCCACCGCCCGCTGCGCGATGGCCTTGATCAGCGTCCACCCAAGCGCAACCTGCTTTTGTGCGTTTACGAACGGAGAATCCGTTGGAATTGGGTTGGCATAAGGTGTAATCACTCCAAGTCGGAATCCAATGCAAACGACTGGTGACCCGTTCACTCCACGAGTCGAGTGGGGGCGTTTTAACACCTGCGACCTGGGCTTCTCTAACTTCCTTTCCAGGGTCGCGACGGAGTCCTGTAAGACCTTTGACTCCTTCGCCCCAGATTCCACCGTTGTCTCCGACAAAACGAACGTGGCGATCGTAGGTTTCATCGTGCATCGCAACTTCGAACTGTACTCCTAAGCTGCTGATGAAGTCCTTATATTCATCACCATCAAAGATAAACGTGTGTGTCATCTGAGCACAGGTGCTGCCGGCGTAAAAATTGATGCGGAGCGTAAAGGGCAACCACTTACGACCCGCAGCGGTGACGTGGTGTCCACTGAGTTTAACGACAGAGCGGATGGCTCCTTCCTGTTCGAGTTCAACGGATTCGATTTGTCCTTCGAATAGCTCATCCTGTGCAGCGCCTTCCGGTGTGTCTCTGCGTGAGCCAACCAGTTTTCCGTTTTGTGCGACGGATTTTCCGCCGGAACTCATGGATGCAATGATGGTGTTCCCACTTTTGGGAATCACACACTGAATCGCACCCGTGTCGACGGTTATTTGAGATGCGGACTGGGAAATTTGGATTGCAAACTCGGGAGAAACGGGTGTGCCTGCTTCAATCGTGAGATTTTTGGATTTACCAGCGTTAGCGGGGATGGCATGACCAGTCCATTTGAGACTGCCATCGGGCCAATAGGCGGTTGGCCAGCTTTGAATGGGAACAGAACTCCCTTTTGCTGTTTTTAAAGCAAACTGAGTGCCTTTAGGGTGCTTCCCCTTGGGCCAGGGTAGGCCCCATGTAGTTCCCGATTGAACACCTGGAATTTTTCCCTCAAGCCAATGCAGTGTGTAAGGATCCTGCTTTGAGAAATCAATCAGTGGCTCTGGCATCGGTTGTTTCCCTTTACCAAAAGCATGGGGAATTTGAAGAGCTGCGGTTGCAAATGCAGACTGTTTGACAAAATCTCTTCGGGAAATCGGGTTCATAAATAGGGTAGGTTATTTGATAAGTCAGTGCCGTTCCAATTGGGGTGGATCGCGGCCTCGAATTAAATAGAAATTAGTTGATGTAAAAAACCTCTTTCAGCTCAGTTGATATTGGACTGTTGTCGGGGTTTGAAGGCATGACATCTCCCATGTGTTTCCACCAGCGTTGGCAGACATCGGTATTTGCGATCGATGCCCAGCGTGCCTCATCTTCGATCTCGGCGTAAGCAAAGAGTTGTCGGGTTTCCGGATGAAGGAAAATGGAATAGTTGTGCACTCCATGCGCTTTGAGAATTTCTTCGAGTTCCTTCCAAATCGGATTGTGGCGGGCTTCATATTCGCCCTCACATCCCTCGTCGACTGACATGACAAATGCTTTTCTAATCATGGTTTTGCTGTTTAAAAGTGTATTGATTTGATTTTGCTGAGCGAGACCTTTTCATCGTAGTCTCTTCGTTGGTTTTCGAAGCATAAAAAAGAATGCCTGGTGGGTTTCTCGCATGGACTCGTTTGAGTTGTGCTGACAACCCGGAGTATCGTTAGGTTTGTCGGGGATTTGTTACCTTTTGTCATAAAAGAAGCTTAGGCGCTTCTGCCTCTCCATCGATTTAGGGTTGTTGGAATCACGTAGGGTCTGCAGGTCTCAGAAGAAAATGATTGCATTGGATTATCGAGATGACACATTTCTGACAGTAAGAAGTTAATCCCTACTTCATTGTTCCTTTCATTGGGGGCAAGTTGACTCTCGATATTACACTACTTTAACCTATTCTAAACGATCCATGGCTATTCATTCTGTAAGGGAATTAGCAAAAGTACTCGGGCTATCTCACACGACAGTTTCCGATGCACTGCGCGGAAGTCCGCGAGTGAAAGAATCCACCCGTAAAAAAGTGTTGGCTGCAGCGGAGAAACACGGCTATCAATACAATCCTTTGGCAGGGGCTCTCATGTCACAAATGCGGCGCTCTCACGGAGACACTTTCAGAGGAGTGATTGCAGTGGTGGACCTGGAGAGTTTCAAACAGCGATCCGAAGTATTTGAGCGCTACCACCGAGCAGTGATGGATGGGGCTGAAAAAGCGGCCAAAAAAATGGGATTTAAAGTCGAGTTTTTTGCGCTCGGAAGTGAGGGCATATCGGTGGATCGCCTCAATTCTATTTTGATTTCTCGAGGGATACGTGGGATTCTCATTTTGCCGGCTGGCTCATCGCCGGAATTATCGGTTCTGGACTGGGCTCATTTTTCGGGTGTCTATACGGACTATATTATTGAGCATCCCGCGATTGATTCTGTGTGTTCCAACCATTTTCGATCGATGTTTCTTGTGCTAAATAAGTTACGAGAAATGAAATATAAGCGACCCGGGCTCGTCATGCACCTGGATCACGACAAACGTCTCTTACATCGATGGGAAGCCGCTTTCAGGATATATCACGAACACTATCCCTATTTTGATGATATTGAGCCGTTGATTCTCAAAAGCTTTGAAGAAAGTGATTTTAGGGATTGGTATAAATTCAACCAGCCAGACGTGATTCTGAGCCATCGCACAAGGGTAAGACGCTGGATGGGAGAACTTGGCGCAAAGATTCCCGAAACCCATGGATTCTGTTGTTTGAATGTGAAAATGAGTTCTGATCCTGTTGCTGGCTTGGACCTGCAACCTTCCATGATCGGTGAACGTGCAATGGAACTGCTGGTTTCTCAGATTTATTCCAATAAATATGGCATTCCTGAAACGGCTTCAAATACGACGATCCCCTCGGCTTGGGTCGATGGACCGACCTTGCGAAATCAAACGAGCGAATAGATCCATTTCCTTTCTTAAAAGGAGGGGCTGACAATCCTTTCCGTTATTCGTTTACCGTTGCCGGAACCGAGCGAGAGCAGAAATGGCGGTTGCAATTGGAAACACTTCCGTGAAGGGAATTGCGGCATAGATTCCCGCGAGCAATGCAAAAATCAAGCGAGCCCGGGTTTCGAATTCGTAGATTCCACTCACCCACCATCCAATGGCCATCGCTAGCAAAAATCCCCCGGCCAGCCCGATCGGTCCAAAAGTGAGCAAATCCATTGTATCGAGAATAATTCCACCTGCTAAAGGACCCAATGCGCGGTGCAATCGATAGATCAATGGTTCATGATTTTCGATGTCGATGTCATGAATTCCGTAATCACTTGGAGTTGTCATACTGTCTAATAAACCACCAAGTGCTCAGAAAATTTGTGGAAATCGATTTATTGGACTTATTTGCGTTTTCCTGGCCAAAAACTCTGTAGTTTTACTTCGTTATATTGCAGTGATCGAAAACTTACGGTGCCGAATCCGGAAGAATCTGAGAATCAAGGCTCACGTTTTCACTCAATGGCTCCGAATTTTCATGAATCCGGCTACGAATTATAATCAAAGAGTATGTTGACGAAGTAGAAACAGGGTCTCGCTTTTGCTCAAGATGACTGAGTAGGGCGTTCTCCTTTCAGTTGAATCAGTTGCACAAATCCGAGTGAAATGACGCACATCACCGCACCAGCAATGAACGGGATCTTATAGTTGTATAACCAAAGCATGCCTCCTAAGACCGGGATGAAGACCGCTGCAATGTGATTGATCGCAAATCCAATCGACGCTGAGGGTGCAATGTCTTTTGGATCTGCGATCTTGTGAAGATAAGTGTTAATACCGATCGAGAAATTGAAGAATACGTGGTCCAGGATGTAAAGCAGCGCGATGATCCAGCGTTGTTCAATAAATACGTATCCGAGGAAGACGAAAACTAATCCAATATACTCTACTGAAAGGACCTTTCGTTCTCCAAACCGGTTGATTGATTTTCCGATTAGTGGGTTTAGAAAGTAGTTAAGTATGTTATTTGCAACAAAAAGGATGGCGATCTCTTTGACTGAAAAATGGTGCCGTTCGACGAGCAAAAACACTGCAAAAACAATGAAGATCTGTCTCCTTGCTCCACTCAGAAAATTGAGGACATAGAAGAGCCAGTATTTTCTCCTCAACACGATTTTCTTGTGTTGGGGGATGGGCTCTTCTTTCAACGGATCGATGATCATGGTGAAAATAGCCGCAGCCATCACCAATGCACCTACGATTAAGAAGCTCAGTTTGTAATCGAATAGGGCGGTCAGTCCTACGACCACTCCACCCATGACCATGTTTCCTAGTGCGCCATAGGCTCTGAGTTGAGTAAAAACGAGAGGAGATTCCGTTTTTTCGAAATGCTGAAGCGTCAATGACTTATTAACCGTTTCAAAGTAGTGAAACCCAACCGACATCAACACCGTTGTCAAAATGAGACCAGGTAAACTTGGGAAAAACCCCACAATCGCTATTCCAAGACCCATAAGAAACACGGAAATGGATGCCAGCCGGTGTTCTTTTACGATCAGTAGTAAAAATACGACAAGAAAAACCAAAAATCCGGGAACCTCTCGCAGGGACTGGATGATCCCAAATTCCATCCCATCCACACCGCCAACTTCATAGGCGAAGTTGTTGATCATCGAGCGCCATCCCTGAAAGCCCATTGAAGCGCTCAATACCAGCAACAACAAAAATGGATAGAGTGGGTTGTTCCGGGTGTTTTTATCTAACATTGGCACTAAGCTTTCAGAAATCGGGAGAGAAAAACATCCAAAAGTTTGAATATTTCCTTACGGCCCACCTAGCGGTGTTTCGTGCCGTGCTTCACATTATAATGATCCACCCTTTTCCGGGAGTGGGCGTGCAAGCGGCCTTTAGGATGGCCAGTGTGCTTGAATGTGGGAGATGCAGTGCTCTACCGTATCCGGGCCGGAATCTTCCAGGAGGATGCTTATTCCAGGCTTATGCTTTGAAATGAGCTGGCAGAGTAATCCATAGTTGAGTTGTCCCAATCCGGTCGCAATTTGCTTATACTCGCCATTTTCCATCGAAAAGTCTTTCGCATGGATGATCGCAATTTCATCCCCATACAGCTGAAACGGCTCATCGATCATGCGGTCCTGATCTTTGAAGTTTTCCGCAGAGATCAGATTCACTGGATCGTGGATGACCACCATGTTGGGAGATTGGATCTCGTCCAGCAATCGTTTCATCTTGGTAGGTGTGGAAATGGTATGGTGGGTGACGGCTTCTACGGCAACTTTGACTCCATAAGCTTCGGCCACTTCGACCAGTTCTGCCATGGTGCGAACCAGTGTCTGAAAATTCTCTTCACTGCCTGTATTCGGATCGATTGAATACTCGGCATTGGGTGTGCCTGTTTCCAGACCCACCAGACTTGCACCCATGTCACCGACGTAACGGAGGTGGTCTTTAAAAAACTGAATTTGCTCATCCCTGGGTCCATCTACCGGGCAAACGGGATTGATGTAGCATCCTAATACCGCGATTTGCACGTGCTTTTCACGGAAACATTGGCCCACTTCCCACGCGAGTCCCGGATTGAGTTCTCCTGCTTTGAGATTAAGGCCTGCAATGGCACGGTTGAGAGCAACTTGTGCGCAGCATAAGCTGCGGTCTGCCAGTCTACTGGCGAGTTCACTTGGAGTTACTGTTCCGAAGTCGTGGGCGCGTGCACCGATACGAATCATGATTGTAAAGTTGGGTTTTCCACCTTTTCGAGATGGTTTTTGAGTTTGATGACTTCCACTCCCGCAAGCAGTGTAATACCGATACCATGGGTATCGTTCAACCTAGAGAGAAGCTCGTATTTATAATAGTCGGGAGTGAACGAAAATTCCGATCCGCGGCAAACGCCATAAACGTTTCCTTCTTTGTCGATGGAAATCTTATTGATGGCATCCCAAGCTTTGAAGACTGCCTTCGTGTAGGTTTCTGGATTTTCCAGCCAACCGTTCTGCACCCCTCTAGAAAATCCGTAGATAAACATGGCGGTGCAGGAGGTCTCTGGGTAGGCATCTGGGTGGGTCAACACTTGATGCCACATTCCTTCGTCATCCTGTAATGCCAGTATTCCGGAACAAAGTTCTCGGAAGAAACTAAGTAGTTCGGCACGGTTTTTATGATCTTCAGGCAGCACTGCCAATAACTCGGAGAGTGAAAACACAGTCCAACCGTTTCCGCGTCCCCAGGGAACACCTGTCGGCATTTCGCGGCGCAAATCGTATACGTGGGACATCACTCGGTCTTCCGGGATGTAAAGTCGCTTTTTGAAACCAAGAAACTGTTGAGCGGCATCATCGATGAATCGGCTCTCGCCAGTCAACTGATAGTAGCGGCACAGGAAGGGAACACTCATATACAGGTCGTCGGCCCACATTGTGTTCTCATGAAACTCGTGCATCATTTCCCGGCGATAAAACGTACCATCGGGAAAACGATCCTGCTTATTGGCTATAAAATCAGCGACAAAATGAGCAATGGTCTCATACCCCGTTAAGTCAGTATGTTTTGCGACTTCAAGCATACAGGATCCGAAGGAACCGCAGTCATCCAGACTGTCGATCCCTGAAAGAAGCCGGTGCACGTGTGTGGGACCTCCGAATTGGGCAGAGTCGTAAAGGGAGTAAGGGTAGGTCGTGCAACAAACTTGCACATGGTCTCGAACATAACTGAGGAATTCTTCAGATTCAAGGGCCAGACCCGCATGTAATAAACCATAAACGGTTACCCCAAGTGGATAATTCCACCGACCATAGAGAGGATTCTCATTGTACATCCGTAAATAGGTATCTGGAGCATCTAGTCGCCAGTATCCCATGCCATTTACGGTCTCGTGAATCTGGAACAAGTCCTTGAGATTCTCGAGATTTGGAGCAACTTTCGGGTCAAACGGGCCTGCATAAAGCCAGGTTTGATTACTCCCTTTTAAATCGCATGGACAAACGGTAGGGAGGTTTCCCTGTTCGGTTTCGAAGCTCAGGTCAAAACCCCATCCGTCCGGATTTCCTGTTACGCAAACCATGACATCATTGCGTCCTGGCTTTAGCGTTATTGTATCTTCAAGAAGACCAGAAGTTTCCGACTGGCAGATCGGAGCCTCATTAACGAATACCTGCGCACTTCCGCGGTGATCGCCATTAAGTTGGGCGTCGATGGATTCCGATTCTTTGTTAATGACAGTGGTCCAACCAACGGCCAGGTTTTCCTGTGAAGATCCGAAAATACGCGTAAATAGATCCTGGGAAGCTAACTGCTCCGACCAATTTATACCGGGATTCCATTGGATCCCAGTCTCGGCTTCGCTTTGGCCCAATTTGGGAGATAGTTCACAGTCGGGAGAAACCGGATTCGTAAACAGCCAACCTTCCTGACCTTCCCGTTCCTTGGAGGGCATCATGAATACATAGGGGTGTTTTCCTAGCCATGATCCGAAATTCCACCCAAATCCACCCCGTGTCTTCTTTGACCGGACAACAAAATTATTCCACCCCTTTTGCAAAGAGATAGTAACCCGGTTTCGCTTGTCTGGATAACGCTCCGAGAAGATATTGGATCGCCATGCCTGTTCTCCATTTACAAAGACGTGGATCGGTGCGTAACAGTTGATATCAAACATCAAGGCTGCATCATCGGGCGACCACATCTTTGCCCACGCGAATACATAATCTTCGTATGGAGCATCAGGAAATATTTCGTTAAAATCAGCCAAATAGCGGTAATCACTAGCACGTTTAATCCCGTTGAAAGCGAAAGCGTGGTAACTGACAGGGGCTCGAGGATTGAGTTCTTTGTAACGGTTTCCGATTACGGAAAGAGTAATTTCAGGCTGACCGTCAGCTTTTCGGGCCATACTCTTGTCCTCTTCAAAATAGTATCCAATAGAAGTGTTTTCTCTTTGTTTCATCAATGAATAAGTTGATCGATTGCTCCTTATTTCTATTTAGCCCAAAATTGGAACGTAGAATGATCTACAGAAGAAAGCGTTTTGTGCTCAGACTGTAGCCGACAAACGCACAAATTATCGAAATTTGGGTACGAGGAAATCGGTGGGCTGACATGTTGGGGCTTCATCGCCGAAGATTCTCAGTCCGAGTCTCGAGGGACAATCCCCGCAATCTCTTACAGTAAGATCGTTTTGTTTTAGCGAATATAGGTTGGGATCGTATCTGCCCACTTGAACCGCTTGATTCGTGAGGATCAGTGCTCCTATTGAAGGATTGGGCCATTTCAAAAAATGAGCAGATGTTGAATTTGCAGAACGCCTCTATTTTGGTCAGTACCTACATCAAGAAAAACAGGGCTGATGACCTCCCTCAAAGCGATGTTTTCTAAATTCTGACTGTTCGGGTTGGCAGCGTTTGTCTTTTCCACTCTATGAATGGTTTATATTCCCCTATCTACCACCCCCAATATTATATGAAATTTCATTCCATTCGATTCCTTGCTTATTGTATGGCGTTTTCCTTTTATTGCACTGGATTCGCGAAATCAGCTGCTCCTCAGCCGCTATACCGGGATCCCATTTATGATGGTGCGGCTGACCCAGTGGTGATCTGGAACCCTCACAAAGAAGTATGGTGGATGTACTACACAAATCGTCGGGCAAACGTAAAGGGATTGAGTGGAGTTGCGTGGGTGCACGGATCCCCGATTGGCATTGCGGAGTCAAGCGATGGCGGAACTAATTGGCAGTATTTACAGACCGCCGATATCGATGTCGGTTCGGTCAATACGGATTCGCCGCTCACCTATTGGGCTCCTGATGTGATCACGACACCCGAAGGGAAGCACTTTATGTTTCTCACTCTGGTTCCTGGGATATTTGAGAATTGGAATCACCCACGATCGATTGTGCGCCTGGAAAGTGATGATATGTTGCACTGGAAGAATGCACAAAAAATACCGTTAGCATCGGAGCGAGTGATTGATGCTGCTGTTTTTCAACTCGGTCCAAAAAAATGGCGAATGTGGTACAACGATGAGACGGATGGGAAAGCTATCTATTATGCCGATAGCGAAGATTTGGTAGATTGGGTTGATCGTGGTAAAGCAGTGGGAGACCAAGCTGGAGAAGGCCCAAAGGTGTTTCGTTGGAAGGGACATTACTGGATGGTTGTTGATGTCTGGGATGGATTGGGAGTCTACCGTTCTGAAAATGCGACAGATTGGGAGCGCATTCCGGGAAATCTGCTAAAAGAACCCGGGATTGGAATGGATGATAGAGTAAAAGGCGGACATCCCGAAGTTGTTGTCAAAGGAGACAGATGTTGGTTGTTCTATTTTGTTCATCCAGGTAGAATTGAGGATCAAAGCCATTTATCGAATGACACCCAGCTTCGTCGAAGTTCCATCCAGGTTGTGGAGTTGTTTCTCTCAGATGGAAGACTTGTATGCGATCGCGATTCCCCAACCTATGTGGATTTGTAAAAACCGATCCGCTTATTGTGTGGAATGATGTCCCACGACCCACGCGGCTTCGTTTTCTAGAGAAACTTCATTCCCCAGATTGATTCTATTGCAATGATCTTTGTGGAGTGGAGTTGCGGTCAATTTTAGGAACTGCTTATGCGACTTGATCATGAATTGCTGATCTTTTTTATGAAAGGACAACTTTAATGAGTCTGCTTCACTGAGGCTCGTTATCATGGATCGGTTGAGCGGATTTTCTTCAGTTTCAAAACACACAACCAAGCATTTCTTATAAGTTCCGATCTGCTGGGTCGACTCGACTATAGCGTCGTGGTGATGGCTTACAAAATCCTGATAGAAGGCTTCATTCTTCCAGAATCCGAGCACCCAAGCGATTTCAGGGCTATCTTCGCTGGTTTGTTTCTTTTGCCAACCTCCGATTTGCAGCAAAAAACCAGGTAAGTTTTCCAATGATTTCCACTGTGACTGAGCATGTGAAAAAACTTCCTTTAAAGAAACATCCACTTCGCAATAGATGAGTTTAAATATCATCACTCAATCTATCGACTCCAATAGGTCATTTCATGTTCGAAACAGCTGCCTGGTAAGTCTTCAAGGCGTTCTCTCATGAAGCTCTCAGCATCCTTAACACCTTGATTGTAGGCGATTGGAGCAATTTCCTTGTAAATGTAATCAAGCAAAAGGCGGGATTTGAGTTCGCCGATTTCGATATCCATTTCCTCCTCGACGTACCGTTGCATGCTTTTTATCAGGGTGGGAAGTTGTTGTTTGTCTAATACGAGTGCCATGGATCACAGCATGGTAATATCTCGCGCGATGTAAAACGGGGAATGAGGAAGAGGGAAGAGGTGAGAGGTTGGGGGTGAGTTCTGTTTACCAAGAAGGTGTTTCACCAAAATGCACTGCGCTATCGTGGTAAGTTACGGTGTCAGCCAGAGTTTCTAAAAGTTTGATCATTTCCGATGCAGCGAGGATGACGGGGCCATAGCCATGGGCAGCATGTTCGCTTACTGGGCGATAGGCGTAAAAGGCCGGGTCCCATCCCATTCCAGTACCGACACAAGTTCCATAGACCTCACCGTTTTTTCCGATCTGAGTTTGAAGTGCATTCCACCCAAGGACCGTAGTGGGGCCAAAAGCCGCAGCATCCAGCCACCCTTCATTGATCCCGCGAGCAATGGAGAATACAAACATCGCGGTGGCAGAAGTTTCGGCATAGGTTTCTGGGCGATCAAGCAATTGGTGCCAGAATCCATTGATGCCTTGATACTTCACGATGCCTTGAATGTGCTGGCGATAGATGCTGAGAATAATGTCGTATTTGGAGTGTTGTTTGGGCAGTACCGAAAGGAGTTCAGTCGCGGCCATAATCGTCCAACCGTTCGCGCGTCCCCAAGGAAAGGTTGGATGGGGATTCATTTCTTTGACCCAACCGTGGCGGTAGAGTTCCAGTTCGGGAACGAACATGCGATCTGTCATTTGAATGAGCTGCCTGCACGCATCATCAAAATAGCTTTGATCTCCAGTAGCCTTTCCCATCTGAGCGAGCGCTGGCACGCTCATGTAGAGGTCATCGAGCCATAAACTATCGGGAAGGGGACGATCTCGAGCAAGGGTTCCGTCAGTCAGCCTTTTTTGTTGGGTTCGAATGAACTGCATGGATGGGTTTATGAGTTCCTCCAGCTGTTGTCCGATTCCTGCCTGTTTTGCTTTTATGAGTGCGGCAGTCATCGCGCCACATTGATCCAAATTGTGTGGCGTGATCAGCCTTTTCCCCAGATAGCGGCGAGGTCTCTTGTCCAAGTCTATCTCGAGGTAGTGGTTGGTGATCTTCTCGATCGTTTCGAGGCGAACCTTAACGTAATCCAAGTAACGACTATCCCCAGTGATCTCTGCTGCTTGTAGCATCCCGGCATAGGTCACTCCCCATTGATAGCTGATCAACGAGAAAAGCCCGTATTCCAAGCCCGGGTGCTCAATACCCACATTATCTGATTCGATCGGTTTTTTGGTATCCAGATCGATCCATCGTATTGGACTCTTTTTCTCAAGATAATCCAGGACGCTCTCCAGTTTTGATTCGATCTGATTTATCTCGGGAACTTGGTATTGAATCGGGTAGTCGGGGTCCATTCTCCAAAGTCCCTGGCCGGGAGCAGCATCGGGTCCATGAGTTTGACTTGTAAGATACGATGATTGGAAAAAGGTGATCAACGCAAAGGCGACAATACAAATTGTGATGGGGCGATTATTTCGTAAGTTCATGGGGGGCATGGGATTAAATAGTAGATTTTATCAAATATCAGTTTCTAGAAAAAAGGAACTATTTCGAATTCTTACAGTCTTTTCTGACTGTCTGAGTCTATTCGAACCTGATTGCACCTGTGGAATGAAATTCATTACTACTTCGAACCGTTTTTGATATGATGAGAGCCCTAATTCTTACCCCTGTTCTACTACTCCTTTTTTCGACACTTGTCGGCTTCAACGCTACAGCTGTTCCACAGATGGAGTATTTGGACCGAGGGTTGGTCGCAATCCATCAAACGGATGGAAAAGTGTTCTTAAGCTGGCGTTTACTTGCGACCGATCCAGACGGCGTCTCTTTCAACGTTTACCGTCGAACTGAAGTGACCTCTGTGCCGGACATGGGGGATTTCTCCTCTACCGTTGATCCGCAAAAAGATGATGTGAAGCTAAATGCAATTTCACTATCAGGAGGAACCTGGTTTGTTGATCCCGCTCCCCATCTCGAATTTGATACGATTTATTATGTTCGATCAGTAGTGAATGGAACGGAGCAGGCTCCAAGCAAAGCGGTAGAGTTTGATGCATTGAGTGAACCTCAAAACTATCATTCCATTCCTCTGCAAACTCCTGAAGGTTATCACCCTAATGATGGGTCCATTGCGGATCTTGATGGGGACGGTGAGTTTGAGATTTTGGTAAAGATGGAAAATCGGGCACAGGATAATTCCAGAAAAGGGATTACCGATCCTGTCTTTTTGCAGGCATATGAGTTTGACGGGACACTGATGTGGCAGATTAATTTGGGGCCTAATATCCGAGCTGGAGCCCATTATACTCAGTTTATGGTGTATGACCTCGATGTAGACGGCAGTGCTGAAGTCGCGTGCCGTACTGCAGATGGCGTCGTGGATGGACTCGGAAAAGTGATTGGTGATGCCGATGTGGATTATCGAAATAGTAACGGATACGTTATCAAAGGGCCGGAATGGTTGACCGTTTTTTCTGGGAAGACCGGAGAGGCGCTTGATTCTGAAACCTATTTGCCCCAGCGAGCCCCTGGGAATCACTCACCAACGCCTGATGAAATGAAACCGCTGTGGGGAGACGGATATGGGAATCGCATGGACCGTTTCCTGGCAGGAGTTGCCTACCTTGATGGTAGCCATCCCAGTTTAGTGATGTGCCGAGGATATTACACCCGTTCGGTACTATCAGCTTGGGATTTTAAGGACGGTGAATTGCAATCCCGTTGGGTGTTTGACTCTATGGCGAACGAGGAAAACGCTGCTTTTGCGGGTCAGGGAAACCATCAGCTTTCCGTTGCGGACGTTGATGAAGATGGAAAACAGGAAATTATCTACGGAGCCATGGTGATTGATGATGATGGGACCGGACTGCACACTACGGGGTGGGGACACGGTGATGCTCTGCATGTTGGGGATTTGGTTCCGTCGAACCCAGGCATCGAGATTAATACGATCCAGGAACGTTTTGACGGAGAAGGCATCAGTATGCGAGTTGGCGACACTGGAGAAGCCCTATTTACGATTCCCTCCGTTAAGGCAGCTGATTCCGGAATGGATAGAGGCGAGGGCCCTGGGAGAGGAAATTCCTTCAACATTGATCCACGATATGAAGGTGCAGAGAGTTGGGCTGCGGGAGCTGAAATGCGTGGGGTATATGACGCTCAGGGGAACCGAATTTTTGATCGACCCCATTCCCTTCCTGTCAATTTTGGCATTTATTGGGACGGAGATTTGCTTCGTGAACTTTTGGATCAGAACTTTGTGGTAAAATGGAACTGGGAAACGGAATCGGTGGACCGGATTTTCACAGCTCAAGGCTGCACGTCCAACAATGGAACGAAGGCTACTCCAACGCTCTCGGGGGATATTTGGGGTGATTGGCGCGAAGAAATCATTTTGCGCACTCGCGACAATCAGGAATTGAGAGTTTACACTTCCATTATCCCAACAAAGCACCGGATGGTAACCCTGTTGCAGGACCCTCAATATCGGGTGGCTTTAGCTTGGCAAAACGTTGCTTACAATCAACCACCGCATCCAAGTTTCTATTTGGACGAACAGGCGCCGCTTCCGGGCAAACCCAACATCAAGATGATGGTATTACCCGGTGGTGAGTAATGCCGTTTTTTTCAAAACTGAATAGAAAAACATCGTTCGGGAAGAGCCGGCCTAAAAACGCTGCATCGCAGCGGCAGTAAAGTGTTAAATGGCTACACTCTGAGCAGTCTTATAGCTCCGATTTATCGGAGCGTTTTATCGTTCGGAAACTTCCGGACGATGTTTCTTCAAAATCCGTTTATTCAGTTCTAAAAGAATGATTCGTATAAGGTGTCTGTCAGTTTTGACTCGATAGAATCAGCTGTTGTTTGGGTGACTCGGGAAGATGTGTTCTGAGTTGATCCAAAATCCATTATTTTTGCTCTTGGTTGTGGTCAAATTAGCCAGAGAGTCTTGATCCGTGCAATTTGATTCTTTGTTCCATGGGTAGATTAGAAAAATCTGATTTACAGATGTAACGTTTGCAATTGGGCGGTGTTCTCTAAGGCATACCTAATTCACACCTATAGCTGCAAATCGGATATACCCATGAAATTGAAACGTATCACATCTCTTTGTCTCACCTGGTCTTTCATTATTTTGATGGTCAGTAGTATCGTCTTGTATGTCCTTCCTTCTGGGCGCATTGCGCATTGGGCGAACTGGGAATTTTTAGGACTGAGAAAAGAACAATGGGGTGCGTTGCATACGAACAATGGATACCTGTTTCTGTTGGCTTGTGCCCTTCATATCTATTTCAACTTTTCGCATATTTTGAATTATATGAAGAACCGGAAACGTGAGCTTAGCGGGATGAATATCAATTCAATCATCGCCTTTCTACTTGTTCTCATGATTGCGGTTTTCACACTAGTGGGGATTCCTCCGATCAGTTGGATCCAAGAGCTGAATGGTCATTTCAAATCCCAGGCTGAGGTGAAATATGGAACTCCTCCTTATGGTCATGCAGAGCTTTCTTCTGTGCGCGATTTTGCGAGACGCACGGGTAGGATTGCGGAAGATATTGTTGAAAAATTTAAGGTTGCAGGATTTGAAGGAGTGGATGCGGATGCGACGTTGGAGCAGATCGCAGATCAAAACAACGTGAGTCCACAGACGCTTGTGAATGCGCTGTGGGTTGATGGAGAAAAAACGGTGGGCAAGGGAAGTGCGAAGGGTGCGGGTCCCGGTCACTCAGAAGAAGGAGCCCACACTGACTACAGTCACGAAAAGGAAGCTTCTCTTAACGGTAGTGGGGGCGGTGGATACGGTCAAAAAATGTTGGAAGAGGTTTGTCACGATTTGGGCATCGACACTGCCCTAGCATTGAAAGAACTCGAATTATTAGGATATGAAGCTAAGCGGAAAGAGACGTTGAAAACCATTGCGAACCGCAAAGGTGAAAAGCCTTCGGAAATCATGCAAGTTCTTCGTGAATTGGCGAAAAATTCCTGATTTGAAGCATTTTTTTACGCGACTTTAATATTATTCGATGACTTTTATATATTCTTTACGAAATTCTCTGCCCATATTTGGGTAGTTGCTGAGCTTCAATGGGTTAGGATCATATATATATTTTAATTTGTTCGATAACTATTCCGCTTTTTCAACGAGTTTCGAGCAGATGATTATGAATGATTTTCGCTTTAAATGGTCCTTACTGGGTGTGGCCGTCGGCTTCCTGTTTTTTGGATCTGCAGCCCTCCGGGATTTTGACATTTTTGAGTCGATTCTACCTTACCTTGCCAATTTGGATCACCTTGAATTTGATGAGTTTCTCCTAAGTCTCGGGTTGATTGCTGCGTTTGTGTTGATCGACTTCGTTCTGATCATCCGCGATCACAGTATGAATCAACAGCGTCTGGATATTTATCGAGCCACCCTGGACTCGACTCACCACATCATTAACAATTTCTTGAACCAAGCTCAATTGATGGAGTTGGTGGCAGCGAACGATCCCAATTTTGATATGGAAACAATAGAGCTTTATCGAACGACCATTAATGAAGCTATGGAGAAACTGGAAGCATTGGATCAGCTGAAACAAATTGATCCCGATTCCATCCGAAAGGCTGTTTCTCCAGATTTATTTTTGAAAGCGAATTCTCAGGCCCCTATGAATTGTTAGAGCATATTGCGTCTCTGCTGCGCAATATGCTTTATCAAAATTTGGTCAGATTGTGGGCCTTTTTCTAAGTTCTTATGGGACCAAAATTCGTGCAAATCTGAGAATGCTGTTTCGATGTTGAAACCGGTTCTCCTCTTCAATATCTAGGAATTGATGGAATCCTGAGAGTAAGGAGGATCGACTTCCAACCTTTTGCCCATACTAATCACCGAATCAACTGTGTATCCGATACTCTCGTAGAATTGAATCACCTCAGTATTGGTGCTTCTCACCTGTAGATTCAGTTTTGCGCAGCCAGCTGCTTTCAGAACCTCTTCTGCTGCCTGCATCATTTGGCGTCCGAGGCCTTTTCCCTGCAACTCAGATTTGACCGCCAGGTAGTTAACCCAGCCTCGATGGCCATCGTAGCCAACCATGCAGGAAGCGATCACTTCACCCTCGCTTTCACCGATCAGAAACCACTCTGGGTTTACGGCCAATTTGCGTTCGATGTCTCGTTTAGGATTGTTGTGTGGAGCAACAAGACCGATGTCTGTCCACAACCGGATAAGGGGTAATTGGTCTTTTTCAAGGTAAGGGCGAATGTCCATGGATATTTTTTAATGATCACTTCTTTGTGAGGATCTCACTCACGAGAAAGAATGAACTACAGTTTCAAATTTTGACCCAACTCTTTTAAACCCATTTGTTTGGTTTGTCTCATCCTCTTACCTTTATCGATGGTGTTCTCAGACAATGAACGATGAATTCATGTTTTCACTTAATCGATCGTAATGGTAACTGGGGTGAGTTCGAAATTGTCCATGAAAAATTCAATATAATCGTGATTGCCAACGCCTGAAGTGGATACTCGATAGATAAAGTTGTTCCGAAGGACGATTAGAGTGTTGAGGCGTGCGCTTTTGAGATAACTATCGGGGAGTGCAATCATCGCCCTTCGGGCAGGATAACCTCCCATGTTGACATTTTCCTGGAATGATATGGTGCCCCCGTTTTCGGTCACAATGGACTCGACAGAATAGTCTAATACACGGTCTGGGTCACTCATATTAGCCTCTCCTGGCGGAACGTTAACCACGGTGATTCCGTATTGAAAAGCGATATGCCAATACTCGAACACATGAACGGTCGCAGCACCGCTGTTTGTTTCCATGAATTCTGTCCTCGATTTCCATTTGCCTGGAAATTTGGCTTTGAAACCAAGAGAGGATTCTTCGATATCCTGCCACAGTGCCGGATTGAGGGCTTCTCCTGCGAGATTTTGAGGTTGAATAGAGTCGGGTTTGCATCCCAATTGGAATGCAAATCCCAAGCTTAACATGACCGCAGGAAGTAACCCGAGGTGTGGAAAACGAAACAGTGCAGGGAGATTAGTTTTCATTCGAAATAGAATCGTTCTTACGCTTTCACAAATCGGAATAAAATGCGAGAAATGAAGGGGATGTTGCTCGAAAAATGAAAAGAGAGAGGGGGCTTTTAATTATTTTTCCTACTGCAAAGAGGGGAGACTGTTTTTAAAAAATCGAGTAGGTCGCTGTGGCGATTGGCGACTGGCCACCAAGCACTGAAAGTTATGTGAAAGTTGGCGAGCCAAAGGGCCGAAAGCAGGAGTATCCATGCGAAGTGTAGTGAGGGAGCCAAGGTATAGATGACTGCCCCAAGAGCCACGGTGAGAACAAGGCTTAGGAGAGGGGCGGTAAGGATGATCAAAATCGCTTGAATCACGCTTTCCGGTGAGCCGTTGTAAGTGGTGTGTCCTGTTTGGCGTTGAGTGCCGTGGATGCGAAAACTGATGTCGAAAAGTCGAAAGGTGAGGGCGGTTGCGGAATCTTTAACCACTCCGATGTGAACTTGCACATTCTTCTTTCCAAAACACCGAGCGGGAATCGCATGTCCGAGTTCATGAATAAACACGACAACTGGATACCAGAACCGGAGAACAAACTGGAATACAAGAAATCCGAGAATAAGGGCGATGGGGATCCACTCGGGTTTCATGGTGATGTGATGGTAGTGGGGGAGTTGAGTTCTGTTTAGATTCTAAATCACAGGGCCCCATTAGTGATGGGACGGTGTCGCCTCAGTGGGACGACGTTCGAACTTCGCGGTTGCTGCATGGCGGGTGATTTTTTCGAAAATTTGTGGCACTGAAAGACCGTTTTGTGCACGAAGCTCTTCGACACTAGTCGCGTGTTCTACAAATCGATCTGGCCAGCCAATGCGACAGACTGGAGTCGTGATACCCGCATCCTGGAGAAGCTCGAGTAAACCAGAGCCGAAACCACCCGTTACGACTCCATCTTCTAAGGTGACGACAAGAGACGCCTTTTTTGCTTCAGTTTCAATACTGACAGAATCCAACGGTTTTGCGAAGCGGGCGTTGTTGACACTGACTTTAATTTCGAAAGTTGATTCGAGTTTGTCTGCCAAATTCTCTGCTACCTCAACCATATTCCCGAGTGCCCAGATACTGATTTCCTCTCCCTGCCGGAGGGACTCGGATTGTCCTATCGGAATCAACTTGGGTGCATCCTTTATTTGCGCACCTGTTCCGGCTCCCCTTGGGTAGCGGATAAAACAGGGACCTTCATAGCCAATACCAGTGGCCAACATGTCGCAAAGTTCGTCTTCATTGCGGGGTTGCATGATCACTGTATTTGGAACACAACGAAGATAGGCGATGTCGAATAGTCCGTGATGGGTGGCACCGTCGTTGGGTGATAGACCTGCACGGTCCATACAAAAAAGGACATTCAGATTTTGCAGGCAAACATCGTGAATGATGGGATCGTAGGAGCGCTGAAGGAAGGTCGAATAAATAGCGCAAACCGGTTTCAATCCACGGGTTGCGGCGCCTGCTGCGAAGAGAACGGCATGTTCTTCCGCAATTCCAACATCAAAATACTGCTCTTTTAGTTCATCTCGTAGGTATGAAAGACCGGTTCCACTTGGCATGGCCCCTGTGATGCCGACGATCGTTTTGTCTTTTTTAGCGTGGCGCACCAGGGCTTTGCCGAATACGTCCTGGTAGTTCTCAAAATCAACGCTTTTCTTTTGGAGCGAAGAACCGGTGATGACATCAAACGGACTGGTACCGTGAAATTTTTCAGGTTCATCCAGGGCGACGTCGCATCCTTTTCCTTTTTTTGTGATCACGTGGACCAGTACAGGCATGTCCTGCGTCTTCGCAAATTCGAGATACTCGGTAAGTTCCTTGATGTCGTGTCCATCGATGGGTCCGACGTAGCGCAATCCAAACGCTTCAAAAACGGACGACTCCAAAAACATGTCCTTGGTTTCCCTTTTCGCTTTTTGTCCCAACTTGCGAATGGATTCTCCCAATGGGATGTGGCTTAGAAAATGGGAACCAGCATCGTTGATACGGTTGTAAATTGGATTGGTGATGAGCCGGTTTAGGTGAGTGGAGATCGCCCCGACATTTTTATCGATCGACCACTCATTGTCGTTGAGGATTACGATGAGCTTTTTGCTGGCCGCTGTGATGTTGTTGAGGGCCTCAAATGTAATGCCGCAAGTGAATGAAGCATCGCCACAAACGGCCACTACGTGTTCGTCTCCTCCCATCTGATCCCGAGCGAAGGCCATGCCCACCGCGGCAGAAAGGGCTGTGCCAGCGTGGCCCGCTCCGAAAGAATCGTGCTCACTCTCTTCCCGGTTGAGAAACCCACTCAAGCCCTCGGTGAGACGGATTTTGTCGAATCGTCCATCATTGCGCCCCGTCAGTAATTTGTGCACATAACCTTGGTGGGAGACATCGAATACAAAACGATCCTTCGGAGTATCGAAGATCTTGTGGAGTGCGATCGTTAGCTCCACAACGCCGAGATTTGGACCCAAGTGTCCACCATTGTTTGAAGTCACCTCGATGATCTTCTCTCGAATTTCCTGTGCCAAATTCTCGAGTTCCTCAGTAGAGAGAGTCTTGAGATCTGCGGATCCTTTGATCTGGTCTAACAACGACATTCCAATTGTGATAAGTTGGTTTTATGCGAAAAGGCGCTAAGATTGGACATCAATGTCCTCGAGTGCAAACCCGTCTTTCGTTTTTTCTATCTTTTGGATTCTTAACTCGGCGTCTCCGAGCTTTTTTCGGCACATTTGAAGGAGCTGAGTGCCTTTTTCATATTGTTGTACCAGTTCTTCTAAAGGAGTGTCCCCTGTCTCGAGGGCTTCGACAATGGATTCGAGTTTTTCGAGAGCGACTTCGAAAGAAAGGTCGGATTCAGATTCCTTGTTTGACATAGCGAACTTTTGTAACGTGACTAGTTTTTTTGATTTTATTGGATTTCAGTTTAGGGCGACCCCCCATCTTGTCCGGTCTCTTGAACTGATCAAGCAACCCTAAGGGTTATAGATATACCTATTTATTCATTGGGCAATCAATGTTGAATTTAGTCACAATTATTTTTGGAGTTATAATCTTGGTTAAGTGGTTCACGGAATTTACCCTGAACCGGCTAAACCGACGGCACATTAAGCACTGTAAGGGTGTGATCCCTGAGGCTTTCAGGGAGGTGATGACTCAGGAGAGCTACGATAAATCCGTCAATTATTCTTTGGATAAGGCACGGCTATCTGAATGGGAAGGTGTGATCGATACCTTATTGGTTGGCGTCTTTTTGTATTTGGGGCTGCTTCCCTGGATTTACAGCGTATTTTCATCCTGGATCGGAGAGGGCATTTGGGCACAGAGCTTGGTGATGTTGATGGTCACCCTCTTTCTCAGTGTCTTTTCGCTACCGATGGAGTGGTGGGAGCAGTTTAAACTCGAGAGTCGATATGGCTTTAATAAGTCAAATTGGAAACTATGGGTGAGCGACAAGTTCAAAGGATTGGCGTTAACCTTTATCATTGGCTATCCAATGATCGTGCTGCTTCTCGGCTTTTTTGATTGGTTCCCCAAGACCTGGTGGATCTGGGGGTTTCTCGCATTTTTTGCATTTCAACTCTTGATGGTGATCCTCTATCCAATGTTGATTATGCCGTTGTTCAACAAGCTTCAACCCTTGCAGGATGGTAGTTTGAAGGATCGTCTCATGGCACTCTCCGAGCGGACGGGCTTTCACGCGAAGACGATCCAAGTGATTGATGGAAGTAAACGCTCCTCTCATTCCAATGCGTTTTTTACAGGATTTGGAAAATTCCGCCGAATCGTATTGTTTGATACTTTGATTGAGCAGTTAGAAGTGTCGGAGTTGGAAGGTGTGCTGGCCCATGAAATTGGACACTATAAAAAGGGCCATGTGCCAAAGATGCTTATCATTTCTGCTCTTACGGGACTTGCCGCTTTCGCATTATTGGGGTGGCTTGCCGGAAGTGCCTGGTTTATTGAATCTTTCGGTTTTTTCCATCACACAGAATCGAGTTCGACCTTGTTCAACCAAGTTGTTCCAGCGATTCTGTTGTTTACGATACTGACAGGTTACGTCACTTTCTGGTTTGGACCGTTTGGCAATACAATGTCCCGTCGACATGAATATGAGGCGGACGCTTTCGCAAGTGCGATGGTCGACGGCCCAGAACCTTTGATTCTTGCCCTTCGTAAGCTTCACGAGAAAAACCTCAGTAATTTGACGCCGCATCCATTCTTTAGCCGTTTCTACTATTCTCATCCGACACTATTGGAGCGTGAAGATGCATTGAATAGTCGTATGATGGATGAGAGCAGCCATTGAGCATAGGGCAGGGGCTATCGTTCGAAGGATCGGAATGCGTTCGGTGGCATCTAGAGGGTTCCTTTTATGGACTAGTGTTTTCCTTTTTTGTTTTTCTTCATTCTCTGTTGCTCAGGCGAAAACGGGGAATTCCATTCGGATTCTCTCTTGGAATGTAAGAAACTATAACCTAACCGATCGATATGCCCACGGTCATTATCGGCGGGAATATCCCAAGCCGGAGGAGGAGAAAGCCGCTCTGAGAAAGGTGATCTCAGAGCATCAACCCGATTTGATGTTGTTGCAGGAAGTGGGAGGCAATGCCTATTTGCAGGAATTGAGCGAAGATCTGAAGTCGGAATATTCCTTGGAATACCCTTATTTTACTACCGTTGTTGTCGAAGATGAAGTTCGGAAATTGGGAGTGGTGTCCCGCCAACCTTTTGAAGAGAATGTAAATCCGGTCACGGAGGTCGAGTATTTCAGCTACTTCGATGATGAGGTACAGGTGAAACGAGGATTATTGGAAGTCGATGTGACTTTTGGGAATGGGAAAAAATTGACCTGTATGACTTATCATCTGAAAAGTCGTTTCACTTCAGACAAACGGGATCCGGGGAGTGCCATTCGGCGGGAAAAGGAAGCGAGGACAATCCGCAATTACTTACGAGAATCGATGGCCTCAGAACCCGAAAAACGAATTCTTATGGTGGGAGATTTAAATGATTCCTATCACAGCCAAGCCTATGACCGATTGACCAAAGTGAGCGGTGAAAAGGTGATGATTGAGGTTCCTGTCGTAGATCAGAATGGAGAAAGCTGGACCTATTTCTACGCTAAGGAGCGGCGCTATGAGCAAATCGATTTCCTCTTTGTGAGTCCCCGGCTGAAAGACGATGATACCTTGCAAATAACAGCACAGATCCTTGGAAATCGTTCCGTTGCTGCTGCGAGTGATCATCGTCCCATTATGGTCAAAATCACCGAAATCCCGTAATTTGATTTGATTGAGCTCATTTATCATGGCTCATTCGAATAGAGGTGAAAGTATCGTTTGACTCTTCCTAAGTTGCTTTGTGTTTGCAACTTACGTATGGTTTGACTACTCGTTTTTCATTGCCGTGATTCCAACTGAATACTCTGAATATGCACTACTATAGTGACAAATCCGAAAATTCCCGCCTTATCGTCGATCGTTTCATCGTTACATGTGATGACAGTGACCAACTATTTCTTGCGGGTGCAAAGGGAAGTGAATTTACGGTACTGATTAAAGAATACTGCCATACCAAACAAATTGATCCGCAATCAGTTGTGTCTGTTGACCCTTCGATGCTCGATGAATCCGTCCTCGGAGACTTGATGGTGATGTTGACCCGGGCCGGGAATTCTCCTGAGCTGATGGTGGCTCGAGTAACTCCTCACATTGATGCCGTTTCTGAAAACAGGTTGCTGCGGTTTCTCGATAATCCTGTCTTTAACGATGCTAAATGGATTGTTATTCTTGAAGGGTATGATCCGTTTGAAGATGAGGTTGAATACTCAAACGAACTCGCCGAACGTTCGAAAGAATCCCTTTTTGTGCTTCCTCCTTTGAAGCATCGACTGGCAGATCTTGCTTCATTCTCAGTGGAATTGTTGAAATCTTTTGAAGCAGAGCGTCAATTGGATGCTCCTTTGAAGCTGAGTGAATCTGCTCTTGAATTGATGCTCGCCTATGATTGGCCAGGGAATTTTGAAGAGCTTAAGTCTGTCTTACGCGTGCTCGCCTATGGTAGTAAGCGGGGTGGGGTTATATCCCGCGATCGCCTTGAGGAAGTATTGAACTTGAGTCGGACAAAGCCGGTTGAAGTTTAGAAGTAAGCAGGGTGGCGATTCTGGCCTCTCTTACTTGGCACATTCCCTTTTGTGAAATACCCTCATACCATGTTGCATTTTAACAACGACGCATGCATCCCGATCCCGTAGGAGGGAGCTTCGTGGTAAATCCAAATAGCTAGGGGATTTGGCAAGCGGAATTCCAACAAAGATGCCTATTGGTTAAAACGCGAATCGCTGTGTCTAGAGCATTTCCAATATAGATAGGCACAACAATGGTAGCTAAACAACAAGCAGCGCAAGGCTGATTGGCTTGTAGCGCACTAGAAGTGCGTGAGAGCCAATCGAACGCTGCGACCTTGCTATTTAGCATCATTGTTCGCAATCAAGCAAAATTGTATCCCAACGGCGTTGTCAAAAAGTTGCAGGGCTTCTAGCCCAACAGACTTTTCTGCCGCCTGGCTGGAATTCAATTTTTTCTCGATCGTAGTGTCTATATTTAATGGAAATGCTCTAGTAAAGACAGCCTTTGGATCGTTAATTTCCTGTTTCCAGTAACTGGGGAATGAGGTTTGTGAGGCGTTCGCGGGTTTTCTGATTCTTTACGGCCATGGCGAAAGCGTCGATTTGGCCGAGGATATAGACTTTGCTTTTGCCACGTGTAACGGCTGTATAGATGAGATTGCGTTCGAGCATCACAAAGTGTTGCTTCATGAGCGGTATGATGACCACAGGGTATTCGCTGCCTTGGCTCTTATGGATTGTGATCGCGTAGGCGAGTTGGAATTCTCCAAAATCTGAGCGCTCATATTCTACGTGAAGGCCATCAAAGTCTGCTTGGATTGTGCCTTTCTCAGTATCAATGCTGACTATTTTCCCAATATCGCCGTTGAACACGGATTTATCGTAGTTGTTGCGGGTTTGAATGATTCGGTCATTGGTGCGGAAGGCTTCAAATGCGGAACGGACCTCTTGTTTGGATGGATTGAGGGCGTTTTGCAGCACTTGATTCAGGTTCTGAGTGCCAGCCAATCCTTTGTGAAGCGGCGCCAGCACCTGTGAATCCCTTATTTGTGCTGGAGATAGGATTTGTGGCAGCTTTTTGGTCAGTAATTCAATGGCGGTATCCACCAGAATTTCAGGTGTTTCACAAGAAACGAAAGTAATTTCATCTGAAGTGGTGATTTCCGAAACCGATTCAACTTTTCGGCCTGTTGTGACTGCGCCATTGAGTATGCCATGCGCCACGGATGAGATTTCGCTGCCTTTGCTCTGTCGGTAGATAAAGCTCAGTCGAGTGACTGGGATTTGTTTGCTGCTGATCAGATCCGCCAGTACGTTGCCACAGCCAACGGAAGGGAGCTGATCGGTATCTCCGACAAGAAGGACATGGGATTGATATGGAATCGCCCGGAGCAAACTTGCCGCGAGGTAACTATCGAGCATGCTCGACTCATCAATGATAACAAAGTCGGCTCTAAGCGGACTGGATTCGTTTGCGATGAACCCATTTTTGGCAGGGTCATAGCCCAACAGACGATGGATGGTCTGTGCGAATCCCCCTGTTGCTTCTGACAGACGCTTAGCTGCACGGCCTGTCGGAGACGCGAGTACCACTCTCACCTTTTTTGCTTTGAGAATCGACACGATGCCGCGCAGTAGGGTGGTTTTTCCTGTGCCAGGACCTCCGGTAATGACGGAGACTTTTGACTTCAACGAGGTAAGGATGGCTTCTCGCTGAGCCGGTGCCAGTTGGAATTTGGTCTTTTCTTCAAACCATTCGACGGCACGTTCGGTTTTGATCGGAGGAAGAACTGATGGGTGGCGCATGAGTCCATTGACCGCCTTTGCGATTGTTTCTTCGTGGAAATAGAGGTTCGGGAGTTGGACGACTTCGTTGCGTGGAAAGCGTAATTGTTTGGTGTTGATGAGGTTGAGCAATTGTCCTTCGACCTCTTTCTCATCTAGGTCGAGCAATTCCAGGGTTTGTTCCAACAGTTTTGAGTAGGGAAGGCAGGTGTGTCCGTCGCTGCTGCCTTCGTTCAAGATATGAAAGATACCGGCGTGAATCCGTTTTTCTGAATTACTGGGGATTCCAAGGTTGTGGGCTATTTTATCAGCGGTAAGAAATCCGATGCCATCCACCTCGCGGGCCAGGATAAAAGGATCCTCTCGAAGCACTCGAATGGTGTCATTTCCATAGCGTTTGACGAGACGGATACACTGGGAATTGGAAACATTGTGGGTTTGTAGGAAAATCATGACTTCCCGGTAGACCTGTTGCTCATCCCACGCTTTTTTGATGGATTTTGCGCGCTGTGCTCCGATTCCTTCTACATCCTTTAGTCGAGCAGATTGGGTGCTGATGATTTCGAGTGTTTTCTCTCCAAAGTGATCGACAATTTTGTTGGCGTAAGTCTTTCCAATTCCTTTGACCAGACCGCTACCTAGGTATTTCCGGATTCCGTAGGTACTGGCGGGTAATTTCGACTTAAATCCAGAAAGGCTAAACTGCATCCCAAATTTGGGGTGGTTCTTCCAATTTCCAGTAATGAGCAGCGTCTCACCGCATTGGATTCCTGGTAAATTCCCGGCAATAGTGATGGTTTTCGCACGTTCTCCTTCAATTCGTAGGTGACCGATGAGGTAGTGGTTCTCTTCGTTCGAGTAGACAATCTTTTCGAGAACTCCAGTTATTTGCTCTTTTTGGGTTTCGTTGGGCATGTTTGATCGTCTTGTATAACATCCAAGACCGAAGGCACTGTTACAGGAAAGGATCGATAGGGTGGAATCGCTGTTATCAGATTCACATAATCTCATGTGAGAGGCAAGCCGAGGATAGGGGTTCGCTGTTTTCTCGTTTTTAAGGGATTCCCCATTTTCTCCCTAGTTCCCTTTTTATAAGCCAAAGACGGCTTTGCCCAGTTGATTCAAATCGGCATAGACCGGTGAATTAGTTTCCCTCTGGAGGACTTCGATATCATGGGAACCCGTTGCGACGAGATAGCAGTCCATTCCCACTACTTTGGCGGACTGTTCGTCGAATGGGGAGTCCCCGATAACACAGCTTTGAGTGGGGTCGGCCTGAAATTGGCGAAGCGCGTATTCGGAAAACGCTTTTTGGGGTTTACGGTGTGGAGTATCTCCGGTTCCGACGATTCCTTTTAGCCATAAATCGAGTTTAAGATATCGGCAGATTTTTCGGGCTTTGTCCCCCAATTTGTTGGTGAAGACAATATTGTGGATACCCTTCTGATGCAGTTCCTTCAGGATCCATTCTGTGCCCGCATAGATTTCGACAGCGTCATACATGACGGTGTCAAAGTGAGCTTCAAATAACTCTACAATCTTGGTGACATCCGCATCGGGAAAAAGCTTGGATGCGGTGATAGGAACAGAACCACCAACCGTTGCGACCACTTTCTCATAGCTGGGAGCTTCCAATCCGAGTGAGAGACCCGCGTGGGCAAAAGACTGGTGGATGGCGTCGAAATGATCGATCAGTGTTCCGTCTAAATCAAAATACACGTATTTATAAGCTCCCATAGGAGCATCATGAAAAGGACAGATGAAATCTTGCCAATGCTAATCCGATTTCGACAGTAACTTAATTACTGTCCCCGGAAACTTCTACTCTGTTTCTTCGAGTGATTGGGCGAGTTGGGCAACTTCGAATTCAATTCGATTACGGATATCTTCGGCGTAACGGATGAGTTCGTCTTGCGTTCCAGTGCCGTTTTCCGGATCTGGAATTTTCCAAAAAATACGGGTTGGGCTTTTTCCAAATAGAATATTGAGCGTTTCCATGAAGGGGGAAATGTTACCGTAGTTTTGGAAACCTCCAAGGCTTACGATACAACCAAATTCATTGGAGGTCGTGGAGAGGGTAAAAACTGATTCAATTTGATTCCGTCGCAGTTCAAATCCGAAATTTCTCATCGCTGTGCTCAACCAGGGGTTGATGATATTGTTTTCCAAACTTGCGAAGGATGCTTCGTATTCAGGTGAACCGTAAAATTCCCAGAAGTATTTTGCGATTTGCAATTGCCCGCTAGTGGAAGGTGCAGCAAAGAGAATACGTTTCTTAAGAGTCGCGTTTTTAAGGTCGCGATTTAGTGAAGTTGAAAAGGATTTGTTTGCGAGCGAGTTCACTGTAATGAAATAGAATGATTGCTTTCATATTCATTAACGGAAACCGCAGAGAAAACGTTATCGATGTAAGGTAGATTTACAGAAATTTTCCATCTTTATGGTAATCAGATCGCAGATTTCTCTGTGATCCGTAAAAATCCATTAAAACTTGTACAGAAAGTGTGAAAACCCCGCATTTATTGCACAAAGAGTCAGAGGCCAGGGAGAAAAGAAGCGCTTCGATGGATTAAACCCCTGCAGCGGATTCGAGCTCCGAGCGGGTGAACACTGCTTGCAATTGCAAACCAGCAGTTGCGAGTTTTTCTTTTCCACCTTCTTCACGGTTGATCACGCAGATAACGTGTTCCACATTTGCATGAACCTGTCGAAGGTCGGTTGCTGAGAGAATTGCCTGCCCACCAGAAGTGATGACATCTTCAATGATTACCACCTTCTTGTGTTCGATATCGATTCCCTCGGCAAATTTGCAGGTCCCGTATTTTTTGGCTGATTTTCTAACGAAGCAGACCGGAATGCCAGTGAGTTGCGATACCATTGTAGCGACCGGAATGCCGCCCATTTCCAATCCTGCCAATACTTCCGTGCCAGCTGGAATCATCGGTGCCATTTTTTCTGCAATGGCCCTCAACAGATTGGGATCGCTTTCGAATCGGTACTTGTCGAAATACTGGTCGCTTACGGTTCCTGATCGGAGTAAAAACTCTCCTCGAATGCTTGCGATGTTGTAGACTTTCTTGGCTAGTGCGTCTTTTTCCATATATTTAGAGAGGGTATTTAAGGAGTGAATGGAATTGGGTCAACGGGGAAGGGTATGCTAACTGAGTTTATTGGCATAATCTTCATAGGTAAATTTCCGAACGATCTCCGTCGATTGAGTCTCTGCGTCGTAAATTGCGATCGAGGGCATTTGCACTCCATTGAAAAAACTCGTTTTCACCATCGTGTAGTGAGCCATATCCATCAACAGGATGGGGTCTCCGACGGAGAGTGGTTGGTCGAACGCATATTCTCCGATGACATCACCTGCGAGGCAGCTAATGCCTCCAAATCGATATCCATACTGTTTTTCATGCAGATGACCGGCACCATGGATTTCCGCCCGATAGGGCATTTCGAGTGTATCGGGCATATGGGCAGTGGCGGACACGTTGAGAATGACATTGGGAATCTCGTCAGCTTGGGCGGGTTTGATGTCCAATACCGTGGCTTTTAACACTCCGGTTCCCCAACCAAAGGTTTCACTGGGCTCCAGATAGAGATCGTGCCCGTATTTTGTTTTCCAGCCGCGGATGAGTTCAATTAAATGGTCGACGTTGTAACCTTTACGGGTGATCAAGTGACCGCCCCCAATATTCAACCACTTAACGTGACTTAGCGCATGGCCGAACCGTTTTTCCACGGAGTTTAGCGTGCGTTCTAACGCAAAGGAATCATTTTCGCATAGATTGTGAACATGGAGACCGTCAATTTGGCTCAATACCTTGTCGTCCCATTCTGCTTGTTTTATCCCTAGGCGGGAAGCTGGAGCACTTGGATCGTAAAGCTCAGTGTCTGTTTCGGAGTGTTCCGGATTAATTCGTAACGCCATCTCGATCTTTCGATCAGAGGCCTGAATCAAGGGACAGAATCGTTTTAGTTGGTCGACAGAGTTGAACACAATATGATCAATCCACTGGCTCATTATTGCGATATCCTCTTGCGAGTAGGCAGGGGCATAGGCGTGAAGTTCCCCTCCCATTTTTCGGTAACCCAACTCCGCTTCATGCGGCGAACTGGCTGCGACCCCAGAAACGTAGGGTCGGATAATAGGGAAAGTGGCGTGACATGCGTATCCCTTTAATGCCAGCAGCAGTTTTGCCCCTGATTTGTCTGTTACTTTTTTTAGGAGCTTCAGATTGCGGATAAGGGCCTGTTTGTGGATGACAAAACAGGAACTCGGTGCCTGTTGGGCAATTATTTCAAGATCTCGAGCTTCCATGGAAGGCCATATTGGTTGAGATCGTGCATGAAAGGATCGGGATCAAATTGCTCCATATTAAAAACGCCAGCGCCGCTCCACTTTTTCTCAACGAGCATTTTTGCACCAATCATGGCTGGTACCCCGGTTGTATAGGAAATGGCTTGGGCATTCACTTCGGTAAAACAGAGCTCGTGATCACAGGTGTTGTAGAGGAATGCTTTTTTGGGTTTTCCGTCTTTGATGCCTTCTGCCAGGCAGCCGATGCATGTTTTTCCCTTCGTGCTCACACCCAGTGATGCAGGATCTGGCAATAAGGCTTTGAGGAATTGCAATGGGATAACTTCCACTCCATTATAGGTGACCGGATCGATCCGAGTCATTCCGACATTCTCGAGGACTCTCAGGTGGGTGAGATACTCTTCCCCGAAGGTCATCCAGAAGCGAGCCCGTTTGATCTTTGGAAAGTGTTTCACCAAAGACTCAAGTTCTTCGTGGTAGAGCAAAAATATCTTCTTATCTCCGATACCCTCCGGAAATTTATAGTTTTTTGAGACTGAAAGTGGATCGGTTTCAACCCAGTCACCGTTTTCCCAATATTTCCCGCGTTGGGTGATTTCCCTGATGTTGATCTCGGGGTTGAAGTTGGTAGCAAATGCATGGCCGTGGTCGCCGGCATTGCAATCGATGATATCGAGATTGTGGATCTCATCAAACTCATGCTTGTGAAGCCAGGCTGTAAATACATTGGTGACACCGGGATCAAATCCTGATCCAAGCAACGCGGTTAGTCCTTTTTCTTTGAACCTGTCTTGATAGGCCCACTGCCATCCGTAGTGGAATTTGGCTTCGTCCTTTGGTTCATAGTTTGCGGTGTCCAGATATTGGGCTCCCGTCATAAGACAGGCATCCATGATTGCCAGGTCCTGATAGGGTAGCGCAACATTGATCACCAGATCTGCACCGAACTTCCGAATCAATGCTGCGGTTTCCTCCGGATTGTCAGCGTCGACTGCTGCGGTTTCGATGGTGCGATTCAACTCAGCTGCGATGGTTTCGCACTTCGAAACGGTGCGGCTTGCCAGGCAGATTTCTTCAAATACTTCCGGCAGGGCAGCACATTTATGAGTGACCACTCGTCCGACACCCCCAGCTCCAATGATTAATAGCTTTGCCATGAAATCAGCATTTCAAAATTGAGCCGATTATCAACGGAAAAGCGTGTTTAGTGGGGTAGTTTTTTAAGCCTCCATCAATTGACGAAGGGTCGGGACCCATTGCAGTTCCAGCGTGTTGGACAATTCTACCGGGTTGCGAGTTTGCAGGGCTTCTGATAGGCGCTGAATGGATTGCTGCAGCGCTTGTAACAATGCTTGAACTTTTTCCGGATCATCCGTGCAGAGTTGTTTGGAAAATTGGCCTAGTTGACTGTGCCACTCCGTCATTCTTTTCCTCAAGGCGGAATCTGTTTGTTCCCAAGGCTGCGATAGACAAATGCTCGCAAGAGAAGTGGACTGCTCGATGATCGTTTCCAGCATCTCGATGAATTGCTAAAAGAGAGAAAGGTGAGAAGGGTGGGGTTATTATTGGCCGGATTTTTGAGCTTTGAGCCCTGCAGCCAGGTTTTCGTTGATGTGGATGAGAGTCGTCAACTTTTCCTTCTTTGGGTAGGCTATGATATCAAGACTCGTTTTTTTAACATATACTCCCAAACTCAAGAGATTTTCCCGGAGCTCCTTAGGCAACGCACATTCGGGATTTCGCCAATCGTTCAGGAATACATCCCAAATCTTTTGATTAAAACGTAAGGCATCATCGAGGGTGCGATTAAAGGAGTCATCGGTCCAGTTTTCCTGACATCGTTTGAACATGATAGCGGCTTTCTCAAGCACGTTCACTTCCACATCTCTGCCTGGAACGGTTTCCTTCTGGGTCTTCTCGTATGGATTAATCGGGTTTCTTGGCATGGTCCATCAATTGTTTTTCGTATGCGATGAGTTTTTTTGTGAGCTTAAGCGCGCTGTAGTATTCTTCTACAAGGATTTTTTCGCTGATCTCATGAACCATCGATGTCATACTCGGGGCAGCTTCTGTTAACACCTTAACCATTTGCCAGTAAGTCTTGTGGTATCCCTTTACTTTATCGGGTTCAAAATACATCATTTGTATTGTGAGGTAGATTTGCTCAGCGACAGATTTCGCTTTTTCCACCGTCATTATTTCCTTCTCACGAAGAAGACGTACTTTGTTCTCAATGAAGAGTTGAGTTGAATGATCTCCATTCGTGAGCAAAGCTCCGTTAATGTAGATTTTCTCCTGGGGTTTGAGTGTTATTTTAAGAGCCACAGCAAATAAATTCCTTTCCCACGTAATAGGTCATGGGGTTTTGTAAAACTTTGAGTTTCTAAGACCTTATATCGTTTAAGGTAATACGAACTTTAGTAAAATCTCAAGCTTTTGGACAATTCCTGTGAAGTGTTCTGTGCACGAGAAACAGCATTCGCCGGATTATGGGAATTTATTCGCAATCGTGGGTCTTTTGGAAACCCACTTTATTAAGGAACCAGCGGTTCCTATTCTTCATCAAACATTTGCACGTCCGGTTCAAACTCAAGTATTAGTTTGTACTGAATTCCTGGACGCATAATCAGTGGATGATCGCGGCGCAATGTCTGAATGTAGTGGATCTTGCCATAATAACCACGATAGGCAGGATCATTTGTGACCTCCTCATTGGCGGCCCATTCTGCTTGGAAGTCATCTTTGATAACGGTAGCCCCAAGACTGTTGGGTCCCAATTTGAAAGATGTTCCCATTGTGTGGAAAGAATGTGGCAGACCCAGGCAGAGATTGTAACGCATCGAATCCAATTGGATCACGTTTTTAACTCTATAGATAAATTCACACTGGATCTTATTTCCTGTGAATGTCCACTTGACCTTCACATTCCCAATTCCATTGGCGAGAGCACCTTCAGTTGTGATCAACTCGGGCTGTTCGTACTTGAAGAAGAAAGAGTTTCTTAGACCAAGCCCTGTGACACATTGTTTGCCGTAAAAAGACGGAATGGTGCTTACGTCTCCAAATCGAAGCTCCGGAACCATGACCGGGAGATACTTTTCGACTGGCCAATCAAAGACACCTGGACAATGTGGAAAAGCAAGTGAATCACTGCTATCCTTGTTTCGGTTCTGCATCAAGGGTAACTGTATGTGGAGACCACTGCCAGCATCCTGATAGATGAAAAGCCCTTGTTCCTTCTTATTGGCTTTATCGAAAATAACAAATCGACCCGTATTTTTCGGTTTTAATGGAACTGCATCATCGATAGACCCTGAAATACTCCGTGCCAAACGAGACCATTGGCTCAGGTATCTCGCAGCATCGAAGTTCGCCATGCGAGTTGTGTGCCGTGAAATCGTGGTACGCTCTTGGTCACGAATGATGAGCTGACCTGTTTCTTGATCAATGTAGGTGCTAAAGAAGAAGTAGAATACGCGGCGCAGAATATCCAGGAATACAGCCTTTTTGTCGTCGCGAATCCAATCATCGCGCATGGCTTGCAGTATAAGACTGATACAGTGCATCTGGCCATAGGCCCCAGCGGCTTCACCGAAGTTCCAACCCATGCCGTCGAGGCGAGTGAGGTCGGGAATCATGCGAAGGTATTTTTCAACAAAAGTTCGAAGACTTGGGAGTTTGCGGTCGCGAAGATGGATGTTCGCATGCAATTGAAGTGCCTGGCGAATGAAGACAAAGGCACTCACACCAGAGAGGTCATAACAGCCACCGATCCCGTTGTCTGGTTGGATATCTACAAATCCTGCGCTACTGTTTTCTTCAACAGTGCTGATAAATTTTTCGATGAGTTTGCCGGTTTCATCTTTTTTGGTGAGCTCCATGCTAAAGCGGGTTACCGCTTTTGCAATGCTGTAGGGCTGATCCGTGTGGGAGAACTGTCCGCGCTGTAGCAGCATTTTGTCGAGGCGCTCACGGGTAGGGTCAAGTAACCGTTCCCATACCAGATTACGTTCCTTCGAAGGGCTAAATGAGAGTAAACCCAGACCACTGTAGGCAATGCCGTTGTCAGTTTCCTGCTCGGTAAATGCTTGATTGGTGATACAGCGAGCACAAAGATCGATTAGGTCAAACCCTTCGAGTTTTGATTGTCCCGTGGCTCGGTAGAATTCCCCGATAGCCAATGCGGCGTGTCCAGGTTCATCCAGCCTGGATTCTTCTCCTTCGTATGGAAGCAAACTTCCATCTTCTTGGATGGCGCTAAGATTGTTGGCTAGCAGCGACGCTGCTAAGTCCTGACATTGGTCGGCAAACGGGTGTTCCATTAACGATAGGAAGCAGTAATTTCAGTTTGTTAGTTGATCCTCGCTGCTGAAAGCAGTGGGCAGTTTAGCTCAATTTTCCGACTCTATGAAGAAGCCCGGCGGCAAGAGACTAAGCGTTGAGTTGTAATCTAGGCCAAACGGTCTTGTCAAGGCGTCAATGTGCCTGGGAAGAGGTTTATCCAAAATCAGGGCCAAATAAGCAAAATTTTGATGCAATAGACCGACTTAAATCTTCAGCAGTTTAAGGAACGCTTTATTTGTTGGAGCAGTCTCCATTCTCGAAAGCAGTGTTTCGGTCGATTCTATTGGCTTAAGCGGAGCAAGGGCTCTTCGGAAAAACTGAACTTTCTCCAATGTTGAGGCATCGAGTAGCAATTCTTCTTTCCGGGTCCCGGAGGCGTTGACGTTGATGGCGGGCCAAAGTCTCAACTCTGCGACCTTGCGGTCGAGCACCATCTCCATGTTTCCAGTTCCTTTAAATTCCTGGAAGATCAGTTCATCCATTTTGCTGCCGGTCTCGATGAGAGCAGTGGCTAGGATGGTAAGGCTACCGGCCTCTTCCGTGAGACGCGCGCTTGAAAAGATCTGACGAGGTTTTTCAAGAGCCCGAATATCTAACCCTCCTGTCATGGTGCGACCTCCGCCACCTTTGCCTGAATTGAAAGCACGTGAGAGACGAGTGATCGAATCAATCAACATGACAACGTCGGCACCGACTTCCACGAGGCGTTTTGCCCGTTCGATTGCTAATTCAGCAATCCGAAGATGACTCTCAATCGGTTCGTCATTTGATGAAGCAAAAATTTCCGCAGGAACCGACCTTTTGAAGTCGGTCACTTCTTCGGGTCTTTCGTCAACGAGTAGTACCATGATGTGGCACTCTGGGTTGTTTTCGAGAATTCCACCGGCAATATCATGCAGCAGTGTTGTTTTTCCTGTGCGGGGTGGTGCGACGATCAATCCGCGTTGACCTTTTCCAACGGGACAGAAGAGATCCATAACACGATTTGTCATGCGACCATCTTTTGATTCAAGAACAAGCCGCTCATCGGGAGTGATGGTTGTAAGCTCCTGGAATTGAAGCTTCTTTTTTCTTTCGTCCAGGGTGAGTCCATCGATTTTTTCGATAAAACGTACTTTAGGGTTTGGGTAGCGGTCGTCGTGAATGGCGATGCCTTCGACAAAACTCCCCGTCTTTAGCTTAAAGCGTCGGACGAGCTCTTTGTTAACGAACGGATCAGTGGAGCGCGCTTTTCCATTGCGGACTGGGTCCAGTAGTTGCCCGGTCTTGTTTTTTGTAAGTTCTAGGATCCCGCTAACATTAATTTTGTTAGCTTCATCATTAGAAGCTTCCGTTTTTTCAGGTTGTTTATCCTGTGTCGTCATGAAACGTGTGTATGGATTAAAATGCTTAGTAGTAGCGTTCAAATACCTCAGGTAGTCCAAATAGTGGACCGCTTTAATTGGTAGTAGAACTTTGGCTATGCCAATGTATTAAATTCAAAAGGGTGGAGCGGATCAGGTTTACAAAAACGATTTCCAGTTCTCTGATGGTTGGTGAGATGGATATGAGGGATTATGATTGGGAGTCCTTTAAATCCATCACCAAATACGAATAACTCCGACCAAGTTCTACATTAGAGGTTTTTTAGGAACGGAATCAAGCCTTCTTTCTGCGTGGGAGGATCAAAAGTTGGCAAGTTCTATGTGGGCTCAAGGTATTTACTCCGTTTACGTGCAGTTTTCGTGAATCGCATGTGGAATTAGTATTTGTATTTCGGGCTGTCAGGCCCTAGAGGTATGCGGTCTATCCAAGTATTTCCGAAATAGTGACGGTTTTATGGAACGTCTATCCTCCCAGTTTTATTTTCATCCCAGACGAAACGGCTTCAGTTTGTTGGAACTCGTTGCGGTGATTGCTGTCATTGCGATTCTGTCGGGGATTGCTTTGGGTGTATTGGACGGGGTGAAAGAGAGGTCACAACGATCGCTTACTCAGGCTGAATTGTCCTCGATTCGGAACGCTCTCGAAAGCTACCGTCTCGAGTTTGGGAATTATCCCATCATTAACTCAGGGAGTGCAGATGCCCGATCCACTCAGCTTTTAAATTCATTGTTGGGTCAATTGGGCCCAGGTGGAGGCTCTGTTTCTAGCGGGAACCCCTTCATCAATACAACGGATTTTTCTCTGAATGAAGCGGAGGATCATTTTGTCGATGCATGGGATCATGCCCTTTATTACGCTTTCAGTGACCATTGGGGGCACCAAAATTATTTTCTCTTATCTCCCGGGCCAGATGGGCTTGCCGATTACCCGAGTTCCAATGGTCTTTATAATGCGGGCACGGATGAAAATCGGGATAATCTCGAAGGATTGGATTGATGGTATCGAAGTGTAAAGGAAATGGAAAGTTGCGTCTCCATCAGTATAAGAGGGGATTCACTCTGATTGAGCTGCTGACCGTTATTGGAATTATCGTTATATTGGGGGGCATTTTACTCCCTGCGTTGAATAGTGTGCGAAGATCGAGTATGAAAGCGAAGAGTAAAGCACAGTTTAGTCAATGGGTTGCAGCGGTAGAAGGGTTTCGGCAAGAATACGGATACTATCCCTTTTTGGATGAATCTGGAGATACCTTGTTTGTGATTAACGATGGAAGTAATCGAACTTTATTCGAGGAGGTCCTCAGTGGGAAAGAGTCCGTTTACAATCGTCGTGGAATCCGTTTTTATACGTTGAGCGAAGATGAAATGGTTGATCCTGGGGTTGAGGGTTCTCCCATTCAAGATGCTTTCGGAAACACTTCACTTTTGATTCTGTTGGATGGTGATCGGGATGGGCGCATTCAGGTGAACGGCTACGACATTCGTGGAAGTGCTGAGGTGGTCGCTGTCGAAGAGGAGGCATTGGGTTATCCTGAGATCACTACCTGGGTGGTGAGAGATCAATAGATGGGGAGTCATGAGTTCGAAACAAAACAGGCCGCTCACTTCTCGAGGGTTTACACTATCGGAACTGTTGGTGGTGATTGCACTTATGGCGATATTGTTGGGCGGTATCGGGCTTTATCGGTTGAATCAAAACGCATCTGGTCGACTAGATGCAGGAGTTCGAGTTCTCAGTAGTGTGGCCAGCCGAGCACGGATTCAAGCAATGGTAACGGGACAGCCTACGCGACTCCTTGTCAATCATACTGAAAGCAATCGTGGGTATTTAAGAACCATTCTTGTCAGTGAATTGAGAGAAGGAGTGTGGGAGCCAAATGGATCGGTCGTTGAGCTTCCTCGTGGAATATGGGTCGTTCCTGACAATAACGATCTGCTTTTGGGTGATTGGAGTGGAAAGGTTTCTGTGTTTTCTGACAGTGGACAAGAGGTGAGGGTCAATGCGGATGGCCGAGGTTTTGTGGACTATTTATATGTGGATTTTCTTCCCAGCGGTTTGGCTGATACGTTCACCGAATCGGATTACCTTTCGGAGAATGTCGATGTTAGTTTGAATGCGCCGCAAATTTATTTATCGGAAGCGGTTAGAATGGGACCGGATGCGGTGAAATTTGATTCGCCTGAGCAAGTTGCGGGAATATCCATTTCTGTGAGGGGAGATATTCGAGTTGTCAGTCAACCATGATCGTGTTCAGACTATGAGACCTTGGAGTCATCGGAAATTATTGCAGAATACTGTGAGGAGAACCTCTCAACGCGGCTTCACTTTGATTGAAGTGGTGATCGCTCTTGGAGTGTTTGCGTTTGCAGTTACGATTATTCTCGGACTTTTTCTGCGTGGAACCAGCCATCTAAGTGACGTTGAGGAGCGAAAGAATGCGATTCAGTTGATTCCAACCATCAATGCAAGTTTGCAGAGCATTGGGTGGAATTCTGACTTGAATGGCGGCGAAAGTGGGGTTGAAGAGTTGACTGCGAGTGGAGGGTTTGCCCTGGTTTCGAATTCTGACGCATCCTGGGTGACGCTCCAGACTGAGGCTGAGGGTCTAGAGGTCGGCGATCAATACTACTTAATATTCGTAGAACAATATACTGAAGCCGGACATCGCTACGGTAGTGACTTGAGGGGAGTTTTGGCTTTAAAGGTGCGAATATCTTGGCCTTATCGCATGCCTGCAACTGGTGGGAGTGGTTATCTTGAAACTGATGAAAAAGTGCGGAAGACGCTTGAATTTGTAAGCACAATACGACCATGAAGCAACGCGCTTACAGATATGCGAACCAAAAAAACCGAGGGTTTACGCTGTTGGAATTAGTGGTGGCGACTGCGGTTTCGGTCGTTGTTGTGGTGATGATCATTCGGGTCGCGAGTGCGATGTTGCAGCAGGCGGAGCGTAGTGTCGGTGCGATGTCTCAGACTGCGGAAGTTGAGATTGCACGGCAATATCTGGAATCAGACATTCAGAGTGCGTTTGTTCCTGAGGATTGGCGGGGAAGTTTGTCTGTTAAGCTCCCTGGCGAAGGTTGGGGAATAGAGGGATGGGATAGTGTGCCCCATGATGTGAAACCTACGGATCGTGTGATTGATTTGAATGTGGGTGTCGATGACTCTCTATTGAACGAGCGTTGGGGGAAAGAAGGCGTGCAGGCTATCTGGTTAGTCAATGATCCACCCAAAGGGTTGAATGACCCGGGTGGAATCAAGGTTGTTTCCTATCAGTTGAAGCGCAAAAGGCTGTCTGCATCTGCATTCCCTCGCTATTATCTGATGCGGTCAGAATCGAGTGCGGCTGAAAGCTTCCGACATGGGTATAAACTGGAAGATTCAGCTTACGATCAGGGCAGTTATTCGGATAAGGCTTTTTGGAGTGCGTCTGTCATTCGGCATCCAACACTCAATCACATCGTGGCGACCAATGTGATTGATTTTGGAATCCGAGGATTTTCAAAGGATGCAGTTTCTGGTCAATTTCGATTGGTCTTTCCTGATGAAGGTTCGAGCACAGGGGTGGGCGAGGCTGCCGAAATATGGGTCGTCTTTTTGCGTGTTCTCAGTGACCAAGGTGCTGAGATGATAGAGAATATTGAGCAAGGTCGCACCAGTCATGATTGGTGGAATACCGCAATCGGATATTCAAAGGTTGTGACTTTCAACGTTGTGGCTCCGTAGGGAGAGTCAGGGAATCGTCCCAAAACTGAAAGCAGTCCGTATTGATAGGTGATCGTATCCGTTTCTCTTATCAAGCTCGGTGACGGTCTCCGGACCAGGTAACGTACTGTTTTTCGTCAGGGGTGTAGATTTCCCAATTGTTCAAAGGATGGAGTAGAGTGGTGCGCGACTTGGGATCTTCAAGCACATGAAGTGAATACTCTATCGATGAAAATGAGATTTCATTGTCCGACCACAATTTACGCTGCTGAAGAAGCCATTTTTTCCCTGAAAAAGCGGCTATTTGAGAGGTTTTCCAAACTTCAATAGGATGAGGAGTTTCATTGGACGGGCATAACATCACGTTCCAGTAACCTTTCCGCCATTCTGAGCAAACAATGAAGTCAGGAAATGGTGATGCTGAATGATCTTGCTGCAATTGCGCTGCGGCAATGCCAAGTGAGGAGTAGGTCAATATCTGGTTAGACGGAATGTCATGCAAAGTACACCAAGTTTTGATGGCCATGATGCTGAGTCGGATTCCGAGGATACTCCCTGGGCCTGTGCAGTAGATATATCCGTTTATCTGCTCGAGAGGGAGGGATAATTGTTGGCACAATTGTTTTGCTGATCCCAGCAATGATTCCATTGCCGGTGATTCGATTTTTGAGTGTGCTACCAAGCGACCTTCGACGAACACGCCTACCTGGGTGGCTGGGCAACTTGCATCCAATGCAATCCAATTCCCTTGGAGTTTCATAACCTCGCTTTTCTAATTGCGATAGCGCCGTCGAAGATTGGTAGGAAGAATTCCCATTTCTTCTCTGTATTTTGCAACCGTGCGCCGGGCAATTTTTACATCCTTTTTTGCCAATATCCTCACAAGTTCTTGGTCGCTGTAAGGTTTTGAAGGATCCTCTCCTTCAATGATAATGGCGATGCTTTCTTTGACGCTTTTGTTGGATACGATTTCGCCTGAATTGGACTGTAGCCCTGGAGTGAAAAAATACTTAAACTCGAAAATTCCATGTGGAGTTTCGATATACTTGTTCGCAATTGCTCGACTGACAGTGGTTTCGTGCACTCCAACATTCTCCGCCACTTGATTCATTGTTAGTGGTTTGAGTCCAGATACCCCTTTTTCAAAGAAATCGAGTTGAAATTTCAGAAGTTCGTTCGTGATCCTTTCGATCGTTTGCTGTCTTTGCTCGATTGAACTCATGAGGAACTTCCCTGAGCGCATTTTCTCCTGGATGTAGGATTTATCCTGCGCATTCATTTTCCCTTTTGCCAGTAATTCTTTGTAGGCAGGGTTGATTCGCAGGCGTGGAATCATCTCATTGTTGAGATTGATCTCCCAACCCTTGTCGCCCTTGGTGACGGTAGCGTCAGCAACAATGATGCGATTCGTATCTTCGGTGAATGCACTGGCTGGGGAGGGGTCCAGCATGGCGATTTCTTCAAATGCTAGTTGAGTTTCGTAGATGCTTGAACTGGTCTTGCGAGCGATCTCTGGCACACGACGTCTCAATACGAGTTTGTAATGATTTTTAAGGATTTTATAGGGAAGTGAGTCCTTTTTTCCCTTTAATTCCAGTTGGAATAACAAACAATGCTGGAGGTCGAAACAACCAACGCCCCGAGGATCGAATGTAAGAAGATTGTCGTGTGCATTTTGCACTGCTTTGAGTGGAAGACTCGTCAGTAGTGCAATATCCGAAATGGTTCCATTGAGAAATCCCCTTTTGTCCAGACTTCCGATCAGGTAGTGGATGGCCTTTTTTTCGTCTGCGGAGAGCTCTAACATATCGGCTTGCTCAACAAGGTGCTCTTGAAGAGAGGTTTCGCTCACGAGAGAGTCGAAAAAATGCTGCCGACGTTTTGCGTCCTCGGAAGTATAGACGCGGTTGCCGCTTTCCTGTGCGAAATAATCCTTCCAGTCTTCGTCGAGTTTATTGAAGATTTCGTAGTCTTCTCCGAGTTTCATTTCCTCCGTATTTCCTCCCTCTTTCTCTTCGGGGGTCATCGGAGTCTCATCACTCAGTCCGGGTGAGACTTCGATATTCATTCCTTCGCTTGGTAATTCATCAAGCGCCGGATTGATTTCGAGCTCCTCGCGAATCGTCGAGCGAAGCTCTTGAACCGGTACCTGGAGGATCTTCAAGGACTGACGCAGTTGGGGTGCAAGCACCATCGATTGCGTTTGTTTTTGTACTTGATGAAACCCTTGTGCCATATTTTTGAAGACTTGATTCGAAAATGAATGGATAGCTTAAATCGGCTATCAAAACATTTTCAAGCATCTTGTGCGGATTTGCACGAAAATTGCTATATTCGCGAGTGGCTTCTGAAATATTTGTGAATTCGACTTGCTCGAATCGATCATCTCAGTTGATTGAACCAATATGATAGAGCTTACCGAAAGTGCAATTCAGAAGGTGATTGAACTGAAAAAATCTAATTCCCAAGAAAATGAACGGTTACGTATATTTGTTTCAGAGGGAGGATGTTCAGGGATGGAATATGGAATGAAATTTGATGAGCCAACTTTGCAGGACATCAAAATTGGAAATGATCGGTATGAGGTCATTATCGATCCGCAGAGTATGGATCAGATACAGGGATCCGTTGTTGATTTTGACGATGGTCTACATGGAACGGGATTTAGCGTCAAAAACCCCAATGCTAACGAGACATGCGGATGCGGGCGTTCCTTTAGTTAGAAGGCTTAATGATTTCATATTTTTGGGTGTCCGAACCTGAATCCGAAGGATCTAAGTTGTCCGTGATTGGGGTTCAAGTGGTTTTTGTGAAAGAAATCCCTTGTAAGGTCGGCATCGCATAGATTTCTTATTGGGTTTTATCGGGATGTATTGCGAGCGTTGCATGCTGTCATTGACAGCAAGCGTTCAGGTATGGCTTGATAATCTTTTCGTATTGAATTTCGACACTGACATGGAGTTAGAGTGAACTCCCAATGAATTGAGATAGTGAGAATACTCATTTTAACATCCAGCACAGGGACCGGGCACAACATGCGCGCTCGTGCCTTTGAAGATTGGGCGAATACCCCTGAAGGCCGTAAGCTTGGCCTCGATATTAACATCCATCAGACGCTGGAGGGGACTCATCCTATTTATAATATAGGAGTGGAAACCTACAACTGGATCCAGCGACTTGCTCCGAGGCTCCACCACGTTTATTGGAATTTCCTTGAGCAGGTGAAATTGCTAGGCGATGCAAAGCGAATTTTCGGGAGGAAGAATTTTGTCGAAACGCTGGAATTGTACAAGCCGCAGATCCTTATTAGTACTCATCCGCATCTGAATCACGGATTTTTCGAACTGGCCAAGAAAACCTTGGGGGCAAATAAGGTGACTTGCATTACTTATTGTGGGGAGCTTTTTGGAAGTTACGGATTTAGCCGCCAATGGGTAAATCCCGACAGCGATCTGTTTATTGGCGCAGTAGAGGAAACCTGCGAGGCTGCCACTGTTTGTGGGATGGATAGTAACAAAAACTGGGCAGGAGGATTTTTGCTTAAGCCTCCGTTTTACACTTCCCACATGACCTCGGAGGAAAAGAAACAGTTTATCCGGGAGGAATTGAAGATGGATCCCGATAAATTCATTCTTGTATTGGGAACCGGGGCGAATGGAGCCAATAACCATCTCGACAAACTTGAATTCATCTATAGCCAGG
>CAXXVT010000032.1:0-87391 GCA_963676215.2 Opitutales bacterium | reverse complement strand
TTCGTAAACTCCGGGGCATAAAACCAAACTACCCTAAAATCAGAAAGTCAGTCAATTACAACAATTACGGAATGACCCCTTTTGATTTTCACTAAAATCAGAAAGTCAGTCAATTACAACAATTACGGAATGACCCCTTTTGATTTTCACTAAAATCAGAAAGTCAGTCAATTACAACAATTACGGAATGACCCCTTTTGATTTTCAACAATTACGGAATGACCCCTTTTGATTTTCACCTTTTGATTTTCATGGAGGCAGACATGAATGAGTTTTTGTCAAAACCCATAGACCGACAGCATTTGCGGAATTTATTGCGTTGATGTTTTATAATTCCAGATCTCAGCTCTCAAAACACCCTAAAAGCGAAATTCTAGCATTTATTTTCACATCAGTAACGTTTTGGATGTGTAACACTCAGAATACATAATGAAACCAAATCGGATATCCAGAAGAGACTTTGTAAAACGCAGTGGAACCGCGGGTCTGCTAATGATGGGAATGAAACAGCTGACGTTTGCGAAAGCAGTCGAACAAACTGGCTTGAAAGACGCTTTTAAAGATCGCTTTCTTATGGGTACAGCCATTTCACCGAGAAGCTTTGAGATGGAGGGTTACCAGGCTTTGGTGAAGCGCGAGTTCAACGCGATTACAGCGGTCAATGACTTTAAATGGGAACGTATCCAGCCGGAAGAAGGCAAATTCGAATTTGGTTGGCCTGACCAATTTGTGGAATTCGGACAAGCCAAGGGTATGTGTTGCGTGGGACATGTTCTGGTCTGGCATAGCCAATGTCCTGATTGGGTTTTTATGAACGGGGATAAACCAGCGAGCAAAGCGCTCGTAGCCAAACGAATGGAGAATCACATCGGTTCCGTCGTTGAACGTTACAAAGGCAAGCTCCAGGTTTGGGATGTGGTGAATGAAGCAGTGGATTTCAGTAACAACGGCCCTTCGGCCAATGGCTGGCGCAAGAGCAAATGGCTTGAAACCATGGGACCAGAGTTTGTGGACCGGTCCTTTCACCTGGCCCACGAAGCCGATCCGAAGGCGGAACTTCTCTATAACGACTACGAAATGCAAAATCCAGGTCGCCGAGACTTTGTGGTAAATATGATCAAAGACTTCAAGAAGCGCGGGGTTCCCATTCATGGAGTTGGCATGCAGGGCCATGTCCATTTGGGCCGTCCATCTATCGAAGCTATTGATGCCGCTATTACGGCCTACGCCACGGAAGGCATGAAAGTCCATATCACCGAACTTGACGTCGATGTGCTTCCCATGGACAACAAACTCTGGGGTGCAGATATTGCCACCCGCATGGAATACCGCAACCAGCTCGATCCCTACACCGAAGGCCTTCCCGCAGAAATCGAGCAACGACTCACCCAACGCTGGGTCGATTTATTCGAACTCTTTATCAAGCACCAGGACAGTATTGAAAGAGTCACGACCTGGGGCAGCCACGACGCCGAATCCTGGAAAAACTGGTTTCCCATTCCCCGCCGCACAAATTATCCCTTGCTATTCGACCGTGAGATGAAGCCCAAACGGGCTGTGGAAGCGATCAAAAAGCTGGTGGAGTGAAAGTAAAAGATCTGGCATAACTACGATTGTGCGTGAACAACCAGTTCAACCAAAAAGGATTTCATAAAATATTGCTCGGTCCCAAAAACCGGAAAGTTTCCCGCTGCAAGGCTTTTCTGGACAAAACCGCCCAGCGTGATTGAATCGACTGCATGATCCCGAAACGCCCCTTTTCAGTATGGTTGATCCTAGCATTTACCTGTATTTACTTTCCTCCAATACTTTCAGCCGCCACCACCCAACGGTCAGAAATACGCATCCGAGACCCGTTTGTATTGCCCGATTCCGCCAGCGGAACCTACTATATATACGGCACAACTACTTCCGGTATCTTTGATGGAAATATCGAGCGCAAGGCGGTCATGGTTTTTAAAACCAAAGACCTCGACAACTGGGAGAAGCCTATTCCTGTTTTTGAAATCCCTGAGAACCATTGGGGAAGGGAAACCGTCTGGGCACCGGAGGTGCATTTTTACAATGGACGTTACTACCTGTTTATTACGATCACCTCAAAGCAGACATTGCCAACGCCCGACGGACGACCTCAGAACCTGATGCGCGGCACCGAAATCCTCGTTGCGGACAGTCCGGAAGGCCCATTTCAGCCCATCGGTGACGGGCCCCAAACGCCGCACAACTGGATGGCTCTCGATGGTTCGCCATGGATCGAAGACGGTAAACCCTACATGGTTTTTTGCCATGAATGGGCCCAGATTACCGACGGCAGTTTTGATTATGTCCTGATGAATGACGATTTGTCAGCCCCACTCGAAGCACCCCAGTTGATGTTTCATGCCTCTGCCGCGCCCTGGGTGCGTTGCCGGGGAGATATCGGCGAGCTCTACCAGGGCAAACGTTACCATGCTTACGTGAGTGATGGAAACTGGCTCCACCGGAGCAAAACCGGCGAACTGCTGATGCTCTGGTCCAGCTACGGTCCCAAAAAATATGCCACCGGTATCGCGCGTTCAACTTCAGGTAAACTGGAAGGACCCTGGAAACAACAGGCTGAACCGATCTGGCTCGATGACGGAGGCCACCCCATGCTTTTTAACACGTTCGACGGCCGCTTGGTCATGGTCATCCACCAACCCAACCGCAAAGTCGAACGGGCCCGTTTTTTTGAAATGGAAGACATGGGGACCACCTTGCGGATCAAGGGAGAGCTCAATCCGTTCTGATTGATCTGGCGAACACCGCGATGAGCACCGCTTTCGGAACTGCTGTTTTTCATCATTTGCCATTGGCACTGCCGAATACCCTACCTTTCTGCGGTCGCTAAAATTTCCAGAAATAGCCTTTCCCTACAAACTTCCACTTAGGGTTCAGTCAAACACAACAGAGAAGGAGCTGTTGCCCAAACGGTTTTTTCAAGAACCGAAAAACGCCCTTATACTGAAGAATAGAATGACGTCATCCAATTTTCTGACATCCAAAAAAGTTCTATCTTTATTTGAATGACCATCAAAGCTCATTCAGTTGAGAGATGAACATCACACCATCATCATCAACTTCAACATTTCTAAACTCATCATCCAAGATCTTCAGATTGGCTTGGAATCTGTTCTTATGGATTTCCATCACAGGGAATCTAAATGCAGGTTCAAATTCTCCTTTTGAAAACTTAGCCAAAGCTACGACTCCTCAAATCTTCTATCCGGGAGAAGTCTCCACCTCGATTGACAAGTTCAACACGTCCTTCAGTCCAGATCTGAAGTCGATCTATTTCACTGCTACTTCCCAAAAACTTGGAATTACAGGCATTGCAGAACAATCTTGGAATGGAGAGTCTTTTGGATCCGAAGCCTTTGCTCCATTCGCAGAAGGAGATTTACCAACTGCAGATGTCCATATTTCACCCGATGGCAAAGAACTTTACTTCAGTACCTTTAAAGATTGGGAAGGGAAAATCGATGGCTTCCATTTTGATATTTGGGTAAGCCACATGGAACCTGATGGGAGATGGGATTCCCCCACCCCTTTCGATTCAGTCATCAACTCTGGTGGCAATGAATTTTACCCAATCAAAACGAATTCCGGGAATTTTTATTTCAATGCAGATACATCAGGTAACTCCGACATCTATGTCGCTCATTGGAATGGAACCTCATATGACCAACTCAAAGCACTACCCAACACCATCAATACTGAATTGAGGGAAGCTGACGCATTCATCGCTCCAGACGAGTCTTTTATGATATTCGTTCGAGTTGATGCGCCAGGTGCCTTCGGAAACAGTGATCTTTATATTAGTTTCCATGATGGAAACGGCAATTGGACTGAGGCAGTCAACATGGGAGAATCTGTCAATTCATCGGGAATTGATGGCAGCCCTTATGTCACACCAGACAATAAAGTCCTCATTTTCACAACTGACCGTAAATCCGAATTGGACAAACAATCGTTGATTGAGGACTACGGTATATTTTCAAAAACACTGAAGTCTCACAAAAACGGATCTTTGAATTTCTACTATTTGCACCTGAATTTAGAAGAATACAGACCGAAGTAGCTGAAGAACCGATTTTTCTACATCTGAAGAAGGGATAGATTGAAACCCACCAAACAAAACTACAATACGTCGACGATGGCGAAATGCTCTTCCCCAAACGTCCTTAGCCCAGAACAACTCGAACGACTGCGTTCCCGCTGTCAGGACATGAGGCATAAAGTTGGCATCAGATCACTGAATTGAACCTGCCGTATGGCCCCTGGAAAGGGCCATGTGGGTTGCATTTTCAACGGCCCTGGCTTTCTTTGCGGAAACATTGCATCCAGACAAAGGTCTCCATGAATCGAAGAAAATTTTTGCATTCATTAGTTGCTGCGGCAGGCGCCAGCACCCTACTTCCTTCTGCGTTTTCCGTTCCGCTCAGCTCTGCTGGATCTGACAAACTCGGGAAACGACTGCCAATGCGAGTGCTGGGCAAAACCGGAGAACATGTGTCGTTACTGGGCATGGGTGGATACCACATGGCGACAGGCACAGACTATCAATCTCAAGAGTTAATCGATACGGCACTTGAAGAAGGGATTCGTTTTTTTGACTGTGCGGTAAAATATCACAACGGACTTAGCGAGAGTGTCTACGGGAAATTCCTGACTCCAAAATACCGCGATGAGGTCTATTTGATGACAAAGTGCGATACACGCGATCCTGAACTTCCGGCCCAACAACAGCTTGAAGCCTCCCTACGGCGCATGAAAACGGATTATGTCGATCTTTGGATGGTGCACACGATCATCGACGAACAGGATGCAGAAAGAAGAGTGAGCGACATGCTTGAAACCGCCCAAAAAGCAAAGGCTGAAGGAAAAATCCGGCACTTCGGATTTTCGGGGCACAAAAATACAAAAGCACACCTCCGCGCGATTGAACTCCTTCAAGAAAATGCTGAGGTTGCACTCATGCCAATGAGTCCAAACGATTTCGTCTCTGATGATAGTTTCATCATCAATGTTTTGCCAAAACTGATCGAAAATGGAACAGCACCCCTTGCGATGAAAACAATGAATGCCGGACAGTTTAACCGAAACCACGGCGGAAAAAACGCAGTACCAGATCGTATTTCCCTCGAAGAGCATCAATGGTTTACCTTGTCACTGCCAATCGCAACATGGATCAGCGGGATGCAAACGGTCCAACAGGTCAAGGAAAACGCTGCTATCGCTCGTAGCTACACAGAGCTCAGTGAAAGTGACCGACTCGCCCTAGCGGACAAAGTTTCAGACATGGCAAATATCCCATCGCTACAGCCCTATCGCCAATGGAATACGTAAGACAAGGGGCCAAACCGCTGCCCCGAAATCTCTAATAAATATTTCCGCTAACCAAATTCCTTACACGACTTGAATGCCCCAGATTCAATCGCTCTCCTGGCCAAGAATTGGAGATCGGAAAAAAGGAACAAATCATGGAGTGGAATATCCCTCACTAGAGCGCCTCTATTTCCACTTCTGGAGGAGGCGGCTTTCCCTCCATCCGATTGACACGCAGTTCCCGTGCGTCGAGATCTTCCTTCATTTGTTCCAGGCGGCTCTCTTCCTCCTGCTGTTGCATGGTTTTTTCAAGCAACCGGTCCTCACTGGCTTCGACAAAGACCTCACGTTCCTTCAGTTCATTCATTGATTCTTCCAGGCTTTTCTGTTGCTTTGTAACCTCGGATCGCAGCTGTTGTAACGCTTGCATTTCTTCCCCACAATCTTCGGTCGATGTAGATGTCGTTGTCGTTGTCGTTTTTTGCTTTTGCAGCTGCTTCTGTTGGGTATTCAAGAGCTTCTCTCGTGCAAGAATCAAGGCCTCAAACTCCCAGAGACTGCGCTCACGTTCTGCAAGGCTGGCTTCAGCCTGTTTTACCGCTTCCTCACGCTCGATAAGCGCCAATTCCATCTCATTCAGTTCGGAAATCCGAGATGCAAGGTCACGACTCTCGCCAGGGCCACGACATGCAAAATCCGACGAAGAAACTTCTTTTTCCGCTATACCGCTAAGAATGCCTGAGAGATCATCCGGGCAGCAATCATCGTCTGGCAGGACAAGACGGATTTCCTTGCGTTTGACCGGTGGTCGGAAATCGAACGGTATTGCTGAATTTCCCATGGTTGTACAGGTAATTTATGGTCTAAGAACGGTTGAAGATTCTGGCGAAGAAACCACGGCGCTTGCGAGCAACCGGCTGCCGATTCCGATCCTTCCCACTCTCTTCTGATTGTAGCAGTTTGCGCAGCAATGTACCGCAGATAAGTATTTGGTCTTCATCGTTGAACCGATGGAAGAAACTTTCAAAGCTTCGCCCACTTCCTAGGAGCCTGTAAACTTCCACCATATCAGATCCAAAAAAGTTCGCGATCCTGCGAGTCTGACTGAGGAGTTTTAGCTCCAATTCATCCGCTCTCTTGGCCTTAACGAGGTTGTCCTCAACATATTTTGATCCGTAGCGCTTCAGGAGTGAATTACGCTCAGAATCGCTCAATTTTCGTAATAAAATGCCGAAAGCCTCCACCATATGAACTCCTTTAACCTGTGGTCGATAGGGAAGATAATGGGCAATCATTGCCTCATCACGAACGATCAACGCATTGAGCAACCCCTGTAAATTACCACCAAGCAGCAATCCACTTCGCGCCAATCTCTCTGAAAAAGCTGCAAATTCGCCGATAGTGGAAACACTTTCCCCTGCACAGAAGTCAATTACTTCCTGTTCAAGTAAAGTGATATCAAGCGGCAATCCCAAGGGGATTTCGAGTTCAGCTAACGTTCGCGTTAGGGCATCATCATTTTTCGTGTTGTTCTCGACCGAGTCAGCCATCTCGCCAAAAGGTTCGTCGAATGCCATGGTCTCCTGAAGAATGGAAATCAAGAGGCTGATACATTGAGGATGTTCAGCTAGTTTGGGTATTTGCCTGATTTCCTCCCAGGTTAAGCCGATATACTTTGAAGGCACCTCACCGTCACCCTTAATTGGCCAGCCTTCTTCCAACTCAAGATTTTGCGCGAGGCTGGAGATCGGCGTATCCATCATGAGTGAATTCAAGAATGCGACACGAACCTCATCCCACTCACTTTTGCCAAAATTTTGCACTATTGTTTCTTCTTTCATCATTTTCTCAGTTCTTCCTAATCCCTAACCAGCAGGTCGGTTATCCTCCAACTCGTTAGCCAACGAAATGTAGTCCGACACAACACTGTCCTCACCCGGCTCGTGTTGCCCGATCAGTTGCACCGGGAGGCCCAAAGTGACAGCTCGCCGCACTACAGTTGCATCCCGCACCTGCGTACCGAAAATTTTTGCACCTGGATGAACGAGACGCTTTGACTTAAATTGATTCACTCGCAGCTGCATTCGCATCTTCGGCACCTCGATATCTACATTCGTTTTTATCGCGTTGAAAATAATGCCTCGAACTGAAACCACTGGTCCCATCCCGGCCTGGCGGAAGCTGGCTGAGCGCTTTTGGAAAAGCATAAGCTTTTCGACCAGAAGTGTAAATCCGATGAGACTAAGCGCGTCCGGGTTGGCAGGAACATACATCTCGTTTGCAGAAAAAACGCCTAACTGAGAGGCACGCAAAATATTGGGCGGATTATCAAACAGAATGTAATCATAGTTGCCTTCGATCTCACGGAGCTGCTCATAGAAAACTTGGAATGGAGGCTTAGCCGGGTCACCCCTGTGTTCACTTTCTAGGTCAACAAGGTTAAACGCTGTCGGTATTAAATCCAGACCCCGAAGCAAACAATGCCCCGACTTGTCACGCACCACGTCCTTGATAATGATGTCTGATAACCGTTCTTCAGCCGGATCAAAAATGGAATAAATGAAACCCCGACCGTCGAGATTCAGCTTGTTCCAACTGTTAAGCCGCATCAGCCAAATACTTGCGTTGGATTGCGTATCCAGATCGACTAAAAGCACGCGCTTACCTTTCATCGCTAAACTAGCTGCGGTGTTGATGATGAGTGACGTCTTTCCGACCCCACCCTTATAATTGATGAAACAAATCTTGCGCGGCATATTAATTCTTTGTTATCCCGCCTCAATCAATCGGTAAAAAGAAGTCGACATCGCCTCTTTGGCAACAATTTGGTAATTCATTTACAAACGAGAAACAATTCATTTACAAACGAGAGCCATAGGGGCATGCAGTCACGTAAAAATGAACCTACAGGCCCATCTTCAGCTCGTTGATTCCATGTGAAACAATGATGCGAAAGAATCGGCTGATCAGCTGAAATTTCCCCACGTGCATTGAAAGGTGAATTGATTACGGTAGATGATACATTCCAAGCCGTTGAAAAGAAGGGATTAACGAGTATAACATTCGACCCTGTATCAGCTTTAAAAAGCAATGGTTTCCGCAATATGCCCTCTCCAACCATCCAAAATAATATTGGTGAAAAAGTAGAGATCAAAGCGAAGCTAGTAATTGGTTCTTCTTAATGAATACCATATTCTCGTTGCCCAAAAACTCGATGCGCTCTCAAACCACATAATACCTTTGATTCCAACCAACCCCTCAGCCTGGGGGCGATGACGTGTAGATAAGTTGGTATTTCTAAAATTATCTAAATACCTCTGTTGTTATAAAATTTCGTGAATCAATTGTTAAGATAATCCTAATACAATAAGGTCACTTGTCTTATTTGGTATTGGTGGTTAGACACGGCAAATAAAGAATGCTTATGACTTTCATTAGCGCTTTTCATTACTATGACAAAAATCAACTATTTCTTCTACTTAAGTTTGATCCTCATTGCTGGCGGAGTGCCACAAACCGCTAATAGCGAGCTATGGGAAGGTTTTCCTCAACCGACTCAAGACTCCTGGTTTTACGAAAACGGAAGTCCGGATCCCGCAAAAGTCGAACTGGGAAAGGTGCTCTTTTTCGATAAGATCCTGAGTGGAAATAAGAACATTTCATGTGCAACTTGTCATCACCCCTTTACTGGCACCTCTGATGGACTTTCTCTTCCTGTCGGAGAAGGTGGAAGCGGTGTTAGCGTAGCTCGAAATACAGGAGAGGGGAAACACACCATCCACGAAAGGGTACCGAGGAATTCGCCTGCTATATTCAATTTGGGTGCGAAGGAATACAAAGTGATGTTCCATGATGGACGAGTGGCTACTGATCCAAGTCAGCCATCAGGATTTCTCTCTCCCGCGGGAAGTAACCTACCTCAAGGGTTGGATAATCCTTTGGCAGCTCAAGCGATGTTTCCCGTGACTTCGGCAACTGAAATGGCAGGACAAAAAGGTGAAAACCCGGTCGCGAATGCAGCGGCGCAAAATAACCTTGGTGGGCCCAATGGGGTCTGGGCACTGCTGGCGCAAAGATTGCAATCGAATCCAGCCTACGTAGAAATGTTCAAGGCAGCATACCCTGAAATTACCTCAGTTGGACAATTAACTTATGTTCATGCTGCTAACGCAATCGCAGCGTTTCAAGCAAAAGCCTGGAGGTCTGATAACAGCCCCTTTGATGAATATCTCCGTGGCGATACCGAAGCAATGAGCATGAGAGCCTACAGGGGAATGGAATTGTTCTACAAAAACGGACTTTGCAGTAATTGTCATAGTGGAACCTTTCAAACCGATCATTCCTTTCACTCCATCGCGATGCCGCAAATCGGTCCCGGAAAAGGGGATGGAATCGATGGATTGGAAGACTTCGGCAGAGAGCGAGTGACCAAGAATCCTGCGGATCGATTCAAATTCCGTACGCCTTCGTTACGAAATGTTGCGTTGACAGGTCCCTGGGGACACAGCGGAGCTTACAACACCTTGGAAGGAGTGATCAGACAACACATTGATCCGGCTCATTCCATCCACCATTACGACGGGAATCAAACGGTTCTGCCATCGCGCAACATTGAAACGACTACCGACTTTGACGTGCAAATCGATTACCATAAACGCGAACAAATCTTAAGTTCCGCAACACCTCTAAATGTTTCTCTGAGCGACGAAGAGATCAAATCACTTGTCTCTTTTCTACACGCCCTAACCGATAATCTGAGCATCGACATCAGAAAGGATGTACCACAACGAGTCCCTAGCAGGCTTTCTGTATTTGACTAAAACATGGGTCAAAACGGTAGGAACTTTTGACCAGACAAAGATTGATTATACCGATTCGCGTTTATAAGACTTCAAACTGGAACAGATCTCATGCGAGCATAAGATACTACGGTATATGAGGTGTAGTATTCGATGCTTGTCTGAAAGATCCTGAGCCTGTCGAAGGGCATCGGATTATTCACGTATTAAATGAAACGCTAATTGGTATTGCTACCTCATTTTGAACATCTGTAGTAAGCTCCGCAAAAACACACTCCTTGAGCGTTTCAGTCATCGAAGAGACAGTCATGCATTGGTCACCATATCACTTTCGAACCCCAACCATTGGTCTTCCTCTTCAGACATTGAATGGATCGGGATGCTTCCAGGGTCTGCGATAGCTTCGAGCCAGGAGTTCAGTCGCTTCCTGATCTCCGCGAACCGCCTTAGCGATGGGATCATATGCCACTGAACGTCCTAACTGCATTGATATATTTGCAAGAATACAGCAAGCGCTTGAAATATGCCCTTGTTCGACATCAGAAATGGGTCGAATGCGGGTTTTTCTAGCTTCAAGGAAATTCCTTGTATGAGAGTGTGCAATCTTGTCGAATTCTGCATTAAATTTTGAAAAATCCGGATTTTCGAGTGCTCCATTTGGTGATAAAGAGTGAGATCCTTCTGGCTCTCCCTTCCCCTTCGGATAGAAGATATATTTCAAATGAGTGATGTATAGCGATCCCTCACTCCCATGTATCCAAATCCCCCATTGATCAGTCCAATGTTGGGCCTCTATCGGTGACTTTCCCCAATCCTGAAACTCCCAGCTCACTTCAATATCAGGATATTGAAAAATCGCTTTCTGCGTGTCAGCAATATTGGGCGTAGCGTCCTTATGGACATAGATACCGCCAGTAGCATAGACCGCTTCAGGCCAGCCCAAATCAAGAAGAAAACGGGCTCGATCGAAAATATGCACGGCCATATCACCAATGGTCCCATTACCATACTCCATAAACGGCCTCCAATTGGTACTATTGTCCCCGATTAGATACGGTAACTTCGGAGCTGGTCCCGTCCAGGTATCAAAATCCAAAAACTCAGGAACTGCAGTTTCGACCCATTTTTTTCTTCTCCACCCACCGCCATAGTAGAGAGTTTGCACTTTGGCGATCTTCCCCAATCTACCAGTGTCCAAATATTTCTTTCGAATGATATCATTTTGAACGATGCTTCGCGCTTGTAGATTCACCTGTACCACACGGTCGTATTTTCGGGCAGCGGCAAGGATCGCCTCCCCTTCCATCACATCCACACTGATTGGTTTTTCAAGGTAGAGATCCGCCCCAGCTTTCATGGCTTCAATTGCTGGCAAAGCGTGCCAGTGATCAGGAGTCGCAACGACAACAATATCATGCTTGTCTGAGGACAACATGTCTCGAAAGTCACCAAAGGTCTTTGGCACTGGGCCCCCACTCTCTTGAAGCTGATTGATCGCTTCATTCAGCATATTGCTATTGGGATCGCATAGAGATACAACTCGAGCATCGGCTTCTTTTCGAAGGCTGAGCATCAGTTCTTTTCCCAGCCAACCACAGCCAATGACACCCACTTTAGGAGATGAAGGCAGTGGTGAGGAAAACATTTGGGGAGCAACTGCTCCTACCGCAGTTGCGGTCGCCATGGTGGATACAAATTTTCGGCGGTTCATAGGGTGGATAGAAGTAGAATAACTGATACCCAGCATAACCTACATAGATCCCGAAATCAACTGACCCACAAAAATAGCATCCGCGGTATTTCACGAAGGTACCAGTCCGATGGGTTTGCGGTTCGTCTAGTCGAGTAAAGCTGACTTTCATTGCCGGATCACCCACCATCAGGGGTCTCACAAGAAGCAGCAGTCTTAATTGACAGTGGGCCGTTCGAGGTTCAAAATTCCTTAAACGGGGTTTTACATGAGACAGATGAAAATTGGAAAACAAAGAGCACTCATATTGATTTTTGTCGCTCAGCTTTTGTGTTTAAATGCTGTTGGTCAAATAATCGAAAATGCACCGTCTCCCCTTTCGATCACAAATGCAGTTGAGATAGGTGGGAGTATTGCAGGTAAACTACTCGAAACCCTGGATGACACGTCAAATGACTTGGAACGCCATTTGATTTTTGATGTATCTTCCGGTCTTTTCACAGGGGTATTGCGAGATTCCAAAGATGGACGCGTTTACCTGTTTGATTCTAAAGGGCTACTCAATCTGATCACAAGAAAAAGTGAGCATGATACGATCAACGTCTTTGATACCCACGGGAAATGGATCTATATTGTTAAAAACAACAAGCATGTATTTGACCGTTTCGGAAAACGGGTAGGATCGCTCCGTGTTTCAAATGGGCGAATCATCATGATCGAGGCGAATCATAAAAAAATCCTGCCCGAAGTAATCGAGCAGGAAACATCAGAGGAAAAAGCGGTTGATGAGGACTAGAGAGTTTTTGGAAAGCGCCCTAAGGAATACTAATTTCCCCTGCTCTCACGGCATTTTTGGATGCCTCAGCAGCAGAATCCCTCATTTCAACATAGTCATTTTCAGTCGCTCCAAACCCAGTCACTGTGACTGAACCTTTTGTTGCAAATTCCTGTCCCAAAACCTGTCCCATTTCATCCAAATTCAACCGCAAGGTTACAAACGCATTTTTATCATCATCCCATCCATACTCGATCAATTCCGCCAAAAACAATGCGGCGACCATCTTCGTTTTAATGGTGTCCGTAGAAAGCACATAGTTTTCGACCTTCGTTCCCGACTCCAAATCAAACCCGAGCGTTTGTTTAGCTAAGCTCGAATAAGCATCAATCTCAGCCACGCGCATTGCTTTGACCGCTGGCAGATGCTCGGGTGATGAAGTTGCAAATCCTACTCGTGAGAACCTCTTGTCCGCCGAAGGAAACGTAATACCCGTTTGCTCACCGACTTGCCCTAAAGTGATCGAAGCCGTAGCCTTCGCTAAATCCTTTTCCTTGTCGTAAACAAGATCGTCGATGTTGATTCCCACAACTGTAGCAGAGGTCTTGGTTTCGCCTGTTGTTGAAAAACTGGCGTTTACCATATCCATGACTGATTCCTCCGATTTGATCTTAAGACCAAATACACTCTCAACCAACGCCCGTTGAGCTACTATTTTTGCTTTGCGGGTGGTCATCAGCTTCTTTTGGCCAGCATATGTTGGCAGCACACATGCGACAATGAGCGTTGTTATTAGGAACAGTTTAGAGTGTCGATTCATCAGGCAATTTCCCCTCGGTTGTAGGTTTGGATTCAATGGTTGTTACTTTCAAATTTGTAATGGTTAAATCCGGCTTTGTATTTTTGACAGTCGCATTCAACTGTATCCGTCCATTTGCCGGGATTTCCCCTTTTCCCACATGATCGAGCAGGATTTGATTGATATCGCTCAATCGAGCTTCCGCCGCTTCCATCAGCTCAAAATTCCCGCCAACTGTTGTGGGTTCAGAAATCCTTTCCTTCGTTGATTGAAGCTCTAATGCTTCATCTCGGATGGTATTCGCTCCGGTGGTAGAGAGGTTTATATCCGTAATGATCAGTTCCGAATCGATATTCTGAATGTACGCTTTCAGTTGGATTTGTCCATTCGCCGGAATCGCTTCTGTTGAAACCAGACGAAGCACCTGCTCATTGATATCCCTCAACCTTGCTTCTGCCCGTTCCATCAACTCCTTATTACCACCAGCGTATAGATTGCAGGCGCATAACAGCAGAATGGGAAGGAAGTTTTTCATGATGAAACTTAAAAAGTATCCTGGGTTCCGAACTTGAAGGTCGTACGTTTTTTCTGTTTTTCTGCTTCTTTTCTTTGTGCCTCAGCGAGGCGTTCTTGTTCAAGGCGTTGTTGTTCAGCTAGGGCCTGCTGCCTGGCAAGCTCTTCGTCTTGCCTAAGCACATAATATTGCTGCATATTTTCCGCGCCCTGTTGTATCGGAACTGTTAACCAAAGGGCGGTGATCAAATCGACGTCCGAAGCATTGGGTGCAACCCCAAGGTTTTGCCGTATGCGCATAAAAATATCAGCCTCAGATTCAGACACGTGAGTTGAAAACGGATCAACAAGGTATCCATGTGCCACAGCAAGTTTTTTCATGATCAAAAGTCGATCTCGAGAAGCAGCAATTTGTCGTTGGTAGTTGTTGATCAATACAGGATCAGGATCAGCGCCTGGAATGCAGCGCCAGTAGGGAACCAGATTGTATTTTCCAACCAATTCCCCAATGCACAACTCAACCAACAATCGCAAAGATGCATGAATGCCCTGAGACTTACTTGCGCTGGACCGAAAATTCCCTCTACTTCCGACAAAAGAGAGATCCAAGCCTCCCCCACTGGATGAATCAAAGACATTGATCCGATTCGCCGCCTGAACACCGGGCAATAGTGTTTGGGTTTGATAATCAATCAACTGAAAATCCATAGCTGTCGTCGTCCCTGCCGCCCTACCGTCGAGGCTTCCTCCGATTCCAGCGTCGCTACCTGTTCCAAAAGTCTTACTCGAAACATCAACTCCTACACCTCTCTCTTTTTCTATCTTCTTATCGAACTCGGTAATGGCACCTCGAAGTGCCAGATCCGGAACGACGCGTTGCATCGTATGAGTTCCAATCGCCAGATCGATCCCGAGTTGATCTGAGTCGTAGTCTACAATTTGGATATGGGTCCCGATTTTATTCAGAGCCGTTATGGTTAGCTGAGAAACGTCAGCGGGAAGTTTCTTACTAGCAGTTTCATTGGAAATCTGACGCACCTGGACAAGTGCGTCTGAACACCCATAGGCATCAAGCATTTGACCCAAACGGTAGAGAGCATCGTCGTATTGAGTGATGTTGGTCACCCCAAGTGAAACCTCATTGTCGATCCCCTGAATATCCTGTCTACTAACATTTTGGGATACCACCATACAAACCGTTGTGGTCATAAAAATGGGGACTATCACCATCGGTTTTACGTGGAAAGCGAAGGATGAGAAAAGGGGTTCTATATTCAAATCAATCTCCTGTATGGTTAGTCAGTTTAAGTTTCTCGATGGTGTTTTTGAAGTAAAAGACCATTGTTCAAAAGGACTCTTGGCTGCCAAATTTTAAGGTCGTTCGTTTTTTCTCAGCTTCAGCCTCTGCTTCTAGGCGCAATCTGATTTCTTCTGCCGCGATTGCCTCAGCTTCAGCTCGTTGCGCTTCCTCGATCAGCAATCTTCGATATTCTTCAGGGTCGGGAACATTTTCCATACGAACTGCGGCAACTTCGAATGGAAGGTTCAACCACATCAGCTTCATGAATTCATAATCGTTTTCGGCTTTAGGATCTAATCCATACTGCTCCTTGAGGTTCTCCAAATGGGCGATTTCTTCCTCACTGAGTCCCGCTGAAGCTAAATCCATATCTCGGCCGTGCGCATACGCGAGTCGTTTCATTCTATCCAATACATTGGGATCGCTTTTGATCATTTGAACATAGCGATTTACCAAACGTTCATCCACCTGCCCACCCGGTAGGCACCTCCAATAGGGAAGCAGATGATATTTCCCGATGGTTTCCAACACATTGAGTTCAACCAACAAACGCAGGCCTGCGTGAATTCCCTGGGTCTGTTTTACTTTGCAGTTAAAACCACCTCCTGTCCCTAGAATTGAGATGCCAAAATCTTTCGCTTTTACAACGGTATACAGGTTCATCCGATTCGCCGCCTGGACATTAGGAATCGTCGTTTGCGTGTTGTAATCGAGTAACAGATAATCCATCGCTATCGTCGCTCCAGTGGCTTTTCCATGCACATTAAAGCCCGCATCGATTTGATCATCCCCCACAAAACTAAGAACGTCACCTTCGACTTGACGATTTTCTTCCATCTTCTCGTCGTATTCGGTGATCGCCCCCTTTATCGCAATGTCGGGAACAACTCTTTCCATCGTATGTTCATTCCGCGCGAGATCGACCGATAGCTGTTTTTTGTCGATATCAACGTTTTGGAATCTGGCCCCGATTTTACTGATCGCAGTTTGAGTCACCTGCGTTACATCAGACGGAAGTTTTTGACTTGAGGTAGCATTGATGATGGGTCTGCAATAAACCTTGGTTAATGGCCTTGAATAGGCGGTCAGCATAAGCCCCAGATTTTCCAGCGCATCATCGTAAGCAGTAATATTTTCCTCGGGTAGCTCCATTGAAGCGTCTACCGCATCAATATCGCGTTTATCAACAGTTGGTGCCATAGTTGCGCAGGACATGAGGAAAACTGAAGTTCCTACAATCAGGCCCAATACGGTTAAATGCTTTCTGAGGTCACTTTTCATACCAACTAATTATCAATCAATTTGTTTTAATCCTTACTCTTTACCTCAACTTCCATCTCGATGATCGATTTCACCTTTTTCACGCTCGACCCTTTTTCCTCGGTCACGTGTGCAATGTTCACTTCTGTGGGTTTCAAGCCATTTTTTTGAACTTCGATCTTCTTCTTTCCCTTACCCTTGACCAGGATGTTGACCTCTTTCAGATGAGTTCCCTTTTTTAGTTCCACGGAACCAATCGCAAATTTACTTTTTCCTTTTTGGTCCGCAATCGCGGCATCTATCTCCTTATCATCCGCGTAAATATATTTTTTCCCGGCGATATCGTCGATTTCGCGTTTCGCCTGTAAAGCCGCTCGATTTTTGATTTTCGCTTTCTTATAAGCAGAAGCTGCATTGTCACCCTCTTCCTGAGCGAAAACAGATCCTGCAAATACGAGCAATAATCCGGCTAATATCATTTTCTTATTCATTCTTCTTCCTCCTCGTCCTCGTCATCTTCCTTCGGGGTCGATTTCTGGTTGGATACACCACCCACGTTAATAATCACCCCTTTACCCTTATTGGTAATATTTTTTGAATTATGGGTTTCCACTTCCTTACCTCCGATAGCCCCTCCACGAGCCCGAGCACCACCGACTTGGATCGTATTGTATTTACCGAGATTGACGATATTCCCATTGTTGAACGTGGTTGCTTTCGTTCCACTTCCAACACGGCCATTTCTAGCACTAATTCCACCGACCTGTATTGTCTGCCCCGGACCTATGTTCTTAATACTCCCATTATTGATCGTAGTGTCCCAAGCGCTTCCAATAACTCCGGTTTTAACCTGAACTCCACCCACTTGCGCATTGTTGTAATAACCTTGATTGACGACGTTGCCGTTGTTGATGGTTAGCGACGTCGTATTTCCATACAAACCACCACTTTGCACACTCACGCCACCAACTTGCGCAGCGTTATGACTTCCCAGGTTTTCAACCTTTCCGTTGTTGATCGTAGTCACACTAACGGAACCTTTAACCCTACCGTTGACAGCCTTGATCCCACCTACCTGAGCTATATTTTTAGTTCCCCGGTTGATGACATCCCCACGGTTTTTGGTATTTGCAACGAGATCACCGATGACAGAGCTCTTCCCTTTTGCCTGAATGCCTCCAATCGTAATGCTGTTTTCTGTCCCGGCATTAACGACATCGCCAGCATTGACGGTTGTGTCTTTGACATTCCCAGAAACCTCCTGGGAATAGGTCGAAGGAAGCAATAGAAGAACACCCACTAAGATCAATAGATACTTTTTGTGATAGTTCATATACTTCCCCTTCCCTTTCAATTTCTTGGATGACTACTCTTCCTCAGCAGCTACACCACCAACGGAAACATCGTTGTTATCGCCATCGTTCGTGATATTTCCGTCATTAACGGTTTTTGATTCCGTTGTTCCTTTAATGTCACCACCAACAGCTTCAACTCCGCCTACACGGATATCATTGTTGTTTCCCAAGTTTTTTAAGTTTCCTTTGTTCGTGGTCACAACCGTTGTATTTCCTTCAACAGTTCCACCTTGAGCATTAACCAAACCCACAGTAACTAGGTTGTTTGATCCTTTCGCATTCAAGATATTGCCCTGATTGCTCGTGGTAGTCTTTGTAGTACCGTTAATAAATCCTGATTTTACACCAGATGAACCCACAAAAGCTCCCCCAACAATAGCGGTATTTTCAGTTCCAGTATTCTGAACATCCCCATCATTGGTGGTTACCATTTCTGTTTTCCCTGCGATCTCCCCTTGATACACATCGATCACCCCAATTGCAGACATATTGCCAGAACCTTGATTTAATATGTTCCCCGAGTTGGTTGTTGTATTCGTAGTGTCTCCCGTGATGAAGCCTTGCAAAATTTTAACTCTGCCGACTTCAGCACTATTCTCATCGCCCAAGTTCTGAATTTTTCCACTATTGGTAGTTGTGATTTGAGTATTACCACTAATCTCTCCACCTCTAATATCTGCACCTCCAATGGAGGCATAATTTAATTTGCCATCATTTAGGATATTTCCCGAATTGGTCGTTGTAGATTTGATCTCTCCTATTACAGAACCGGACGTTGCTACCCACCCACTATCATCGTTACCGACATCCAGTACACCAATCTGAGTTTGGTTACTATTTCCAAAATTTTGCATGCTTCCACTGTTTGTGGTTCTGATTTGGCTTGTGGCAAATAGAGTTCCGCCTTTTGCCACTGCAATTCCACCTACACGAGTTCTGTTTTCAGTGCCTTTATTTAAAATACTTCCATCATTCTGTGTAAGTTGCAGCGTGCTTGAACTATCAATGGTTCCCCCTGCAACATCAATGCCTCCTACACGAGTATAATTTTCAGTCCCATCGTTGATGATACTCTCGGAGTTCACCGTGACACTGTTGCTCGTTCCAGAAATCTTACCGCCTTCAGTTGCAAGAACCTGTCCTACCTTCACGGTATTTTTGTCTCCTTTATTAAGAATTGCTCCTCGATTGACAGTAACAGCAGTCGTCTTTCCATCAATTGTAACATCACCTTTAGCTTTGATCCCTCCAATTGCTACCACATCTTCATTCCCTTTATTGGTAACCTCTCCACTGTTCTCAGTCGTATCTTTCTTCTCTCCGGAAATAACCTGAGCCTGCCCAACTCCAAAAAAGATCAGCATGCAGAAAATAACTATTACTGATCGTTTCATTGTATCTTTCATATTGTTCCTTCTGTTGATCACTCTTCCAAATCTATCTATTCAAATATTTTCTATCGCCGGGTTTTCTCGATGAGTTTCAATCCGTTTTCCGCATATCCCTTGAGTTTCTTATGACTGGTTCCCATTAAAACAGTAGAGAGAGTCTTCTCATACTTCGGATTCCCAGTGCGACCCAGAATCGTGCAGCACCAAGACAGTGCATCTACGAAGTATTTATCAATATTCTGCCTCAGATACCCCTTAAGTAACTCGCTTTCCAGTAAATCCAAAGTGGTGTCGTCGATATACCCCATCTTCGCCACCTCCTTAATTGCACGGATTTTGGTTCTGGAATTTTCCGATGTAATTCGTCGATACAGAGGGTTTGTAACAACCACATCCGACGAGACCATTGGAGCAGCAACAGTAGCTGGAGCCGGCACAACTGGTGCGGGAGCACTGCGTTGAATGTTCTGCGCAGGAGCTGTATGCTGAACAACCGGAGCAGAGAAAGATGCCGATGCTGGGAGGTGGGGCCTCAAACTCGAAACATGCTGTCCATATTCGACCGTCATACCTTCATTGCGACTGACAATTCTGGCGGTAGAAAGTTTCTTACGAACGGATTCAATTTCTAAAACAGCGATTTGCACCCGTTCAATATCGAGAATCTCTCCGGTTCTTGGATGCTTAATGATTTGCCCTTCGGTATATACAGAAAACTGCATACCCGGTTTCACACCAGACTGAAATCCGAGATCAAGCATTACACTATCATCTCTACAACTAACAACATAGCCTTCCAACGGGAAATCGCTGATAATCTTTTCAGTCATAGCTTTGACAAGATCTTCCAGCGCAATTGCATTGGAGCTTTGAACGCTTTCAGCTGCGATGATGGATGCATTCTTAACATCAATAATCCGAGCGTTTGCCTCCATCACATTTTGATATTTCATCAAAGAACCCGTGATGATCACCTTAACGCCCAATAAATGACCGAGTTCTTCCGCACTACTTGCATCCACAACTCCCGTCATCACCAACTTGTGTTCTTCAATAATTGACTCAAGTAACCTGCGCTCCACTACATCAAATCGCCCATCTTTCACGAGTGCCGTAATCATCCATTCGGCCACAATTTTGCCCATATCTTCATCGAGGCCTTCGCCTTGCAGGCTAAAATCAAGGATCGCGATTTTGGTCTTAGTAAACTCATCCTGAGCAGCCCAGTTTACCGAGACGCAACCCAGTGAAAAAAACAAATAGAACGCAAAAAGTGACCTCATTAACTTCATTGTGTATAAATATTCCTTAGCTCATTACTGCAAAGATGCGACGACTCGGCTTCCAATGATATCTGTCACGGAAAAGACTCCGCCTGAATCGATTATCTTACCGTCCAAATTCTCACAAAGTCCGTCCGCCACTCCCTTATAAACAACGGTGTAAGAAACGGTTCCTTTTCTGAAACCTTGCTGTTTCACTGAAACGACATCCGGTAGTGTTTCGATCAGCCCTGTTACTTTTTTCTTAAGTCTAAAGTTCTTTACGTTTTCAACCATAAGCTCCAGGGGCATTCCGTTGTTCACCATGTCTTGAAAAGACACGATGAGCTTCTCGAAAATAGCATCATTGAATAACGAGCTCGCGACCCGCTTCGATGCCTCTGCCACAGCCATGTTCCCATCGACATGTGCAAATGACGCAGTGTCCGATTTTGAAGTCAGGATTCTGCCCGTTGAGCAGTTGATGATACTCACGGACAAAGCCACCTGGCCCGATGTCATACCAAAGGCACCGACTCCAGTGTCTTTTGAAGCGCGACCTGTAATGATATACTCCGCGCCACTCAACTTACCAAGCTCTGCTGCTTTCTTGTCGTTCCCCACAAATGCATTCCGTGCTTCCACTGCGCTGCTATCGATGATATCAAAGCCCTTGTCCGTCATGAAACTCACCAAATTGTTTTGAACAGTGGGTTGACCAGACTCATCGATCAAAACCATCAAACGAGGCTTATTCATCGATTCGAGAAGAATCTGCATTGCGACAAGATCCTCTTTAATGCTACTGGTGGAAACAATCGCTCGGATTCGAACAAAATAGGACCCATCGGAATTCTTCGTTTCCGACAGCACTTCAACTTTCCTAATAGCACCGACCGTTTTAACTAGGATGAAATCCTTCTTAAGAGTGAAATTCTCTATTTCTGTCTGAGAAACGAGCAAAGACCCGATACACTTCTCCACGGCATTGCGCTTTGCATCAGTTAGGGCGGCCTGTAAAGAAGAGCCCATGCCATCGACCTCCGTATATATATCTCCTTCTGCAGCTAGAGTCGAAAGACTGAAAAGAAGGAATAGACACATCAACATCGAATTACGCGACACCATCAAAAATAAAATATCGCTTCCGGCTTTCGATATCAAGTGATTGAGACCAATTCCAATAATGTATAAGTGAACGGCTATCCTCTGAGAAAAAACTCTTATGAGACGCATAAGAGTCATTGCCTAAGAGCAATTACAATCCTCGATGGAATTTTAAACAGCCCCTATAAATAAGTCACTTTTTCTGAAAAAAATGATTATTCAAAACACATTCATTTAGCCTTTTAGAAAGACTTCAATTGATACACATTTTTCCATGTTCATTAATCTCGAAAGACTCATCAATAGGGATCTGACAACATCGTAATCTCTTTGCTCTTGCTAGGTAACGAAAAGTGATTCGAGTGAGTGTACATAATACCTCAACTGAAATAGGACGGCCTGGCAGTCCGTCCTTACCAAAAGTGACTCAATTGGCAGAGATCGAAGGCCTCCCTCCTGAGGTGGTCAGGCAATGCGATCCGATTGATCATTGCTAGAAAAAGGGTGTATTTCATCACTAAATCGCCCCCCGTATCAGAACGAATCCAACCCAATTGGATGGTGACAGTTTGAGCCTTTGGATGAATCGAATGGGAATTGAAAACAGAGTAATTTGTATTTGGCAGAAAATAAGAATCATTCACTACTGTGCAAAATGATCTGACCCCTGCCATCATGACCATTGTTGGGACTGTTCCCCAAAACTCCCCATAGTTCCTCTACTCCGATGTAGGTAGATACAACCGAAATTCGGAACCTTTCCCTGACTCGCTTAAAAGTTCGATTTCGGCTTCGTGCAAGTCCATGATGGTTTTTACGATAGAAAGTCCCAAGCCTGAGGAAGATTCGTTCGCCGTGGGGCGAGCGGACAAGCGTTGAAATCGACCATATATTTTTTTCTGATCTTCCTCATTGAATCCCGGCCCCTGATCCTTTATCGAGCACCAAATCAGATTTTTCACTTGAAAGCATTTTATCCAAATTATTTTCCTCCGAGGGGAGTATTTGATGGCGTTGCTGATCAAGTTGTCGATGATTTCACGTATTTTCATTTTGTCCGCAAAGATGTACAATCCGAGGGTTATTTCTGAAGATATTGTGATATTTTTTTCCGATGCCCACGATTGGTAAGAGGGTATCATAGACGATAACAGTGCGGACAAGTTGAAGGTTTCTTTTTTCAGTTTGATTTGAGCGCTATCTAACTCCACCGAATTCAGTAATTCACCTAACATATCCAGAGATCCGTCAGCCGCATTTTTTATTTCCTTAACATAAGTAATAACATCAGAATTAGAGGGATCTTCCAAAATCAGATCGGAGAAAACCTGTATGGCACCAATTGGGTTTCTTAGTTCATGTGCGAGCATACCAAGTAGCATACTCTTTTCTTCGTTAAGCTGCCTTAAACGACTATTTGAAAGCTGCAAAGAATCCCCTAATTCAATCGTTTCGCGATGTTTCCGCGCCAATTCCGCTTTTGATATTACCTGCTCAATGACCTGATTAACAACTACCGGCAGTAATTCAATGAAATCAGATGAGGTATCCTTGACCAAGTAATCTGAAAATCCCGCTTTCAAAGCCGAAACAGCGACTGATTCATTACCATTGGCAGTTACCATGATGCAGGGAACCTTAATGCCCAAAGCCTTGATTTCGCCAAAAACATCGAATCCAGTCAAATCAGGCAGGTCAAAATCCAGAAGCAACAAATCATAGTTTGCGTCTTTTACCTTCGCAATACCATCTGTCCCATTGTGGGCTAAATCGCACTCGAAATCCTTTGTCCGACCCAGCCGTCGCTTCACTAGCCGGGCTATTCCTTCATCGTCTTCTATAAAAAGAATTTTCTTTCTGTTCATTAATAAGCTTAGTCTGGAATCTTAACAATACTAAGAAACATGCCCAGCTGCTGAATCATTTCGACAAAATCGTCATAATTAACAGGTTTCGTCAGATAACAGTTGCATCCGAGTCTGTAGCACCGGTCGATTTCGCGGTCATCGTCGGTAGTCGTAAGCACCACTATCGGAATATGGGCGGTGTCAGGATTCGATTTCAACCTTTCCAATACCTGATATCCGTCAATATTCGGCATATTTAAGTCCAGTAGTATTGTGATGTGTTCGGGTTTTTCCCCTTTATCAATAAAATCAAGGAGTTGCTGACCATCGGCAAAGCGAATGATCGGATTGTTAAGCTTCGCTCGCTTCAGGTTTTTTTCTATCAGGGCAACCTGCCCATCATCATCATCGACGATTATAATAGTAACTATGGATGCTTTTTTCATAATAATTTCACAAATTTTCAATTCAATAGTATGGCGAAAACAAAATGGTTCCAGTAGTCGTCGCCATTTTTTTCAACACAGAATGACCTCTTAAGTTTTCGAAGTATTGTTTGCTATAAACCAATTCTTCTTTCCTTTCGATTTTGGGTTCTTCCTTCAATTGAGGACCTTCTCTATGTGGTCGAAAGGCACAAAAACAGTGAAAACGGATCCTTTTCCTTTTTCCGATTCACACCATATCCGACCGCCGAGTTTTTGCACAGTCGCTTGAACAAACGAAAGCCCCATCCCATCCCCTTCTTCGTTATTAGGCTCGATACGTTTAAAGGGCGCAAAAACCTTTTCGATATTATTCTCGGAAATACCAATACCCGTATCACAAACGCGAACATATACCCCATCCGTATCCATGGAACTTGAAATATTGATGCAATTAGCTCTGTATTCAGCGGAATATTTAACTGCATTCGAAATCAAATTGAGGAAAATTTGTTCAACAAGAAACCTGTCGGATTCGATTACTGGTAAATCAGCTATCGAGATAGTAGCGTTTTTCTTTGTCATCAATGATCCAAACGAGTCAGTGATTTCACTCATTAACTTGCGCAAATCGACATCTTCCCAAACCACTTCTCGTTGTCCGAGGCGGGACAGCTCAAGCAAGCCTTTGATGTACCGATCGATTCGATCCACAGACTGTCGGATAAAGTGCATCGCCTCTGGAAGGTCATCTTCAATGATAGAGGATAGTTCCTCTGCATTTCCTCCATTCCGAAATTCCAGGCGAGAGTGTTTCAAGTCCAAAGTTTTGAGAGTTTTGAGGGCGTATTCAATCTCACCTGTATATCCCTCCAGGTTTACCAGTGGCGATTTCAGATCATGCGAAACCAAGTAAGTGAATTGTTGCATTTCTCTGTTTCTGTCTTCAAGTCTTGCTCCAAATCGTATGAGTGATTTTTCATTTTTCTCCAGCTCGGATGTGCGTTCTTTTACCCGCTGGGCCAGGCTGGCATTCAAATCAAGAAGCTCCTGTTCGATTTCTTTCTTTTCGGTGATATCCCGTGCGAGTGCATAGGTGACCGCTTTGTCAGCATCGGGATAAGAGACCCAACTCAGCCATCTATATTCGCCCTTTTTGCTTCGATACCTATTTTCGAAATTCAGAACCTTTCTATCTTGAAGCAGTTGATCATTAACAATGTCAATTGTGCTCTGAAGGTCGTCTGGGTGGATAAGCTCGAGGAATGAGCTTCCTTCAATTTCAGCTCTTTCGAAACCTAGTATGCGAGAGAAAGCCTGATTTACTTTTGTGAAAATGCCTGAATGGAGATCTGCAATGCAGATGATATCAAGAGACCGGTTGAAGATTTCCTCCAATTCTTCCTGAGCTTGTGTACGATCGGAAACATCGACACCTGTTCCAATCACAAACTCTTCCCCATTCAACTCCTTCTTACTGCCAGTGAAGAGGTAGGGGATGCGCATACCACTGCTTGTGACAAAAGAAGCTTCGACCCTTGCAGATCCTTGTTGAAAAACCTTCCCTATCGCAGCTTCGATCTTCGTTTTGTCATTCCCTTCAAATAAATCAAGGGGAGAAATGGATGCCATCTCCTTCGCACTGCGTTCTACAACTTCCTCAAAATTACGGTTCCACTTTCTAAATCTGAGATCGCTCCCAATGACATAAAAAACACCGAGAACACTTTCGATAATGGAGTCTGCGAAGTTGTCACTTTCCGAAACAAATGAATTAGGGTTGTCGGGTGAACAGCTTTCGCCTTCTTTTGAATTTGATTTCATGATTTTGGACTCTCACCTCTTTCTATCGGTCCCAAAATACTCAAGTTTAGGCTGCTTGGACAATTGCTTTGATATTCCTTTGTTTCTTGCGAAAAGAGCTTTTTTTTCGACAATAATTTGTTTTGTTTTTTAATATGTAAACTTGCCAATACCTTGGCTCCACTCTTCCAAATTCAAAGCTGATATAGACAACGAAAACAGAGTTAGGGATGAAGCGGTTTTGAGTAGTGGAGTGTTTCAAAAAAAAGAGAGTATCTCTCGAACACTTCTTCCATCGAGATCAAAAGCCAATTTAAGAATCAACCCTCGAGCCTTACTATCGATTCGGAATCATTGATATTGTTTTACCTGCATCACAAAAAAACTTAACGAGACACCTTCAGGTGATTTTTGAAAATATCCCCAATCTTAACAAAAGAGCTCCCCAACTACGTGACAAATTCCATGAACCGGAGATCTAAATAGTTTGCGTTTAATCCCTTTTCTTGGCTCTAGCTTTTACATGATCGGTAAACAAGAACTCAAGGCGGTGGCGCCGATGTGCAGTTCTGCATTTTTCCTGCTAGCTGGATATGCGTTTTTCAGGCCTGCAATAAACTCTTTGTATAAGGATGTTTATGGGGCAGAAAGATTGCCGATGGTGATGGGTCTCGGAGTTGTTGCGGTATTGATAACGGTGTGGCTCTATGTCCGAGTTTTATCCCGAGTTGGACCTCGGCGAACCTTGGCAATCTCTTGTGTCGCCTCTTCCTTTTTGATTCTACTGCACTATTTTGGGCTGATACTGCATTTCAACTGGCTCGTATTGACTGGTTACTTGCTAAAGGAAGCTTATATCGTTCTGATCATTGAACAGTATTGGTCGTTTCTGAACTCCAAAATTTCCTCAGCAAATGCCAAAAAGCTCTTTGGAGCAGTGCTTGGGATCTCATCGATTGGTGGCATCACAGGCAGCCGTATTTCTGCAGCAATTGTAGTCGATCTGGGTTCGGAAACGATGTTGCTGATCGCAGCAGCATTGACGCTTGTTGCGGTCATTTTTGCCGATTTAGGATTTCGCTGGGTCGGAGAACCGGACATCGATGTGAAAAAGAAACGGATGCCCTCCAAGCCGATGGCTTTAAGCCTATTCCGGAGCAATCCTGTGCTTAAATACATTTTTTTGGTGATTGTTTTGACCCAAGTATTTTCTGCAGTGACCGAACTGCGGTTCAATGGAATGCTTGAACATAACTTCAAAACTGCGGAACTGCAGAATCAATACGAAAATCGCTTTTGGTCGTGGGTCGAGATGACTGGATTACTGATCAATTTTGTGATTTCGCCCATATTATTGAGTGTATTTTCATTGCGGACCCTTCACTTCATCTTTCCATTACTTCACTTGGGGTCGACCATTGCGTTAGTGATCCACCCCTCTATCGAAACCGCCACATTGTGCTTTTTGATGTTCAAATGCACTGATTACTCCCTCTTTAGGGCAGCGAAGGAAATGCTCTACATTCCCTTTTCTTTTGATGTTCGTTACCGCGCCAAGGAGGTGATTGATGTGTTTGGATACCGCGCTGGAAAAGGCTGTGTTTCTTTCGCGATCTCTGGATTACAGGGGATTTTTGGCACCGCATTGACCTCCGTATATAGCTGGATCGCACTTGGAGCTGCAGGAGTATGGATTCTTACGGTTCCCTCTCTGACACGATGCGTGGGCCAATCCCAGAGTTCGGAAAACGGAGAAAAGCCGGATCAAGACACTCAGCTGTAATGTCGAAGGAACTCCCCAAAGCCACACAAGAAAGCAAACAAAAGTACAGACACTGTTCATACTTTTCACTATGCAACGTTCATGGAGATTGAGAAACGAGCTTTCATTCTTGATGAGAAGTGGGTGAAAAAACTAGAGCAGGCAGTCGATAGCCAAGGTCATTTAAACTATGAAACCTTCAGTCGACTTGCCCTGTTTGATCCAACTCTAGGATACTATTCGCAATCTCAACGGGAGCGGGTAGCAAAGACAGATAAGGCTGATTTCTACACGGCTTCAAGTCACTCGGAAGTCTTCCCTGAGCTCGTCGTTGAAGCAACTCAAGTGCTCCTTGAACGAAACGGTTTCGATCCTTCAAAAATGGTATTTTGTGAGTTAGGGGCCGAGCCTGGAAAAGATACGTGGGAGAATCTCGCCCTACCCTTTCAGGATTACAAAATCCTGGGCCTTGGCAGTGAACTGAAGATCCCTGAAAACGCTATCGTCTACTCCAATGAACTATTTGATGCCCAACCTTTTCATCGTTGGGTATCCGTCGACGGGCAATGGAAACCCATTCATCTCAAACTCACGGATAATCAATTATGCGAAGTCCTCGCCTGCACACCCCTTTCCGATTCAGAGTCCAACTCCGCCACACTGCTACCAACAGCACCGAGCTTTGAATACCATCTGGATCTCTCAACTGATGCGATTGGTTTTATGCAAACCCTTACAGAGCAACCCTGGTCCGGTCTATTAATCGCCTTCGACTATGGAATGATGTGGAAACAATTGAGCGAGGAAACTCCGCAAGGCACGGCACGGGCTTACAAACAGCATCAACAATCCTCCACACTTTGTCATTTCCCAGGAGAACAGGACCTCACGACCCATGTTTGTTGGGATCACCTCGAACAGGTGCTCGTATCCCAAGAATTCGAGTCCATTCAACTGCGTTCACAGTCCCGTTTCCTCATGGAAGAATCCAAAAACGCCATTGAAAAGATCGTCACCCAAAGTCAAAGCCTCACCGACAAACGAAAAAGCCAATTATTGGAACTCATCTCACCCGGCTTTTTCGGTCAAAAATTCCAAGTTCTTTCAGGAATTCGCAAGTGAGCTAGGCGCTAGTGTCCCGTCCTGAGCTGAGTTGACATGCAAAAGAAAGAAAAAGCATGAAACTGGGAATCAATACCCGCTACAGCGAAGCCTTCAAAATGCAGGTGGTCCAAGAGATCGAAAACGGCCGTCACAGCGGAGCTCACGCAGCGAGCAAAACGTATGGGATCAAAGGCAATAATACGGTAAAGGGATGGTTGCGTCGTTATGGCGATCCTGGCAAATTACCCAAACAGATCAAGGTGATGAGCATGAAGGAAATTGACGAAACAGCAGAACTCAAAAAGCGTGTAAAAGCACTGGAGAAGGCACTGGCCGATGCCTACATGGGCGGACTGCTCAATGAATCATATCTGGAAATTGCCTGTGAAGACATGGGAATGGACATCGAAACGTTCAAAAAAAACACGCCACCGATCTATTGAAAAATCCGCGCAAAAAGGCCAACAAATGAGCCACTGTACGATAACTGGATTGTGTCGATTAAGTGGGATCACCCGACAGGGTTACTACCGCGAAAGGACTGAGCGCAAAGAAGAGCAAAAGCAACAAGACAAGGTGATCGCATTGATCCGCGAACACCGACAACAACGTCCTCGTATGGGCACGCGCAAACTCCAGCACGAACTGCGAGAACAGTTTGTTAATGCCGGCATCCAGATAGGCCGTGATCAGCTCTTTAAGTTATTGGCTCAAGAAGATTTGCTGGTAAAACCTAGAAAGCGTTCTACGCGCACAACTTACAGCGATCACAGTTTACCTGTTTACCGAAACCTACTGTATGAGCGTGAACCAAGTAGGCCCAATCAAGTGTGGGTGGCAGACATCACTTACATCGATACCGATGAGGGCTTTATGTATCTGTCACTACTGACCGATCTATACTCCAGAAAAATTGTAGGCTGGAACCTCGCAGAGAACTTACAGGCGCAGCAAAGCATCAAAGCCCTTGAGATGGCTATCGATGACCTACCGCCCAATTGCTGGCCCATCCACCACAGTGATCGAGGCAGTCAATACTGCTGTCATGAATATGTGCACGTGCTCAATGAGCGAGCCATCAGCATCTCCATGACTGAACAAAACCACTGCTACGAAAATGCCTACGCCGAACGTGTCAACGGTATCCTCTAAGATGAATACTATCTGGACCTTCGCTTCAGAAGCAAAACCGATGCCTTGGGTGCTACAAAACAGGCAATCTTGCTCTACAACGAAAAACGTCCCCATTGTTCATTAAACTTCGAAAAACCAGCGCAAGTGCATCAACAAGCGGCTTGATTTTGGCTGCTGCGCAGCAGCCAATCAGTCTTGCCCTAAAGCAACCATGTTAATTAGAACACAAACTAACAATTACTCATAACAAAGTGTCAACTTTTGTTCAGGACGAGAGATCACCTCTCACCTCTCACCTCTCACCTCGACCCTCGAGCCTCCTAACTTCCTTACTCCTGCCCCGGCAGTTCTCCCCAACGCCTTCATGCCAGCTTCCAAAGTCTCAATAATAGCATCTGCATCATAGGCTGATCCTTTCCAGGTGCCTCCGCTGACTTGTTGCAAAGCGGCCCAGAGTCGCGTGTCATCCGGCAAAAGTGGATGCGACTTCAAACCCTCGTGTGGACTCCTTGAGCTCAATAGACGTTCAGCTTGCGATTCATCGAGTGGACCATCGGCAGAGGCAATCAGCTGCACCGATCCTTCCAGACTGTGGTTATCAACCCGAATGGCAATCGTATCACCGTCCACCAATTTTCCAATCGGACCACCTGCCAGCGCTTCGGGTCCCACATGACCAATACAGGCACCAGTAGAAACCCCAGAAAATCTGGCATCGGTGACGATAGGAATATGTTTTCCCCACGGTAGGAATTTTAAGGCAGAGGTAAGTTGATAGGTTTCTTCCATTCCAGTTCCCATCGGTCCCGCACCAATCAGCACAATGATGTCGCCCACTTTCAACGCATCCTCGCCCTGGCTCTTGATGGCGCGTATCGCGTTCTTTTCGTCTGTAAAGACTCTGGCCTTACCAGTGCACTGGTAAAGACCCTTCTCATCAACTAACTCAGGATCAATCGCGGTGGCTTTGATAACCGAACCTTCCGGAGCAACGTTACCCGTCGGAAATACCAAGGTGTGTCCAAAATCAGATTTTTCACCCACAATGACATCGTCGGCATCGATACCAGCCTGAGTCCGCAAGTGCTGCTTGGATTTAACGCGGCGTTCGCTGCCTTCCCAGGCATTGAGGACTTCATCCAGCGAAAGTCCCGACACGGTATTCACCGATGTATCGAGCAACCCCATTCGACGAAGGTGTAACATCACCTCGGGCACCCCACCCGCCAGGTAAACTTGAACAGTCGGGTGATGTCTGGGACCGTTAGGAAGGGCATCGACCAATCGTTTCACCGCTCGGTTCGCACTCCTCCAGTCTTCGACCGTCGGAACAGCAAGGCCCGCAGCATGGGCGATCGCTGGTAAATGCAACAATAAATTCGTGGACCCTCCGAAGGCCGCATGCACCAGCATCGCGTTTCGAATCGAAGCATCCGTCAATACGGACTTCAGGGAAATCTGCTTCTCGACACACTCAATCAAAGCCAGTGCAGATCGATGAGCCAAGTCCTCCCATATCGGTTGCCCGGAGGGGATCAGTGCGGCATGAGGCAACGAGATGCCCAGGGCTTCTGCAATCACTTGGGCAGTCGCAGCAGTGCCGAGGAATTGACACCCGCCGCCGGGTGAGCCACAGGCTTTGCACCCCATATCGGCAGCGTATTCGAGATCAATCAATTCGTGGGAAAATCTCGCGCCAATTGTTTGCACTTTTCCCGCATCTTCGGCCCCTTCGGTTGGTAAGGTCACTCCACCCGGAACCAATATTCCAGGAAGCTCTGAGCAACCCGCCAACGCCAACATCATCGCTGGCAGGCCTTTGTCACAAGTGGCAACACCCATCACCGCTCTACGCATGGGCAACGATCGAATCAACCGCCGCATGGTGATCGCCGCATCATTGCGATAGGGCAAACTGTCAAACATACCAACGGTTCCCTGGGTTCGCCCATCACAGGGGTCACTCACCATGGCTGCGAAGGGTAATTTTCCTTGTCCTTTGAAGGTAGCCGCCGCTACTTTCACCAGTTGATCGATTTCCCAATGCCCCGTATGATAACCCAGAGCGACGGGACTTCCATCAGCATTGCGTAACCCGCCTTGAGTGCTAAGAATCAGATAAGGATCCCGCCCAATCTCCGACGCTTTCCATCCCATGCCTGCGTTTTGGGTCATGCCAAATAGATTCCCACTCGGTTCCTCCCTTAACATCGTTTCTGTCAGAGGAAGAGACCCATCGGGGCCTCTGCCAAAGACCGCTGTAGAATCAATCGAATTTGAAAAACCCAGGATGGAATTGTTTTCACTCATACTGCAGAAGGGACGTCGCCTTGAGTCATTTTACCATCGATCATTCGCCACATACTCCCGGTCGGGTTCCCATCTGCCAGGGCTTGAGGCAATCGATTGGCTCGCACAGCGTCATAACAACGAAGCGCCGCAAACCGACAAATGCTCGCAGGTAGGCCCACAGCCGTAAAACCGGGGTGCCCTGTCGCTGGAAAAGGTCCTCCATGATTCATGGACGCCACAACGGCGACACCTGTCGGAGCCTTGTCATTCAAAATCCTGCCCACTTTGATCCTCAACAAAGGTTCCACTTTCTGATAGAGCGTGTCATCGGACCCGCCTGTATCCGTATAGAGGGTCCCGGTGAGGTTGCCTTCGAGCTGTTCTACCACTTCAATCAGTTGCGATTCATCCTTGATAACCACCACCATTCCCACTGGCCCAAAAGCCTCCGTTTGCAGGGTCTCGGCGTTTTTCAGAAACTGACCACCGTCAACCTTGATCAAGGTCGGCAAAAATTGGAAACCAGAACCTTCCGGATCCGGGTTCCCACCTGCCAAAATCTCAGCACCACTCCCAGTGAGCGTGTTGAGGGCCGATTCAATCTGTGCAGCACTTGATGCTGTCAACAAGGTCGGTGCTGGAGTCGCAGCAAACAAGCTCGTCATTTTTCCGATAAAGGCATCAGTTTCGGGGGCTTCAACCACTAAGGTCAGGCCTGGTTTTGTGCAGAACTGTCCTCCACCCAGATTACAGGAACCGACCAACTCAGCAGCGATCGACTCCCCTCTCTCCCGAATCGCACCCGGCAGGACAAAGACCGGATTCAAACTCGACATTTCCAAGTAGATTGGGGTTCCTGCGGCATCGGCTGCCGCCTTCAACGCCATTCCACCCTTGCGACTACCAGTAAAAGCAACCGCTGCAGTCTCTGGCGCAGCCACCAATTTCATCCCAGCTTCATTTGAAAAGTGATAAAGCATCTGCACGGTAGCAGCCGGTAATCCTACCTTGTTGATAGCATTGTGTGCCGCCTCAGCAAGCAATCGACTGGTATTCGGGTGTGCTGGGTGTGCTTTCGCGATGACAGGATTCCCCGCTGCAATGGCGGCCGCAAAATCTCCACCCGAAATCGCATTAAATGCATAAGGGAAATTGTTCGGGCCAAAAACCACCACAGGGCCACCCATCGCTTCCAATCGCGAACGGATATTGCTAGCGGAGTCGATCGTTGCCCTCTGCCAGCTTCCGTCTCTTGCTCCTGCCGCAGCTTGTCGGAGTTGGGTGGTCGTGCGTGGGATCTCAATATCGAGCAATCGCGGGTGCATTGGCAGTCCTGTCTCGAGAGTGGCCACTTCCGCCAATTGTTCGGATCGTTTTTCAATTTCCAGCGCGTATTCTTCAAGGAACTGCGCAATGGATTCATTGGAAACCGATTGCAACTCGTGCGCCGCCATCTTCCCTGCGAGCAACGCTTCGTCCAAAGTGCATTGTTCAGAGACCGGGAACAAGTCGGGCAACAATTCTCCAGTTTTGGGATTATGAGCCTGGAAAGTCTCCTTGGATGAGGTGTCTTGTCGCCAGGAACCCGCGATAAAAATGGGATGAATATTCATAGTCATGGTAAAAAAAGAAAGATTTAAATGGGTTTAGGATTACAGTGCTTCCATCTGCTGATTCAGAAATGAACGTGAAAATCTCACGATATTGAATTCGTGAGTTCCACATTACCGATGCGGATGTTCATTTGATCCCCTTGTTGCAGCGTAAAAGTCTCGTCGGGCACAATTCCAGTACCCGTCATCAATACCACTCCGCACGGAAATGTAAGCTCCCGGAACAAGAATGATACCAACTCTGGGAAACTCCGCTTCATGTTCGAGGTAAGAGTTTTATCGGAAAAGACCGCAGAGCCATCACGAAGGATGTTCAATTCTACCGCCAAATCTGCCATCTCAGCAGCAGAGACGATTTCAATGCTCGTCCCAAGGGAACAACAGCCATCAAAACACTTTGCCTGGGGCAGATAGAGCGGATTCTCCCCTTCGATACTCCTGGACGAAAGATCGTTACCCGCCGTGTAACCCACGATTTCTCCCGAGCTATTAATGATAAGCGTCAGTTCTGGTTCCGGCACATCCCAACTACTATCCTTGCGTAGACGCATCCCGGCTTCGGAGCCGAGGACTCTCGTGCCATTCGCCTTAAAAAAGAGCTCTGGCCGTTCCGCCTCATATACCCGTTGATAGACATCAGCCACCGAGGATTCCGCCTCCCTCGCATCCCGGCTTCGTAAGTAGGTTACGCCACTGGCCCACACTTCATGACAGTCTTCAATCGGTGCTAGAATTGCATCGACCGCGGATTCCGCAAGCGGAAGTGTTTTCAGTTGCTCAAGCGCAGTTTTTAGATCCAGTTTCAACCACTGATCCAGACTGAAGTCGGTCGGGAGATAGTGTTGGTCAAGAGCCCACCTTGGGCCATTTGGGGTAGCGTGTCGCGTAAGTTTCATCGTTTGGGAATACTAAAAAAGGGGATTAAACGTTTTATTATCAAGACTCAAAGGGTAAACAATGGTTCCAAGCTTAGCCGAAGGGGTGAGGGATTAGCAGATGCACGATCCACACTTGAACAATACCAATCACTGAGATCACGCTCACCGAAAGTGTCCAGGTTTTCAGCGTTTCAGACTCTGTAAATCCTGTCATTTTACAGACAATCCAAAACCCACTGTCATTCATCCAGGAACAAAACATCGCCCCAAAGGCGATGGCCGCAAAAATGTAAAAGGGATCGTAACCCAGAGCCGCACCCGATGCCTGCATCGCTGCAAGGATGCCAGCCATGATGCCCGAAGCTGTGATCATCGCCGTTGTGCTCGATCCTTGGGCGACCTTCATGATAGCCGCGATCAACCATGCAAGAAGCACAAAGGAAAACCCCGAACCTTCCGTCAATCCTGTGATCGTCTCACCAATCCCCGAAAGTCGGATCATGCCACCAAACGCACCACCCGCAGCGGTAATAAGAATAATAGTGCCAGCCATGCCCATGGGGCTTTCCAGCGTCTTCCAGAGTTCCACCCTGCCCAATTGTCGATGCTTCGCCAGCAGATAAACCGAAATTACCATGCCCAGGAACATCGCAACATGTTTATAACCAAGTAGCATAATAGCGTTGGTTAGGAATCCAGGATTTTCCGATGTGAAAAACTCCTGCACCACTGAGGAAAGCGCGATCAAAAACACCGGCAGCACCACAGGGGCCGCAGAGATCCAGAAACCTGGCAAATCCTCTTCCGACTTTGCCGCAATGCTCTCGAGGTCCTTTATTTTCACCATACCACCTTCTCGCAATGGGATCTGCAGTCGCTTATCCAGCTGCGAAGCCAACAACAACGCGGCGATGGCGGGAATGATGCCTAAAGTAATGCCGCCAAGAATCGTAAAACCAAGATTGATGCCCAATTTTTCAACAACTAGTAAAGGCCCAGGGGTTGGCGGTACAAGACTGTGAGTGATCGCAGCCCCCATGCAGACCGCTACAATCAAATACACATACCGTTTCCCCATTCGAAAGGCCAGCGCCTGAGCAAGTGGAACCAATAGATAAAAAACCGTGTCGAAAAAAACCGGAATCGACAGAAAAAAGGCCGAGAAAAGCATGGTCAGCCCTGCTCGTTCTTCACCAAAGAATTGCAAAAACTTCCGCACGATTCGATCCGCTGCCCCACTCTCCATCAAACAAAAGCCAATAATCGCGGCCAGTGCGATGATCCAGGCGATACCTGTGGCAGTCCCTCCAAATTGAGCCATCGTTTCCTTAATTGCCAAAATGACTGCATTGCCCTCGGTGCCCTTCACCAGATGGGTCAAGCTTCCGATAATGACGCCCGAAAGAATCAGTGACAAAAAGGGATGGATGCGCAGATACGCGATGGAAAAGACAACAAACAAAACCCCTACCAGAAGAATCCAGATGGGAGCAATCGAAGTAACACTAGCAATGATCATGGGATAGAATGGGGATTCCGCACCGCAAAAGAACGATGCCGGAGAAATTCGGGGTATAGAAAAACGTAACTATTATCTGGAATGCAAAGGATGCAACCCCAAGCAAAGAAAAGGCAAAAAATGAGTGAAACACTAAGACTTTAGTCATAGGATTTAGCCCCTCAAAGGACAGTCGTTCCATTTACCGGAGGCGATAACTTCAGTCGTCGTCATCGATTACCACCCAAACGCTCCACCACTCTGCAATTCGCACGAATAAATTCATGCGCTCCAATCTAATCCTCTCTTCCGGAGGCGATGACTTCAGTCGTCGTCACACCCTGCTACCCAAACGCACCATTACTCCGCAAATCACACGAATGAATTCATGTGCTCCCTCTAAATCAATATCCCTTCTCTCTTCCGGAGGCGATGACTTCAGTCGTCGTCAAAGAAGCAGCTAGAATCAAGGAGTTAGAAGTTAGAATTATACACATGTAACCGCTCCAATCATCCACTTTAAAGGATAGCAGGAGGTCATAGGACAGGAGATCATAGACAGGAAATCATAGACAGGAGATCATATGGTCAGACAGGATAGGAGATCATAGGGTCAAAGCTATAATTTTAGGAGATCATAGGGTCAAAGCTATAATTTAATAGGAGATCATAGGGTCACTAGGAGATCATAGGAGATCATAGGGTCAAAGCTATAATTTAAATATTTCCATTAATCAGATTACTCACACGGCTTGCGTGCCCCATATTCAACCTTTCGCCTAGCCAAGGATTTGAAGCGGTACATTGTCTTCGCATCTGCCTGGCGATTGAGACTTTCCACTTCGCTGCTTTTTTATCTTTTTTGATGTCAACTTCAGATTTTTGAATTTCTTCCATCAGTCGTCTTAAAACTGTTTCCCAATGTGCCTCACGTAGTTCTCTTTTTCCGCTCTTTCCTATCGATTCACTTATCTCTTCTTCACTATACTGCTCTACAATTTGCTTTCTGAAAGCTTTTCCGGCGATGATCCAACCTCTACAGTATTGATTTGCCATTGCTTCACGATGTTCGGCTTTGCCTTCATCAACGACCTCGAGTCTTTCCCAATAGTGCTTCATACCGCTAAGGGTATCTGGCAAACTCGCTCTCGATAAAAAATCCTTTCGAAACAACCCAGATTTAGGTTGCTTCGCGAAAAACTTGGGGAAACTCGAAAGCTTATACGTTTTCAAATCTTTAAGACTCACAATACCTGCTCTTACTGGGTTTAGATGAATATAGTCCACAAGTCCAAGTAATGGACGCTCCGGTTCGATCAATAATGACTTGTAACGACCTTGGAAGACATGTCCCTTTTCCCCAGTGAATCGGTTGAAACGATTGGCAAAAGTGCTCTGCAACCAACGCATTCCTTCCACAAGATTGGGTTCTTTGATCTGCAATGCCAGATGATAATGATTACTCATTATCACATAAGCATGCAGTTTCCACTCACAACGCTCTGCAACTTCAAACAACGCCTTTTCAAAAGACCTTCCACTTTCTGCTATGGTAAACAAATCCTTGCGATAGTTCCCCCGAGAGATGATATGATACGTCGCTCCAGGGTATTCAATTCTAACTTTGCGAGCCATTCCCACAAAATAACCTGAGCATGCTACTTTAAGCAATATTTAATTTATAGCTTTGACCCCTCCCCCCTTCCCTTAGCTTTGACCCCTCCCCCCTTCCCTTAGCTTTGACCCCTCCCCCCTTCCCTGACCCCTTCCCTTTCCTTTCCCTTCCCTTTCCTTTCGTCGGGCCGCAATCCACGACTTCGACGTTCTCAAAAAAATTGACAATACGTATACGCCTCCTACTCTATACGTCATGCAAACAAAACTTACCCTTCGAATGGAAGATGCACTAATTCGTAAAGCCAAGCGAATCGCTCGACGAAAGGGAACCTCAGTATCAAAGATTTTTGGGGAGTTTATAAAACAAGAATCTGACGAGAGTTTTGATGAGGAGCTTCCCCCGATTACTTCATCGATGTTGGGTGTTCTAAAGAATGATTCGGTTGATATTGACGAAGAATCCTACCACAAACATTTGGAAGAAAAGTATTTATGAAAGTATTACTCGATACCAATGTGATTCTGGACGTTTGGCTAACAAGAGAACCATTTTGGCGGGATTCTGCAGCTGTTTTAGCAAAAGTAGAAAAGAAAAAAATGGATGGTGTGATTTCCCCGCACACTATCACAACACTCCACTATCTAGGAAAGAAAGTGTTGGGAGAAGAGCGAGCACGAGAATTACTCAACTTGCTCCTCGACATCTGCAAGGTGGGTAACACTTCCTCGAAAACATTTAAAATAGCATTGAGAAGTGATATTTCGGATTTCGAAGATGCAGTAATTGAAGCTGTTTCGGAAGGTTCAAAAGTAGATTTTATAATAACCCGAAACATCAAAGATTTTAAGAGATCTCGGATTAAAGCCCTCGAACCTTCAGAGATAATAAAACGAGAATCGGGTAGCCAAGGGCGTTAACTCCCTTGGCCCCCACACCACCTAGCATGCGGATCCGCACTAGACGATTCCAAAACGTTATCGGACCGTGGTCGGATAATGGATTTTAGACCATAACTGAGCAAAGGACAGCAGTCCTTGCTCTGCTAGCCATTGATTGGATAGAGCCTGATTGATTGTCGGGGTCTTGGACATGACCCAGTAGCCATTACTGCTGATCCCGTGGAGAAGTGCGTCGCGACGTTTGACTCCTAGATTCAGGAGATTACGAATCCGGTTTCGGATCGTTTTTTGTTCGCTGCGCTGTCGTCCTTCGTCCTCGGTACCACTGTTTCCAGTAACAACATCTGATACGTCGCCGTATCCAATTGTCCAACTTGCAACACAAAGCGTATCCTTCAGCGATTCCGTAGTAACCGATCCACCCACAAAAGCGCAAAAGGAGTCATTCCGTAATGTTTGCAATTTAGTTAATCTCAATGAGTCATCTTCCAGATCACTAACGTAGCATTTCCAGATTTCATACAACCCCTAAAATGACCCTTAGAAGTACCCAAAGGGGACAAAGCACCCAAAGGGGACCTTGCCCCAGAGGCTAGGCCTAATAGGACGTTTTGTTCGCTTCGCCCTATCGGTTGATTGTCGCCTTCAGCTCGAAAGGCAGTTGCCTTTTGCTAATGCATTTCATAATTTTTCTGCTCCTTTTCCTAGAGCAATTTTAACTATTTTGGTTATATGCATAGAGGACTTAAACCTCATCAGTTGATGCCCATGACGGGCGTACTCAAGTCGCTCGTGAGAAATTCCGAGTAGCTTCGCTTCTCGGAATTCCACAGCTCGACGTTGTGGATAATGAAAATTGACAAAAAGTTACACATTGCTACATTTAGCTACATGAGCACAGTAATTAGAATTTCCGACGAATTGGCCAGCGAGGCGAAAATTAAAAGCAAAGTAGAGCACAGATCGATGACCTCTCAAATCGAGTATTGGGCTACGATTGGAAAAGCTGCAGAAGAGAATCCAGATCTTCCATTTACATTCATCAAGGACACATTAATGGCCCTCGAAGAAGCAAAAGTAAAAGGAACAGAAGAATATGTCTTCGGCTAAGCCTCAAATCCGAGTGACACCTTGGTTCAGCAGGGTCATCAAAAAACTCAAAAAAAATGAAAAGAAAGTTTTGGACAAAGCAGTCAGTGACATTGTCGAAAATCCTGAAATCGGAGTCCTAAAAAGAGGGAATCTCGCTGGCATTCGAATCCACAAGTTTAAGATCAACAAGCAAGAACAACTCCTCGCCTACAAAGAATCAGAAAAAGAGATTTTACTGATTTTGCTGGGCTCTCACGAAAATTATTACCGCGAACTAAGCAAATACCTCAATTAACCACAACAAGGCAGGCATGGAAATTCCTCCCCTAGTCGAAGGCGAGGAAGAGTTCAGGGGGAACAATGCTGTCAAACATTTGGGCCTATTTAAAGTATGAGGAAGTTCCCAGTAAAACGATCATCGCAACTGAGGAAATTCCAAAAAAAACTGAAATCCTGGGTGGGGTCGATATTTGGGAATATATTGGGTTTTGATACGTTGTGTTCTACATGAAACTCTCAGTTGGAAATACAATTAGATCTCGGGAAGTGGAAAGCATTGTATCTGGATACACCACAGTGATACCACATCCTACCCATACCACCCATATTCAGTTCAGAAGGTTTGCGGGTTGCCCGATTTGCAATCTACATCTGCAATCCTTTATAACACGATGGAACGAGTTGGATGATGCGGGTATCGCCGAAATCGTCGTCTTTCATTCTTCGAAAGAGAACTTACTCAAACACCATGCAAGTGCACCGTTTCCATTGATCGCTGACCCAACAAAATCTTTATACAAGGAATTTGGGGTTGAAAGATCGTTGCGTTCTTTAGCCCACCCCAGGTCCTGGGTTCCCGCAATCAAGGGGCTTCTTAAACATGGAGCCAGTCTACCAGGGATAGGAGAATCCCCGCTTGGGCTTCCAGCAGATTTTCTGATTCATCCGAATGGAAAAATCGCAAAAATGAAATACGGACAACACGCTAACGACCAATGGTCAGTAGATGAGTTGCTGGCTTTAGTAACGCACGAGAAAAAGCAGGAGCGAACCGATTGAGAGAGGATCAACGGGTCGGCTCACACGAATCATTTAATGATTCCCATTCGCTCTATCGCTCACCCATGAAAGGAAAAACGCTGATTGCAAATCAACCCAAAAGGTCAAAACTATCATCATGTAAATTCTCCAATAACATGTTCTTCGGCACCCCTTTTTTTTCAAAGGTTCAATTAGTAGAACCGCCAACAATCCGGACATAGAAACAGCCTAGAAACCACACTCCAATTTCTCGTTCGATAAACAAATGAAATCCTCCATATATCCCTCAAAAGTTGATCTTTGGCTCGCTGGTATTCTGATAGCGGCCCCTTTGCTAGCAATAAGCTTGGGGGGATATGCCATCGTCATTGGCGAAAATGGTGGATGGATAGCAATTTTCACCGGCGTATTCATGGCCATTGTGATGGGAGCACTTTCAATCCCATGCCGATATGAAATAACAGAGAAGGAAATTTTGATAAAATGTGGATTCTACGAGGATCGGATAGCGATTGAAAGGATCAAAAAGATTTTTCCAACGATGAATCCACTGTCTGCGCCAGCTTTGTCACTCACAAGAGTTCAAATAGAGACAGTGCATTCCAGCTACTTGATTTCTCCAAAAAACAGAGATGGCTTCATCGAAGAAGTGAACAAAAGAATAAAATCGGACTCCAGTAAATCGCATGAAAAAACGATGTAACGTAACCACCGCTCTTTACAAGCGGCTTTGGCGACGGAAGATCCGGGATCTCCTTCTCATTCATGACATCGGCAATGGCATGGTAGAGCTTAATTCTCACAACTTATACCAAACTGCGTATTAAAAACTAAATATATTTAGGTGTAGCAACCGATGCTTGCATCGTGTTTCTCAACGATATTAGCGGGATTTACGAGGGCATCCTGCAAGCAGGAGCCGCTACAAAAAAGGGTTTTGTTATTCAATTAACAAAAAGCTAATTGGTATTAGTAATCTCTACTCTATGAGATTGGGATGAGATCTTCATAAGATTCTAATCTTTCAAAACACGGTTTGCTAGAGCACGCATTGCCCTAATTCCCAACCTCAACCAACAGTAATCTGACTTGCAGATTATAAATTGTTTGAATTCAAATAGAGTGTTGGTTGTTTTTCATGAAACGAACCCTATCAACGTCTTCCAATATGAGAATATCCCACCTCAAACTCACCTTCATTTTGTGCTCCATTGCGGGATTTACCTGTCTCCAAGCCGCGGAACGCATTCCCGTTGAGAATTTTACCACCGATCCTCTTTATACTGGCTTAACCATTTCACCGGACGGAAAGTCCATCGCATTCCTTCGGGAGTTTTCCGATATTGCTTACCTCTGTTTCTCAGACATCGACGACAATAGTGATGAGATCAATCGACTTAAAATTGGGAAAGCAAATGCGTTTAATACAATGGTTTCGCGTGACGTTGGCCACTATTGGTGGATCAACAATGAACGGGTGTTAATCGCCACAGAGGTCTGGGATCGGTTTTATGGAGGAATCGCGGTGGATAAAAACGGCACCAGATGGAAAGGCCTGACCGGCTATGAAAAAAGTAAGGACTTCCATACGTTGGTAGCCGCAATAGAGGTTAAATACATTCCAGATGATGGAGGCGAAGAGATCCTCATGCTCAACCGCCGAGACGCAGATGGGAAAGACCGCAAATTTCCCCATGTGATTCGCCTAGACACTTTCACTGGCTCCATCCATACGATCGTCGAAAATCCGGGTGACATCTCTTACTGGATATTCGACAACAAGGGAGACGTAAGACTCGGAGTGAATAGCGAGGCTTCGAATAAACTGATTTTCAGAGAAACGGTTGACGCACCTTGGACTCCGATAGAAATCCCGGGAAGAGGACACGAAAAACTAAAGGTTTTGGGGTTTGGGAAAGACTCAAACCTATACGTCAAAGGATTCAACGAAGAAGACCGTTGGAGCCTTTTTCAAATCGATCTCGAGAACATTGCAGTCAGCGAACCTCTACTTTCAGACCCCGTTTATGATGTCGTACCGGATGGCCTGAATCCAGGTTACGCTGAGACACCGACAGTAGGCATGATTATGTCCAAAAAAGATCAAAAACTTCTGGGCATGCGTTACGTCGCTGAAACCCCAAAAGTGAAGTGGTTTGACCCTGAGTATGAGAAGATCCAATCCAATATCGATAAATTGCTTCCAAATACAATCAACCTTTTCATCGATGCCTCCAATGATGAATCCAGACTCGTGTTTCTATCGATGTCGGACAGACAACCGGGCGTGTATCATTTACTCGACCGAAACGAGAAATCCGTCAAAAATTTGGGTTCTCGCATGCCATGGTTGCGACCCGCAAATCTCTCTCCGATGCTTGCCATCCAATACCAATCGAGAGATGGAATGACGATCCACGGCTACCTTACCGTTCCGGTTGGGCACCAACCCAAAAATCTGCCTTTGGTGGTCATGCCTCACGGCGGTCCCTGGGTTCGTGATTTTTGGAAATTTGACCCCATGATTCAACTCCTTGCCAGTCGTGGCTATGCCGTTTTACAGATGAACTACCGTGGATCCAACGGTTACGGCTCTGCCTTCCGAATGGCTGGAACAAAGGAAATTGGGGGTAAAATCCAGGATGATATCGAGGATGCAACGCTGTGGGCTGTGGCCGCAGGGGTGGCGGACCCAAAACGTATCGCCATTGCGGGCATGAGCTATGGGGGCTACTCCGCCCTTTTTGCAGCGGGCAAACAACCAGATCTTTACCAATGCGCCATTTCCATGTCTGGAGTCAGTGATTGGCCAAAAATGTTTGATAAGGATTCCCGTCGCCCTGAATACCGCCGTGCGGCAAAAAAATGGACCAAAGAAATTGGAGATCCGGAACTGGATGAAGAGCAGTTGAAAGCGCGTTCACCCTACTATTTTGCGAAGGACATCAAAATGCCCGTGCTCATTATCCACGGAAAACAGGACTCAACAGTTCCGATGAGCCAGGCGAAACAGATGGCAAAACAACTCAAGAAATTTGGAAACAAACCCGAAACCCTTTACCTCGGATGGGAAGCTCATGGCCTGCACAAACAACGCTCACGCGAAGAGGCTTACCAGAAAATCATCGATTTCCTCGAAGACAATATTGGTCCAGGAGTTGAGTATTTAGGGAAATAAGCGGGTTTGTATCTAAATTCGATCATTCCGCCATTACTGACTTCGGCGAACGATCTTCAAAAAACAGTCCCCAGTGCTTTTCCGCACCCAACACATTGTCGGGATCCCCTTTCCAGGATTCATCGAAAGCTTCAAAAAAGAAGGTCGTTACGTGATGATGCTCTGACCATTCCATCAATTCCTCAAAGTATTGCTTCTGCTGAGTTTCTCCGGCGCGATCACCAAACTCGACCGCTGTTGTCGCCCATCCAGCTTCGAGAATGGCAATGGGTTTATGAGGAATGGTCGCCTGTACGGATTTGATGTTGGCAATGGAATACGCCATCGCCTCATCAACTACTTTTTCTTCCCACGCAGGATAGGTGTGAATTCCGATGAAATCCAATTCTTCAGCCAGATTCTCACCTTCATTGGCCCACCACACATAGTTCTCGGCAACAGTCACCAATACCTCAGACTGGTGCTTCACTCTGCGGACCAACTCGATGACACGCTCAACCGTCATCATATGATCATTCCAACTCACAAGAGCCTCATTGCCCACATTGATTGCAATGACGATTTCTGGATATGCATTCGCAATAGAAATGGCTTTGGAAACTTCGGCTTCATTCTTCTCAAAGTTAGATGCCAGTTTTGCTTCTGGAATCGGTTCGGTCAGCCACGAACATCCTTCATGGTTACTAACTTCCGCATCCAACCAGGCCCCCAACAGTACTTTCATCGGCAAACCGTGCGATTGAATCAATCGAATAGTAGACTCCGAGTTTTCCCCGGAATCATACAGACGGATCAGATTAAATCCATTTTCCAGTAGGATTCGCAGATCCTCAAGTATCTCAGAATCACTCGGATTCACTGCCCCATTGCCTCGATCGGGATGTTGACCTTCTCGGAAGCCCGAATAGGCGACCGCCCGAAATTCCCCTGCAACCAGCGCGTCTGCATCTTCATTGCCAAGGAGCTCTTTCGCTGAGAGATGCATTGAAGTTTGCGACAACAGCACAAGGTTAGAGAAAAGAAAGAGTATCAGCGCCAGAGATTTCATAGAATGAAAATCTGTGCAATTTTTAGATAAATTTGCAACACAAATCATTCGGTCAGTGTATTGGCTTCTTATTCTTTCTCTACATGAGTGAAACCTGAAGACTCCAAATGTTTGAATCCACTTACTCTACAACTTCAATCACACTGTAGCCTTCGAGCTCATGGCCCTGATGGTCAGTCGCAATCACCGCGATCGTATGCATTCCCACTTCCAGGCTAGTAGGCATCGTAGCAGTCCAAAGGTGGGAAGACTTGGCAACGCCTTGAAGCCAAGAAGGCATCGTGTCACGATAAGACAAGAAATATTGCTGCATGAACTCGTCCTTGATTTCGCGCTTTTCCATTAGTTCAAACGATCCTTCGTCGATTCGATATTTCACCTTCGTGCCGCTACCGCCGACGAACACATTGGCAAAGATCGCAAGTTCGGCCAATTCATTCGATTTTACAGAACCCACCGGAGTGCTGACTCGAATCTGGTGTTTTTCCGGCAGATTCGCCGGTCGAAACCGATATTCGTAATCCGTTCCGTCAAAATCGAACATGAAATAGCCATTGGGTGAACCATCCATACAATAAGCCTCTGGCACTCCTCTTGAATCTTTGGGTCCGGTCCACCAAGCACCACAAGCTGCCCCCGGATTGATATTCCAAAACTCTCCTTCTCCCGTCCATCCATGACTCTCATCCAGTTGAATCACTTCCGTCTTATGTGTATGTCCTGAAAGCGCCAAGATCTGCTTTCGATCTCTGAGTAAATCGTAGAGTGCACTGATGTTTTCGATGGTTGCATACCCCCCAGACTCCGGATGACGATCGCTCAAGGTTAGCAGCGGGATGTGTTTGGAAATCACGATCAATTTGTCATCCGGCACGTGGGACAAATCATTTTTTATCCAGGTCAACTGCCGCGCAGTAATGCGCCCCGTGTATCCACCGTAGTGATCTTCTTTCACATTCCAACCATCATAAAGCACATCATCGATCACCATGAAATGGACTTCTCCATAATCGAAGGAATAGTATTCTGGCCCAAAATGGTCTCGAAACGTTTCCGCAGCATACTCGTCGGTCAAGGCTCGATAATTCATATCATGATTACCATGGATATTGTAGGCAGGAATTCCTAGCTGCGACACAACATCAATATACCTTGGATAGAGGTCCAGATAATCAAAAACGATATCCCCCAAAGCGACATATATATCAGCCTCTTCCTTGAGCATTTCAGCCACAATATCATCTCGAAAATAATCCACTTCGATGACTGAATGAGGTTGCGGGTCACCAGTTACAATTGCGGTGAACTTTTTGGAATCGTGGGCTTTTGTGAGCGGAAAATTGACGGACTCAGGCAGTTTACCTGTCGGAGCCATGCCAGGGTATTTGAAGTCCGTTGGAGAACCCTCGGGAAAGTGGAGGTAATAAAACTGAGGTAGCTGATCCTCCCCCATTGGTAATTCATAACCATTGGGTTTACTCACAAATACGATGGTGCGGTCAGTGACAGAAAGCTCGAATGCTCCAGATTTGTCAGTCAGCACCACATCCAGCTGATTCGATACAGGCACGCCGACAATGCCCGGTTCACCGGCATCGAGAATCCCATTTTGATTCTCATCTTCAAAAACAATTCCAGTAACTGTTTCCGCAATTGCGGAAAATGAAAAAATAAGGAACAGAAGCATGTAATTCGCACTTTTTTTCATCATAGCTCATTCTTTCTAGAATACAGTTTGATGGACTTCAAGGCATTCCATTGACAACGCACAACTCAAGGAACGACTCATCTCAATCAATACAGCCCAATAATAAGCGATATCGAATAATACCAATTAGCGCCTAATTCAATACGGGCTACATAAACCGATGCGAGTATCGGACACTACACCTCATCACTGGTAGCAACTCATGCTTGTTGATGCCCGTGAGCCTGTCGAATGACATGAGATCTGTTTCAGTTTGAAGGTTTTTAAACGCTATTCGGAATTAGTTGAGGTCTGAATCTGCTGGTGTAACTCTGATCAGGCCCATTTGGTGGCATAAAATGTGCACTCCCTTCATTGTAACCACAGCACTCTTTTTTTCCCCATTCCTAAGATTCGATTTTCATTTTAATCATTTCATGATTCCAATCCCATGTGTTGACAGTCAATAATGATAGCGATCATCAATTCAACGCATCAACTCATACAAACGTAGCAAACGATCCATCACAGAAACAGTATTTATGAATTCACAAACGCAGGACACACACGGACACGAAGTCATGGAAATGATGAACACCTCCGGTAAAACTTACACTAGGGAAACACTCATCAAAGACATCGTGGAAAAATTTGGTGAAACCACCACTTTTTGCACCTGTGCTGCCGAAAACATGTCCGCAGATGGACTCTTGGACTTCCTAGAAAGTCGTGGCAAATTTGAAACAGTAGACGGCGGATTTAGACTGGCTTCCGCATCACCGCAATGTGATCACGATTAATCCGTTTCAATCCCCGCAAAAAAACAACATGAGTATTCAAATTGGTTCCGCAGCTCCTGATTTTTCGATCTCAAATTCAGAAAACACGAATCGCAAACTCGGAGATTATGCAGGAAAGTGGCTAGTCCTTTATTTTTACCCAAAAGACAACACCCCGGGTTGCACCTTGGAAGCCATCGAATTCTCTGCCGCCAGCGAGGAGTTTAAAAAGCTGAATGCGCAGGTAGTGGGGGTGAGCCCGGACAGCTGCAAAAGTCACCAAAATTTCATCACGAAAAAAGAGTTAACGGTCGAACTGCTGAGTGATCCCGAAAAATCAATGCTCGAATCCTACGGAGTGTGGCAGGAGAAGTCGATGTATGGACGCACTTATATGGGGGTTGTAAGAACCACTGTGCTGATCGATCCCAAGGGAACAATTGACACCATTTGGACAAAAGTAAAAGTCAAGGGCCACGTCGATGCCGTTTTGGAAGCACTGACAAACAAATAGAATAGGTTGGCCCCCGGGTAGGTCCACCTAAGGGCTTAAATGAAAATGATCATACTTTAGCTACGGGACTTCCGGCTGATCATCAAAAGCACGAAAGCAAAAGCTCCAAAACATAAAGCGTAAGTGCCAGGTTCTGGAATGGCGGTTACGACAATACTTCCCCCATTTTCAATAAGGAATGGCAGGCTAAAAACCGATCCATCGTTCAGAATACCAGAGAGCAATCCTGAATTGGAAATGATGCTTCCACCAAGAAACGAAACTCCATCAATGGCGAAATTCGAGCCTACAATGGTAATCAGACTATCTCCCGAAGATCGTAATCCGACATCAAGATTCTGTCCCAATAGGTTACCACCGCTAATTAAAAGACTTCCCCCAAACACTTCAATATCCTCACTAATAGAACCTCCATTAATGAGGGCATTTGCATCGTCGAACAACTGAAAGTCTTCTCCCACAAATCCACCTAAAAAGCTGAGAGAGCCTCCGTGATGAACCTCAATATCATCCCGCACAGTGCCCCCCAAAAAATTAACTGAACCGAAAAGATCAACGTAAACGTCGTCCTGAATTATTCCTCCAAGTACATTAGCTGAAGCTAGGTCAGAAACCCACAAGTCTTGGCCCAAGGTTCCACCAAACATCGTCATACGGGAACGTTCAAACAATCCGATCGAAAAATCTTCAGTCACATCGCCCACTATATTGGATTCTGTAAAAACATTCACAGTGGTGGCAGTTCCATCTGCAATAGAATCATAAACTTCTACCCAATCGTTTATTGTGGAAAAAATATTATGAATTTCTCCGTCTTCGATCACGACCTGTCCTTGAACTGATCCCAGAACGCAAATTCCGCCAAATACTCCAATCGTAATCTTTTTCATAACAATCCTACTAAACTCAGTTATTCACAGGATATTCACATGTCAAAGCCTTTATTTAAGCCGATTTGTAAAAAATCGCTCTCAATCATTTTGAATCACAGAGTTTGAAATTTTCAAACAAGTGACAATATTCCTTAATTGTTAGCTCAGAATTGAGGGGTGACAAAAAACCTCCCATCCATTAGATTTTGGCGAATACTCGGCAATGCATAATCCCCCAGAACATTTCCCACTCTAACAACTGGGAAGATTCTTTCTGAACCCCCACTTAAAAACATGAAAAAGATTCCACTTGAAGGTGAATGGACCCTGGAGAATCGCTCTGGAAAAAGTAATTTCAATGTTCCCGCGACGGTTCCTGGATGCGTTCACACTGATTTACTCAATGGTGGTCTCATTCCCGATCCTTATTATCGAGACAACGAACAACACCTCATGTGGGTTGGGGAGGACAACTGGTCCTACAAACGAACATTCCATCTCCATCCTTCAGAAATGGATACCAAACACCTCGTTCTTTGCTGCGAAGGACTCGATACATTTGCGGAGGTTATTATCAATGGCGTATCTTTAGCCAAAACAGACAATATGTTTCGTTCCTACGAATGGGAGGTTAAACCTCATTTGAAAGAAGGCGCGAATGAAATTGAAATCTTTTTTACCTCACCTCTTCCCTATGGCCGCCAATGCCAGCAAGAAGATTTCAAGCTCCATACTGGAATCGGCCATCATCGCCTCGAAGGAGGAAATTGGGTCAGAAAAGAAGCGTGCAACTATGGTTGGGATTGGGGCCCAATGTGTGTAACAGCTGGGATCTGGAAACCGATTTACATTGCTGCCATCGAAACCAGTCGCATTGAGGACATGGTATTGGAACCAGTTATCATGGCTGACAACTCTGCAGTCTTAAAACTCAAGATTTCGGCAACTCCATCTGCATTCGAACCTCTTTCTCTCGAAACAAAAATCAAATTTGAAGACGAAGAACTCGTTTCATTGTCCCAAAAATTGGACCAAACAGGGCTGACTGAGTTCGAGATCCCACTGGATCAGGTCAATCGATGGTGGCCCGCAGGAATGGGAGACCAACCCCTTTACGAAGTTTCTTTCATGCTCAGCGGGAAAAATGGAAAAACAATCGACTCAAAATCCAGAACAATCGGATTCCGAGATCTTGAATTAGTGACCGAGTTCGATGAATGGGGACAATCTTTCAAGTTTCGAGCAAACGGAATCGATTTTTTTGCAAAGGGCGCTAATTGGATCCCTTCTGACACATTCACGAGCCGTATTCACACGGCCGATGTTCGGGATATCCTTGAATCCGCGGTTGAGGCCAATATGAACTGCATTCGCGTATGGGGTGGAGGCTTATACGAAAGCGATGATTTCTATCAGATCTGTGACGAATTAGGCATCTGCGTGTGGCAGGACTTCATGTTCGCATGTTCAGCCTATCCATTGGATCGCCCAGAGTTCATGGAAAATGTACTGATCGAAGCGGAGCAGAACGTAAAGCGACTGCACCATCATCCTTCCTTGTTTCTGTGGTGTGGTAACAATGAGCTCGAACACATGGACGGATATATCGGCGATAGGCCCGGGGCCATGAGATGGGATCACTACAGCAAGCTCTTTGATGTTGAGCTCAAAAAAGTAGTCGAAGCCCATCACCGCATTGCCTCTTACTGGCCAGCCAGTGAGCACAGTCCAATCGGTAATCGCACTCCTCGCGAGCATTCATCTGATCCACGCTGGGGAGATGCCCACCTTTGGAAGGTATGGCATGGAAGGGAACCTTTCGAATGGTATCGAGGATCATTCCACAGGTTTTGCTCTGAATTCGGATTTCAAGCGTTCCCCCACCCTGCGACACTCGACGAAGTATTAGAGGAAGAGGACCGTTCGATCACCAGTTATGTGATGGAGCTCCACCAACGTTCTCCCTCTGGAAACCAAGCCATCATGGCCTATATGCTCGATTGGTTCAGATTACCGGTTGGATTCGATAACACGGTATGGCTCAGTCAGATCCTACAGTCCTTAGGGATCAAATACGCTGTGGAACACTGGCGTCGCAACATGCCACGCTGTATGGGAGCAACCTACTGGCAACTTAACGACTGTTGGCCAGTAGCTTCCTGGTCCTCTATCGATTCATCCCGTAGATGGAAGGCATTGCACTACGAAGCAAAACGATTCTTTGCACCGGAAATGGTGAGTATTATCGAAAATGAGGAAACTCAAAAACTCGAGATTTACATTACCTCCGATGACGCAACTGAAGTGCCAGGAACCGTTACCGTCACTTCTTGGCACGCTCGCACCGGGGAAGAACTCGACAACAAATCATTCGAGATCACCAAACCCAGTCGCGGATCAAAATTGGCTGCAACCTGCGATGTCTGCATCAACAAAGACATTGCGACCTCTCGTGACATCATCTTCCAGGTAGAAGTGGAGCACAGTGGTGCAGTTGTTTCAGAAAACATGGCAACCTGGGTACGCCCCAAACACCTTAATCTTAGCAAACCCCTGTATCAAACCACGGTCGGCTGCGATGATGAGGAGCGGATCTACGTCGACGTCTCATCTGATTACCCTGCGCTTTGGACTTGGCTTGACACTGATGGAATTCCAGATCTCCGGTGGAGCGACAATTTTTTCCACCTCTATCCCAACCGGAAAAGACGCATCTATTTGCACAATCCCGTCATCGCAAACCTCGAAACGCTAGCTGCAAAGCTCCGTGTCCGTTCTCTTTGGAATACCTACCAAGATTAAATCGCGCTACTCTTTTTTCCATCGAAAAACTCGTTATACACGATAGTGGATCTGTGTATTTTATCTAAGTGATAACTTGCTCAGCTTGTCTTGGGAACAAGCCTCGAGGGGCATTTTTCACTAATACCTAAAACTTATTGCATTAACCATCCTAATGCTTTAAGAGATTCGGCCGATAAACACTCAAACATCGCCTCAAAAGGGCAATTCACTATACTTGTAATTTCTTCCACTATGAAAACTCCTCACCTCCCAACCTCCTCAAAATTGGTTTCCGAAAAACAACAACTCCACAATATTTTTGACGATCTAGATGAAAAAATCGAACAATTAGGTAGAGACGCTATCACTAGCCTTATTGAAGCAGTTCAACTCAGTATCAAGAATAACCACAAAAGATCGATGGGACTACTTCTGCCCAAACATGGCAGCGGAATTGAAATTCTCCAACTCCAGCGATCAATCGAAGAGGATAATCTCTTCCTTTCTGGCACTGTGCTTCCCAAACTCTACCAAAAATTAGACTCTTAAATCCCCCCCTAGCACAATAAACTCTAATCAAATGTTTAATAATCATTAAACAACCTAATAATGTTGGAGCTTTTGCCGATTTACATTACAGAATCTCCTCCGAAGGAGATCCGCTCTATTTGTAGTTTTTACTGCGATGAAAACGACTCAGCTATCGGCATCCAATTCTTTAGAGAACAATAATTCTCGATTGTTTGAAGTATTTGAGAATCTTGATCAAAAAATCGATGACCTGAGTGATGAATCAGTTGCAAATCTCATCGCTGCGGCTCAATTAAGCATCAAAAACAACCATGCTCGATTGATGGACCTCAACCATTCGAGGGCTCATAATGAAATCGATGTTGCCAAACTAAGGGTATCCATCGAACAGGAAACTCACCTCCTTGCTGGCACAGTGCTTCCATTGCTTTACAAAAGGGCTGAAATCTAAGGGATTTCAAGGGACAAGCCGCGGCTTCTCAGTATAGCGACATTCGGACATGGGCATTCCGGAGCATTAAAAAATGTACCCCACTCCATTAATATGGGCTTTTTTCACCTCGTCTTGTAGCGATTTGCGTATTATTCAATACGAGCATAATCCGATGCGAGCATCGGATGCTACATCTCATCTACGGTACGATCCTATGCCCGCTCATAATCGTCAACTGTCGTACGTCATGAGATCTGTTTCAGGTTGAAGTCCTTAAAACACAAATGGGTATAAACAGATTTCAAAAACAAAAAAACCCCCGGGGAAAACTCCCGGAGGCCTGGTTGCAAAATATGGACTCTGGTCACTGACCGTAGTCAGGACCAAAGAATTTGTTGAGGCGAATGATTACTTTTTGTCGTCTTCATCGACAACTTCGAAGTCCGCATCAACGACATCGTCGCCGTTTTTATCAGACTTCGAACCAGCACCTGAACCTGCTTCAGCAGCAGCGGCGGCAGCAGCGGCAGCGGCGGCAGGATCCATTCCCTCACCTTCAGCTCCACCTTGTGCAGCTTGGGCTGCAGCATAGAGTTCCTGTCCCATTTCCTGAAGGAGATTGGTGAGTTTCTCTTTTGCAGTGTTCAACTCATCAGCAGTCGCTTCCTGGTTTTCAAGAACCTTCTTAGCTTCGGTCAAAGCTTCAGTAAGTGGCACTTTCTTATCCTCAGGGAATTTGTCGCCGATGTCACTCAACTGTTTTTCAGTTTGGTAAACCATTCCGTCCAACTCGTTGCGAGCTTCGATCAATTCCTTGCGCTTTAAGTCTTCCTCCGCGTGGAGCTCGGCTTCCTTCTTCAGGTTTTCAACTTCTTCTTCACTCAACCCGGAAGAACCTGTGATAGTGATCTTCTGATCCTTACCCGTTCCCAAATCCTTTGCAGTGACATGAAGAATACCATTCGCATCAATATCGAAGGTGACCTCAATCTGAGGAACTCCGCGCGGTGCGGTCGGAATGCCATCCAAACGGAAGTTACCCAAGACCTTATTATCGTTAGCCATCGGGCGTTCGCCTTGTAGTACCTTAATATCAACAGCAGTTTGGCTGTCAGCATAGGTTGAAAAGATCTGACTCTTCTTCGAAGGAATGGTGGTATTCCGTTCGATCATTGCAGTCGATACTCCACCCGCGGTTTCAATTCCAAGAGTAAGCGGAGTCACGTCGAGCAACAGAACATCCCGAACATCTCCGGTCAAAACCGCACCTTGAATAGAAGCACCAATAGCAACCACTTCATCTGGGTTCACCCCTTGATGAGGATCTTTACCAGTTAGGCCTTTGGCTACTGAGACAACCTTAGGAGCACGGGTCATTCCACCCACGAGGACGAGATCATCTACCTCCGAAGCCTTAATACCAGCATCCTTCAAGCAGGATTCGAATGGACTGATGGTTCGATTGTAGAGATCTTCACAGATCTGTTCCAATTTGGAGCGACTGAGAGGCACATTCAAGTGCTTAGGGCCGCTCGCATCAGCAGTGATGAACGGCAAGTTGATGTCAGTTGACTGAGAAGAAGAAAGTGCGATTTTCGCTTTTTCTGCTTCTTCTTTAAGACGCTGCAACGCCATTGGGTCACCCCTAAGGTCAATTCCCTGTTCTTTCTTAAAGTTTTCGATCAACCAATCGATCAACAGACTATCCCAGTTGTCACCACCAAGATGGGTGTCACCGTTTGTCGCTTTTACTTCGAAGACACCGTCCCCGATCTCAAGCACAGAAATGTCGTAAGTACCTCCACCCAAGTCATAAACTGCGATGGTCTTATCCGCCTTCTTATCCAAGCCATAGGCTAGAGATGCGGCAGTTGGCTCATTGATAATGCGTTCCACCTTGAATCCAGCAATCGCGCCAGCATCTTTTGTCGCTTGCCGCTGCGCATCATTGAAGTAAGCAGGGACTGTGATGACAGCACGCTCCACTTTTTCTCCGAGATAAGCTTCAGCATCAACCTTGAGTTTGCCAAGGAGGATGGCTGAGATTGCCTCAGGGGCGAACTGCTCAGTTTTACCACCGGATTCACATTCAATGTAAGCGTCACCATTTTTGCCTTTAACAACCTTATAAGGCAATGACTTCGCTTCCTCTTGAACCTCGGTAAACTTACGACCGATCAAACGCTTCGCTGAGAAGATCGTATTCGTTGGGTTGGTAACAGCTTGCCGCTTCGCAGCTTGGCCGACCAAACGCTCACCATTTTTTGAAAATGCAACGATAGACGGAGTCGTCCGTGCACCTTCGGAGTTTGGGATCACGACCGGCTCTCCGCCTTCCATGACCGCCATACACGAGTTTGTAGTTCCTAAATCTATTCCAATAATTTTGCTCACGACTCCAACAAGGCAATTATTGTGCCAACCCCTCTAATCAGAATCAATCTATTGATAATCAGACCTTTACGTAATTGAGAGTTCCAAAACCATGGTCACTTTCCTTTTTTCGTGGGTCAAAGAGACCCAATGGATGTCACACTCGAGGCCTGTCATGCGTCATGTCACATTTTAGATTGAATTCGTCTGAATTTCATCAACAGTGCAAATCACTTCTAACACTGTGATGGCCAAAAGAAAAAAAAAGAAAACTGACTACGAAGCCCTTCAATCTTCTTTTATGCAAATCCCTATGATGAAAGCCGACATCGCAAGGGGGTTGCTAGATGTCGGAATCAAAGAAGGCTACGAACTCACGGGTCGGGCCCCAGAGGTAATCATTGATGCCATCACCAAGCGACATCCAGACCTCAAAACCATCCCTGATCTGAAGGAACGAGTCCAATTGGCGGTCTACTTTGTGGAAACGGCAGAGCACGATCCCAAAAAACTCAAGATATCCTACTGGGCTGCTCTCAATTAGTGAAGACCTTCACTTCTCGCTCTCATCAAAAAACACCTCTTCAATAGAGAGTTTGAATAGACGAGACACTTTGAAAGCTAGCGGCAATGATGGATCAAATTTTCCCTTTTCAATTGCGTTGACGGTCTGCCGCGAGACCTCCAGGCGTTCAGCCAAATCCGCCTGAGTCCAGTCCCTCTCCGCTCTGAGTACTTTGAGTTTGTTTTTCATGAATATCGGATTCGGCCTACAACAATTGAAATCATGTAAACGATTGTCATGTAAACAATGAGACTACTGATCTCTGCATCCCCGGCAATCAAGTCGCATTTATCCATGATGGTATAGGCAATACCGCCAACAAGCCCTGCACCAAGACTGATCGCCATGGCATCCAATTGAATCTTCCGTTGCATTTCATCAGTAGCTGCAAGGTAATCACGATTGGCAATGATCATCCCTACACCAACCCCAAGGTTGATCACCAGAGCCACTATCGTCAGTGCTCGGTTTCCTTCCCATAAGAGCTTCGGAGCAAAAGTGGCTAGTGCCACTGAAAGCGTCCACGCAATGGTCCAACCCATCATTTTCATCGTCGCTTGTCTCATTTTCTTTTTCATAAGCATTTGTCAATTAAAGCGTTCTTTTTGTAAACTACACTTTACATTCATTACAAAACCCTAATTGTCAAGCTCACTTTACATTCTTCTTCTGATGCCTTTCGAAACGCCAAAGCAAGCTCGCCAATTTCATCCCCTCTCCTAGCTCAATAACAGGCGTATGACACAATAACTACACTCAACCATTAGGAGTGCTTATTTGATAGATAATTTTTCCAAGAGATTCTTCTTGTCTTTGAATCCTAAGCGGCTATTTTATTTTCTTTCTAGCTACTAGAAGTAATACTAATTCAGAATTTTCTAATGCACGGTTCCCATTTCAGCCCAACTAGCAGTTGTTCAGTTTGCACCCAAACTGATTGCTCCATGAGTGATGGCACCTGTTCTGAACAGGCAGAAAATGAGAGACAGATCCAAGGTTGGCTCTTCTCGTTCGTTTGCACGTTGGTATTTTTAATGCCAATCGTACTGGCGATCTTAGGTTCCATGATTTTCAAAAATAACCAAACCTATGGACTCCTTGCGGGACTCATAGGTTTTATTTTGGGTGGATGTCTCTCTGCGGCATTCACTCGAATCGCGAGAGTCGAAGGGCGATAATCTCGTTATTCTGTTAAACTCGCAAGCATCACCACCGAAAGATAAAGACGATGGCAGCGTTTTCACTAGCGAATCTTCCTAAATTCACCTTTAAAAAGGGAATCCACCCACCCGAATGCAAATCGTATGCTGAGCATCAGCCCATCGAAGTGCTTCCAACTCCAGGAACCGTAAGAATTCCTTTGCTCCAGCATTTGGGTGCACCGGCAACGGTATCGGTAAAACCTCGAGCGGCTGTTACAGTCGGTGAAAAAATTGCGGAGTCTGGCGGATTTATTTCAAGTAACATCCACGCCTCTGTCGCAGGGAAAACTGCCAGAGAGGGAGTCATCACCTTGCCTAACGGGCGCCGTGTAACCACCGTTCCAATCAAGGCTGACGCAGAGCAGGAACTTGAAGGAGAGGCTCTCAAAGAAGCATTTCTCGGAGGAGACTGGACAGTCGATCTCGATAAAATCGACGCTAACGAAGTATCGAAGATTGCATTGGAGGCCGGTATCGTCGGCATGGGTGGAGCCGCTTTTCCTTCCCATGTGAAGTTGATGCGCAACGATGATCGGCCGATTTCGGATCTCGTCATCAATGGCTGCGAATGTGAGCCCTTTCTCACTGCTGACCATCGGCTCATGCTCGAATCCCCAAAATCGATTATTGCCGGAGCATTGATCGCAAAACATGCGACTGGTGCGAACAAAATTTCCATTTGTATTGAAGAGAATAAGCCCGACGCGATCGAAGCCATGATCGATGCGGCTCGCGACCATGATATTGATATCAAGGTTATGAAGTCGAAATACCCGCAGGGGGGTGAAAAATCCCTGGTGATGGCTGCACTCAAGCGGGCTATTCCAACGGGTGGTCTGCCACTGGATGTTGGAGTCGTCGTTCTCAACGTTGGCACAGTCTCAGCTTTGGCTCGGATGATATTGCGCAATATGCCGATGACGCACCGTGTAATGACTGTCACCGGTCCGGGCGTTGTATCACCCAAAAATTTATTAGTCCCTATCGGAACTGATTTCGAAACCGTCATCAATTACTGTGGTGGGCTCAAAGACGAAGCTAGCCGGATCATCGCTGGCGGACCCATGATGGGATTTTCGGTTACAGACCTGGGTATCCCGATCACCAAAGGAACCAGCGGTATCACAGTGCTGACCAGCAAAGAATTGCGCGAGGCAGAAACCACCGCTTGCGTGCGGTGTGGATTGTGCGTCGATACCTGCCCTCTCGATCTGGTACCCACGAAAATTGCGCTCGCCGCGCGTTTTAAGAATGTCGACGTGCTCAAACAATACAATGTGGATGCCTGTATGGAATGCGGATGCTGCGCCTATCAATGCCCGGCAAATATCCCACTGGTCCAGCTTATTCGAACCGGTAAAATATATAAAAGAGCAAAGGGTTAAAAGAGATCCATCGGAAAACGGCTAAGCAAATTCGAATTTAAATCATGAATGTTTCAGTAGCATCCTCTCCGCACTTTTCAAACGCCAGCACCAGCACTCAGCGAATGATGATTGATGTCATCATCGCATTGCTGCCAGCTGTAGCGCTCTCGATTTTTGTCTTTAAATGGTATGCGATCTTGCAAATTGGGATCTGCGTCATCGTCAGTGCTCTCACCGAAATGGGTTGGAAAAAACTGCAAGGCAAACCAATTTCGGTCTCTGACGCTTCTGCTCCACTGACAGGTCTCATCCTCGCGCTTTCATTACCATGGAGCGCCCCCATTTATGTTCCCGTGATTGCTTCCTTCATCGCAATCGCACTGGGAAAGATGGTTTTTGGAGGTCTAGGGATGAATTTATTTAATCCAGCAATGGTTGGACGGGCATTCGTGATGCTGAGTTTTGCCGGTGCCTTAGGAGCAAGTGCTTATGTTTACCCCGATGCAGCAAACACCGTATTGACACAGGCAACGCCGCTGACGATCGCAAAAGAAGCCGCTGGCACTGCTGAAATGACAGGATTCTGGCCGATGTTCCTGGGAACCACCAACGGATCATTAGGGGAAACCAGTGCGTTGGGAATTCTCATCGGAGGTGCATATTTATTAATTCGTCGCACCGCAGCGTGGCAAATCCCAGTAGGAGTCATCGGAGGAGCAGTCGTAGTAGCTCTACTGACCCAGGTCGCAGGTCTTAGCGATCTCACACTTTTGCAGCACCTTACTTCCGGTTCCCTACTTTTTGGAGCCTTTTTTATCGCAACCGATCCAGTGTCCAGTCCCATTGCCCCCAAGGGGCGCATCATCTTCGGAGCAGGCATCGGAATCCTGATCATTGTTCTTCGTGTATTTAGTTCTTACCCAGAAGGAGTGATGTTTGCCGTCCTGCTAATGAATGCAGTGGTTCCACTGATTAACCGCTGGACCATCCCCACCCCAATCGGTGGACCCGTTCCAGAACCGAAGCAGCAATAATTGGAGCAGCCGCCAACTAAACATTTTCAAAAAAAAGGAAATCCATCGTGAGTAAAAAATCATCATCCAATCCACTTGCACAAGCCTGGTTGGTACTCGTTCTCGCCATTCTTTATGGCGGAGGTCTTGCATTTGTGAACAGCACGCTTTCACCTAAGATTGCTGAAAACATTAAAAACGAAACCTATTCACTCATTCCCGAACTGGTGGGAAATCCTGAATCGTTTGAAGTCAACGAAGTGTTGATGCCACTGAACGAGAACGAAAACCTGACTATTTATAAGGTAATGAGCTCAGAAGCTGACGGTATCGGATGGGTCATCCCTGCTGCGGCACTTGGATTTGCAGATAAAGTGCAATTGCTAGTGGGAGTTGATTACAACTGTTCCCAAATCATTGGTATGCGAGTCATCGACCAAAAAGAGACTCCGGGCCTTGGGAATTTCATAGTAGAACCTGCTTTTACCGGACAATTCTCAGGAAAACCAACTGCAGAGCAAATCGAGATCGTAAAGACCACCCCCTCAAAAGCATCTGAGGTCAAAGCCGTAACAGGCGCCACCATTTCCAGTAACACCGTCGCTGCCGCGGTCAATGAAGCCATCAAAATGGCAAAACCTTTCATAGCGGCCCAGATCCAGTAAACCCTGCGCCCTTTTTCAATTAACTTTTAAGCAACCAGCACTATGTCCAATACAGCACCCACCCCTGTGGAACGCTTGATCGCCGGAATCCTGCCAGAAAACCCCGTCTATCGTGGGTTACTCGGCATGTGCCCGACGCTTGCAGTGACAAACAGCCTGAAACCCGCATTGACGATGGCAGCAGCCACCGCCTTTGTGCTCATCTGCGCAAACATCATGACGAGCTTGATGCGTAATATGCTAAAACCGCATTTGCGTATCCTGGTATTCACTCTCACGATTGCAACGTTCGTGACCATTGCGGACAAATTACTGGCAGCTTATTTATATGAAATGAGCAAACAGCTCGGACCCTATGTTCCGCTCATCATTGTAAACTGTCTCATCATTTCCCGCTGCGAAGCTTGCTCATCCAAAGAAGGGATCATCCCTTCCATCTTCGATGCAGTCGGAATGGGACTAGGATTCGCCGCAGCCCTTGCCAGCATCGCCCTGGTGCGCGAAGTATTGGGAATGGGAAGCATTTTTGGCATCCAAGTTCTCCCTGACATGTGGCCCAACTGGGGTATCCTCGTTCTCCCTCCCGGAGCTTTCCTGACTCTTGGCATGCTACTGGGTATCGTCAACTGGTGGACAGATCGAAAAAAGGCCTAAGGATCCCCACATAAAATCACTAATAAGCATTTATCATGGATACGCTCGTTTCACTTGTATTGATTTTTATCGGAGCCGCGCTCATTAACAATTTTGTACTCCACTACTTCGTCGGAATTTGTCCCTTCTTAGGGGTGTCTCGAAAAGTGGATATGGCATTTGGAATGGGTTGCGCTGTCACCTTCGTGATCTCCATCGCGTCCGCTCTCAGTTGGGCACTTACCTACTACATTCTTCGCCCTGGAGCACCACTCGCAAACGGAATTTACCACATGCTTGGAGGAGCTGCTGAAGTCAACATCGACCTTTCAATCCTCAGTTACATCGCCTACATCTTCGTCATTGCTTCCAGCGTGCAGTTCGTAGAGATGTACGTGCGCAAGTTCTTCCCTGCACTTCATAAGTCATTTGGAATTTTTCTTCCACTCATCACCACAAACTGCGCCATTTTGTTCGCCTGTTTGGAAATCATGAAGCAGTTGCAGAACCCCGCAAAACTATGGGGTCTGCACGAAGCATTGGCCCTTGCCATCGGTGGTGGAATTGGATTCACGCTCGCGATCGTGATCATGGGAGGTCTTCGCGAAGAACTCGATCTCTGCGATGTTCCCAAAGCCCTTAAAGGCCCTGGTATCGCCCTGCTTGTTGCCGGTATCCTGGCAATGGCGTTCATGGGATTCACAGGCGTTGATAGAGGCGTCGCAGAAGCACTCACAGCAATGGTTCACCCCTAGTCCCAACGTCGCTTAGGAACACAATAAATAACACAATTTTTCATATGGACACCGCAATAGTCACCGTTCTTTTCGCCGCAGGCATTCTTTTTGTCCTGGCTGTGATCATGGCACTTATCCTTGGATGGGCTAACGTAGCATTCCACGTTGAGACCGATCCCAAAGTCGATGCCATCAACGAATCTCTTCCCGGAGCAAATTGTGGAGGCTGTGGATTTGTAGGCTGTCAGGAATATGCTCAAGCCGTTGCCGACGGCAAAGCGGAGCTCACCCTCTGTGGCCCCGGCGGAAGTGCTTGTGCCCAGAAAATGGCAGCTATCCTGGGGCAAGAAATCGAAGAAACATGGCCCTTTAAAGCGGTAGTGCACTGTGCGGCTACCAGCGAGCAGCGCCTCAAACAACAGCCTTATCAAGGGGAAAAAACTTGCTCGGCGGCCAACTTGGTTCCCGGAGTGCAAGGATGCACCTATGGATGTCTTGGATTTGGCGATTGTTTCGACGTCTGTGACTACGATGCCATCAACATGACAGACGGCTTAGCGATCATTGACCCAAAAAAATGCACGGGCTGTAAAGCCTGCGTCTCAGCTTGTCCTCGTGGCATCATCACGATGGTTCCATTCAAAAACACGGAGGTTCTGGTAGTTGCTTGTTCGAATAAGGATAAGGGGCCATTGGTGAAGGAAGTATGCTCGATCGGTTGTATCGGTTGCTCCGCCTGCGCCCGACCTTCCGAAGGACTCCTCGCCATGACAGACAATTTGCCAGTTCTCGACTACGATACCTATGACGGTCACAATGATCTGAGTAAATCGATCGAAAAATGCCCGCGCGAAAGTCTTGTCTACATTGGCGAGCCCTCCAAAAAGAAAGATCTCGAAGGAGCTCCCGAACGCATCGAAGCGAATTTCGAAACCACAGTTGATAAAACTGATTGGTGGGGATAATCAAAGCCCGATAGATTTAAGATTTCAAGAAAGCGGTTCCATACGAACCGCTTTTTTTGTGTCTGATTCAGCGAGTCGCTGCGGTCCTTCCTCATCCGGAGCCGATAGAATTTCAGTCGTCGTCATTGATATCCCATCTCCAAGCTCCTCCACTCCACGATTCGCACGAATGAATTCATGCGCTCCTTTTAACCGTCACTTCCCTTCTTCCGGAGGCGATGACTTCAGTCGTCGTCATCATCGTTTGCCTCTACACGGCACGACGACTCAATCGTGAATGAGTCGCTCGCCATATCATTCCGTCGAGTCATCGGACTTCCGATCTTTCCGATAGACCGTGATCCATTGATTATGAAACTGAAAGAACCTTACCCGAAGAATCAGCTCACGATTCGAATTCTCAAAGTAATTTAACGCGTCCGCTTCCGACTCATTGTCCAGATACAGAGGGATAACCCCACCCTGCTTTCCATCAAAGGCAGTAGTCGCTTCCATCCTCACAAACCCGTCAGGGGCATCAGTATTAGCCCGCTGCAGATAGCGAACCGACAATTCGATTTCGCGACCGTTCCACTCCAGAGGGTCAGCGAGGTAAAAAGCAGCAGTTTTAGGAGTTTTGTCCAAAAATCTAACGATCACCAAAGGTCGGAGTTTTGATAATAGGCCATTTCCTATCCCTTTCACATTCAACAAGGCTCCAACGGAACTAAATGGCCGTGCTTGAACAATCCTTTCGGCAATAACAGGGCCGATACCTGGAAGACCCTGGAGTGTCTCGCTAGTAGCTGAATTCAAATCCAAAAGCACATCAGAACTTCTCGTCGAAGGGTCATTACCTCCTTCTTCCACAATCCCTTCCACAACAGGTTCATCCACAGGCAGCTTACGGTGGCCCCAACCTCCAATTCCCTGGCGCCTTGCTTTTGATTCCATCTGCAATAGTCGTTTGCGATAGTCTGATGCGACCCATCCTCCTGGCCAAATACTGTCGTTTTTGAACCCATGCACCCGGACGAGTCCGTTTTTCACTAATTCCTCTATCAAACTCTCATCTTCCCGATACACTAATCCGGCATAACGAGTTTGCGCTCCCCACGCATCCTTCCACTCGATCCACACCGTAAAGGTTCCACCTGATAGAAAACTTTTAGTGAATCGACTCGAAAGCGCTCCAATCCGTAGCACACGATCCGCATTCACTCCAAAATACTGAGCCTGCGCCTCAACTCGATCTGGATAAAACAACCCAACTTCGGGAGTATCCACGAAATACAATCGAAACTGAAATTGTCGTCCGTCTTTTGTTTTGATCCGAAACGAATCACCATCGTTCGATCCGTGCTCCAACAAGCGACAGTTTTCCAGTTTTTCCCATTTACCGTAGACTGTTCCCACGCAAAGCAGAAAGAGAAGAGAAAAGGTCAAAAGAAAACTCGAGATTCGTTGGACTCGCATGGAAGAATGGTTTCAGTAAAATGCAATCGATTGAGTGCAAAAAATCAAACTCCTAAAAAATCCATCGCGACAATGAAGTCCCTACCTTTACCCAAAGATCAATGGTGCAACTGCAACTGGTTTCCTCGAATCATATGCAAAGCGCGACACTTTAAGGCAGGCACCCTTCCCAAGGAGTATTTGAATCCATTTTGCCATCCAGCAGGGGTCGATGGGCAGTTTTTGTCGTTCTTCGAACTTGAAAAAGAACAGATTATTGGAATATGCGATCAAAGCGACTCAGCCGTGCAAAATTGGTTTCTTTCCCTTACACAAGTGAGCCCACATCGCATCGATCAATGGAATACGCTTTCCCTCCAATTGGGAAAAGAAGGATTTCCCATGCACGAACGGTTTGAGAAGGCAATAACGGGGACTTACAAGCACGTTTCTGACCTCAATCCTACAACTGTATTTGAAGTGCTGGAAGCTGATGAAACCCAAACAACACAAGACTCCTGAAACCGACTTAGCTCGATTCCCATGAATAACACTTCCATAGATGTCGGAGCCTATCTTGAGCGGATTGAATACAAGGAGGCCGTCAATCCAACGATAGAAACACTCCATCGCCTCATCGAGGCCCATGTCACCCACATTCCATTCGAGAACATTGATGTGATGCTCGGGCGCGATATTTCACTCGATCTCCCTGACTTACAGGATAAAATTATCTATCGAAGTCGAGGAGGCTATTGTTTTGAAATCAACACCCTTTTTGCAGCTCTACTCACCGAAATCGGATTTGAAATTTCCTTGCACGGAGGAAGGGTTTACTTCGGCAGACAAAACGACAAGGAACGGCCCCGCACCCATATGGTTTTGATCGTTCATCTGAACAACAAAAAGTGGCTAGTGGATGCCACCTTTGGGACCCTCGGGCTTCGCAAAGCGATCGAGCTAGAATCTAAATCGACAACGACTGAAAGCAACTTGCGCATCGAACTCTCCAATGATCGCTATCGACTACAAAGCCGTCTCTGGAAGCAATGGCACGATCTTTACGTTTTCGATGAATATCCGATGGCGTGTATCGACTACGAAGTGGCCAATTTTTATACTTCCAATTACCCAAAATCTGCCTTCAGAAACAATTTGGTAGCGATGCTAGCCGGGCCTAAGGATAAGCCGTCGATGATGATAAGGAACCGCGAATGCGTTCAAAGCGATGGGGACACTCGGCACACCAGTTCAATCCAATCGATCACTGAATTACACAGCCTTCTCACCGAACAAATCGGAATCGAGGTGGACAAAGATGAATTGGAATTCTTCAATCGACTGGACACTGCTTAAAGCAAGCAGCCTTTCAATAACGACTAATATAAACTGATCCCGGAGCTAGGGCTTTGCCTTCTTGACGGTCGAAGCTATTGCGGAGTCCGTGGCAAATCCAAACAAAAAGCGGATTCCGCCACCGACACATCGGGGAGATCAAGCGAACCCCCTTCAAAAACAAATAATGTTTAAAGCGCAACGATAATTGGACTTCATCAGATGCGAGCATCTGATAAGACCTCTACTTTCGTAGCATGCGATGCTTGCATCGCATTAAAGCAGGTTTGCTGTCGTTTTAACACGATTCCGCATACAACATTGCTCAGCATCAAAGAAGATGCCCTCAGTTCATAGAATCAAGTTGTTCTTCAACGTCCAAGGCTAGTTGGTCGAGAAGCGATGCGAACGCCATTACTATACCGGAATAAGTCTGGGGATGGATGGGGGTCTGAATTTCAAACGGAGCTGACATCCAAGGTATCGCAGAATCCGATTTTGATATTTCCCAAAACCCGCTGGCGGCGACTGTATCAAAAGTATTAGCTTCAAATGCATCAAAAGTGAGGTTGATATTGCAATGCAAAGCAGGACCATCCTCTTTTGAATCAATTGGAAATACGAATGCTTTCCCCGCAAACTTGCGGTTAAGATACCGTTTAATGCCCTTATCGAGAGACTCTCCCCATCGATGTTGTTGAGTCACCGTGATTTCAACCTCACCGTTTTTTATCACAAAACCACCCTGGTTTAGATAATCGGCCAGATGCACATCCTGAACAACGAGCGAATCCACTTCGTTTACAGCGCCCAATGGCGAACTAGGATTGGGCAACACGTAGCTAACACTTGCCACAGGCGAGTGACTACAGGCCGCGAGCATCAAGGCCATACTAAAGCATATTAGAGATGAAAGTTTCATTTATTCGTCCTTTGGTGGAATGGGATCCGAATGGCTCGAACCAGAAAAAATGAGTGCATTTGGTTTCGCATTCAGCTTTTCAGCGTAATCCGAAAACAAACGGGACGTATTCCGGATTTCCTCGAGCAATTGCTGAAGTTGTTGGTAGATGCGAGAAGAGGGATCGACACCGGATAAAGTCTGTTCCAATTGCTGAAGAGTTGCAGTCAGTTGTCCGGGAAGTTGATGGAGTTCGTCGGTCGTCAGGAAATGGTCGATATTCAACAAAGTTGTATCAAAATTGTCTGTAAATTCCCGTATATCGACCAAAGTTTCTTCGATTTCAAGGCCATTGAGCTTTTCGAGGAGTTGGGCAAAGAGTTCTTCGATATGATCAAAACCAGAGCTAACAGTTGGGATGGTTTCCGAATTCCTATATTCTCCAATTTTCGCAGGTTCCGCGTTTTCAATATAGTCAAAGGCGATAAACCGGCTCCCTGCCAGCAAATTTCGAGTTCCCATCATGGCGCGCAATCCGAGTTCCACTCGGGTACCCATTTGCTGTTGAACCTTCAGGACGGCTTCTGGGGAATCATCAAAATCGAACCGACCCGGATCGATACGAATGACAATCGGCATAGGAAGGGGTCCAAGGTTTCCACTCAGTTCATGCTGAGGATCAAAAGGAGCAACCTCCACGACAGAACCAATTTGAAATCCTCGATATTCAACCGGTGCACCCTTTTTCAAACCCGCGATTGAGGAATCAAAAAGTAGGACATATTCAGCAAAATGATTATAGGGCTGTTCCATAATTTCATCATAACTCTTATAGAGTTTAAACTGATGTCCCTTCACGCAGGGCATACCAGGTTTTACCCCTTCTGGAAGATCGAAGGACACACCGCCACTGATAATGGTTTCAAGAGTCGCCGTATCTATCTCCAATCCATCCACACCGTAGTTCACCCTGATACCACTTGAATTCCAGAAGCGACTCGATTGACAAAGCAGATTTGAATAAGAAGGCTCAATATAAACTCGGTAGACGAAGTGACGCTCGGAACTTCTAAACTCTGTGTCCAAAATTGTTCCAATTGTAAAACCTCTGAAGATGACGGGATCGCCCGGATTCAACGAAGAAGCGTCATCCGATAAGAGTTCAACGACCAACCCTCCTTCTTCCTTTTGCACTATGGGAGGTTCTTTCAAGCCAACAAACTCGCGGTTCAATTCCGCAGATGAGCCTGGAGAAAACTCAATATAGGCCCCAGAAAGGATGGTTCCCATTCCAGTAATTCCACGATTTCCAATTCGTGGTTTAACAATCCAAACTTTGCTGTCAGCCTTCAAAAGGTCTTCGAAATTCTTTGTGACTCTCACTTTTGCAATGGCTCTGGAAAATTCGGGATTGAGTTCCACTTCTTCAACAATTCCAACATCAACACTCCTGCATTTAAGTTTCGTTTTGTTCGCCTGCAGGCCCTGTGCATTTTCAAACTCAATCACAATCAACGGCCCCCTATTGAGTTCTGTTTTGTAGATCATCCACGACGCAGTTATCAGCGCGAACACTGGGAGCATCCAAATGACAGAAAATCGCTTTTTCTTCTTAATGATTGCCTCTTTTATCATGAGAAAGGTGGTTAGTTTTGATTTCTACTGAACCCGAATTCCAGATCAACTTGGGATCGAATTGTTGAGCAGCAAAAAGTGTCGCGACCACAACTCCTGCGAACGCAATGATTCCAGGACCAGATCTAATAAAAATAACATTCCCGACCTGAATAAGCGTCACCATAATCACAACAACGAACACATCAATCATCGACCATTTTCCAAGCGCTTCCACCAGTTTATAAAGCCTAGTTTTTTGACTGGCGAAATCGTATCGTTGGAAGCGCACGCACAAACAAAGGTAGGCAAGAGCCAGAATTTTTGCCAATGGAATAAAGACGCTTGCGAGGAAAATGATAGCCGCAATGAAATAATCTTCATGATGGAGAAAAGTAATTATCCCTTGAAGAATAGTGGAATGGGTCGGTTCGCCAAAATAGAAAGTCGACATAACAGGTAACATGTTTGCAGGAATGTAAAGCAGTGCTGCCGTTATAAGCAAAGCGATCGTATTGTTGATCCGTGCATGCCCAGGCAACGTTCGTTTTGAATGACACCTCGGGCATTTGTTGTATTTAAAACCGCAACTAAGAAATCCACAGTATGCACACGATACCAGTTCAGACTCAAAAGAGTCGGCAACAATCGATTCTTCATAATTTCTCATATTCGAAGGTCTCAATTGATCCCAAGAATTCCAAAGCGTAGCAATATCTATACGAGTCATTGTAATGAGCGAAATCACAACGAAAACCCCATAAAGATAAAACGACACTCCTAGGTGAACATTCGCAAGAGAAACTACCTTTATCAACGAAACTAGTACACCGATAAGAAAAACCTCAACCATCATCCAGTGGGTTGCCATCCGATAGACTCTAAAAAACGATGGAAATAGACTCACAAATCTCCGAAAGTAAAGTATAGCAAATATCCCCATAGAACTTCCAATTGTAAGTATAGGTATCAGAATAACTACGAAAAAGACAACAACAGCCAAAAAGGCATGATCCCGAGCATATATACTTTGAACACTATCGATTAATGAAATAATTGTTTCGTCACCATTAGAATCCAACATCAAGAACTGGAAGGGTAAAGATATCAGCAAAAATATGAAGGCCGTTAACGAAAGACAAAACAGTTGTAAATAATCAAACGTCGAACCAGCCCTCACAAGGGAATGGCAAAACGGACAAAGCGCATCTTCACCTTTATGCAAGGTTCCGATAGAAACGAGGGTGCCGCAATGGTGACATTTTCGAACGGCATTGCATGACGCATCGGGCTCTTCTTGCTGTTTACACATGAGATTATGAATCATCTTGATTCAACGGATTACCGAATAATTGGTCTCATCATGTTAGTCGAATGACATGCAGTTCCAATCAAATTTTAACCAGATCTTTCCCGACTTCATTTTCACTCAAAATAGGGGCGACCCCATCGATTACTTTACCAAAACTACACGTGTATTTCGAACGAACGTCGAAGGTAATGGAAAAAAATGTGGCTCAAAAATCAATATGAAGGAGTGTGGACTCTCAAACCCAAACATCACACACTATCGTTTTTTTAATCGATATTTCTTCCTTTTACAGCACTATCGCGATATTATTTCTTTTATTCGTGATTTTCCTATTCATCGTACTCATCTTCATTAAGAAAAAGATAATCCGAACCTATCGGAAAGACATATCGAATGAGCGAGGCAACCTGCATCACGAGTAACATCATGTTCTCCAATCAACATCCTATTCGATCTAGAATATGCGGGCAGAATCCACTTCCCATCGTTAAGCAAAACCTGAAAATAAAATGAACTTGGACTGCCAATTTTGGGGAAAATCCGCTTTCCCGGAGACTCTATACAACCTCACATTTACCGGATGGGTCATTGCCCGATGCGACGATTGAGACCCAAAGAAATCCCATGAGAGAGAACACCATTAGTGATCGAAGGATTCGTCATTTTTTTACCAGCAAACTTGTATCGCTAGAGATTCGAAACTTCAATGCCTACGTTGTAATTATTTCTCGTTCCAATTCAGTCTTTACATTTTCAATCAGAAGATTCCAATTTCCAGACTCATCTTGACGAAATAAAGTCATATTGGGATACCAATGAGTATCGACTTTATCGATACCCCATCTCCACTCTGGATATTTCTTCAGCAGCACCCAACATCGTTTTCCGAGCGCACCCGCAAGATGCGCTATAGCGGTGTCTGTAGTAATCACTATATCGAGTCCATTCATTAGAGTTAATGTTTCCTCGAACGCCCTACTCTCTCCATCGAGTGTATCAAGATGATGAAAGTTTTCAAAATCGGAGGCCACAGAATCTATAGAATCAAGTCCATCCCTCCCTTGAAGCGAAACAAAATCAACATTCGATACAGTGAGTAAAGGACGAAGATGTTGAAGATCGATCGACCTGCCACAATCGATAGAAGCATTTGGATTTCCTTGCCAACAGAGTCCCACTCGGAATTGTTTTAGTTCCTGAATTCCAATGATTTTCTCCAATGCCCTCGGGGCATCACATTCAGGGTATTCGAGATAGGGAACATTCGTATCGAGAGTAGCCCGTTTCATTAATGCAATGTGCGGCAATGACAATAAGGGAATTTGGTAGTCTGTATCTATTTCAAATGGTTCATCCAGACTCTGTCTTTCAACGACCACAATACTTTCACTATTCAAGCTTTCCAAAGCCCATTTTATGGGTTTCTGAACTTCAAAGAATATTTTTTTTGCACCGAAATCCACCAGTAGTTGCAAATATCTCGCAAACATTAGCGTATCTCCAAGTCCTTGCTCTGCATAAACCAAGATGCTTTTCCCATCAAGATACTCTTCATCCCAAAAGGGTGATGAGTTGCGGGATTGCAGCCGCTCACAACCCGGTAGGTTCAAACGCATATCATAGTAGTAGAAACCGCGCTCATATTCTCCAACGGAAAGAAAAACACTCGCCAAATTGAAACCTGCGACTGCATTTTCCGGATCATCTTTTAGAATTTTTTCGAAACAAGATGCTGATTTGGTAAATTCACCAAGACCTCGGAATGCATTCCCGAGGTTCCCCCATGCCGGCAGACAATGGGACTGCAACATTAGCACCTTCTCTGTAATCTCTTTAGCCTTTTGATGCTCTCCATATTCATTTAGCAAATTGCTGTAGTTCACCAGAGTGGGAACATGCGAGGCAAAGAGTTGGGATCCGATTTGATAAACGCTGAATAGTTCTTCAATAAATTCGTTGCGATGGAGGAAGTTCACCACCGTTTGAAAGTAGCGTAGTTCCTCAGGCTGCTCTTTCCAAGCGCACATAAACCCCATTCGAGCTCCAAGGAGATCGTTCTGTTGTTCAGCCTCTCCGGCATAGGTGTACCAGATGGCTGCGCACTCCGCCTTATTTTGTTCCTGTGTCGAACTAAAGACCGGAGGCAGGGGCCGCTGCCGTTGGGGATTCATGCGATAAATGATTCATACAAGTTGGATACCTGGGAGATCCTGACCGTCAATCAACCCAATGGGTTTACCGTCAGCATCAACTACTATTAAATCATTTATACGGTGTATTTGGAAAATTCTTAAAGCCTCAATGGCTAATTGGTTACTAAAAACTTTAATTGGATCTCGACTCATGTAACTAGAAACCGGTGTTTTCAGCACATCAGCCTGCTCCAATGAAGCCCTTCTAAAATCGCCATCACTGAAAACTCCGGTGAGAATCCCGCTTGTTTTGTCAATCAGGGCAATGGTACCGCAACGCGCCTGTGTGATCGCCAGTATTGCATCTTTGATAACGCAATCATCCACCAAAATCGCCATTCGATCTCTTTTGCGCATGATTTCGTCCACTTTCAACAGCAAAGATCGGCCGAGGTTGCCCGATGGATGATACATTGCAAACTCGTCACGATCGAGTCCTCTCATCTCGAGAAAGACCATTGCCAGAGCATCCCCAAGTGCGAGTGCTGCGGTCGTGCTGGAAGTCGGGGCCAATGCTAAAGGACAAGCTTCTTCGAGATACTGGTAGGTCAGTATGTAATCCGCTTTTTGAGCAAGTTGACTTTCGTTCTTGGAGGTGAAAGCAATAGTGATCACTCCCAACCGTTTAAGATAGGAGTTAAGAAGCACAAGTTCCTCTGACTCTCCGCTATTACTAAACAGGAATGCCAAGTCACCCTCATTGCACAATCCCAAGTCTCCATGAAGGGCTTTGAGCGGATCCAGGTATACAGCCGTCACACCCGTGCTGTTGAAAGTTGCCTTGATTTTTTCGCAAATCGGTTCGTTTTTCCCAACCCCCGAAAATACAAGTTTTTTTCCACTTTCAAAACAGGTTTCAACAAGCTTAATAGCCTCTTCAAATTGAGACCCAAGGTGACTCCGCGTCAGCTCAACCGCTTTCGCCTCCATTTCCAGATAAGCTCTACCTCTAGAGACAATGTCGTTTCCTGTTTCCATCACAAATCAAATCTCAACTGAGGCTACGCCGCTCCATCAAGAGCGGCAAGTGCTTTTTGTGCACAGTTCCAAGCCAAAGAAACGCAAATTTTACGCGCAGGAACATTTCGGAAATAGAGCAATGCTTCCAGCTCGATATCCATGGAATCATCCTGTTCAAATGTCCGCTCTGAAACTGATTCCAATTCCTCTAAAAAATGGAGGATTAGCTCATCCGCATCCACCTTTTTCCTACCCGTGAGGTGATCACACATGATGGATGTCGATGCCACGGATGCAGCACAGCCCTGCGCATCGTGCTCCCACTTTAAGGATCCATCTTCTGCTGGGGAAACTTTCAATTTAATGAGATCTCCACAACCTGGATTTCGAAGTGAGTGAACAGACTCATCATTCCCATCAAAAGAAATCCTCAACCTGGAATTCCGAAAATGGTCGAGGACGATATCCTGGTATATTTCCCGGCTCATGACCTAAATGCTCTAAAGACAAAGACTACCTCAATGCTCATCCAAGCATTTGCATCGCGCGTTCAAGACTCGATTTGAGACGATCAAGCTCAGTGAGTAAATTGTATATCGAAAACGAAACTCTCACCGTACCGGGTATCCCCAGTCGATCCATCAAAGGCTGAGCACAGTGGTGTCCGGTGCGAACGGCTATCTTATCAACGCCAAGGAACGTAGCGATATCACTCGGATGCACCTGGTCCGAATAAAACGAAACAACCCCAAGTTGGGCATCCGATCGTCCAATCCTTCTCAGTCCAGGAATTGAATCCACCACTGAAACGGTTTTTTCAAACAGTGCGTGGTCAATTCTAGCTATCGTTTCGAAACCAATCGAATCTACAAAATCAATCGCAGCACCCAATCCAATTGCCCCCGCGATGTGAGGAGTGCCCGCCTCAAATTTTGATGGCGGTTCGGCGAACGTCGTCCCTTCAAAGGATACTCTGCGAATCATATCTCCCCCACCCTGGTAAGGAGGGATTTCTTCCAACACTTCTTGTTTTGCCCAAAGAATCCCTATTCCAGTTGGTCCAAAGAGTTTGTGACCAGAAAAAACATAGGCATCACAGCCCAATTCCTGCACGTCCACTGGAAAATGCGAGACCGCCTGCGCTCCATCTACGATACTGAAAACTCCCTGCTCAACCGCAATTTTCACAAGTTTCTCCACATCGTTTTTCACGCCCAAGGCATTGGAAACGTGCCCAATGCTGATGCATTTTACCGCACCAGACCTGATTTTCGTTTGCGCAAACTCAAGATCCAATTCACCGTCATCGCTGATAGGAACCCTGATCACTTTGGCTCCGGTTGCTTCAGCCACCATCTGCCACGGCACGATATTTGCGTGATGTTCCAACTCGGTCAGAAGAATCTCATCCCCTTCCTTCAAATGAGTTCCACCCCAGCTGGAAGCTAATAAGTTGAGTGAGTCCGTAGCTCCACGGGTAAAAACAACTTCAGAGGAATGATTGGCATTGAGAAATTGAGTTACTTTTCCCCTCGCATCTTCATAGGCTTGCGTGGCCCGTTCGCTCAATTCGTAAAGACCACGATGGATGTTTGAGTTGTAGGATTGGTAATAGTCTACCAATGCATCAATCATCATCTGCGGTTTTTGAGTCGTAGCAGCATTATCGAGATACACCCACTCACTCGAAGGATTTCCTTTGGCAAAAAACGGAAACTGCTCCCTTATCTTAAGAATTTCATCGTTTATATTATTCATTCCTCGGGAGCTAAACTGACAACTTACAGCACATATTCAATTCATTCTGTCCATTTTAACCTCAAAATGTCTGGAGATAAGATACCTGCAGGTATCTCTCTCAATAACAATGAATTTAAATCATCTGCATTCCCATGCTCGTCACTCATCAGAGTGAGGACTTCTGCTTCAATCACAAAGCCACGTAATTAGTCATTATGGGGATCAGGGCCTTTCAATTATCAGAGAAATGATGTCCTTCGACCAGCAAGTTTTAACCACCTTCTTCATCGAAGCATTAATAGTTTAATTAGCCGCTTAATGAATCCATTGAAGCGACGAATAGTTAAAGATCAAACATCGTAACGAGTGTTTCCAATGAGCATCGAAAACCACCAGCTGACAGGCAAAGAAATCACATTTGGCGAGGACGAAATCATTGTATCTAAAACAGACGAGAGAGGCATCATCACCTACGCGAATGATGTGTTTCTAAGAGTTGCTGGATACACCGAATTTGAATTACTTGGCCAGCCCCACAATATTATCCGACATCCCGCAATGCCCAAAGCGGTTTTTAAGCTCCTTTGGGATACCGTGAAAGCAGACAAAGAGATTTTTGCATATGTGTTGAACCGAGCAAAGAACGGTGATGAATACTGGGTTTTCGCACACGTGACTCCCAGTTATGATGAGACCGGTCGGCGGATCGGATACCATTCCAATCGCAGATGCCCTCACAAAGACGCCATCGGCAAGGTCAAAGATCTCTATGCCCGAATGCTGGCAGAAGAACGGAAGCACTCAAAACCCAAAGAAGCAATGCAGGCTTCCACACTAATATTGACTGATATTTTGGAACAGCAAGGCATCCCCTATGATGAATTAGTTTTCACGTTATCCACCCATACGTCACTCGAGGCTTCGATCCCAAATTGAACGAGCTCAATTAGGGCATCACTACGAGCAATTATTAATAGACAAATACAATTTCAAAATTCCCGGAACCTATGTCCAAACAAGAGACAGGCAATAATACAGTCACCGTCGATAACGAGACTATCGAAAAAATCACCGCAACATTTGAGAAAATGCTCGGCGGTGATTTGAACGCAAGGATTGTTGGCTTATCAGCCGATCATCCTCTGAAACCACTCGTCTCCGCAATAAATGGAACCTTTGATTTAATGGATTCCTACACTCGGGAATCAGCTACTGCAATTGATTATTGTTCGAATGACAAATTTTATCGTCCTCTCCTCCCTCAGGGTCTGCCGGGTATTTTTCGGCAGAGCGCCAATGTAATCAATAAGGGCGGCATGCGCATGCGCACAAGCCATGATTACTTTAACGAAATCGCGGACCTTACCGAAGAAAACGCATCTGCAGTCACTACAATCGCGGCTGCATGTGAAGAACTTTCAGCGACAAACGAAGAGATAACCAAGAGTGCAGAATCAACAGTCAACAACTCTCAATCAACCTCTGAGCAAGCCCGTGAACTCAGTATTAGTATCCAAAAAATGGGAGAAGCATTATCCAGTATTGATTCCACTATTGCCAAGATTGAAAATATCTCTGCACAAACTCATCTGCTCGCACTCAACGCAATGATCGAGGCATCGCGAGCTGGATCACGGGGATCACGATTTGAAGTCGTAGCCAAAGAAGTAAAAGAGCTGGCCAAAAGCACTTCCAATGCGACCGAAGAAATCAAATCTCACATTCTTCAAATCCATCAGGTAGCAACAGAAACCGGACTTTCATTTGAGAAAATCGAAAATAGCATTACCTCTATCGACGAATCGTCGAACATGATTCGAACTTCATTGGAGAATCAAGTTACAGCCACGCAAGAAGTGACAGCGAACATCACTAGTGTGAGCTACAACATGGAAACCGTGAGCGAAAAAATTAAAACCCTACGTCATCAATAGCTCGGTAAAAAAAACAAGGCTTCTAATTATTACTCAGCGTGCGAATGATGGTCTGCAACCGGCGGACTTCCTGAATCGAACTATCGAGCCGCGAAGCGATGTCTTCATTCATTGTTTCGAGAGTATTCGCTCGGTTCGTTTCTTGCAACAAACGATTTTCAACATCCGATAGCTCTCCGCGCAGTTCCTTGAGTTGGGCACTGGTCAATTCACGATCTTTGATGGCGTCATCCCTAGAACCTTCAGCCTTAGCAATTCCTTCCTCAAGGAATTCAAGTTTGGAACGGCTCGCAACGATTTCCTCCTCCAATTTGGAAATTTCATCATCCTTGTTCATGGCCTCCTGCCGAGACACGATGAGGTCTTGCTTATACTGCTCGAGATCCTTCTTCAGTTCGCTGCTTCCTCCTGAAAGTCCACCACCGGTGAGCAAGTAAATCCAAGGCGAAGTTGCGACCACAGTAATGATTATTGCAAACAGAATTTTGAGCATAATGGATATTTAAGGAACTTTTGTAAAAACCTCAACTCAAGAAACGACCCTTTCGATGCTCAACTCTTAACCCGTATTCCCCTTCGGATGTATGTAGGCACGTCTAAATCGAGTCCATTCCAACTGTTCGCAGGAGTATCGTCGAAATAGCCTCTATTACTCTCGTTGAGAATGGTATCAAAAAATACTTGAAGCTCTTCTTCCTCCACTTTTCTTTTCGCTCCCTTTTTGCGTTCTTTCGGTTTTTTACGCGCAGTTTTTCGACTCTCTTTGTGCACTGAGGTCTTTTGACTTTCCTCACTCGAGAGGTCAATCCACTCGAATTGTTTTCCAAGATGAATCGAGAGATATACCACAATGCGGATTCCTTGAAAACCCTCGTGAATACAGGCACCAAAGAAGGTTTTGCCGGGCTGATTAAATCGTTCGGTAATCATCCGGTTGATTTGATTCACCGCTCCTGCGGCAAGACGCTTACCTCCAATAACTCCGATCAGCAATCGATCCACTTTCAATTCCTTTTCGGGGAGCTTTTGATCAATGCGCTCCAGGAGTTCTTCAATCGCTCGATCCACTCCTTCAGACTCATCATCTGCCTGAGAAGAAATCACCAGCGTTTTCGCAACATCCAAATCAAATGCAGATTGAAGCGTCGATAGATTAAAGTCATAGAGCCCTTCATCGAGCAACATCGAAACCATCGTTGATATCGCTCCCGCGCTCTCCAATTTCATTTGTTCTACCGCAGCCTGGGCAAATCCGGATTCATCGATTGAAGCGAGAAAATCATCCCCCTCAATCGTTGCCACAGATAGACAGCTTTCACGCAATTTCCCTAAAACGAGCCGCGAATTTTCCATTCGTTTTCGCCCTTCAAAAGAGAAAGGAAGTAAAGCGTAAACTAACATCGGAGTGTTGGTCATCTTCACAGCCTTTGCGAATTCCGGTAGAAATCCTCCGGTGAATCCCCCTCCCAGAGCACCCGCTACTAGAAGAATATCTTTATCTTGAATCCATTCGCGGCAAAAGTCCTGGTCCTCCAGAAAGATCGACCGACCCATCTCATACTGCCCCACGCAACCGAGGCCATGAGCGATATTAACCCCAAGAGAATGCGTTGCTCCGGATGATTCTTCAAAATGATCGAGGGAGTTGCGGCAACAATCCCAAAGAGCCACTGATGCATTCCAATCCGGACTAAGCTCGATCCGCGAAACCAATTTGCAGCCTTCGCTTCCTAGCCCAATGATGCCGACTTTAAGGGTTTCTACCGGTGTGAGTTTAACTGACATTTTGTCTCCCAATCGCGTTGACCCTATTTCATTAATCCAGAAAAACGACTGAACAAGCTCCGTTGACGTGGTTGTTCCGGCAAATCACCACTGACATCCGAAAACGCAAATTGTAAAAGCCCAATAACGGTGCTCATTTCCGGTCGTTGAAGCTCACTGATGACCCAATCAGGATTTCGTCCCAATCGAACAGGCATTTTTAAAACCTGATGGGCGATCGATTCGATAGCTGTCAGACGAGAAGTTCCCCCACAAAGAACCACCGTGGGTTTAACCTTATACTCTTCAAGGACCGGAGTAATGTCTTGTTTGACAAGCTGAAAAAGTTCGTCGATCCGAGCGTTAATAATCTTATGCAAATTTCGTCTGGAGAGTTTTCGATCTCCGATGCTCAAATCTCCCCGCATCCAAACCATTTCATCCTCCTCTTCTTCTCGCACAATTGCTTTCCCCTGTTCGATTTTGAGCCGTTCAGCGTTCTCCCACGGTATTCGCATCGCGAGACTGATGTCGTTCGTTATATGATCTCCACCAACATCAATGACACCAGTGCGTAAAACATATCCGTCGGAATACAAAGCGTAGTCCGTGGTGCCAGCTCCGATATCCAAAACCAACACGCCCGATTCCTTTTCGTCATCATTTGCGACAATCCGTCCCGATGCCAAACTTCCAAGGAACATTTCCTCAACCTTCACCATGAAACTATTAACAATCTGGATTTGGTTTTTGAGTGTCGTTTCATCAGCATGCACGGCCCAATAATTGGCCTGCAACTCTTGCCCCTTCACCGAATACGGTTCGTCCACACGAACGCCATCAACTTCAAAAGGATTGCGCATGAACTGCACATAGACTCTGCCCGGGGGAAGGTCTCGGCGTTTCGCTTCCTGCTGCGCCCTATTCACGTCATATTCCGTGACGATCTTGGCCATGTGACTCACTTGGGCTTTTCCCACCTGTTTTTCGCCAACGATATGCGAGCCTGTCAGGGCCATGTAAACAGATTTCAAATTTACTCCGGCATTTTTTTCCGCTTCCGTAATAGCATGGTGGACACATGCGTTCGTACGTTTGCTATCAATGATCCGTCCTTTTTTTACTCCAACTGTTGGAACCACTGATCTTCCGATAATATTCAGACGAAACGGATCGATAACCTCCGCAACCAGAACTGCCACTTTGGAAGTTCCGATTTCGAGTGCGCCAATGATTTGCGGGGTTGCCATTAAATATCAGTTTTGGAGTGTTTTCTTTGAATCAAAGCACTGGCGACAGCACAAGTTTTAAGCGAAACCATAGTATTTTGAAAAGCTGCAGAAGCTAACGTAGGAAAAGATTAACGCACAATCGCATCACCAGAATAGGAAAGATCAATCACATTTTTTTCATTGAGCCGTATCTTTCCTGCAACCGACAAAACACCAATGAGTTTGACGACCTGATATTCAAAATTCTCAACGCCGAAAATGATCTTTTTCAATTGTTTTCCGTGCAGGATAATGACCGCGCCCAACTCCGCCTCCCCTTCGTTATAGTGGAGCAAGGACACTGATCCGATGTCATTATAAACGGCATAAACATCGCTTTTTAATAGTTGCATAAGGAAGTAAACCTTATCCACCCCATCAATACGGGTCACTCCGTCCACAATTTTTTCGATCTCCACCCCCTCGACAAATGGCAAATCAAGGGCTTTCATCCGCTGCAGATCAAATGGTTTGTAAACAATACCCTCCTCATCAATTGCCCAGAAAGTTACCTGGTTACTTTCATCCAGCGCCGCCAACATCAAAACAGGCAGTCGCTCAATGATATCAACCTTCAATTGATTTGGAAAATCCTTCTCTACTTTTGCACTTTTTACCTGACCATGTGATTCAAGTACATGTTTCACTTTAAACGGATCGATCGAAGCGAGATTCGGTTGAATGATTTCAATTACCATTGTTTCGATTTCCGAAGATGGCAGACTCGAGTTGCCCGCGATCACAATCTCGGGCATTTCAACGGGTTCGACAATATGGGGTTCAACTTCCCATGATTGGTAAAACTGAACTCCAAGTATCCCAAGATACACCACCAAGGCAAACGCAATGAGCAACGCCATTTTTTGAAGAAAAGACAAAAAAAACCGACTCCGCCCATGAGGCGATTTGATATCCAGTTTCAACTTCTGGGATTTTTTATCCCAATTGGCAGATCGTTTTTGATTTGTGCGTTTTGGCTTTTGACTCTTTTTCTTCACAACTCCACCTCCAACGATTAACGGCTCTTCCCGCTGAATCTCAGAACAGCAGGCTCTATCATCTTCAACAGTAAACCAGAAAAATCATATCCGTCAGCAAAACCACTCTTTGGCAAAAGACTCGTGGGAGTCATTCCCGGCAATGTGTTCAATTCAAGGCAAAACCATTGATCACTCTCAGGGTCATAAAGGAAATCAATCCGGGCGTAATCCCTGCAACCACAAGCATCAAACGCACGCTCTGCAAGTTGCTTAAGGTGGGCGGTCGATTCTTCTGATATTGATGCCGGACATTCATACACAGTATCGTTTCGATGGTATTTCTGTTCGTAGTCATACACCCTTCCTACAGGAACTTTTATCTCGACAATGCCCATAGCAAATCCGTTCAAGATACCTACTGAGAATTCCCTCCCCCGTATTCTCCGCTCAATCAACCACCGCTGAGCTCTTACTTCCGCACGTTCCAGAAAAGCTTCAAAACCTTCTTTATGGTCAAAAAGATGCAGATCAACACTGCTTCCCATGTCGACAGGTTTCACAATCAAATCGTGCCCCAGTTTTTCGATAACTTCGCTCGTAACCTCTTTTGTGTGCTCAGCTGATGGCAACACGATGCCCGGAACGATTGGTAACCCTGCGTCTGACCAGATCCGCTTCGTCACGGCCTTATCCATGCACAAAATACTGCAACTGGAGTCACAACCGCCGTAGTGAATACCAGCTTGTTCAAGCAATGCCTGCACTTGCCCGTCTTCTCCAAATTCCCCATGCAATACCAACAAAACAACATCACGCTTCGCCTGCAGGTCCGAAGGAAGGGCCTTTTCGAATAATTCAATGCCCTTCACTTCGTAAGGGCATTTGCCCAAAAGTCCTTTCAATACTGCTTGGCCCGAAACTAACGAAACTTCCCGTTCGGGACCAACACCGCCATACAACACCACAATGCGGGGCAATTGACTGTTTTGCTCTCCACTTGTCATTATCTTTCCCTATTTTTCGTCCTTGGATTCCTGTGACCCACCAGTCGGAACGAGAGACAATACCTTTATCTCTTGGTGCAAATCGACGCCAAACTGCGCCTTCACAGTTGTTTTAACATGGCCAATCAGCGCTTCCACATCTGCAGAAGTGGCATTTTTCTCTGTCACCAGGAAATTCCCGTGCTTTTGTGACACTTGTGCCCCTCCGACAGTGTATCCCTTCAAACCTGCCGCATCAATGAGTCGCCCTGCCGAATCTCCTTCCGGATTCACAAACATACATCCGGCGCTAGGTTCTGCAGGTTGACTAAATAGTCGCTTTTTCCGGTACACTTCCAAACCATTTCGCAATGCATCCCGGTTGGTTCCAGGAGTTCCCTGAAGGAGAACATGCAAAATGATCAACCCATCTGTTCCTTTGCTGTTTCGGTATGCAAAAGCCATGTCTTCATGACTCAATCGAATTCGTTTGCCGCTGGGATCGAAGCATTCTGCTTCTTTCACCCACTCCCCCATTTCCGAGCCCATCGCACCGGCATTCATTCGCACAGCTCCCCCAACACTTCCGGGAATACCGTCCATGAAATTGAATCCGTTCACACCATCATCCAAAGCAGCTCTGCAAATTCGTTTCAGGCTCAATCCACTACCCACCCAGTAACGTCCATTGCCCAACGACTCGCACTTCCGCCAAAAGGGTTTACTCAACCTCACCACAACTCCCTCGATCCTCGCATCATCTACCAACAAATTGGAGCCTTTACCAATCACAAAAAGGGGTAATTTGAAAAGCTTCGAAGTCTTCAACACCAATTGTAAACTCTCAAGTGAAGCTGGTTCGGCGTAAAACCGGGCCACCCCTCCAACGTTGAGGGTCGTTTTCCGTTTTAAGGGCTCATTTGTTGCAAAGTAGCTTTCGTCTTCCGAGGTTCTGGATTGATGAAAACTCACCCAAGTGGAATCAAGCTCACAATTCGAATTCCCAGAAGAATCCTCAATCGAATGAAGCCACCAATCTCTCCACAGCTCAATATCTCCTGCTCCTGCAAAGACAACAAGCTGACGTCTTTCTTCGTCACCATCTTGTGACGCCATACCGAGAAACTCATTAAGCTCCTCTGGGGTTTCACAATAGTTCGTTTTTGACCCAGTTGCCAATAGATCCTGATAGAGGGATATTGCTTTTCCTTCTTCGATGACGGGTTCAAATGCCCCATATTCAGGTAACAATACCGGATTCATCGAACGAAGAATCTTCACAAACTCGGTTTTTAGTGCGACCGTTCGGGAGTATCGATGCGGTTGAAAAACCCACGTAATTTCAAAACCGTCATACTGCTTCTCCAGCCATTCTCGCAAAGCTTGGATTTCACCTGGGTGATGGGCGTAATCTGTAAAAACCCATTGATTCTCGCCTAATTGCCGGCAATCCTGCCTTCTTTCCACAACTGGAAATTCATATTTTTCACGATCAAAAGGTCGATCGATCAACCATTCAGTGACTGCAACCGCCATATCTGCATTTTCGGCGAGGAACCCGCCTCCTTCAGCGTTGCATGCCATTTTCATCAGTTCTGGACCTTGGTTCTCTTTTAACCCCAACTTTTCGGGAACGCCTGAGCCAACAAACACCTTTTTCTTAGTATTCGAAATCAGCGATCGAAAGGTCTTAAAGAGGCGTTTCTCGGATCGGTAAAAATCGACGTGATCTAATTCAACGTTGGTCAATACCGTCGCCCAAGGTCGGAATTTTTTGATCGTGCCATCACTTTCATCAACTTCAATGATCAAACATTTGCTATCGGTCACATATTGCGCAGCGGGTAAAGCGTCGCCTTCAAAATAGGCTCCCAGAATGTAGGAAACGGACAAACCTTCGACTCTTAGCTGAGTCACGATACTCGCAGTTGTGGTTGTTTTTCCATGACTACCAGCCACGACAACTGAATCAAATGACTTTGATAAGAATGCCAGATAGTCACCACGAAAAACTATTCTGGCTTTATTGAAACGCTTTTTGAATCGGTTCAATCGGTCCGGATTACCTGCAATTGCGCGACTCACGATGACTTCATCATAGTCATTTACGCCATGGAGATGCTCGAGAAGAAGAACCCCTTGCCTCTTCAACCGGTCGGTAATTCGTGCGACCGGGTAGTCATCATATCCGTGCACTTCATGGCCCATCTGGGACAAAAACATCCCCAATGGACCCACTCCCATGCCACAACAGCCGACCAATAAAATTTTCTTTCTCTGTGAGGGATTTTTCAAACAATCATTCCTTTTGAAATCTGACACAAATCATCTAGTATCGAATCAATTGTATTTTGTTTCGCCCAGACTGCTAACTTTGATCGCATATCGACCAGTTTTTCTGGATTTCCAATGAGTCCTTCAACCCTTTCCTCCAATTCAACAATGTCTTCTTGCTTCAAAAGCTCAGCACACCCATTGGAGACAAAAGCATCCGCATTATATTGTTGATGCTGATCTGCAGAACCTGGCAGTGGGACCAACAAGCTAGGACAACCAGCCTCCGCAATTTCCGCGATACTACCCGCCCCTGAGCGCGCAACCAGAACATCCGTTGCGGCAAGCAATACCCCCATTTGTTCCACAAACGGTATCATTCGAATCCGGTGATTGCGCTCCTCTTTCGGCTGGTAGTTATTGGGTCCGGTCACACAGATGAGTTGGTATCGATCCTCCCAACTTTCGCTGCATTTTTCAGCTGCTTGGGTCAATGCCATCGCACCCTGACTTCCACCGAAAATAGTAACCACGGGCTTGCTAGGATCCAATTTCATTCGAGCTTTTGCGTCTGCTTTTTCCGGAATTTCAAAGTCCTGCCGAATAGGAAAACCAGTAATATTGACCTTCCCTTTTTGGCGATATTTTCTGCTCATCAATCGCGTTCCATAAAGACGGGTCAATCCTGGCCGAAACCAACGAGTCACCTTACCAGCGACCGAGTTGGATTCGTGCATAGAAACTGGTAATCCCAAAATCAAGGCTCCCACAATTGCTGGAACACAACCAAAACCACCGGTTGCAAAGACGTGATCGATTCGTTTCCTCTCGAGAAATTGACTTGCTTGCCACACTCCCCAAATGGTCCTTACCAAAGCAAAGAGTCGTAAAATCGGATTTCCTAGGAAAGGAGCCGAATGGAATGAGACGAATTCAAGATCTCGATAGGCGTCCTGCATGCGTCGATCCACAGCTTTTCGAGTCGTACTGATCCATGCAATTGCGTTGCCGGACTCCCGACTTTTCTGGGCTAATGCAATCGCTGGAGCCAAGTGTCCCCCTGACCCACCCGAAGCATAGAGAATTCGATTCATAATTCGCGCACACGGGACACAGGATTACGCTGACTATACCGTGAGGCTGCCATTAGAATCCCCAAAATCAAAAAAGAACCCACCAAATTCGCACCTCCATAACTAATGAAAGGTAATGAAATTCCCTTCGTCGGGAGGATTCCAGTCACCACTCCCACATTGAACAGACATTGGTAAATGATAAAACACCCTCCCCCGACAACAGCGAGAAACCAGAACATGTCGGATGTTTGTCGTGCGATACGTATCACAGACCAAAACAAAAGTGCAAAAAGGGCCACAATTGACAGCGTAGCAATTAGGCCCATTTCTTCCCCAATAACTGGAAGAATGAAGTCAGTATGTGCCTCCGGGAGAAACGCCAGTTGCTGCCTACCATTGCCGATCCCAACGCCACTCACACCCCCTGAACCAAAGGCCAATAAACCCTGATACAGCTGATAGGCACCATCACTTTTGTTACCTTCGACATCCAAGAAAGAAGTGATTCGCTTCCAACGAACCGGATCATGCCGGATGAGATAGGCAAATGCAGCCACACCCAAAAGATTCGAACAAATGAGAAGTTCCAACCGCGCTCCCCAAAGAAATAGCATTGTCACACCCACAACACCAAAAAGGAAGGCTGTTCCGTAGTCAGGCTCCAGCAAGATGATACCCACAAATAGCGCAATCATCGACATCGGTACAACAAACCCCCAAAACCAATGCCGCTTATTTCGCTGATTCACACTCAAATAATGGGCGAGCCCTAACACATAAAGCCCCTTTGCGAGTTCAGACATTTGAAAATTGGAAATTCCAAGATTTAGCCATCGTCTGGCGCCGTTTACTGTCACACCAATCCCAGGAACCAAAACCAACGCCAATCCCACAAAAGCAAACAGAATTGCCCAATAGGAATTGACTTTGAAAGTATCCTCGCACTGAAAACTCACGACTGATCCGATAACCAATGCTACTCCTAACAGCAGGATTTGTTTATTTAAAATGTTTACGGGGACCACTAAGGATCCCCGCAAAGCGCTATACAAACACACCAACCCAAATCCGGCCAAAAGTATAGCGCTCGTCACACAAGTAACAACCGGAAAGTATCTAAAGGTTTTGCCTTCCATTTAGTCCATGAAATGAATCTATATTCTATGTTTTTATGCTGTTGGCATACGATTCACCGTGTTCAGGATCCAACACGAATCACTGGAAAATCTTCAAAATTAATCGTCGATACCGCTTCTTCTCCTTGAGCTGGATCTTTGGATTCATCATTTGTGGCTACGGAATTTTCTGATTCTGAACTAGTTGCAGCGACTTGCGTCCTGTTCATCATTTGATCCGGATTGATGACTTTCAACTTTGCTCCTACTTTCAACATCCGAGGATTGCTGATTTCATTCAGATGAAGTAAATCCGCGAGGCTCATATTGTATTTTCTGGCGATCAGCCCAGGATATTCTCCAGGTTGAACTTCGTGCTCCAAGTAATCCGAACCCGTTTTGTTAACCGGCACATCATTGAAGGCGACTGCGAAAGTCTCAGTAGTATTGCGGCTCTGAACGGGAAGCTCAATTGGACCATTGTATTTCCCAGGGATCCGTAGTTTCTGCCCTGACTTGATCAAATTCTTTTCCATACCGTTCAATTCACGAATAGCCTCAACCGTGGTATTGTTGTGCATTGCGATGAGGTAAAGGCTGTCACCTGGGGCAACCTGGTATATTCCATCCCCTTCAAACTCTGTGATGCCCATGGCAACCGGCGACAAAGTCGCATGTGCCAACACAACTTCAGGAGTCTTCTCCTCTGGAAGAGCAGTCTTCGATTCCTCAGTTATGGACTTCGCTACGACGACTTGCTTAGGCGCGTTCGTCTTGAGCTCTTTGAGCTCCGATTCATGTGATTCAACCTGCGGCACTTCGAGTTGTGCTAAAGCAACTTCGGCTTTCGCTTTCCCAGGAACCAGAAGAGTTTGTCCGGGGTGGATGCGGTCGGACTGTTTAAGACCGTTGAATTCCATCAATTTCCGCATCGACACACCGTTCAAATTCGCAATTTTCCAAAGACTATCACCCTTTTGAATCGTGTATTCAAAATGCTCATTGCTTTCCGTGTAGACAGAAGCCGTTTCAAACTCCGCTTGTTCGATGTCAATAAAATCAGCATTTGAGTCCGCTTCCGAATAAGCTACAGTGCTGCCGCCAAAGTCAGAGGCAGGTGTCATATCAACGTTCTTAGCTCGAACTGTTTTTGAGTTTTGTGTTTTTGCAGCACTTTCTCCAGTCACCCACATATCTGAGTAATCTGAATTTCCTACTGGTGTCGCCATACTCACAGTATCTCCGCCGTAGCTTGAATTGCAGCCGGGTTGGAGAACCAGCATTACGACTAGGGCCATGTGAAGCACGACCACTAAACTGAATATTTTTAGTATTTTCATGGTTGGTGTGTTTAGTTTTTTGCTTGGATTGGGTAGTTGGTTTGTGTGTTAAATTTTTCTTCGACGAGTTGCTTGAACTGACGTCCCCGGTCGGCATAGCTACTGAACTGATCAAAACTTGCAAAACCCGGGGAAAGAACAACTTCATCGCCTGGAATGCACTCCATTCGAATGACATCCATTGCTTCTTCCATCGTAGAAACCTCGTATGTTAAGACTCCTACATTAAGAAGGGCTTCGGAAAGCCGTTTGCTCACATCACCAAAAGTGATTGCTGTTTTGACTTTCTTGGCGATCCGGAAGGCAAATGCCTCTACGTCTCCACCCTTATCAAGGCCACCTCCGAGCCACACGACTGGACTATAAAAACTCTCAAGAGCAGCTTCAACGGCATGGCTATTGGTTGCTTTGGAATCATTCCAAAAGTGGATACCACAGGATTCGCCCACATGCTCTAGACGATGAGGGAGGTAGGAAAAATGCTTTGCGACTTTGTCCACCATCGCACCGTCCATACCGAGAAGTCCCACAAAACGTTTCACGTATTCAATGTTTAGCTGATTGATTACACTGATGGGAAGCGCTGAGTTCGCTTCAAAAGCATCCGCATCAACAACTTCTGCGATGGCGGGCAAATCGGTCTTTAGGATTCGCGCAAAATCAAGCACATCCTTGCCCATTACAATGGGTCCTTCGTTTACCATGCATAGTCCATTCCACTTGGATTCAAAGTAGTCTAGCATGTTGTGATGCCAATCAAGATGATCTTCTGAGAAATTTGACCAGATAATCCCTTCCACTTCCACGGCTCTCAAATTCCAGGCTTGAAAAGAACTCAATTCGACCACGGCAATAGCGTTCTCACGAGGGCTAAATTTGTAATGTTCTGAAAATGGAATCCCGATATTTCCAAATGAGAAGGCATCATACCCCGCTTCGATCAAAACAGCAGTCAATAGCTTGGTTATCGTTGATTTTCCATTAGTGCCAGTAACAAAGAAAATGGGACCATTCCAAAACTTTGCGGCGAACTCGACTTCACCCATGACTTCACATCGCGCTTCTTTTGTGACTGCGAACCAAGGATGATGCGGAGGGAAACCAGGGCTATTGATAATAATACTGTGTTTGGCACAATCTTGAGGATCGAAAACAACTGAATTGCCCCTACCTGGAGTCTCATCATAGATGATCGCTTCCCCACCCAATACTTCAAT
>CAXXVT010000031.1:0-151446 GCA_963676215.2 Opitutales bacterium | reverse complement strand
CAACCCGAAGGAAAAGTTTTTGTGGAGAATGGAAAACTGATCATCGAAGATAAAGGTGGCTGTAGCGTCTGGTATAAAGAAAAAATCGAAGCGCCAGTGCTGATTCGTTACAAAGTCAAAGCATCGTCCCAAGCGAGAGTCTCGGATATTAATTGTTTTTGGATGGCGAGTGAACCAGGCCATGAATCCGATCATTTCTATGACGGTCTTCTGCGGGATGGTAGTTTTGCAAGCTACGATATCATGCAGACTTATTACGTTGGAATGGGAGGAAATTACAATTCTACGACCCGCTTTCGCCGTTATGAGGGTGGAGGAAAACGACCCCTACTTCCGGAGCACGATTTGAGTGAGGCGAAGTTCATGATCGTTCCGGACCATGAATACACCATCGAGCTTATCGCCGCGGATGGGAAGGTGTCTTATTCTCGCGATGGAGAGGTCCTTTTTGAGTATGACGACGCGGAATTCCTCGCTTCCGGTTGGTTTGCGTTTCGCACAGTGCTGAGCCGCATTGAAATAAGCGAATTTGAAATCTTCAGTTTGAATACCGATACAGACTGATTTTTCTTAGCTTTATTACTGTGAACGAAAACTTAGGTAGCTGAATTTGTAAAAATTCAGAGATTCAAGGCACAAGTTTTTACGCAATTGCTCCGAATTCTCATGAATCCGGCTACCAATTAGAATCAGAAAGTAATTCAACGAAATAGGACTAACTGATCGGAGTTTTTTGATTTGAAAGATATCGCCTGCGCCGTGGCAGCGAGGTCAGTCTCAGAAGAGGTATCAATTAAAAAACAGTGTGAACTCGTGGCGATTGTAAGTGAGGTGGGTGCAGGCTATCAATTTTAGATTGGCAGCGGTCGCACTGGCTATTGCCTTGTGATAGAGTGCGTTGGTCTCCTTATAATTTGTGGCTCCTGGAGTTTTCAAGGTAAAGACTACTAGACCACCCTTTTGGAGGAACTTCGAAAGGCGAATCACATGGCTGAGGGACAATTGCACATCACCATTCATATCGCAAAGAACCGCGTCAAACTCCGCCTGTGGTGGTGGGTTGTATCGGGTGACATCAGCTTTGGTATATTTCAGCTTTTTGTGACCCTTGAGCCGGGAATCAAGCGGTGCACGGTCGATGGCCGTCACTCGATACCCTCGTTCCAATAACTCAGAGGTCATCCCACCCGGACTCGCGCCCAACTCCAACCAATGAGCGTTGGGTAGGGGTAGACTCTCGTGTAGACTCAAATAATGTAAAGCTTCGGCAATTTTCGCTCCTGCACGACTTATCGTATGCGGAGCTTTTTGACTGATGAACTTGGTGCCACCTGGGTAAAAGCCATTTGCCTGGAGTGGACTACTTATTCCGCAATAAATCCCTTCTTTTCCAACGAGACAAAAGAGACTCGATCGCTGGGGGTCTTGTTCTTCCGGATCTTTCAACCTCTTAAGATCATCTGGAAATAGTTCAAGTATCCGATTGCGAAGGTTGGTCGCTAGTACCTTGTAGTGATTCCGATTCGAGCTTGGATCCAAGCGGCCTACAAAAATACCTTGGAAATCGTGGTCACCAAATTTTTTGAATAGTCCCTGAGCTGCTTTTTCCAAAAAGTCCTCCATCTTTTCTGGATTGCAGGGCCATGCGTGGTCCATCGATAGCTTCCAACGAATATAACGCGATGCATCGCTATTGTTGAGTGCATCAGAGTCTGGACACTGAATCAAAAAATACTCCTCACCAAGGCGTTTGGTAAGCTTAGCACCAAGGTCGTCGATAATATCCTTTGAAAAATGCTCAAAGTTTTTCGAAATGCGAATCAACCAAGGTGATGTGGACTGTGCTGTGGATGAATGTGTCAAGGGTGAGATCATCTTCCAATTCGATATTTTTTCAATCATTGAATATTCCAAACAATCTACTCTGCTATAGTTGAATTAAAGGGGAGTTTTGATATGAGTTCATTGGTCTCATTTGCACGGTCCGAATTTCAGCAGATGGACATTTTTCACCGAAAGTAATTTAACAGACTCATTCAACCCCCATTCAATTGGATCAGAAACGAATGAGATTTTTTGTTATCGTGGCTTTGCCAAAAAACGTTCTTTTTTATGATAATAGAATGCTATTGATACTCGGTTTTCTAGCTTCCGGTTTCAGTATTAGAGGGAAATTCCAATTCAGGTTTCGAAGGACAAAATATGAAATTAGAGTATGATAAAGAGCAGCTATTGTCGATTATGGACAATATTGTTGATAAGACACTCAACATGGATCTCGTCTGGAATTGGCCGTGTGGAGTTGCCTACTTTGGAGTGGCCCGTGCTTGGGAAGTGACCGGTAATCAATCTTACATTGACCGGCTTGTTACGTGGGTCGATGAGTATATGGAAATTGGGATACCGGCACTGATGGTGAATTCAGTGGCGATGGGGCATGTGCTCATCACGTTATATGAAGCGACGGGAGACGAGCGTTACTGGGAGCTCGTTATGAAAAAGGTCGATTATCTTCAAAAGGATGCGTTGAGATTTGGAGAACGGGTTTTTCAACACACGGTTTCGGATGATGACGATTTTCCTGAGCAAGCGTGGGCTGACACCCTTTTTATGGCTGCCTATTTTCTTTTAAGAATCGGTATTAAGTTAAAAAAGGAGGTCTTGATTGAAGATGCCCTTAATCAATATTATTGGCATACTATTTATCTTCAGGATAAAGCCAGTGGTCTTTGGTATCATGGTTATAACAATCTAAATAAAGATCATATGTCAGGATTCCATTGGGGGAGAGCCAATGCTTGGGCGGCCTATACGATGTCTCAGGTTCTTCGCTCGCTTCCGGAGTGGTATTTATACCCTAAGTGTATGGATATCGACTGTTCACTGAGAGATCAGCTTGGGGCTTTGAAAAACTATCAGACAGAAAATGGCCTTTGGAGAACGTTGATTGATGATGCGGAGTCCTATGAAGAAGTCTCAGCGTCATGTGGAATCGCGGCTGCGATGATCAATAATGGGAATCCCATGCACGGAAAATACATTCAAAAGTCGATCAAAGGGATTTTGGAAAATGTAACTGATGATGGCAGAGTTTTGAATGTTTCTGGGGGCACCGCAGTCATGAAAGACAGAGAAGGGTATCAGCAGGTATCAAAAACATGGACCCAAGGCTGGGGTCAGGGACTTGCGCTCGCATTTTTGTCTGATTTGTTGTCGATAGAGTAAGTGTCTGGAGCTTGATTTATCGAAAGTTATGGAAAGGTTGTCGTTGAGTTCGACAAGGGATCAGTTGGACCGGTAATGTTGACTCCCTCTTGTCCAAGGACAGCGTTGTCATAAAAATTATGATAGTTCCAACGATCTGAAGATATGCCAGAGTTACCAGAAGTGGAAACAGTCGTTCGTCAGCTCTCCTCGATATTGATCGATAAGAAAGTCGTAGACGTTTGGATCGATGACTCTAAATTGGGCGTATTGCCATCGTTTCCATTCTCAGGTGCTCGTATCAAAACTGTGAAACGTCTGGGTAAGCAGATTGTGGTGACATTCACGACGGACGAAAATTCTTGTCCCACTTTTTATCTTATTGTTCATCTCCGGATGACGGGGCGTTTACTCTGGCATCCCAACGACAGGGTTGGTGAAAGAGTTCCAGATTTCACCTATATCAATGAGAAAGAAGGGGTAAGCTCTCGACTCTCGCCTCGAGCAACGGTCGAATTTGAAGATGGAACTCTGGATTTTTTGGATGTTCGTCGATTTGGAACCTTTCAGTTTGCCTCAGATTTAGAGGCATTTTTACCCACTGGAATTGATCCGTTGTTTGAGGACTTTACATACGAAAACCTGAGCCAGATGGTTGGTCGCTGTCGACAAACGGCAAAGCAGTTCCTGTTGCGACAGGACCGGTTGGTAGGGCTTGGAAATATCTATGTTTGTGAATGTCTGTTTCGTTGTCGAATCCACCCCGAAAGAATCACCCATACGCTTACTCCGAAAGAAATCCGACGTCTCTATGACGTGATCCCCGATGTGCTGCGCCAAGCCATTAAACAATGCGGAACCACGTTTTCAGATTTTCAGAACGCTGAGGGAAGTGAAGGTGGCTTTCAAAACTTTTTGCGCGTTTATCAAAAAGAAGGTCAACCCTGTCTCGAGTGCGGAAGTGCGATCCTTAGAATCTCTCAGCAAGGGCGTAGCTCATTTTATTGTCCCAAATGTCAAATTTAGTTGTTTGTCATTTTTTGATGATTCCCAGAGTGAGATACCCGCTTTACGTCATACTGTAAGAAGTGTTTCTTTTTCAAAAAGTCTGCTTTTGTGAATAGAGTTTTAAAACGGCTCTACTATTTTCCAAAAATCTCTACCATCTGAATTTGGTTCCCCGCATTGTGAATATGAAATCTCGTTTCCCTACCTTCATTTCTCTTCCAATTTTGTTGATTGGATTTTCAGGAATTTGCCTGTCATTGACGGCGCTGGAGCGGTCCGATACCGAGTTTAAAGTTTTTCAGTTTCCCGCAAATGGGATTCCACGAATTGATGGTTGTTTTGAGGATTGGGATATGGTTCCCGAAAGGTATGTTGTGGGAACCTCCGAGTTGTGGGAAGATTCGGGGAAGCATGAAGGACTGTTGCCTGAGTCACTTGATGTAAGAGTGAAAGTAGGTTGGGTAAAGGGAATGAGTCGTCTCTATTTCCTCTATGAGGCTTATGATGATTATTGGGATTTTTCGCTGCCTGGCCTAAAGAATGATACCTTCGAGATTGTCGTGGATGGAGATTTGTCAGGAGGCACATTGATTGGAAAATTTCGTCACAATTCCGATTTGATCACTGAGAAAGAAGCGTTTTTTTCCATGCAGGGCGAGCACGCGCAAAACTATCACATTTTCACTCCTGCCCGCAATAAGAGTTGGACGATGCTTTGGGGCCCTTCCCAGTGGCTGAAGGAGTTGCCCTATGCCAATGCTGCTTACAATTATGATTTTGAACCCGGGCAGTCAGGGCACCTTAAATTGGAGTTTTTTATCACTGTTTTTGATCATGCGAGCAAAGACGGTCCCAGTTTGTCGGAACTGACCACTTTTGTGGAAAAACAATTGATTGGACTGAGTTGGGCGATCATCGACTACGATGACGTGGACAGCCCCCTCAACAATGGCTTTTGGAATCTATCCACTGCACATACTATGTATGGACAAGCTTCGGAGTTAGTTGCCTTTCGTTTGATGCCGCTTGAAGCGGAATATGAGGCCTTAGGGAAAGCAAAGTGGAGCTGTAGTATTGTTGATCTGGATCATCGCTTAGTTGCTTTCAAGGACGAGACTCCTGGTGAAGTAGAAAGCTGGCATTGGGATTTCGGAGACGGAGAGCATTCAGAGGAGCAACATCCTGTGCACCAGTATGACGAGGCAGGGCATTATGTCGTCGTATTGAAGATCAATGGACCTCATGGAGAATCAAGCTTTTCGCGGGTATGGGATGTGACACTGAAGTAAGCCATCGAATTGTTTGGATTTACCACGGACTTCGTTGAAGCTTCGACCATCACTAAGGCAAACCCCTTCCGGCTGTTTATTTTAATTAGTTACGAATAAGCAAGATTGTATTAGAAAGGCTCCAGTGGCATCTGAAATGCTAAGAATACTTCTTCTATTCGTATTTCAGTGTTGAAACCTTCTTTGTCACGTCTCAAGTCGCGACTTCGGTATTGAGAGACAAGGTTACTACCTTGATAATTAGGGCACTCTGGCAGTTTGTATTTTGCAGGAATTAGAATACCCCGGATGGGATTAACTTAGCTTCCTTGATTGGCCAATTGTAGAGATAAATCTGACAGGAAAGAGTCACCTTGTCTCGAGTGAGAATGGGGCGGATGCAACGGATGTATTCACCTTTTCCGTGCCTCATAGGATCGTATCCCTCAAATTGATCGAGCAGCGGTAAAAGAATATTCGGTGCGTTTACGCGAAAGACTTCCCCTGAGACTCGGTCGTTTGGATTGGGGGATTCCATGACTCCCGGATACCAGTCAATTTGATACAGTTTGCCCTGAAATTGTCCCTCATCCACAAAATTAGCATACATGACAAGATGCTGGTGAATTGCGTGTTTGAAGGATCTTTTCAGACTTCCATACACGAACAGGTATTCTGAAGAGGACGATAACATGAATGAGTATTTTTAGATGGTCTCTATAGGACTATACGAGGCCTTTGAGCATCGCGGGAAGTTGCCCTAACGTATATCTTAGTGAGCTGATTGTGAACATCGTATCTCCTGCTTCATCGGACATGATGGTATGTAACTCCGGGCAAACATCCCACGCAGGAGAATGAGTAATCGGAATTTTGTAATTCCCTGAAAAAAGCATTTCCTTATTATCGGTCACTTCTGAGCCTTCTTGTCCTTCCAGAACTTTGTTTGAAACTGGATTTTGAAGCTCCCCAATCATGCGTTTGGCGAGATAAAGAGCAGCAGTTTGAGACTCGTGTTGTTCGGCAGTTTCAGGATTGTTTTGATGCTTTACCGGCAGGCGGATCTGCTCCGGAATATTGTTGGATTCCAAATAGAAACCACCTATTTCCGATTGCGACCAACCGATGAGCTCGATTTGTTTGGCTTCGATCTCTTCTTCGGTTTCAGGCCGATCGGATAGAATTTCTGCCATTTGCTCTGGAAAAGCTGCGACGGATACCAGATAGCCGACTCCGTATATGAGGCCCGAGATATAGTCGGAGTCACCCTTCGATATGACATTGGAGAAACTGAGTATCTCACGCGTCATGATGGCACAGCCAACACTTTGCTGCCAAAAATGAGTCCAATCTACATTCGGTACCTTCGAGGTGAAGCGCTGCATGTCTTCCAATACCGGAGTTGCCAGAGCTAATTCTTTGATCTGCTTGGTGCCGAGATAAAACACAGCATCTTCCACACTACTGACTTTTTCGCGAAGACCGTAGAAGACTGAATTGACCATTTGCAACAATCGTGACGTCAGGGAAGGGTCCCTACGGATAATTTCCGCAATTTGTCCGGTAAAGTCCTGGTCAGCATTTGCCAAGTCTTGGAAAGTCGAATTGATCCGTCTCAAAGACCCCAACCGCGGGCACGATTGAATGCGATGTTGAATGACCTGTTCGTCGAGTGGCATATGCTTTGATTATGGCAATCAATCCAAAGTCGAAGTGCAAGTCTACAAGAAACACTTTTTGGTAGGAACTGGCTCCCTCGTCGTCCATTTATTGTTAATTTTCTGCAAGGTAACTATGCTTGCTCACTATCTTCAAATTGGAAATATGGAGCTTGTCCTTCTCAATTTGTCTTTGTGCTAACTCCTTTTGACTGGCGAGATTGAGGAGATCGATTTCGAGATTACTGACGATCGCATCATAATTCTTGCTTCGCGGTGTGTCGACGACAGCGCTATTACTCGCAACAACAACTGACTTCCCAGGTCCCTTTACACCCAGAACAATTCCAGCAACGATACAAATACCCGAGAGAAACAAGTAACTAACTGACATGTTTTGCATCACCAGTGTATAGATGTAAAGGATTCCGATACCGATTGTCTGGAAAAAGATGGCTCCTATCAATGAAAGACGTTTTGGAGCTTGAATTTGAGTTACCTGTGGAGGAGGAGCACTCCTTTTTTGATTGAGTTTTAGTTTCTGCAACTCTGTTTCGATTTTCGAAAGAGATTGAGTGAGACTGCGGTTGCGATCTTCACTTATGTTGAGATCTTTTTCACTTCGAGAGATTTTTTGTGAAAGATCCTTTTGTTTTTCAAGCCAAAGCGTCTTGACTCGATAGCGGAATTTTTCTCGCTCCGGGTTTTTCTTGAGATTGTTGTAGATACCGATGGCGGCTCGAACATTTGAAGAAAGGCGATATGAATTCAATTCCTGTCGAAAAAATATCGGTTTGTTTTCGATCAAATTCAGGAGCGCTTTATAATCGTCGTCGCTAAAAACTTTCTTAAGGAGAGCCATGTCAAAATAATTGAGCTCCCCCAGTTTTGAAAGAAGAAAGCGGTGGTTTGAGTTGGGGATGGCATGTTTTACACTCGAGAGTCTTTTTACCACATCATTGATCTCTGCGAAGAGAGTGGGGTCGTTTCTTTGCACATAGGTTGATATCGCTCTGCGGATTTCAGTTTTTAGAATGTAGTCACTTCCCTCTCTATCAAAATAATTTGGGTAGCTATTGCGGATCCAGTTCATACATTCGACAACTTCCGGTCCTTCAGTGATCAAGGATATGGTTTCTTCATTGCAGTTGCGAATGATTGCGGCCCATTGAATCCAACGCCTTTGGAAGTTGTTGAATTGATACATCATGTTCTTGCCGCGAGTGTAGGACTCTTCAAGGTTGATGGCCTGAAGATCCTGGTCTTTAAGTGCAGACTTTATTTTACCTGGATTTCCATCGGTTTGATTGTAGATTTTCGTGATGAGGTTGGAATCGAGGTCATGGGATTCCAATAGCCGGAACGTTTCATCGCGGGTGAGATTTTCCAATTGAATACTCAAGGCCTCGGCCATGGAATCACTCCAAAAAGAAGAGATATCGGGAATCGCATCAAGAACAGTGGATCCTGTTGTGACGACCGATATGTTGAAGTCGGTTGCCAAATCTTCGCATAGTCGATTGATAAAATTACAAAAACCGATGCGTTGGTTGAGCGGAAGAGAGCCGATTTCATCTGCGACAAAGACCAGGTTCAGACCTTTGAGGTCAATAACGGCCTCTCGGGTCATCAATTGCATTGCGTCCAAAAGGACCTGTGCCCAGTAGAAATCGAGACTTTGCGTCGTGTCTTTGTCAGGTGTAAATTCAGTGTTTGTCAGTTGCTCTACCCATGGGTGCAAGTCTCCATGTTCGTTTGAGTGGATCTGAAAATGAGCTGAAAATATTCGGTGTCATCAGCTATTTCTGCCTGTAAGATATCAGGTGAAAAACTGATGATTGGGACGGTTTCCTCGGAGAGAATAGAAGTGAACTTTTGTACCAAAGCACTTTTCCCATAGCCTTCAGGGCCCCATATATGAGCGAGTCTGGGGCGGTACGCAGTACTACCAGGCCGAAGCGTAAAATGTTCGAGACGCTCCAGTTCTTTGGCTCTACCAACGAAAAACTGTTCACTCATGGGTCTAAATTATCGCCGAATATGAAGTGAACTTTATGGAGATTAGGCTGTTTTACCGCGATTTAAGTAGAGTTTTTGGACAAAAGCGGTCATTTGGTGGGTAGCAATCCGATTTATATTTGAAATAACTCTACTCAGTTAAAAAAAGCGATTGATCAGTGGCCGAATGACAGATCGTTGCTTTAACCAGGTTTTTTGAGTTAAGACGGCCTCCTGAAGTCCCTCCGCGTTAATATCTTTCGCTTCAAATGCGAAGTGATCGTGCAATTGGTTGGCTGCGATATTGTCAGGTCTGGTTTCGGCGACCAATTGAAGCAGCTTCATTTTGACCAATGCCATTTCTGCAACCCAAAATTCCATCATTAAACCGAAGGAACTTCCGATTTTTTCTGGATTTAGATAGTAGCCGTAGTAAGTGGACTTTTGCGCCTCAGATATGTTGTAGAAGTCTGCTACTCCGATTGGTTCATTCTCATAACGGATCAAATAGTATTGTTTTTCCGATGAGTGTTTCAGTTTTGCCAAAAAATCCTCATGATCGCTTTCGGAAATCAGATCCTCATTCCGCATCCATTTCCGTACACTGCAATCATTCCGCCAAGCGAGGACCAAACTAGATTCCGATTTTGTGAGATGTCTAAAGCTCGTCCAGGTCAGATTGGCAGGGAGCCACATTGTCGGATCATTGGGCTGCGAAGCTGACATCTCTCCTTGCGGAAGCAATCGATACGGTGAAACCGCACATGATGTCGACGAGTGAAATCATGGTGAGGATGAAAAACACGCCAGTCCCTGCTCTGTCCCAGGCAATGAAAAGAACGAGAAAAAGCATGAATACAAAAGTGGAAAGGATGTGATCGATGATCGAAGCTTGAGTCGGACGGGTGCTTTTAAAAATTTCGATGAAGAGGAGGAACAAAGCGGATGAAATAAGGATTTCCCCAAGGTCATTCCCCATGTTGCACCTGAGACGAGTTTCATCAGAAAAACAGGTTTCTCTGTGGTTCCTGAAAAAAGATCTTCGACTGGTATATCTTCCACTACTGCCGGTGTTTCATCCGCTATTACACCGGGATCAGTGTCAACCTCTTCGACGGCCGGTAAACTGACATTGGTTTCAGTCTGTCGGATGTTCAACCATGATGGACTGGATATTGCTATCACCGCATAAGCGATGAGAATAAATATCAGCAGTGGGATTTGGGATAGGATTTTCATAACAAGCGGGGATTGATTTATTCTACTATCCTCTGAAAAACTGAAGGAATCAAACCCAGTTTTTCATTTCTTCCTCGATTCTATCTTCTTTGATGGCTAGACGAACTGCTTTCATCAGTTCCATCATGAAACAAACATTGTGCATGGTAAGAAGTTGAAGCCCGAGCATTTCACCAGCCTTAATCAAATAGTGGATGTAAGACCTTGAATAGTAGTTCGAAGCTTTGCATGGCAATCTCGGGTCGAGCGGACTATCATCATTTTTGAAACGGGCGTTGCGAAGGTTGACATTGCTTTTGCCTTCAAATTCACACGGGCGGACCAATGCCCCGCCATGTCGTGCGATTCGAGTGGGGTGCACGCAGTCGAAAGTATCGATCCCTTCGTGAATTCCATTCCAGATGTCTTCTACGCCTCCGATTCCGAGCAAATGAGTCGGGCGATCCTTGCGAAGGTATTTGGATGCGTGTGAAACCACTTCATACATCTCCTCCTTGGAACCGCCGAGGCAGCCTCCAATGGCTTGACCAAAAAATGCATGATCGTTTACAAATTCGGCGCTTTGTTGACGTAAGTCTTCATAAACTCCCCCTTGCACAATCCCATAGAGCCCCTGACTTCCATCAGAGAGTCTGAGGTATTCGTCGAGGCTGCGTTTCTCCCAACGGTGACTCAGTTCCATCGATTTTGCCGTGTATTCCCGAGTGACGTTATAGGGTGAGCATTCATCGAGAACGACGATGAGGTCAGCTCCGATCTGAAGTTGGGTTTGAATTGAAAGTTCGGGAGTAAGGTAATGACGGGTTCCATCCACATAGGAGATGAAATGGGCCCCTTCTTCTGTAATTTTCACGAGCTTCTTTTCGGAAGTGTGGTGGCGTTTGCCCTTGATTTCGTCAGCTACCCAACCATTGCCCAAACTGAAAATTTGAAATCCTCCGGAGTCGGTCAACATCGGCCCAGACCAATCCGTCATCTTATGAATCCCTCCTTGTTTTTCCAGAAATTCACCGCCGGGATTGAGAAATAAATGATAAGTATTGGCCAGGACAATTTGGGCTCCGCACTCGCGCATTTGGTCCATCGTGAGGCCTTTGATGGCGCCCTTAGTTGCGCAGAAAATAAAATTCGGAGTTTCGATTGCTCCGTGGGGAGTGTTCAGAATTCCAGTCCGTGCGTGTTTCGGTTCGGATTTGTGGGTGATTTTAAATGATAGATCTGGGTGAAGGTTCATGGATATCTGTCTTTGATGGCCGTCTCTTAATGAGAGCCTCATTAATTTGCCAAAACATTGAGATTTCGGCTACCTATTTCTCATTCTGAGCGGTTTTGGGTAAACAATAACCTGCCAAATAGAGAATCGGAGTGTCCAGCAGAGCAACACCAATGCGAAGAAAATAGGTTCCTAGGATATAAGTTTTCCACACGACTGGCCAAGCCATCGGGTGGGAACTGAAGATGACCCACGCCAAAACACTGAAAATAGTATTGTCTACCAAAGCGGAAATCCAGGTCGAAGCATTGTTGCGAAGCCATTTGAACTTTCCATGGGTGAGTGTGCGAATGCGTTGATAGATCCAAATGTCGAGAATCTGACTGCAAAGATACGCGATAAATCCCGCTAACAGGATGGATGGAATCGGCATGAACAATGCCTTGAGGTGGATGTGGTTTTCCAAGCCCCAAGCCCATTCGGTGGATTGCATCGAATCGGGTAGGGGTGTGAATCCGACTGCCAGCACCATAAAGCAGGTGAGTAGCAGCATCCCGGAAAACCCGAGCAATACAGCTCGTCTTGCTTCTTTTGCTCCAAAATACTCTGTCAAAATATCGGTGCAGAGAAAGGTGGTTGAAAACAACACGGTGCCTAGCGCTACAGGGGAATCCCAAAGGGAAAACTGCACGGTTTTAAGCACTTGCAGGTTCGCTGCGATTAAGGCAACGCACATGTAGACAGTAACACCCCATACTCCAAAGAGACGAAGCATTAGCAGCAGACTTGCGAAAGAGAATCCCAGCAAGATGACCCACAGTAGCTCAGGGGTCAGCGATTGCATGCTGATAACCAAGGACTCAATCACTTCAACACTCCCTTGTTTAGACCAATATGGAAGGTCGCTGGTAAGCGACACTGTATGATCAGATTAAATGTAAACCTGGATGTATGCGTCTTCGCGAAGACGTTCCACCCACTTGTTCGTGGCTTCACGAGAAATCGCAGTCATGATGCGATCTTCGATCATTTCTCTGACCTCTTCGAGCGGTTGAATGCCCTCTTCTTTCTTTTCCTCTACGTAGAGGATAAATACATGATTTCCGAGAATGACAGGTTCTTTTGAAAACTCACCTTCTTCAAGATTGAACGCGGCGTCACCCAACTCCTTGCGGATATCCGAACGTTGTACCCATCCCCAATCTCCGCCTTTTTCGGCCATGGTGTCCTGACTATATTCAGTGGCCATATCGACAAAACGGGCTCCTTGGTCGAGTTCGTAAATGATGTTATTTGCCTTCTCCAGCGTGAGATTAATTTTGTCTTTGCTGCGAGAGCGAAGAACGATCTGACGAAGGTGCACTTTTTCTTCCTGGAAAAATTGGATCTTATTTTCGACATAGTATTGCTCGATTTTCTCAGGGCTGATCTTGGACATCGATTTACGCATTTGTGAACGCATGACACTCACCACAATGTTCTCGTGCAACTCGCGGCGAAATTCCCTAATCGTCATGTTTTGAGACCGCAGGTAGTCGAGGAAACGGGAGCGATCGTTATCAAAGTCGCGGATGAGCGTATCATCAAACTCATTCTCAACATAGGATTGAGGAATCTTAAATTTCTCCTGTTCATTGTATTCTGCGACGATGAGAATCGTATCAGTCAAACTTTGTAGGAGTTGCTTTGCCGTGTTATTTAGATTGGCGGTGAGTTCCTCGCGGGTGCGTGATTCCCGAATGAGTTGCGGGATAATGGGTGCCATCTGTCTGCGAATCTCCGAATAGGTAATGATCCGTCCTTCAACGTTCGCGGCAATACCATTGGCAAGCGGGTCCTCCCATGGAGTTAAACTCTCTTCCGCAGAGACTAACGAATAGCCAGCGATTCCCAATAAAGCAATGATAGGTGTGATCCAATTACGTAACATGTTCTTCTCTTAAAAATAAGGTTACAACTTCGACAGATAATTTAGACAGTCGTTCAATAGTAGAAGTGGTGGCTTTTTCGTCAAGCGGGGAAAGTGGGTACCAGTTTTCCGAAATTGCAGTGAACGGGTATTAGCGATCCGTAACATCAGTTTACCCTTATTTGACTCTACTGAGGCAATACTTTTCGTCTCTGCGAGACAACGAATTGCAGAAATTCGGATCAAAGCTTCAGTTTCATCGGGAATTTTACCAAATCGATCTTTCATCGAGGCTCGGATTTCCTTCACTTCTGCCAATTCTGCTGCCGAAGCAAGTTTGCGATAGAATTCAATGCGAAGTTTGGTTTCGTGAATAAAAGATTGAGGAATATATGCGAAAATGGGTTTTACCCACACCTCATCTTCTTCCGATGCTTTGAGGATATCAAAATTGGATTTTACGTCTTTCGCCCCTTTGCGCCTTTGTTGATTCTCAGAGGGCTCTCCGTAAAGGGCAAAATCGAGTGCTATGGTGGCTCTCACAATTGGACCAGAAACTCCATCTTTGAAACGAGTGATGCTCTGTTTAAGCATCCGGCAGTAGAGTTCGAAGCCGATTCCGGCAATGTGTCCGCTCTGCGCGGATCCAAGGATGTTACCCGCACCGCGAAGTTCGAGATCGCGCATGGCGATGCGATAGCCCGCTCCGAGTTCGTTATGTTGTTTGATTGCGGTCAGTCGTTTGCGGGCGATGGATGCAACGGGCTTTCGTCCATGAAGAAGTAAGTAGGCATAAGCTTGGCGGTTAAACCTTCCGACTCTCCCACGAATTTGATAAAGCTGTGCCAGGCCGAATTTATCGGCTCCTTCGATGATGAGCGTATTACAATTGGGAATATCGAGGCCCGATTCGATAATCGTGGTGCAAACCATTACATCGAATTCTCCGTTCACAAATCGGGTCATGATCAATTCGAGATCATTTTTCTCCATCTGCCCATGTCCGACCACCACCCTTGTCTTTGGGTTACGCTCTTGAATGGCTGCTGCCACATTGTCGATCGAAGCGACCCGATTATGCAGATAAAAAACCTGTCCTCCTCGGGCAAGTTCGGTGCGGATGGCTGCATCGACGATTTCCTCTGTATAGTTGCGGACCACTGTTTCGATCGGCAGTCGGTTGCGAGGAGGGGTTTCGATAACACTGAGATCCCGAGCTCCGGCAAGTGCCATATAGAGGGTACGTGGAATGGGGGTGGCGCTGAGCGTGAGCACATCGACCGTATTGGCAATGAGCTTGAGTTTTTCCTTTTGCTTCACGCCAAAGCGATGTTCTTCGTCAATGATAATCAGTCCCAGATCGTGAAAATTGACGTCCTGGCTAAGTAAGCGATGAGTGCCTACAATGAGATCGACCTGACCCGTTTGCAGGCGATGCAGGGTTTTTCGTTGCTCGGCTGCAGTGCGAAAACCACTGATCATTTCGATCGTGACTGGGAAAGGGGCCATTCGCTCACGGAAACTATGGTAGTGTTGTTGACAGAGTACAGTAGTCGGGATCAAGAGAGCGACCTGTTTGCCCGCCTCAAGCGCTTTAAAAGCTGCCCGCATGGCAACTTCCGTTTTCCCAAAGCCAACATCGCCGCAAATGAGTCGATCCATCGGTCGCGGGCGTTCCATATCGTATTTGCTTTGATTGATGGCTGTGAGCTGGTCCGGAGTTTCGTTGTAGGGGAACGCCTTTTCAAACTGCTTCATCCAGTCGTCATCCGGAGGGAATGAGTAACCTGTTACAGTGTCACGTCGTGCTTGAAGAGCGAGGAGTTCTCCAGCGAGTTCCATTGTCGCCTTTTCGGCTGCTTTGCGCTCTTTTTGCCATTGATTTGATCCCAATTTTCCCAGTTTTGGAGACCGTTTTGTTAATCCAATGTATCGTGTGAGCTGGTGGGTTTCTGTGAGGGGAACATGCAGCATTGAATCATTGGCAAATTCAAGGGAGAGCGATTCTCTGTTTGATGAAAAGTCCAACGCTTGAATCCCTCGAAAAATGCAGATCCCATGTTGCTGATGGACGAGCAAATCTCCATCAGTAAGCTCGGTGAAATCGAGCATTTGATCCACCTGGGATATTTCGACAGCCCTCCGTTGCTTTTTCCTTCCCAGTCGAATTCTTAAGTAGGGATGGAGATCCGCTTCGGAAACAATAATTGCGCCTTTACACGTGCGTTTCTCTAGCCATTTAGGAAAATAGGCTTTGTGCTTTTTGTGAAATACGATGCCTTTGGGCAGTGACGCAATATGAATATTGATGCTCGAGCTCGGGTCGATTAGCTGCGATATGAGAGTTTCATACCGCTCCTTTTCATCTTCTTTGGAAACTCCTACATGTATCTGGTAGCCTTCTTTGCTGGCTTGGTTTAGGCGGCGCAGCATTTGGATTTCGCTCTGGCGCAGAGCTGCTTCCTCCTCATCTGTATCAGAACCGATAAAAACCTGACGCGATGCCCAATCTGCAAGGGGGGTTGAAGAGGGTTCCAAATTTGGCGTTTCCAAATTGAAAAAAGAGGATCCTTCTGTGATTTCATCGATACTGACCCATTGGTCTGATTTTGCGCAGGATCGATCGAGCCACAAACGCGAGATTTTCCGATCATCTGCATCTCGGATTCGCTCTGGAGTGGAGAAATAACGCTGGCCGCCAATTTCGATTTCTTTGCTGTTTCGGAAATACCAATTACAGGAGTCATCCAGATAACTGGAGAGGAGGGCCGAGCTTGAATCAGCGGAAATGCTTTTGGGCTCAGCTGCAGGGAGTATCGAAATAGACTCGACAGTGGATTCGCTGAGTTGAGTGGTCGGGTCAAAGGTTTTTATTGAATCGATTTCGTCTCCAAAAAAGTCGATGCGATAGGGGGTCAGGGCATTGATGGGGTAGACATCGATTAAGCCTCCTCTTACCGCAAATTGACCGGGCTGTTCGCACACGGCCTCGTAAGCATAGTCGAGATCATTTGCGAGGGCTTCTTTAAATGATTCGAATTCGACCTCCAATCCGATTGTGAGGTTAATTTTTTTGTCCGAAAGCTCCGAAACCAATGGCAGATTCTGGAGTATGGCATCTGCGGTGGCAAATATCAGTAGTGGATGTTTTTGGATTTTCGTGCTCTCAATGAGCGAAAGAGCGCGAATCACGTCACACTGTTTGTCGAGTATCACCGACTCGAGATGCTGGTAGTCGTCAAGGTTGGGAAACTCTGCCGTTTCGATGGGGTGCTTTTTGAAATAGGGCAGGCTGAGCAGTGCTTCGACTTCATTGAGTGAGTGCGAGAGACTGCGGCTGTCTTCGAAACAAGCGATGTTAATCGCGCTGGACGGGAAGTTTTCGAGGCAGAGATCGATCAATATCGATGGAAAAGCCTCATCCGATACACCGGAGATCCAACGTTTTTTAAATGAATCTGGTAACGGTATCGGTTTCAAAACATGGGTGGCGATGCAACTTAATCGCTGCCATACGATTGATGATTAATGCCAAAAGCTCCGGCAATTATTCCGGTTTTTCGTCTCCTTCTGTGTTGAAAGAATCGTGGGGGCTCTCGGCGAGTTTCAAATAGCATTTTTCGTCGGTTCGGATCTTTTTGAGAGCCTGTTCGGCCGCTTCGGATTCTGCTTCCTTTTTTGAAAATCCTGTGCCCATTGAAACCGGATGGTTTTGTAAACTCAGTTGGATGACAAATTGTTTTGCGTGGTCCGGTCCTTCAGTTTTCAAAAGCTGATACTCGAATAAATTTGTGCCAAAGTGGGACTGAGACCACTCCTGCAGCGATCCTTTGAAGTTGATCGCGAGCATCTCTTTTTCGAGTTCACCCATTTGAGAACGAACCCACTTAAGCACCATTTTTCGAGCGGATTTATATCCACCGTCTAGGTAGATTGCTCCGATGATGGCTTCGAGGCAGTCTCCGATTACTTGACTGCGGTTTTTACTCTTTGCGCGTTGTTCTCCCTTTCCCAATTGCAGATATTGGTCGAGGTCAAAATCGCGGCCCATCTGAGTGAGATTTTTTCCGTGGCAGATAGTTGAACGCGCCTTTGTTAAAAAGCCCTCCCTTTTGTCGGGATAGGTTTTGTAGAGTTCGACCGCCACGATCATGTCGAGAATCGCATCTCCGAGAAATTCAAGACGTTGATTGTGGGAATCGCTCTGATCGGTCCCTTGAACGAATGAGGGGTGAGTAAGGGCTAACTCCAGCAGTTTAGCGTTTTTGAAACGATATTGGAGATTTTTCTGTAGAGCTCTGATCTGACTTTTAACCATCTGTCACTGGGTCGGCTGAATACGGGATAAGCGTTAAAGATGAGTGTTGCTAAATACCTGTTTGAACAATCTTAGATAGCTCCACTCAAGAAAGTTTTAGATTTTCTTTCTTATCGAGATGGAATTTTTGAATCACCTCATCTGCGAGTTGATCATACGCATGGGCACCTGGTGAATTGGGTTCGTAATCAAAGATGGACTTTCCGAAACTGGGAGCTTCTGCCAGGCGAATACTTCGCGGGATGATCGAATCAAATACTTTCTCTCCGAAATGCTCTTTCGCCTCGTCGACAACCTGTTGAGAGAGGCGGGTTCTCAGATCATACATTGTCATAATAATCCCACCCAGTTCCAGCTTGGGATTGATGCCTGCTGACTTGATCTGATCCATCGTCTTGAGAATTTGACCAAGTCCTTCAAGTGCAAGGTATTCACACTGCAGTGCGATCATGAGGTAGTCCGCCGCCGCGAGTCCGTTCATGGAGATAATTCCAAGCGAGGGTGGACAATCGAGCACGATGGCATCGAAGCGAAAGGATCGCATGATCGATTCGAGTGATTTGCGAAGCTGAATCAGGTAGTTGGGGGTGTTGTATAATTCTGTTTCAACTGCCGCAAGGTCGACTTCGGAAGGGATGAGAAAGAGATGGTCGTTATCGGTAGGAAGAATTTTCTCCTGCGCAGAGCCTTCCCCCATCAGCGGACCGTAGATGCTACCTCCTTCTTTTTTTTCAAAACCAAGGCCACTTGTGGTGTTGGCCTGCGGGTCCATATCGACAATCAGTGTATCGATGTATCGGTTTGCCAATGCGGCGCCGAGATTGATGGCTGTCGTAGTCTTTCCGACGCCTCCTTTTTGGTTTGCTATAGTAAATACAGTTGCAGCCATGTTTGTGAGTCTTAGGTATTACAGGACATTTATTAAATTTCCAGAATGAAATCGACTGGTTCTCAATATTCACAAAGTAAACGGATTCTCGCCATTCACGGATTCACTGGGGAACCTTTCGACTTTGCTCCGCTTTACGAAGCTGGCGAGCTCGAAGTAGACTGGCGTTTCGTCTCCTTACCGGGACACCAGCGAGAATGGAAAGTGTCGAATTGTTCTACGGATATGTGGAGCCATTTTTGTGCTCGAATAGATGAAATCGTGAGAGAAGCGAAGGAGGATTCAGTTGATTTGATCGGATTGGGCTATTCGATGGGGGCTAGATTATTACTACGTGCACAGTTGGAGCAGCATTGGGATTTTTCGAGGCTCATACTCGTCGGCGTTACTCCTGGTATCGAAGCGGTTTCTGCAAGGAGGGAACGATTGCAGCAGGATCGGAAGTGGATTGATTTGCTACACGATTCAGGGATCGAGGCCTTTGTAGAGGCGTGGGTTCAACAGCCAATTATAGCCACGCAATCGAAAGGAAATTCCCTCGAGCATGAATCTCGCATGGCCCGCAAACGATTGTTAAATCCAAATTGTCTGGGCAATGTTATGCAGGAGTTTAGTAACGGAAAATTGGAACCTGTCTGGGATCGATTGGATCAGTTAGGTCTACCGGTGAACTTGGTGCATGGAGAAAGGGATGCAAAGTTTGGAAAAATCCATGAGTCGATGCAGCAAAAACTTTCCAACGCTCGTTGTCATGTGATCCCTGAAGCTGGGCATGCGCCCCATCTCGAGAACATGGTGGCGTTCCTTAACGTGGTGGCTGGCATTCTGAATGACCCATAAAAAAACCGATGAGTATTTCCCCCATCGGCTTTTTATTGAAAAGGTATTTCTACGCTCTCAAAAACGGTCAAAGAGAGTCTAAGATTCTTCGGATTCTGTCTCTTTTACACCCAGCTCGGCCTTGGTAGGTTTGAGTGTGGGGAAAAGGATGGTATCGCGTAGATTATTGGTGCCCATCAACATCATGACGAGGCGATCGATTCCGACCCCCATTCCTCCTGCTGGCGGCATACCGTGTTCGAGCGCGAGGAGAAAGTCCTGATCAATGTTTTGAATCTCCTCACCAGCCTGGATTTCGAATGCTTCTCTTTGGGCAATTGGATCATTCTGCTCGGTGTAAGCTGGGGCAATCTCCTGACCATTGATGCATAATTCGAATACCTCCACTACATCTGGATCCTCCTGGCATTGCTTAGCCAGTGGTACCAATTGTTTGGGGAGATGAGTCACAAAAGTGGGTTGAATCAACGTAGGCTCGATGAGCTTTTCGAACACGTTGTTGGTGACCTCGAAATCTTCGTTTTCTGGATTAACATCGATGTTGAGTTCTTTGCAGGATGCGAGTTTCTCTTCTTTTGTTTTTGAGAACCAATCGGCATCGCCAGTCGCTTCAATGATGAGATCTTTGTATTTCGCTTCCCGCCATTCACCCTTGAGGTTGATCACGTCACCCTCGGGTCGTTCGATCTCATAGGTACCAAGTAACTTTTCGCAAATACGGTCGATCATTCCTTTGAACAATTCCATCATTCCGCGGTAGTCGGAATAGGCTTGATAGATCTCCATCATGGTGAACTCAGGGCTATGACGGCGTGAAATACCTTCGTTGCGGAACACTTTTCCGATTTCGAACACACGATCAAATCCTCCCACAAGCAAACGCTTAAGCGGAAGTTCTAAGGCGATGCGCATCGAGAAATCGCAGCCCAGAGCATTGGACTTCGTGAAGAAAGGTCGTGCCGCAGCGCCACCCGATATACTTTGCAGCGAAGGAGTTTCCACTTCTTGAAACTGATTTTCCCAAAGATATTGACGGATCTCTTTGATCATTTGACTTCGGAACTGCAAAGTCGCCCGAGACTTGTCATTAACGATCAGATCGAGGTATCGTTGTCGATAGATTTGATCTTCATCCGCCAAACCATGGAATTTTTCGGGAAGAGGGCGCAGTGATTTTGATACGAGCGTCACCTTGGTTGCGCGAATCGTCACTTCTCCTGTTTTAGTAACGAAGAGAGGACCTTCGATTCCGAGGAAATCTCCAAGGTCGTACTTTTTGAATTTCTGATAGTCTTCTACACCGAGCTCATCCCGAGTCACATAGGCTTGTATGCGTCCGTCGCGGTCGAGGACTTTGATGAAGCTTGCTTTACCATCACTCGGAAAACGACAATGCGGCCCGCTACTTTGACGGTCGGTTGTTCTTCCGAACCTTCTTCATAAAGCGCAACCGCTTGCGTGGATGTATGGGATTGTTCGCAATTAGCAAAAAAGGGACTTTTCCCTTCCGCCTCCATTGTTTTTAGTTTTTCCATGCGAACTGCGAACAGATCGTGGGTATTATCAGTGGTAGGCTTACCTTGCTTGGGTTGTTTTGAGCTCATGAATTCAAAGGATGACGGTGCTTAAGCAAAGGGTTTAGCACAACATTCGTCGGCGTTGTGTCAAGGATCAACCGGAATCTGAAGTTCAAATTGGAATTGGATTGTAAAGAAGTTTTGCAGAAATTGTAACAGCATCAAAGGTTAGGCCGATATATTGCTTTGGAAGTTCCAATTAGGCATTTTAACGAATAATAAAAATCCTTTTTTTATTACCTACTAGACAATTTAAACCATATGAAGCACTATTCGAATTATGAGTGACCGAAATGCGGAAATTTCGCGAATATTGGCTGGGTTGAAAGACCATGTAACAGCTGTTAAGGAAGTGATGTTGGCTAATTCGGTGATGATCGGAGAGATCCCGTCACCCACTTTTCAGGAGGAGAACAGAATTGCTTTTCTACGGGACCGTTTCACCGAAGCAGGCTTGGAGAAAATCTCGATTGATGAGATGGGCAATGCCGTTGCGGTTATTCCGGGGAAGAGTGGAAAACAAAAAATTCTGGTCTCAGCAAACGCGGACTCCTACATCGAAAATAGTGTGGATCATGCGATGACGGTGATAAGTGATCGCATCATTGGACCCGGAATTTGTGATAATTCCCTGGGACTTGCGGCGATTGCTACTTTACCGATACTCATTGATCGACTGGGGCTCGAGTTTGAAGATGATTTGGTATTGATGGCTGAGACCCGAAGTCTTGGGAAAGGCAATCTCGAAGGGTTGAGATTCTTCCTCGATAACACCTCTTTTCCCATCCGAACAGGTGTTGTTGTCCGTGGCGTTCACCTAGGTCGCCTAAGTTACAGTTCGCTCGGAATGTTCCGCGGAGAAATCACCGTGGAAGCACCTGAACGTGGTGATTGGAAAGATTTTGGAAGTGGAGGTGCGATTGCAATTCTCAATCGCATTGTATCCCGGATCCAAGAAATTCCTCTCCCGAGTCAACCCAAGACTGCCGTCATTCTGGGTTCCATTCACGGAGGCAATGCTTACAATACGGAAGCAACTCGTGCGAGTTTGAAATTTGAAATACGCAGTGAAGAACATGGGCGGATCACTTGGATCCAGCAGGTGATTCAAGACATTGTAGATGAAATTGATTTTGCGACGGACTCTACGATTACACTTAAGATGGTCGCTCGCCGTAAAATGGGTGGGGTTGCCTACAATCATCCTTTGGTAAAAACGGTGAAAGCGATAGTTGAGCAATTGGGGGTGAAACCTAAAATTGCTCCATCGACCGGGCAACTGAGTGCTTTTGTCGACAAAGGAATCCCTGCATGCACGGTTGGCTTAACCAAAGGATCAAATGTTCATGAAATGGGAGAGAGTGCCGAAATCGAACCTATATTTGCGGGTCTGACGCAGCTGGTAGCACTGCTAATTGCTATCGATAAAGGAATTTGTGATGAAGATTGAAACTTGGCTTAAAAAAAATACTTTCCATCACGGTGAGTTTTGGGATATCAAGAAACTCATTAAGGAGAAGGAAAAGAAGGGGCTGAAAGTGTCAGTCTGTATTCCGACTCTTAATGAGGAAAGGACAATCGGGAAAGAAATTGTGATCCTGCGGTCCGAATTGATGGATCGCTACCCTCTGATTGATGAACTTGCAGTTATCGATTCGGGTTCAACTGACGATACCTTGAAAGTGGCCGCTTCTTTCGGAGCTGATACCTATCTTTCTGCTGATATTCTTCCCAAGACTGGCTTCAAAAAAGGTAAAGGAGAAAACTTATGGAAGGCAGTGCACCAATTGGAGGGTGATATCATTTGTTACGTAGATGCCGATATCAAAAATATCCATCCGCGATTTGTTTATGGTCTTGTTGCTCCTTTGATTTACCGGGACGAAATCCATTATGTGAAAGCATTTTATGATCGCCCATTGGCATTCTCCTCAGGTTTGCGACCGAGTGGGGGTGGGCGAGTCACCGAAATTTTAGTACGTCCACTTTTTAGTCTCTTCTTCCCTGAATTGACGGCACTCATCCAACCCTTGTCGGGGGAATATGCTGTTCGTCGTACTGTGTTGGATAAAATACCATTTCCAATTGGCTATGGTGTGGAAACTTCCCACATTTTGGATGTCTACAAAGACTGGGGACTGGGGGCTTTTGCTCAGACTGACCTCGATCAACGGGTTCATCGCAACCAAACCACTCTATCGCTCGGAAAAATGTCATTTGGGATCCTTCAGAGCTTTTTCAATCGAGTGGAATCCTACGGGATGATCGAAAAAATGCCGGAACTCGAAACCATTTATCGTCAGTTTCAAGCACAGGAAAATCGGTATGAGCAAGTCACTTTCAACATCCTGGAAGAAGAGCGTCCACCGATGATTGAAAATCCAGATTATCGGAAAAAACACGGCCTCAAATAATGCGAGTAGCGTTCGTTCACTATCATATAAAATCGGGTGGAGTGACCCGGGTTATGGAAAACGCTCTCGCTGCCTTATTGGAAACTATTCCAAATGCGAAAGCGCTAACACTTTGTGGGGAAGCTCCCTCAGAGGATTGCATTCTTCCCAATCGGGTGGTGGATGGAATTGGTTACGCCAGTGAAGCCGAGCGGATTGATCCCACCACGCTTGCGGATCGAATGCAGGCGACGGCTAAAGAATTTTTTGGCCATGATCCAGATATTTGGCATATCCACAATCACTCTCTTGGAAAGAACCCGGCCATGGCCGATGTGGTCGTCGAACTCGCTAACAGAGGTTGTAAATTGCTTCTGCAAATTCATGATTTTGCGGAAGATGGTCGTCCGAGTAACTATCGTCTCCGAGAGAATTATCTGGAGGCGGAAAGTTGTTATCCGGTGGCGGACAATATCCAATATGCCGTTCTCAATCGGCGGGATTATTCGATTTTGACGGGAGCGGGGATCCCTGAAGAAAACATAACCTGGCTGCCAAATCCCGTGATGATTCGTGAGTTGGAATACGATGACGATACGGGTGAGAATCGCAGTCTCGACGAGATCATTCTATACCCAGTAAGAGCAGTTCGTCGCAAAAATCTTGGTGAGCTTTTGCTTCATGCAGCTTTGCCCTCAAAAAAACGGCTCTTTGTGACGACTTTGGGCACCACGAGTCAGGACTTTGTAAATGAATATCATCAGTGGAAAGAGTTTTCATCGGAACTTGGATTGCATGTGAATTTTGAAGTTGTTCAGTCCTACGGCCTGTCCTTCGACTCGGTTGTGGATCATGCACACTGCATCATCAGCACGAGTGTTGCGGAGGGATATGGTCTTGGGTTTGTCGAACCTTGGGTTTTTGGGAAAACTTTGGTTGGCAGAGACCTTCCTGAAATCACTACAGACTTCAAGGACATGGGGATCGAAATGAATCAACTTTATGATTCTATACCGATCCCAATCACGATTTTCAGATTTGATGAATTTCGCTTTCGTCTAAAATCCGTTATTCAATCTTATCATGAAAGCTATGGAATGCCCTTTGAAGAGAGCTGGATGGATGATTGGGTGGAAACATCGGTGAAGAATCTTAAAATCGATTTTGCGAAGTTGGATGAAATCGCGCAACGCGAAGTGATCGAAAGTGTTCAATCCGACTATATTCTGCAGTCAAATTACGAGAATCTGTTCAATTACGAGCCAGAGCGGCCCGAGGTGGTAGACAACAATGCCTCCATCATTGAGCGGAAATTGAATCTCGAAACGTACGGTAATCGTCTCCAGAGCATCTATGAAAAATTGATGGATGAACCTGCCGCTGCAACCCTTGTGTTTGCTGACTCGAAAGAGGTCCTGAAGTCCTTTTTCTCTGTTGACCGCTTTTTACCCCTGCGCGCTTAGTTTGAATCATTGATTTCGAATTCGATGGTATGAAAGCCATTTCTATCTAATTCCTTTATATTCATTCAGTTCACTCGAAAAATAAGTGGGGCACGGATTCGAACGGCGACAGGTTCTCCTCCACGATAGCCAGGATTGAATTTCCATCTGGAGATAGCATCGATAGCAGGTTGAACAAAAGCTGGGTGACTGGCGTTTTCGGCAATCGGATTAATTACGTTCCCTTCCTTGTCTACGATGAAAGCAATTGTGACTCTCCCGTTTACTCTCGTTCTTTTGAGTGAAGGAGGATAAACTGGCTCTATCTGGCGTTTGGGAACCGGTTTTATCTCAGTTTGTTCGATTTCAAAAAAGCGATCTTCTTCGGGTAGGGGTATAAACTTAAGAGGAATTGTAAACTGTGATCGCACGGGTTGATTATCTACCATCAAGGGTTTAAATCTCCATTCCCTCATCGATTCTAGAATCTCTCTTCGAAGCTCTGGCGCCGGATTACTGATAATTCTTGGTAGAATGACCTGCCCATCTCTATCGACAATGCACTGAACCCTAGCAGTGAATTCTCCGTATTTTTCCTCAATTTCATATGGAACTACTGGCATAGCTCTATTTGTAATTTCTACTTGGTCCCTCAATGATTTGGGTGAAACAATAGTTGGTGAAACGATCGTTTCTGGGTCTATCCCAGCTAATTCGAGCAAATCCATGATTGCTTCAGATTTGTAATACTTCGCTACCCAGTAGGCTGGAATATCTTCATAGAAATTGAAATCAGGTCTCAGGCATTGAGTAAGCGTTATTTCCACAATCTCGGGAATATCGTAGCGAAATGCGTATTCCATAATCGGAACCGCAGTATCCTCTGTCATCGCACAAGTTGCGCCAGCATTGATTAATTCATGGAGGCTTTGGCGGTTTCCCATCAACGTTGCAAACCACAAAATAGGAGTCCCATCTGGATTTTTAAGATTTGGGTTTGCTCCATTATCCAGGAGGAACTTTGTAATTTCCAATTGCTGATTAAGAATTGCAACATGTAACGCCGAACCTCCCTTGGGATTCACGAGGTTTGGATCCGCTCCTTCTTCGACTAGGGTGCGAACCGCATCAAGGTTTCCAGCTGAAGCGTACATCAGAGGTGTATATCCATTTAAATCGACTTCATCGGGATCGAGTCCGTAGTCGAGTAGAGCTTGGACGAACCGACTATTGGATATTTTGGCTGCACTGCATAATGGATGAAATCCTTGAGAAGGACTTAGAACTTTTGGCCATTTTTTTACGATGAAACTCAGATTATCGAGATCGTTTTTACGAATGACTTTCGCCAACATGATCTGTTTATTCCGGGAAGTTAGAGGAATCTTGGATCCACGTTCATACAAATACCGAAAAAGAACAAAATCATCCTCATTGACTGCAATTGCGGCAGGAGTGAATCCTCTTTTATTTTTTTTGTTTGTTTTAGCTCCTGCCTCAACCAGCAATTTCACCATTTCGGGCGAGTTCACGTAAACCGCGGCATGGAGTGGATTGTCTCCCTCATAGTCCCCCGAGGAAATATTGCATTTGTTGTGAACGAGAAACTCAAGGGCTGAGAGTTCAGAATTCCCTACGGCTAGATGGATGGCTTGGTGCTTTAGTGGAGTCTTTTCATTGATATTTGCACCTGCATCCAAAAGGGCATGCATGCAACTGACAGCTCCATATGCTGCGGCCATGTGAAAAGGAAGGAAACCACTGTATGACTTTTTCAATAATTGAGGATTCTCCTTTATTATTTGTGAAAGAGTGGTGGCGTCATCATGGATCAGGACTAGCGCCAATTGAGTAAATAATTCTATCTCATTACTTTTGGGAAAGGCCATTAGCTTACCCTCTTCATCGATGAGAAAAATCGCCGGAATCAGACGTTCTGAAGAATTCAGACTTAATGTCTTTCGACGATATACACGTGTTCCGTTTTCTTCTGGTAAGGGAGTGTATTGGAGTAGTTTAAGCCGATGTTTATCAGAATCTGGATCAATCCAAGCAACCGCAAATAAGTGGTTTGTATTCTCGGGCAACCCCCAATTATTGAGCAATTGCTTTGTTCGAATGGTCCAAGAATTTTGACCCTTGTAATCAGATCCCAATGTTACCCAATTTCGATATTCAGTAATGATGGATTCATCTGCACCGAAACGAGTTATGATTTTCCTCGAAGCAAGAGGTGAAAAATAGGCATAGGGTGATAGCGTTTCCAGAGTGCCTTTTATTGAGAAAATCCCGTTGGCCGAAAAAAACTGTTTTCGACCCTTATCAATTGAAAATGGCCGAGTCCCTTCGAAGCCCGCAACCGCAAGTTCCGAGTCACCTGATTTGAAGACTATTTCCGTTTGCGAAAAGGCAAGGATGGCGGAAATGAATGGAATGAAAATCGCAACAGAAAGACGTGGCATTTTTTTTGAGGCTAGAGGTTCAATATATGGACTCGATTGAATAACAGAGGTTCCATGAAGTAAACTAATTTTAGCATGAAACGATAATGAAATATGGACTCACCAATCTGTGGAGAAAATCGATGATCTTACCTCTTTGAACAGCCCTCGAAATCCACTTAATAGAACGTGTTTTCGTTTTTTTGTTTGTTCTTCGAGTTCTTTATTGTTGTAGCGAATGGTATGCCGACTTGGTCCTTTGAAACGGGAGTCAATTCGCTTTTGGTATCTGCATTGCAAAAAGCATTTCAGATGAACAAAGAACGTTCTCGGACTAGTTTACTTGTGACTCGATGAAGGCGCGAATGGCGTCTGGATCGGACTTCAATTCGTGGCGAACAACGGGTTTGGATTTGAGAACATCCAGAGAAGGGTGGGTGACCTCAACGCCGATTGCATCCTTGATTGCATCAGGGAATTTGGCCGGATGCGCGGTCGACATAATCAGTTGTGTTTTGGAAGAATCCGGGGATTCAAATGCGCAGGCTGTATGGGGATCCGCCACGTATCCGTATTGTTCATGGATACGTTTGATATTTCGTGCGATCGATTGATCGTCGGAGCGAGAGGACGAAAAACGATCGATATTAAATTGTTTGAAGGTGAACTTCCCTGTCTCCAAAAAGGTTTTCATGATCGCTCTCAAATCGTTGCAATCGCCTCCGACTAGATAGTAGAGAAAACGCTCGAAGTTGGATGCGACCTGGATATCCATCGAGGGTGCCAGACTTGGATTTACATCCTGAACCTCGTAGACTCCTGTTTCGAATAGACGATAAAGAATATCGTTCTGGTTGGTGGCAATTTTGAAATAGGGGATGTCCACGCCCATATTCGAGAGCATCCATCCTGCAAGGATATTTCCGAAATTTCCTGTTGGTACGACCACTTCTAGATTCTCACGTTTGTCAGCGGGAATCCGGAACCATGCATAGAGGTAGTACACGCACTGGGCTAGAACACGGGCAAGATTGATCGAGTTGATCGCAGACAGATGGTATTGCGATTTAAATGATTGATCACCGAATAATTGTTTAACCCATTTCTGCGCATCATCAAAGGAGCCATCAATGGCGATGGGGAAAACGGATTCAGAGCCAGTACAAGTCATTTGACGTTCCTGCAATGGAGCGACACCCGTAATGGGGTAAAGGATGAAGATACGGATGCCAGGAAGGTCCATTAACCCGTGGATGGCAGCAGAACCAGTGTCACCAGAGGTCGCTCCAAGCACGTTGATGGATTGGCCTGTTTTTTCAATTTGATAAGCATAAAACTGCCCGAGTAGCTGCAATGCGAAATCTTTGAATGCCAGGGTAGGGCCGTGAAACAATTCACAGACATATAAGCCGTCGTGCAGTTGTTTGACGGGGGCTATTTCTGGATCTGAAAAGTCTTTGTAAGCGTAGTCTACAGCTTTTCTCAGCACATCCGACGGCATGTCAGTGGCAAAGAGTTGCATGAATTCATAGCACAAATCCGCATAGCCCAGATCCTTCCATTCCTCTAAATGAGAAGATAAATCGGGAAGAGCCTCAGGGAGATAAAGACCACCGTCGGGGGCTAATCCCTTTGCAACTGCGTCGGTGAAGGCCAGCGGTTCGCTTTGACCTCTAGTGCTGATGAATTTCATAAGAAGTCCTTTATGAGATCAGGGCTTTTTCCCAAGTCCAAAGGCTGCGTGCACTGCGCGGACAGCTTCGTCGGCTTTTTCGGGATCAATAGCGACTGAAATTTTGATTTCGGAAGTGGATATCATGATCACATTGACGTCGGCATCTGCGAGGGAGGCGAACATCTTTGCCGCAGCTCCGGGCTGGGAACGCATTCCGACTCCCACTGCTGAGAGTTTGGCAATCTCGGTCTGAGTTACGAAATCTTCGGAAGTCGTATGATTCATGTAGAACTTACGCACTGCGAGTTCCGCACGGTCTGCATCATCCCTTGAGACGGTGAATGAGATATTGGCCACTCCTCCGCGTCCAATATTTTGAACGATCATATCAACGACCACATCGACTTCTGCGAGAATCTTAAACACTTCTGCAGCGGTACCGGGGCGGTCGGGAAGTTCAGTGATCGTGATGCGGGTCTGGTTGCGATCGAGTGCAACTCCGGTGACCAACATGCCTTCCAAAAGGGACGTTTCTTCTTTCACAATAGTGCCTGGTATTTGGTTAAAACTGGATCTTACTTCAAATGGGATATTATATTTCTGCGCAAATTCTACAGAACGCGACTGCATAACTTTGAAACCGCTACTGGCAAGTTCCAGCATTTCTTCGTAGTTGATTTCTTGAATCTTGGATGCATCTGAAACGATGCGAGGATCCGCTGTGTAAACGCCCTCTACATCGGTGAGAATTTGACAGGCGTCAGCTTTTAATGCTCCTGCCATTGCAATTGCAGAGAGATCAGAACCACCGCGTCCAAAAGTTGTGATTTGTCCGTTGATGGAGACTCCTTGGAATCCGGCAACAATGACAACTTTGTCTTCCTTGAGCTGGTCGATGATATCGCCACCGCTGATGGAGTGGATGCGAGCACGAGTGTGGGTATTGTCAGTGCGAATCCCTGCTTGAGCACCGGTGCGGGATACCGCTGGGACGCCAAGGTTGTGGAGTGCCATCGCAAGTAGAGCAATGGTTTCCTGCTCGCCAACTGACATGAGCAAATCCATCTCTCGTGGTTCTGGTCGGGGGTTTAACTGCTTGGCTCGATTAATGAGTTCATTGGTAACACCGGAGCGTGCGGAGACTACGACGATGATTTGGTTTCCCATATCGCGAGTCTGCTTCACCCGCTGTGCCACGTTGCGGATGCATTGAACATCGGCCACAGAAGTTCCACCATATTTTTGGACAATGAGTGCCATTTTTACAGGTTCAGTTTAGATATGAAATAGAATTATGATACTACGTATGAAGGAACGGCTTTGTAGACCGGAATAACCCGACTCTTAATTCCTACGGTGCTCAACTCTGCCAACACATCCAAATCGACGGCGTTTTCAATCGAAAAATCACTAATTTTGGTGCGACGGAGAGTGGTTAGACAAGCACAGGTTCCAAGCTTTTTACCCATGTCATGGGCGACAGAGCGAACATATGTGCCCTTGCTTACAGACATTTCGAATTCGAGATTTGGGAATTGATTGTTTAGCAACTTGAAATCGGAAATCCGGATGAGACGTTCTTCCCGCTCCACTTCTTTGCCTTTTCTGGCGTGTTTATAGAGCGGAACACCTTTTACCTTTTTTGCAGAAAACATCGGTGGCATTTGGTATTGATCTCCGATGAAGGATTGCATCACTTCGAGCAGTTTTGCTTCCTCAATAGGTTCTGGTACACTTTCTTCGAGGACTTCCCCGTCGATGTCATAGGAATCCGTTTCCAGGCCCAGCTGGATATTACCAGTGTAGGTTTTGTCCATACTCATTAAAAACTGAGAGGCCTTGGTTCCTTTGCCTACCAAGACTATCATGAGCCCAGTGGCATTGGGATCCAGCGTTCCCGCGTGGCCCACTTTTTTCATTTTCAAGATTCGCCGCACTCTGTCTACCACATCGTGAGAAGTGATTCCTGACGGTTTATCAATGAGTAAAATACCGTTGTATTCGTGTTCTGTCTGCATGGATAACGATCCTTAGCTTCAATATTGAAAATTAAAGAGATTCGAGGTGATTTTTCACCTCTTGTACGAAAGTTTTTGGGAAATCTTTAAAGGGCACATCCATGTGGAAACCGGCGGCGCAGGCATGGCCACCACCGTTGAATTTTCCCGCAAGCTCGTCAACTTTGTAGGATGGGAATTTGGATCGCAGACTTCCTTTGACAGATCCATCCACTTGTTCCTCGAGTAGGGCAGCAATATGAACTGAGTCGATATTGCGGGCATAGTCGATAAAGCCTTCCGTCACTTCGCGATGAGTTCCCGTCTCTTTGAACATGGACTGAGTGATCTTTCCAAACATCAACTGTCCTTCATGATGGGATTCAAGCGTATTAAGAAAGTGTTGTAGCAGTCGGATGCGACCTTCGGATTCCCGCTCGTAAAGTTCATGGGCGGCTGCATGGGCATTGGCTCCCGCTTTAATCAGCTCAGCTGCTAGATTAAAAACCCGCTCTGTTGTCGCTGCATAGCGGAATTGGCCGGTGTCGGTTGCGATGCCAACATAAAGTGCCTGAGCGCTGACGGGATCGATGGGAAGTTGATTGTCGAGTGCGATTCCTGTGATGATTTCGGCAGTGGCAGCAGCGTTGGCGTCGATGCAATTGATCGATGCGAACCCGGAGTTGGAAATGTGATGATCGATGCAAAAATCAATTAATGGAAATCGGTCCATAAACATTTTCCCCATGCGATTGGGTGCGGAACAGTCCACCGAAATTCGGTAATCAAAATCACCTTCAGGTTCGAGGGTATCGGAAATGAATGCAGTGTCTTTTACGAACTCCCGCAGATTCGTTGGAATGGGATGCTGATTGAGCGCGGTTGCCTCAATTCCTTGTGATCGGAGAATTCGACACAATGCTACTTGGGACCCAATACAATCTCCATCGGGGCGAATGTGTCCGATGACTGCAACCTTCTTGCCTTTCAGCTGTGTGATTAGTCGCGCAAATGCATCCGAGAACTCTGGGAAGTAGGACTCATTCATTGTCTTTCGGTTCTTCTTCGTTTTTGAATTCGTCCATGAAGTTGACCAATTCCGCTCCTCTCGCGAGTGAATCATCGTAGATGTAGGAGATATGTGGAATATACTTCAGAACAATTGCGTTTCCCAATAGGAACTTGATGCGACCCGAAAAACGTTTGAAGAATTTCTTCGCTTCCTTAATCTGCTCTTCTCCTCCGAGAACGGAGTAATAAACCTTACCCAGCCGTAGGTCTGATTGAATCTTTACTTCGGTGATGGTAATCGCCACCGTTTCCATCTGAAATTCAGTATGGATGATCTGACTAATTTCCCTGTGAATCAGGGAGTTAACTCTTACCATTCGATTGGACATCGCGATAGCCTTCCGTTGGGTTCAATTCAGCGGTTATAATTGGGCAGTGTGGGAATCGGAATTGAAGTTCAAACCCGTGAACTAAAGTTCGGGTTTGATCTTTTCAATATCGAAACACTCGATTTTATCACCCTCTTGGTATGTATCCAGATCCTGCAATCGGATACCGCATTCAAATCCAGTTCGGACTTCGTTTACATCGTCCTTGAAACGGCGCAATGTATCGATCTTGCTCTCTGTGACGACTTCACCATCCCTCATTAGACGTGCCTTTTTGTCGCGTAGAATCTTACCGTCGAGTACCATACAACCAGCAACCACTCCACGTCCAACGGCGAATACTGCCCGGATTTCCGCAGTTCCAACGTGAACTTCCTTGATTTCGGGATCGAGCAATTCTGCCAATAGATCCGTTGTCGTATCAATGAGTTCATAGATGATACTGCTTTGGTATATTTCAACCTCCACGTGTTTTGCCTGGCTTCTTACACCGTTTTCGAGTCCTACGTTGAAAGCGATGATCGTCGCTCCAGCTGTGCTTGCCCGGGTAACGTCATTTTTGGTGACGGGTCCGATTTCGGCAGAAATTATTTTAAGAGAAACCTTATCGCTCTTGATCTCTTGCAGACTTCCTCTGATGGCTTCTACAGATCCTCCAACGTCAGCTTTGAGGATGACTTGAAGCACCTTCTGCTGAGTTTGATTAATGGCAGCAAACAAAGCGTCCAATCCTGAGACTTCAGGCTTCTCGCTCTCAACGGTTGCAGCCAATTCAGTCTCTTCCTTTTTAAATGCCTGTAGATTCTCTTCAGCCACTTTTTTGGCCTCCCGGTCATTTTTGACCTTTTCAAAGCGATCTCCACATCGTGGAGTAGCCGACCAGCCCATGATGGTGACAGGAGTTGAAGGAGGAGCGGATTTCAACTTTTTACCGTTATCATCGATGAGAGCACGGGCTTTACAGTAAACGGATCCGCATACTAGAGAGTCCCCAGCTTTGAGGGTTCCGCGATCAATGATAACGGTTGCTGTTGGTCCTCTTCCTTGTTCGAGTTGTGCTTCAACGATAACCCCTTCAGCATTGGCAGTAGGGTTCGCTTTCAATTCTTCTACCTCTGTTTGAAGCAGTATCATTTCGAGCAGTTGATCAATGTTCTCTCCCTTGAGAGCAGAAACTGGAACACAAATAGTTTCACCACCCCAATCTTCGGGCGGAATACCGCGCTCCTGCATTTGCTGCTTCACGCGGTCAAGATTCGCTCCTTTAGCGTCAATCTTGTTGATTGCCACCATGATGGCTGCTTGCGATCTTTTTGCAAATTTCAATGCCTCATCTGTTTGTGGCATAAAGCCATCGTCAGCTGCGACTACAATGATAACAATGTCAGTAACATTTGCCCCACGTTCACGAATGCCTGAGAACGCTGCGTGGCCGGGAGTATCAAGAAAGGTGATTTTTTGGTTGTTGTGCTCAACTTGGTATGCAGCCACATGTTGGGTGATTCCACCGTGTTCATCACTGACAACATTTGCTTTTCGGATACTGTCGAGTAGGGTCGTTTTCCCGTGATCGACGTGTCCCATGATACACACAACGGGTGCTCTGTCTTCCAACAAGGAAGGATCATCGTCGAGTGTCTTCGTCTTCTTGGCCTTCGTCTGACTTTCTTTCGTGACGGTACCTTCACCACGGTGACGAATGTCGAGTTCAAAGCCATGGAGGTCTGCAATTTTCGCAGCGATTTCCTCATTGATGGTTTGATTCATCGATGAGAAAATACCCATCTCCATCAATTCGGAGATCAGTCGGAAAGGTTTCATCCCCAAACGATTGGCAAAGTCCTTTACGACAATCGGGGGTTTCATCTGCAACTTCCTCTTTTCTCCGTCAACTACGCCTTCACCTTCGTCACCACCATCTGTTTGAGCAGCTGGTACTTTGGCTTTGATGGTAGGTGCGTTTGGACTTGGAACAGGTGCTCTCGGAGTCGGAGCTGGAGCTGGTGCTGGAGTTGGAGCCGGTGCTGGTGCGGGACTAGGAGTCGCCGCAGGCTTGGGAACACTTGCAGACTTAGGAGCAGCCACAACTGGTGGTTTTATCGCTGGTGGCGGTGTGGATGAAACTGGAGCCGGAGCCGGTGCAGGGCTTGGCTTTGGTGCCATCGCTGGCGGTGGTGCCTTTGCAGCTTTCTTTACGCTAGGAATCGGAGCCGGTGCTGGGGCTCTTCCTGGAGTCGGTGGTGTTTTGGGTGCAGCAGGTGCAGGGGCCGCTGCTTTGGGAGCGGGCGAAGGTGCTTTAGGAGCAGGGGGCGTCGCAGCGGCCTTGGCAGCCTCACGTTTTGCCTCTTCCTTTTCCTTGTGTTCCTCCTCTACTTGAGCTGCAGATTTAACAAATACTCCTGGAGGTAAAACCGTTTTCTTCGGGGCTTCTTTAACCTTGCTCGGAGTCTCCTCAGTCTTGGCGGCTTCAGGTTTGACTGAATACTCCTCCACTATGGCAGCAGCTGTAATGTTATCGACGGTAGCGGATACGCTTTTTGCGTCGATACTATACTTCTTAAGGATTTCGATGGTCTCCTTATTGTCTCTGCCGATTTTTTTTGCCAGTTCGTGGACGCGAATACTCATATAGAAAGTGTGCTAGTATGCTTTGTGCTCTAGGTGTTTGGGCTAATCTGTTGTTTCTTGCTTAAAGTTTCAATAGGAAACTGTCGGGTTAACCAGCTGAATTTGCGTTAAATTCTTCAAGCTTGCCCATGATTCGAGCAGCTTCTTCTTCTGTGAATCCAGAATCAACGAGATCATTTGGGGTCACTCCTTCGAAAGCGGCAGGTGAATTGATTCCAATTTCAACCAGGCGCATCGCAAGTGATTCTTCAATTCCCGGAATTTGGTTAATCCCTGATATTGCCTTCTTTTTGAGTTCAGCGAACCCAAGATCGCGTTTTTCTTCTTTTCCGATGTCGAGTTTCCAGCCGACAAGTTTGGACGTTAGTTTTGCGTTCAACCCTTTCCGGCCAATTGTGACGGAAAGATCTCCTTCGGTGACTTCAAAATAGATCCGTCGCCTTTCTTCATTGATCTGGATGTTTCGAGGGATCGCCGGCTTCAGCGCTTCTTCAAGGAGACGCTGAGGTTCTGGGTAATAGCGGATAATATCAATTTTTTCTCCGTTGAGTTCGCGAACGACACTCTTAACTCGTGCTCCACGAGCGCCGACACATGCTCCTACTGGGTCTACCTTGGTGTCTTTACTGTCGACAGAAATTTTTGTGCGATAGCCAGGTTCGCGGGCAATCCCTTCAATCGTGACAGTCCCATCTGCAATTTCCGTTACTTCAAGGTCGAGCAGGCAGCGAATGAAACGAACAGAGGAACGACTGAGAATAAGTTCTGGTCCTCGGTTGCTATTTTCAATGCGCAAAAGCAAACAACGGATGCGTTCACCCGGTGCGTAATCTTCACCTGGGATGCGCTCCCGGTAGGGGAGTAGCGCCTCAGCTTTGCCCAGATCGACGATCAGGTTGTCACGATCCTTGCGGCGAACAATTCCAGATACGATGTTCCCTACCTGATCTTTGTAGTCATCAAAAATCTTTTCTTTTTCAAACTGGCGGATTCGCTGGACAATGGCTTGGCGGGCAGTTTGAGCTGCAATCCGTCCAAGGTAGGATGGGTCCAGCTCCTTCTCAATTACATCATCAATCTCTGCACTGGGATTGATTTCACGAGCTTTGCTGAGGTGGATTTCGTTCTCTGCATCGCTTACCGAATCAACAACATTGAGCAATGTCCAAGCGTTCAACGCGCCCGATCGGGGGTTGATTTCAATTTTAAGCTCCTGTCCTGCATGCAAACCCTTCTGCGCAGCATTTTTAATGGCTGCGGTGATCGCGGAAATCATGTCATTCCGATCGATCCCTTTCTCTTTTTCCATGTATTCCAGGACTGATAAAATTTCGCTACTCATGTTTATTAGAAATAAAAAAAAGCGGGTGCGAACCCACTTTCCGGTTTAGAAAGATTTATAAAAAAGTTGAAGCTAACTCTGAGTATTTCAGTTGTCAAGGTTGCTTTAGAGAGGGAATAGGGGAGAAGTTGCACTAATAATGATGGGAATCATGTTTGTGCATCTACGCCGTTGCCGTGAGGAAAAGAAATCTATCAAAGTTCTGCTGATTTTGAAACAAAAGGTTTTGTTCCTAGCAATGAGACTCGGGAGTTTTTTGCATGCGAAGTATGGATGATAAAATTATTTCAGAGGGAATGGCTTGTCGGCAATTGTTTTAGATTGTTTGTTGAATTTGCATGGTAATAAAAAGTGTTTAAGGTTCGTTTCTTATGAAAGAAAAACGGATCGGATTTGTCGGATTGGGGCGTATGGGTGCCAACATGGCGCGCTTTTTGTATGACCGGGGATACAAGGTTTCAGCGTTGTTTGATATCAATACTGAAGTAGCGACAGCGTTGGCCAATGAAATAGACTCAACAGCCTGCACGACGCTTTCTGATGTAACGGCGTTTTCAGATGTCATTCTTACGGTGGTTCCCAACGATGCGGCCATGGATACGATCTTCTTTGGTAAGGAGAACCTGTTTACGAATGCAACGGGTCGGACTTTTATCAATTGCGCAACGTTGACACCAGGGATTCATGTGAAGCTCGAGGAGGCCGCAAAATCGGTTGGTGCGAACTGTTTGGAAGCCTGCATGGCTTCGAGTATTCCTCAGGCTCGCAATGGAGAGCTATTTTTGATGGTCGGTGGCATTGAATCGGTATTTGAAGCGAATAAGCCGTTGTTGAGTGAATTGAGTAAGGCACTGCACTATGTCGGCCCGTCGGGTAAAGCTTCGGAGGTGAAGGCATTGGTTAATATGGTCATGAATATCAATACGGCTGCTTTGGCTGAAGGTTTGGGCTTAGGAGATGCTCTTGGGATCGATCTCAAAATGCTGTGTGAGATTTTTAGTCAGACTGGCGCGAATTCGCGGGTTCTCGAAACTGACGCGGAAGATATGATCATTCGCGATCACGATTGTTATTTTTCGGCATCCCATGCGGCTAAAGATTCGGGAATTGCGCTGAAACTTGCCAGTGATTGTGAAGTCACACTTCCACTGGCGCAGGCGACCTATGATCAGTACACGAAGCTCACTGAAATGGGCAAGGGTGAACTCGACAAGTCTGGTGTTGCAGAACTCACGTTTAAAGGCCGCGATGCGTGACAATTGATCCCGAAAGAGAGAACAACTTTGAAAGTATGAATCAGATCATAAAAAATCATGTTGGAGAAACCCTCGACTATACTTTCGCACCGGGCATTGACTCGAAAAAGAAGGACGGTTGCCTGATTGTTTTCGGACATGGAGTGACGGGTAATAAAGATCGGCCAGTCATCGTTGACACGGCCAATGCATTAAATCAGGAAGGTTTCGACACGCTTCGTTTCTCCTTTTCAGGGAACGGTGATTCCCAAGGGGATTTCCGCGACGCGACGATTTCGAAGGAAGTCGGTGATTTGCAGGCAGTGATTGATGCTGTGGCAGTTGATTATACCAAGATTGTTTATGCTGGTCACAGCATGGGCGGTGCTGTCGGTGTGCTGCAAGCGGTGAAGGACTCTCGGATTAAAGCTCTGATTTCGATTGCAGGCATGATTGACACAAAGGCGTTTGCGCTGAGGGAATTTGGCGAAGTTATTCCAGATAAAGGAGTCATGTGGGAAGATGAGGATTGCCCCTTATCATCTGCTTTCATGACGGATCTTTGTGAAACCATCGGTAATCTCGAAGCTTCCATCGCCCATATCAACATTCCCTGGCTGCTTTTACACGGTAACGCTGATGATGTGGTAATGGCCAAGGACACTGAAACCGTTCGCTCGGTTAAAGGGAAAGCTGTGGATGTGGTCATGGTTGAGGGTGCGGACCACAGTTTCAATGATCCCGGCCATAAGTCTGAAATGATTCAAGCAGTAAAGAAGTGGGTAAGAAGAATCTAACTTATAAACCTCAGGGATTTAAAAGCTACGGTGATGGCTGATGGCTGGAGATGTCCTCGCGACAAAATTGAGGTGCCCATTAGCATTCATGTTCGCGATTATTCATTCGCTATCCTTCATTCTTGAGACTAGCTTTCTGGCTGCCATGCATGCTTTATTTGAATTTGCGCTACTCTGTTTTATGTCGTTTTTTACGATGATTAATCCGATCGGAGTCATCCCGCCTTTCATGAGTATGTCGGAAGGCATGGATGCGAAAGAAGGTCGGAGCTTAGCAATCAAGGCATGTTTTACTGCATTCATTGTACTCATTCTGTTTGCGCTGGGCGGAACAGTAATTTTTTCGTTTTTTTCGATCACGGTGGACAGTTTGCGAGTGGTGGGAGGTGTTCTGTTTTTTATTTTGGGCTTTGATATGCTTCAGGCAAGGATGAGACCCCGAGCGAAAGAGGAGAAAGAACTTGCACAAGCTTATCAAACCGATCTTGCGATCACGCCCCTGGCGATTCCCTTTATCTGTGGTCCTGGGGCTATTACAATGGCGATTCTTCTCATTAAGGAAGCCCATGATTTACCACAGAAATTGGTGTTTTTTACGAGTATTGCAGTGGTCATGTTCACCACCTGTCTCATTCTCATCGGGGGGCAGCGTATTCTTCAAATTCTTGGTCCAAGTGGGGGAAAGGTGATGATGCGTCTGATGGGGCTTATCGTTATGGTCATTGCCGTTGAGTTCTTCTTTGCCGGCCTTACCCCGCTTGTAAGGGAAATGCTCATGATCAGCTCATAAAACGTTCGGTGTGGTTTTCTCGAATCAGATGAACGTAGCGATTTGATCCAGCTGGTATTTGCTGATCTCAGGCACTTCGACTCCCTCTTTGGGATACCCGCAAACAAGCAGAAGGAACGCTCGTTCGTTGTCTGGTCGATTGAGGATTTTATTCAAAAACTTCATTGGACTTGGGGTATGAGTCAAGGTTGCTAATCCCGACAAATGCAAGCCCGTGATCAATACTCCAGTCGCAATGCCGACGGATTCGGTTGTGTAGTAGTTTTTGTGCTTCTTTCCCTCTGCATCAATGGTGTTTTTCTTTGAGAAGATAACGATCAATGCTGGAGCAGTATCCAAAAATGGTTTATTCGCATCAGTTCCGAAGGGTTTCAATGCTTCAAGCCATTCTTCAGGAGCTCGTTTTTGATAAAATGCTCGCTCTTCCTTTTCGGCTTCTTCTCTTATCCTCTTTTTAGTAGTTGGGTCGGTTACGACTGCAAAATGCCATGGTTGCATATTCGCACCACTGGGCGCTCTACCTGCAGCTAATAATGCATTTTTGATGACTTCCTCTGGGATGGGCCGATCTGAAAATTCCCGGACGGACCGCCGTTTTTTCAAATCGGACAAAAACGATTCTGATATCGTGATCATTTCTTCAGGATTCTTTTCCGTGAAATCCAGTGGTATAAATTTGTTTTCAGGGGTATTGCTCACGTTACCTCTATTCTTCTGCTTTTGAAGTTTTCCCTCAAGCAGATTTCAATTGGGGTTGTCCCTTTAGGAAATTGAAAACGATAATCTTTGCTCCTAATAATTGAATCAATGCCGTTTTTAGCTATGGTACTAGCAATTCACTATCCCTGTTTCTTATGAAAATACGATCCCTTCTATCGACCCTTTTATCAGCTCTGTGTTTTTGCACGGCTTACGCTTCTCCGATCCAACCCAATGAATGCAAAACGATTGATGTGGGTCAAAGACCCGAGAGTATCATCGTAGGATTTGGTGGTGATAAGTTCGTCAGCGTGATGGGCGGGACCGAACCGGGTGATGCAACCATCGCCCGAATTCATAACGGGGAGGTTTCAACTTTTGCAGTTGGGCTAAATGAGCCGAAAGGGTTGGCTTTCGTAAACTCCACGCTATTTGTTTCAGACGTGGATCGGGTCATGGCAATTGACAGCGAAGGCAATGTGAAAACTCTCGCCGGGCCAGAAGACTTTCCGTTCCCAGTGTCCTATTTAAATGATGTTGCAGCTGATTTGTTTCAGACAGGGATCTATGTTGCGGACATGGGTGATAATTCGAACCTCTGGGCATCTTCTGATCCACGCGAGTTCTGGGCCATCGATTCACCCGAGGCGAATGCTTTTCAGGTCATCGGGAGGATTTACCATATTTCTTTGGAAGGCAAGGTGAGCTGTGTTGTTGATGCCTCCCCCACGATGCTGTGCCCAAATGGTGTATCATTGGACAATAACGGTAACATCCTGATCGGCGCATTCTTCAATGGTTATTTGTTAAGTGTTTCGAACAACGAATTTCAAGTATTGGCTGAGGGACTGAGGGGAGCAGATGCTGTGGAACAGGATCGTGATGGAAATTATTATGTATCCAGTTGGAATCAGGGAAAGATTTGGAAAATCACCGAAGAGGGAGAGGTCTCCACCTTCGCTGAGGGTTTTCAATCTGCAGCAGATTTTTACCTGGATGAGAAAAATCGCCTACTGTTCCTCCCCGATATGCTCGCGGGGAAAGTCTATCAACTCTTACTTGATTAGTCGTCTCATTTTCTGCTCTTGAAATAAACCGGAGGCTGTTGTTTCTCCGGTTTTTCCGTAATTCTGGATGCGCTAAACTTTTGTGACCTCAACCAATTCATCTATCGAAGGGGCTTTAATTCTATCGATGGGTGGGATGAATCGATAACGGGGTGTAACGACTTTGCTGACGAATTGGGATGTCATGGATCGCATCAGCGCACTGTAGTTTAACTGAAAGCTCACTTCGACACCAACTGACAACCGTTCAACGTTGTCCGATTCCAGGATAAGGTGGTCACTGCTTGCTCCCATAACAAAGACTCGGTCGGGTGCTTGAAGACCTTGAGGGTCGGTATCCTGCTGCCCGACAGCAAGAATGCTTTGTTTAACAAGTCCGCGATCTTTCGCAGCAGGAGGTTTTCCAAATGCAGTTTCTCCGATCCTGCCCGATGGCATGGATGGTTTGACTTTCTCTTCAATCACTTCGGCATGCAATGTGATGGCATCCGTATAGAGGCCCTGGATCGGTTTTCGACTGAGAGTATCGCAACCCAATATTACTGCCTCTCCTAGTCGAAGATCATTGATTCGACCTGTATCTGCACCGCTCATTGCCCATTCCAAGTTGGCGGAGTTTCCTCCCGAAATGATCTCCAATGAAAGTGAAAATGTCTTTTCGATTAAATCAGCAAGTTCCGATAGTTTCGCCATATTTTGAGCATCTGGTGTGACTCCACTGCGGCAGGCGAGGTTGGTTCCGATTCCTTTCAGTTCGATGTGTGGCATTTTCAGCGTTTCACTGACTACGCCTAGAAGGTCGTCCGGCATAATCCCTTCACGGAGATCTCCTAGCTCGACCATCAGAACGACTCCATGGAATCGGCCCGTTTTTCTCGCTTCAACAGACAATGCTCGAATGATCTCGATTTCGGTATTGCAGCTCATATCGGCATACTTCACAACTCGCGCTATTTGGCTCAGCATGGGGGATCGAATCAACATCATGAGCGCAATTACTTGTGCCTCGCGCATTGCTTCAATGTTTTCAATGCGGGAGTCACCCAGTCTTTTTGCTCCTGCCTCAAGCAATGTGGTGGCAATCTCATCGTTGCCGAGGCTAACCTTGGTAACGCCAGTCATCGAAATACCACAGGACCTTAGTCGTTTCACTAGGGTGCGGGCATTGTAATGAATTTTGTTGAGATCGATTTCTAGTCTCGGCGCGTTCATCACGCCACCACCACCAATTGTTTTTTAAGCTCAGGAAAAGCCTTTAAAACCATGTCTATCAACTTATCTGTAGGATAGATCAGTGCATCGGTAACCGGAAGGCCGAGTTCACGTTCATATTGAGTGATGGCTTCACCCACTTCGGTGTCGCTCATTTGTTCATGATTAATAGTGAGCCCAATGACTTTGGTATTTGCAAAGGTCTCAATCAAATTGATTTCACTGCGTGGGGTCGGCATCTGCATGTTGTCAAAATCACAACGTGTTTTACGCTTTGGTGCGTGTTGTAGGATAACTGCATCGGGACAACTTCCACGGAGGATAAAAGATGAAGATGAAAAGGCGGGATGACTCAGTGATCCTTGTCCTTCGACGACAATGAGGTCGGGATTCTCAACCTCGAAGGCTTCGAAAATAGTGGCTTCCAGTTCTCCCGCACAAAATTGAGAAGGCACGGCATCAAGGGCCACACCGTAACGTGCCCCTTGGATCAGCCCCGTTTGCCCTGTACCAACCATCACGGTTTTGATCCCTATTTTATTTAAAGCACTGGAAATGATGTTGGCTGTGGTGCGTTTGCCGATTGCACAATCAGTACCGAGTACAGCTATAACGGGACAAGTTACCTGTGCAATTTTTCCGCAGAACAGATTCAACTCCTTCTTGTCGCGTGGCTTGCGGATATCAAGAATTTTTACGTTTGAAGCAATGCTTGCAGCTATAAAAACGGGGTCTTCATTTAGAAACTCATGCAATCCGTTGACGATGTTCATCCCATGACTCATTGCCTCAAGTAACAGGCCTCGTTCATGTTTTGACAGCATACCGCTTGACGGAGCCATACCAAAAATGAAGTAATCCGGAATCGTTCCAGCCTGTTTCAACGAATCAGCCAGGTTGCGACATAGGGGGATCCCGTTCGGTTTTTTATCAAGAACATCGCCGGTATCAAGCCCGGCGTTGTCACTATCAATGACCGAAAGGATTTTGTATTTTTCGGAATGTCGGATTAGGCCGTTTGCGGTCTTCCCGTCAGTCTTTCCAAAATTGCCTTCGCAATAGATGATTGCTGTAGCGATATTTGGAACAGCGTTGATTGTTGATGAAAATGAATTGGGAGATTCAATACCGTCTTTGCCAGACGAAGGATTGGTCCCCTCTGTACTCGATGGCACAGCAGATGGTTCTTCTAACATAATTACTCCTTGGAGTATCAGTCTCAGAGGAGGCGACAAAATCGTGCCGATCAGTATTGACCGATTGTCAATGGGAAGTCCCAACTAAGGTATTTTCCTTGTGAGAGAAATTCCCACATGGCGACATAAGATAGCGAAGTATATTCCCTGAACCAAAGATTGTCAAGGTTACCCGGAACCACTGCCTGAATGCCGAATTTTTAAAATCGAACATAAAACTAGAATCCCAAGCTGCGTCCTCAAACCAATGGTGCAGGTCGAGAGAACTCAAAACTCTGATGCTTATTCTTTGAATTGGTTCCAGTAGATATTTTTTGGGTCGAAGTTTTTCTTTTCAGGGTATGGTTCATCGGGGTGACCGAGGGCGATGAGTGCAAAGGGGACGATGGTTTCAGGCAGGGAAAACATCTTCTGTAAGCCTATAACATTCGCTTCTGTCGGGTAAACACCGATCCATACCGCTCCCAGATCCTTAGCATGGGCTGCTAATAGGATGTTTTGCGCACAGGCTGCACAATCCTGTACCCAAAAACCGGGTAATTTTTCCTTGTCACGATCACCGCAAACCAGGATGGCTGCTGGCGCGCCAGCGACCAAATCACTGTGATTGTGATATTGTGGAATCTCTTTGAGGAGACTCGGTTCAGTAATGACCACAAATTGCCATGGTTGCTCATCGAGCGCAGATGGAGCGTCCATGGCTGCCTTGATGAGTTCCGTGAGTTCTGCTTCGGATATCGCTTGGTCAGTGTATTTGCGAATACTACGACGGCTGTGAATTGCCTTTAATGCATCCATTTTCTTTAATTGCTGAGTTGTCTTTGTTGACCAAATGGAAACTTATTATTGCATTGGTTTCAATCTATAAGGATTTTGAGTTGATCCTATTTAGATATGGGGAGTTAGCCCCACAGGTTTAGAATCTCAATGATTTGATGTACGTATGATCGTCCACATGATAGGGAATGCCCACCTCCGGCCCTCCGGCCCCTGGTCTTATGACGCAGGTAAGGATGAAGCGCTCGCAACGTTGCGATCCGCAGTTGAGCGTTGTGAGGAATACCCGGAGTTTAAGTTTACATTTGGAGAAGTTTGGGCATTGCAGCTCGTGGAGCGTTTGGATCCCAAACTATTCAAACGCATTCGACGTCTTGTTAAGAAAGGACAGTGGAGCATTTCTCATGGGACCTATTCCCTGACACATCCTCACCTCTTATCTTCAGAGATGTGGACCCGGCAGATCACGATGGGTCATACTTATTGCCTAGATAAATTCGGAAAAACTCCGGCCTTTTATATCAATCTTGAAAGCAAAGCATTTCCTGTTTCTCATTATGAGAATCTCCTGAAAGCAGAATACAAGGGAATGGTTTTTTTCCAGGACTGGAAGCAATCCGAAGGACAAGAATCATCCATTTTCCGCTGGATCAACGAAGGAGGACCCGAGCTATTGTGTTACCAAATTTCTCCTCATTACCGAACCCGGTCTCACGAGCTGTACGGGCAAATAATGGAATGTGTTGAGGCTGGTAGTCTCACTCTGGGGCATACGGTATGTTTCTATGGAGTCGGCAATCATGGTGGTGGCCCTACCAAGGAAAACATTGAGTATATCAGAGACCATCGCACTTCATTTGAGAATGTGGAGCTGAAATTTAGCACCTTGGAAGAATTTTTCAGTGATGCATTGTTGATGTCTGACAGTTTTCCGGTGCATGAAGGACCTATCGCCGATGTAGCTCCCGGTCATTTGCTGAATCGTCGTCGTCAAAAACTGCAACAACGACGGGCGGAAAACCAGCTTGTACAGGCTGAGCGACTTTGCGACCAGATAGGAGATAAAAAAACAGTTCGTGAAGTTGAACGTCAATTGGACTCTGTGTGGGCCGATCTGATGACGAGTGCAAACGCTTGTTTTTCAAGTGGAAAATCGTGTGACGCGGACCAATCTGTGGTGGATGCAATGCAACTTCGAGCTTTCCTCTATGCTTCGGAGTGGTTGTGGAACACCAGTCGGATTTGGTCTCGGACACAGTTGGCCGCTTTCAATTACCAACAAATTGTGGTACTAAACACGCTCGATAGTGTTCTTGATTCCTGGATTGAGCATGAACCCAATCTCGATTTCGACCGTTGGGGTCGTCGGAAACTTTGTGATATCGACGGGAATTTGATCCCTTTCCAGTTGCTGAAGTCAAAAGGAGAGGACCCGAATGTCCATCGTCTTCTTTTTAAGGCGAATATCCCAGCAAAGGGGCATATGGTTTATTTGATTCGAGAATTTCCCGATATCATGGTGGATGCAGGCGGAATCGAAGAACCTGAGCAAAACCAAGAGCTAAGGATACTTAAGACATCCATGCAAAACGCTCATTGGACAGTCCGGGTTGGACCCAGGAGTATCAATCGTATCTCCCGGTCTTCTGATAAAAACTCAAACATTTTGGGTAAACTTGGAATATCGCTGTCATCGTATGAAGATCATATGGATATGGATGCGGTGGGAATGCAATGCGCTCCCGAAGTTTTTTCTGCAGGTATTGAAAGTAGCGGTTGGCAGATTAAAGAGTCCGGCGAGTTGAGGATTGCGATGTCGAACCGAGGGAATATCGGCAACTCTCCCTTTGAATGGAAAATAAAAATGTGTGAAGGAGATCCGCGGATATTTTGTTCTCTGAAAATCGCATTTTCTGAAGCCCATCGTCATCTTGAACTGAATATCTTTCTCCAGGATGCGGTGACGCAGTGGATAGACGCCACTTCTGCTGGCAGCCAGCGACGAGACTCGTCTGAGTATATCCACCCGTTTCATGGGTGGACGGTTGCAAACGGAGACGGATCTTCATTTGCAGTGGTTAGCAATGATTTTTTTGGCTTTCGCCACAATGATCATTGTTTGACTTTAATGTTATTGCGCTCACCAGTGCAGCAAGGAGACCAAGGAGATGAGAGCTTCGAATTATCTGGGGCTGATGATCTCGGTGTCCACGAATTTCGATGGATCATGATTCCCGATGGTGAGTTTACAAAAGAAGACTTACAATTGGAATGGGGTAAGTTGCAGCAACCTCCTGTCGTATTTGATCGGTATGAGGGGATGAATCGTCCTCCGTGGGAGAATTCTACTCCTGTTCATTTACAGGAAGCGAATGAGAAACGTGCGCTCCGAGATGGGCAGATGACTCATTTGCCTCGGCCCAGCAATGATTTAAATGAAGGAGATCTACCCGTGTGAACGTTGGACTAACAGGAGATATCGGTTCGGGTAAAAGCACGGTATTAAAACTTTTTGAAGAAGCAGGGTTTTCAGCTCTGTCAGCAGATGCAATCGTACACGATCTGTTGAGAGAAGATCATGAATTGATAGAAGAGGTTTGCACCGCATTCGGTTCTCATTTGCGCAATGAAGAAGGAAGTATCGACCGCCGTAGGCTTGGAGCATTGATCTTTGAAGACCAGACCCTGCGGAAGCGGTTGGAAGGAATGGTGCATCCGAGGGTAGGGGAAGTTTGGAAATCCTTTCTTGAGACCCACGCCGGAGAGGATGCTATTGTGGAAATTCCGCTACTTTTTGAGAAAAAACTTGAAACCTCCTTTGATCACAGTGTAACAGTGTATACAAGCTTTGAGATAAAGCTTCGCAGGCTTTTAGAGCGTGGAATGGATGATGTCGCAATTCGGGCGCGACTCGACGCTCAACTCCATCAAGAAAGCAAAGCTGATCGTTCCGACTTCTTAATTACAAATAATGGTTCGCTAGAATTTTTGCGGAAACAAGTGATCGAATGTATTCAGGTAATGAAGCAATTCTGATATTATTCTGATTTCTGAACTCCCTCCCCTTAGATCTGTCAACACACAGGTAACCAACGACTTCATAATACGATTCTAATTTTTAGCATTTTTACACATGAGCGAAGAAAAAGATAATTTTGTACCCGGTCCTATTGATGTGACCAAAATTGCTGCAAAACCTGCAGCGAAAAAACGGGCCGCGCCCAAAAAGAAAAGGGCTGCAGCTAAGGTAAGTAAGTCTGCTTCCAAAGAGGAGAAACCGGCCGTAAAGGAAGGTAAACCTGCTGCCCGTGGAAGGAAGAAAGTAGAAAGCCCTAAGGATGAAGAATCCAAGGCTAGCGGTCCCGTTGATACTGAGTCCAAGAAGTCTACAAAATCTGAAGATCCGAAGCAGAAGACTTTATTGTTTAGCAGTGATGCGGAAAACTCATCCGATCAAAAACCTGCTGAAGGTAAAGACAAGGATGCGGGCTCAAACAAAGAACCTTCAAATAAAGAAAGCTCAAATCAAGGGTCCGATAAACCGGAAAGTTCGGATCAATCTGAAGGTGGGGAGAAAACTCAATTTGTTAAACGTGGTGATGGAAGACCTCAACGGGGAGGCAACCAAAAGGGGAGTTTTAAGGGTCGTCAAAACAAACAAAACCAGCAGCAACAGCTTTCAAATCGAAAGAAGAAGCAGCAACAATGGAAGCAAAAACAGAAGCAAAAGAAGGGTCCAAAGGATCGATTTAAGATTGATGGTTTGAATGCGGATTTTGATAACGCACTTGAATTGGGTAAACTCCTGGAGTGCGATTTATTGGCGAATGAAGAATCTCTCAACGCTTACCTTGCTGAGCAACCGGAGACTAAAGCTGAACCCGTTTTCAACTTCAACGAAACTTACGATTTGCAATTGGATGAATTGCGTGAGGCGGCAAAAGCCACAGGGAAGGAATTGCCTTCCGCTCCTAATCGCAAACAGTTGATTGAGTTTCTTTTGAAACACGCCCACGAAGAACAACGGCCGCTCGAATTGTCGGGATTGCTTGAAATTCTTAGCGATGGTCAAGGATTGCTAACCTATAGTTCCGACAGTTACCGTCTTCGGACTATGAGTGCTTTTGTTCCCGCTTTTTTCATCAAAAAATACGGATTACAGCGAGGACAGGAATTAAAATGCAGTATCATCCCACCCATTGAGGAGGCCTCTTGTCCTCTGGTTACCAAAATTTTGGCTGCCCAGGGAATGGAACCCGAAAAGGTCAACGAGATTGTTCCTTTTACCGAGCAAATTCCTTACTATCCTTTAGACCGAATTTTCCTCGAGTCTGAAGAACAAGAAGACTCTAACAAAGTATCGATGCGTGTGGTAGATCTTATCTCACCCATCGGATTTGGACAACGGGGTTTGATCGTGGCGCCTCCTCGTACGGGAAAAACCGTTTTGCTTCAAGGAATGGCAAACTCCATCCAAAGTAACTATCCGGATGCGCAACTTATCATCCTTTTGATTGATGAACGACCTGAGGAAGTAACCGATTTTAAACGACGTGTGAAGGGTGGAGAAGTGATTAGTTCCACCTTCGATGAAAATGCGGAAAGTCACGTGCACGCTGCAGAGATGGTGATTGAAAAGTCCCGTCGTATGGTGGAAGCAGGTCGGGATGTCGTTATCTTGCTCGACTCTATCACTCGTTTGGCTCGGGCCTACAACACTGTCATGCCAAGTTCTGGGAAGATTCTTTCCGGTGGGGTTGAGGCGAATGCCCTTCAAAAACCGAAACGTTTTTTTGGTTCTGCCAGAAATATCGAAGGCGGTGGAAGTCTTACTATCATCGCGACTGCCCTTGTTGAAACCGGCAGTAAAATGGATGAAGTTATCTTCGAAGAGTTCAAGGGAACGGGAAATATGGAGCTGCACCTTGATCGGGCGCTCGTTGACAAGCGTGTTTTCCCGTCTTTGAGCATGGAGAAAAGTGGAACCCGCAAAGAGGAATTACTCTATCATCCCGAGGAGTTGACCAAAATTTATGGACTTCGCCGTGCGATGAAGGGAGTTCCATCGACTGAAGCGATGGAAATGCTGATCATGAAGGTGAAAAAAACCGGATCAAATGCGGAATTTTTGATGACAGCTCCGAGGTGATCCCTCAAGATGCATTCCGGTGCATCCCGATCCCATCAACAGTTTTCTTTTGGAGCTCCTGGTTGAAAACCAGTGGCTCACGAGCATACAAGCACAAGAAATTGGTGGTAGTGTAGATGCATCCCTTTCGGGAGAGCCTCTAGAAGTGGCATTGTATCAAATCGTGTTAGATACTCTCGCCGTCGATGAAACATCATTGTTGGAACTGATTGCGGATGCTGAGGGTATTCAGTATGAGGTGTCACCCACGTTGCCCACTGAAAGTCATGCAGACCTTCGAGGATTCCTCGAATTTGAGGCAGCGCAGAAATATGGAGTTGTCCCGATGTCTCTCAGTAACGAGGGGATCACTTTGGCGACTTCTTACCCTTGTCATTATGGGGAACTAGACACACTTGCGCACATGATGGATCGAGAGGTTGAGGTTGCTCTCGTCACGAGTGACACTCTCAAACATTTGTATCACTCCTTGTATGCTGAGTCGATGGACGCCGAATCTACCTCTCTTAACGAGGATTCTGTGAGTGAGATCAAGGATTCTTCTCTGGAGAACTGGATGCAATCAGTGACGGAGAGTTCTTTTGTTCCGGGCAATGGTGTTTTGGAAGAGGGAGATGTAAGTCGCTATGTCGATTGGGCAATTGAAGAAGCCATCAAACGACGAGCCTCGGACATTCATTTTGAACCGATGGAGTATCGCTTCAGGATTCGGTGTCGGGTCGACGGCATGTTGCAGCAACTCGACAGTCCATCTAAAAAGCTCCAGAACTCAATCCTCTCCCGATTGAAGTTGATGGCTCATATTGACATTGCGGAAAAACGATTGCCGCAAGACGGTCGTTTCCATTTGGAACTGAACCGAAAGAGCTATGATTTCCGTGTTTCAACGGTGCCTTCGACTCATGGGGAAGGCATTGTGGTGAGGATTTTAGATAAAGAACGCCTTAATATTGGGCTGCCCGAGTTGGGAATGCTCGATGACCATCGGGAGCGATTTGAGTCAGTGATCACTGAACCGGATGGTATATTCCTGGTGACGGGTCCGACTGGTTCGGGAAAATCAACGACACTATATGCGGCTCTTAATTTCATCAATGATCCTGCTGTAAAGATCCTGACAGTTGAGGATCCAGTGGAATATCATATCGAGGGAATTAATCAGGTGCAGGTGCGCAACGAGGTTGATATGACTTTCAGTGCGGCCCTGCGTTCGATGTTGAGACAGGCGCCCAATATCATTATGGTTGGGGAGATTAGAGACAAAGAGACTGCAGATATCGCAATCAATGCATCACTCACCGGGCATACGGTTTTTAGCACCCTTCACACCAATGATGCGCCAAGTGCGATTACTCGACTCATCGACATGGGTGCGAAGCCTTTCCTTGTTTCGGCAGCCCTTCGTGCCGTGATGGCCCAGCGTTTGGTCCGAAAAATCCCCGAAAAATTACGCGTGCCCTATGATATTGCGGATTGGCAGATTCAGGCACTTGGCCCTGATTATGATTTCTTACTGGGTAGGCAGTTTTATCATGCAGGCGAATCGCATCAGAGTTTTCACGGACGGATCGGTCTTTTTGAAATGTTTGAAGTCGATGAGTGGCTTGGAGAAATCATTTATAAAAATGCGAGTTTATCAACCATTCGTCAGAACCTTCGGCAGCGAGGATTCCAAAATATGCGTATCGATGGTGTGCAGAAAGCATTGAAAGGATGGACCAGTATTGAAGAAGTGCTTTCTGTTACTCCTTTGGATGATCCGCTGCTTGTTCCGAAAGGCTAGAATCGCCAAATCCTCTTTTCTCTATTATATTTTATTCAAATTGAAAACCTTATGAACTATCAAATGCACGACCTTCTGGATCTCATGGTTTCAGAGAACTCCTCTGATTTACACATCCATGTAGGCCGCCCCCCTTGTTTCAGAATTGACGGTTCCATCACTCCAGTGGATGGCCCTGTTCTTACTCCCGATGATACTGGAGCACTTGCGGAATCCATTTGCTCTGATGCCCACATGCAAAAATTGAAGTCGGAAGGGGGAGTAGATTTTGGTTTTAGTTACAAAACCCAAGCTAGATTTCGTGTGAACGTCTATCGTGCAAAAGGACACACCGAAGTCGTGATTCGACAAATTCCAAATGACATTCTGTCGTTGGAGTCCATCGGGTTGCCGGACAAGGTGAAAGAGTTGCTTCTCCGTCCGCGTGGCTTGGTCTTGGTCGTTGGCCCAACGGGTTCAGGTAAATCAACAACGTTGGCATCTATGATCGATTGGATCAATTCCAATAGAAATGGGCACATCGTGACGATTGAAGATCCGGTCGAGTATTACCACACTCACAAAAAGTCAGTCGTCTCGCAGCGGGAGATCGGAAATGATGTTCAGAGTTTTTCAAGTGCGATTCGATCGGCCCTTCGCCAGGATCCGGATGTTATGCTGGTGGGGGAAATGCGGGACCTTGAGACTATGGAAGCTGCTATTAGTGCCGCAGAAACGGGACATTTGGTTTTTGCAACTCTGCATACAACCGGAAGTGCTCGTACGGTTGACCGTATTGTGGATGCATTCCCTTCGGGCGCAAAAGATCAAATTCGCACACAATTGGCATCATCCGTTGTAGCCGTGATCTCTCAGGTATTGTGCAAGAAAAACGGTGGCGGGCGCGTTGCAGCATTCGAGATCATGGTTATGACCAACGCGATTGCGCAAATGATCCGCGAAAATAAGACATTTCGGATTACCTCAGATATTCAGACAGGTTCCAAATACGGCATGATCACGCTCGATTCCCATTTGCTCAGTCTTTACAACCGGAAGTTGATTTCATCTGGAGAGGCGATTATTAAGTCTCAGAGTCCAATGGAAATGAAAGCAAAGCTTAGTGGAATGAAGCTCTGATCCTAATCATTTTTACAAGGCTGTTTATCGAAAAGAAGTGGGGTTAGCCCGCCCCAAAGACCTAGACTATGTTCAAAGGCAGAGATAGTGAGATCGCGGAGATTCTTGAATCGTCAGGATGCCTAACGGCTGAGCAGACTCATTCGTTCACTCAACAGGCTTTTGAACAATCCCGCGATTTCTGCGAATGTGTGCTCAGTTCTCATGCAATTGAGAAAACAGATTTACTTTCTGCCCTAGCTTCCTCTTTGGAATATCCATTGATGGAAGAATTCGAAGGAGTAAGATTAACAGAGCAGCAAATTAGGGAGTGTTTACCCCGGAAACCGGCAGTCACTTATGGGGTGTTGATGCTAGGCGAGGATGAAAAGGGCCAGCATCTTGTTGCGGTGGATCCCTTTGATCATCAAATTGAGATGGATCTTGGGTATTATTTTCAGAAACCTGTCATGCTCTATGTCGGCGATCCCGAGTGGGTGGAGCGAGAAATTGCGCGGTGTTACCCTTCAGATGAAATTGGAGATGCCATTGAAAAGCTCGATGCTTTCACATCCAGAAATATAGAAGCTTTAGAGCATTCTGCTACTCTCATTGATTATGTGGATACCTTGATGCAGAAATCGATCCAGGATGGTGCATCCGACATTCATTTTGAGCCGTTTGAGCACTGCTTTCGCATTCGATACCGTGTTGACGGTAATCTTCAGGAAATTCCTTCCCAAACAAATCACCTTGGTGCGGCCATCATTTCGCGGATTAAGGTTATGGCGAAATTGAATATCACGGAGACTCGGATTCCGCAGGATGGAAGGATTCAAATACAAGCCATGGGACGAATCGTGGATGTTCGTGTTTCAACGCTACCCACACAATTTGGCGAAAGTGTGGTACTACGAATTTTGGATAAATCACGTGTGAATCTTGACCTTGATATGTTGGGGATTCCTGATGATTTACTCGCATCTTTGCGCAGTACTATCCATGCTCCGAATGGCATCTTTCTGGCAACAGGTCCTACCGGGAGTGGGAAAACGACCACACTCTACAGCGTTTTGCGGGAACTGAACCAACCTGGGAGTAAATTGCTGACGGTCGAAGATCCTGTGGAGTATGATATTGATGGCATCGTACAAATCCAAACTCACGCCTTGATTGGGTTGGATTTTGCCAAAGCGTTACGGGCGTTCCTTCGGCACGATCCTGACAAAATACTTATCGGCGAAATCCGAGATGCAGAAACTGCGCGGATCGCCGTTCAGGCTTCGCTTACCGGGCATATGGTATTCAGCTCCTTGCATACCAATGATGCTTCTGGAGCGATTACCCGGTTTGTTGATATGGGTGTGGAACCCTATCTGGTCGCTGCCAGTTTGGTGGCGGTATTGGCCCAAAGGCTTTTGCGACGGCTGGATCCTACTAAGTGTGAGAGGTATGTCCCCGACGACTTTGAACTCGAGCTATTAGGGGTCAGTCGGGAGGAAATCGCCGGTGGAGAATTTAGTCGGCCAATCTGCTCTGATCTGCGGCAATCCGCCTATCGAGGAAGGGTGGGGCTTTACGAACTCATAACGGTGGATGATGTTTTTCGGGAAGCTATTTCAGAACGGAAATCCCATTCAGAACTTTCCAGACTTGCTACAGCCAACGGAATGAGGAGTTTGCGTAAAGATGGATTGAGATCGCTGTTGGCGGGATTTACGTCGGTAGATGAAGTAATCCGATACACCTAGAGAGATTCTAATTTGACTGCATTCTTTGGCAGTTTTTCCTCAAAAGGTTGTTCTTCGTTTTTCGGGTAAAAAATCGATTAATAGTTTTGATTCGAGAGGGAAGTTTGCTATTTTTTCTTATAGTTTGCTCATTTTATACGATAATAGTATCACTGAGTTTTTATGAGTAACTGATCAACCGCTAAAGATGGCAGAAGAAGGCACTCCAGATTTCATTGTTTGTGCAGATTCAAATCCCGTGATTGTTAAGATCAATGGGAAGGCGAATTACCTAAACTGTTCCCCCATGAACGATTTTTTCGATCATGTGATGGAGAATGGTGCAAGCACATTTCTTATCGATTTTTCCGGCTGTTGTGGAATGGACAGTACCTTTCTTGGTGTATTGGCGGGAGTCGCAACCAGAGCGATGCAGCGAGATCCGAAGGGCATTGTTAGTCTCGCAAATCTGAATTCCCAAAATAAGCAGTTGATCCGTGGACTCGGACTCCACCATCTCCCTACGGTAGAATTTCTCGACGACACCGAAGTTCAATTTCAAGAAGGATTGGCCGAGGAAAAAATCAACAACGGAGTCGATTGTAAGGAAGCAAGTGCCGATATGATCCTTGAGGCTCATGAGCGGTTGATGAAACTGAATCGGGCCAACGAAAAACGATTCCAGGACGTGGTGAAATTCCTTCGCCAAGAAGCCGAAAAAACTTCGAAATAGGAGTGCGCATCGTTGCATCTGGGAACGATGTCTTCATAGTGGAATTACGACTCTATGGCGCGTATTCTACCGTTACCGGATTTCCATACTGCGATTTCCCATTTTGACACTTACCTCCGCTGGGAAAAGCGGATGTCTCCCTATACTATTCGTAACTATGCTGCTGCTTTAAGTTCTTTTGAACAATGGTTGAAAAATAGGGACAATTTGGACTCCTGGCATAACTTGGAGTTGCGAGAGATACGGCATTACCTGATTTTTCTCCAAAACGACTTATCTCGTCGGAGCATTCACAATCGTTTCTCTGCGATCAAAAGCTTCTATAAATATGCGCTTGGACAATCGTGGGTTATAAAAAACCCCTGTATGGATCTAACTCTTCCAAAGCTTGAGAAAAAACTTCCGATCTATCTCACGGTTGAACAAATGAAATCCCTACTGCATGCGCCATCCGAGATGATGGAAAGTGGTCGGGTGTCACCCTATGTTGCGTGGCAGGACCGCTGTCTTATGGAGTTACTTTATGGAGGAGGATTTCGGATCAGTGAGGTTGTACAGCTTCAATGGAGAGATATCGATCTTCGCAATGCGGTTGTTCGTGTGTTGGGAAAAGGCAACAAAGAGCGAATATGTCCCGTAGGACAATTGTGTATTCATACGCTCAATCAATACCGGTCCGTTGCGACTGAAATAGGAAACCTGAGTTCATTTGTTTTCCCTGGAAAAAAGGAGGGTCACCTCAATGCACGCATCGTTCAAGCTCGCCTAAAAGGTTATTTGCAGCATGCGGGTCTACCTTCAGATATTACTCCGCACAAACTCCGCCACTCCTACGCAACCCATTTGTTGGATGCCGGTGCGGATATTCGGGTTGTGCAGGAACTGATGGGGCATGTGAGCTTGTCGACAACCCAAATTTACACTCACGTAACGCTCGAACGATTAAGAACTGCCCATCAGCAAGCTCACCCGAGATCTGGAAAATGATCGTAGAGTCTTCTTTCTCTTTGTTATCATCTACTTATTTGACACAATATTCCCACCATTTTTACTTATGAAATCCATATTAGGCCTTTTTTTATGCTCGAGTCTAAGTTTGTTCGCGAAACCTATGCCGTCTTCGACTTTCTACATCAGTACCAATGATGGAGAGGTATCCCAGCCAATTGCACTTTGCGAACTTGATCTTGAAACCGGAGAGGTGGAGGTGCTAGAGAGTTTTGATGGGGTGAAATCGCCCTCTTATTTAAGTCTCAACAGTGCGGGTGATCGTCTATACTCTGTATGTGAGAATCGGGATGGAGAGATTAGCGCCTGGAGCATCGACCCCGCAGATCATTCTCTTACTAAACTCGGAAGTTGTGCTTCAGGTGGTATTCATCCTTGCCATCTTTCCATCTCCCTCAATGGGCAAACAGCGTTTGTTGCGAATTACTCCAGTGGAACGGTGGGAGTCGTAGGCCTCGATAGTGACGGGGATGTTTTTAAGTTGATGCAGACTTTGCAGAACGAAGGTAAAGGCCCCAACTCTGCTCGCCAGGAAGGTCCGCACATGCACTTTGTCCATCCCACCTTGGATGGTGAAATGGTAATGGCAGTCGATCTGGGCACGGACCGAGTGATGTTGTACCAGTTGGACGAAACCACAGGTCAATTGTTAGCAAACTCTCCGCAACCCTACTTGAAAATTGAACCCGGGTCAGGTCCGCGTCATCTCGCTTTCCATGGCAATGGTAAATGGATCTATTTACTCAATGAACTCAACGGGACGGTGGATACTTTGATCTACGACAAAGTCAAAAAAACTTTGAGTTTTCATTCTCGAATCGGGTTGATGCCTGATGGATTCGACGGGAATAATAAATCTGCCGCTATCCGAGTCCATCCTACAGGAAAATTTGTATATGGTTCCAATCGAGGTGATTTGGATAGTATTTCCGTTTTCAAGGTTAAGGAAGACGGTTCTCTTGAATCGGTCGGAATTTTATCGGAATCGATTTCATGGCCAAGAGATTTTGCGATTGATCCAAGTGGTAAATTTCTCTTAGCCGCCTGTAGGGAAGATGATGCGGTTCGAGTTTTTAGGATCGATCCGGGTACTGGATTGTTCAGTGATACTGGAAACTCCCTGTCTTTTGAGAAACCTGTGTGTATTCTGTTTTAATCATCAGTAATAAATTGCAGTCTTAATGCTTTTTATCAGATGTTACTAAATTAGGACTTACCGATTTATTTAATGACGAAAGGGAACAATTAGAAACCTATGGAGCACGCTTATTTCATCGATACCAAAAGAAACGTGATATTTCAGTCTTTCCGAGGAGAGATAACGATACCGGACGCCTTGGAAAAAATCGGTGAAATTGCAGCTGATCCTTCCTACCGTGCGAACGCAGCAGTTTTGACTGACTTAAGGCATTCCAATATTAATGCGAGTCGCCAGGCCTTCAATGGTCTTTATTTAAAAGGAATGGAACTCCTCCCTGCGGCTGGGAGAAAATCTGTATTTGTGGTGGCAGATCCGATGCTTTCTGCGTTTGCATTATTGTTTGCCAAACATTCCGAAGACACTCGACAGGTCAGAGTCTTTACCGAGTTGAATACTGCTTGTGATTGGCTAAGCGGAGAATTGGGGTTTCGGATTACGTTTCCTTTGAGTGATAAGTAGGAATGTTCAATTACTGCTTTAGGAGCGGAGCTAACATTTCTTTACGTCCATCGATAGTATGATCTATTTCCAGCTCGAGAATGGATGCAACGAATGGATAGACATGAATGTTTTCCAAGGGAGAGAGCACCTGTCCTCTCCGTATTTGAGGTCCCTCCGCGATGAAAATCGCATTCATGTCTTCATTCCGGTAGGGATCATAGCCGTGGGTACCTTTTCCTCGGTAGACTTTAGCTTTGGCGCCAGTCCAGTAGTTCAGATTTAGTGGAGGGGAGGTAATTAATACGATATCTCCGACCCGATCTTTATTCGAAAAATTAAGGTAGCTAGGGACGGCGTCTTGCAGGTAGCAATCGAAATTGGCGTGATTTTGGAGCTTTGAATAGATGCGTGAGGTTTCCTCCTCTGATTTGGTGTAAATCATCGCCATTGGACCTGAGATAAACTGACTTTCGCCCAGATCCGCGTAGTCCCGAATATTAATATTCTCAGTTATCTCCGTCATTCCATGATCCGCTGTCACGATAAGATTAATCGGAAGGTCGGAAGCTTGAATATAAGTTCGAAGGTCACCGATAAGTGCATCGACGTATTTGACAGCTTTGCCAGTATCCGGAGACTCAGGGCCAAAGGCATGACCTGCGGAATCTGTGAGGGAATAATAGAGAAAGATGAGGTGAGGTCGCTCTGACTCGGGAAGTTCCAGCCAGTGTTGAACTTGGTCAATCCTCAGTTGATAGGGAACAGAACCGTCGTATCTGAAATAGTATGCGGGATGTTGGCCATGGATTTTTGCTTCCGAACCCACCCAAAAAAAAGAGGCAGATAACATTCCCTGTTGCTCGGCAAGCGACCAAAGTGGGATTCCTCCATACCAGCGACCATCAGTGACAACAGAAGGGTTCCCCAGGCGATAGTTCATTTGTTTTTCCCTGGAGAAAAACTGATTTCCGATGAGACCATGGTTGGCGGGATACATGCCTGTTGCGAGCGTGTAGTGATTGGGAAACGTTTTGGATGGGAAAGAAGGAATGAGTCTCTCTACATAACTCCCATTTGCCATCATATCGAGCAAATGAGTGGCTCCATGCAAAGTTGGGTAGTCGTGACGGAATCCATCGAGCGATACCATTATCACATAAGGTTTATCTATGGCGCTCGGCTGATTGATGGCGCCTGTTTTCATTTCTCGCTCCTGGAGGGATTCAAAGGTGAGCGCATCATCAAACTGATAGAGGTCATAAGCAGCCAGGCAGTATTGGAGGTGAAAAAGGATGAGAATTCCTATCGAGAATGAGTGTTTTTTGGAAAATGAATGCATGATTAATTAAGTGAATTCCAAGTCAATCTTTAGAATGATAGATGGAACGATGCAAATTTCCAGAAGGATTGTTTCAATTTTATTACAATCAATTGCGAATAGTATTTGCCGATATCGGTTCATTTGGTTACACTACTGTCCAGTGAATTTCCTGTTCTTGTTGCAGTCTTTCTAACCCTATAATTATCAATAATCATGACCAACTGTATCTTCTTTGGTATCGCAACTTCGGTTGTGAGTTTTATCTACACTTTAGTATTATATTTCCTCGGGTTTCACGGGGAAAAAATGGAACAGGGCCAGATTCTTGGCTGGGGAGGTCTTGTGATCTTCATCGTTGGCCTTGTATTGTCAATCCGTGCTGCACGGGCTGAGAAACTCGAGGATGGGAAAGCATTTACCTATGGCAATGGTTTTGGAACGGGTTTTCTAACGGCGGTATTTGTTGGAATCATGGGCTCAATCCTAGGCTATCTTTATGGCTCTTATATTAATCCTGAAATGTCGGATTACGCATGGGCAATGCAGGAGCAGCAAATGATCGAAAAGGGAATGTCTGATGAGCAGATTGAACAGGTAGAGGGAATGACACGAAAAATGATGTCCCCCGGTGCTCAGGCCATTTTTGCTGTTGTCGGATCTCTTTTCATGGGTGCAATTTTTAGTTTGATTATTGCGATCTTCACTCGCGGGAAACCAGAAGAAACAGCCGATGTTGTTCCTGGTGACTGATCCTCATTTTTGGAAAACTTTTAGATCTATTTGAAAAGGAGGGCATTGTGCCCTCCTTTTTCTTTTATTGGGAAATTCGAGATTTCGCTCGTTATCCCGCAAAATCGTGTCATGCTTCGGCGTTTTTGTAATTATGGAGTCGGGGAAGAAATATAGAAATATTGCGATTATCGCTCACGTGGATCATGGGAAAACCACGTTGGTAGACGAGTTGCTAAAACAGAGTGGAACCTTTCGGAGCAACCAAGTTGTCAATGAACGGGTGATGGACTCTATGGATTTGGAGCGCGAAAAGGGAATCACCATCAAGGCGAAAAGTACGTCTGTGCACTGGAAAGATTCGATTATCAACATCGTTGATACTCCAGGGCATGCCGATTTTGGAGCTGAAGTAGAGCGTGTGATGAAGATGGTCGACGGTGTGCTTCTGCTCGTGGATGCCTATGAGGGCCCGCAGGCGCAAACTCGATTCGTCCTAAAAAAGGCGCTTGAGAACAAGCTCAAACCGATCGTGGTCATCAACAAGGTAGACCGGGAGAACAGTCGGCCTATGTTCGTGCATGATGGAGTATTGGAACTCCTTTTGGAGCTCGAAGCAGATGAGGAACAGTTTGCCGCACCATTCCTTTATGGAAGTGCCAAAGATGGGTATATGGTAAATGAACTTGGTGAAGAACTCAATGGAATGGAACCGTTGTTTGAATCGGTTGTGAAACACGTACCACCCCCGGAAATTGAAGAAGGTGAATTTCGAATGCTGGTTTCCAATATCGATTGGGATAATTTCGTCGGCAGAGTGGGAGTTGGCAGAGTTTTGAGTGGCGCTGTTCAAGTGGGAGATACGTTGACAGTTATTTCCCCAAAAGTCGGACGTTCGAAAGTGAAAGTTACCAAGGTTTTCGAATACTCCGGTTTAGGGACCCAAGATTCTGTTAGCGGAAAAGCAGGAAATATTATCGGTATCTCTGGATTTAATGAATTGGATATTGGCGATACACTCTGCGCTGATCCCGCTGCTGAAGCGTTGCCATTTGTGGAGATTGACCCACCCACGATTCAGATGGAATTTGCCATTAACAATGGCCCCTTCGCTGGCCGTGATGGAAAAAAAGTAACGTCTCGCCAAATCCGTGAACGATTGGATCGGGAAGTGAAGTCAAACATTTCCATTCAAGTCGAGGATATGGCTGAAGGAGGAAAATTTTTGGTATCAGCCCGTGGAGCGATGCAAATCGCTGTATTGGTCGAAACCATGCGCAGAGAAGATTATGAAGTACTGGTTTCCCGACCGACAGTTATTTTGAAGGAAATCGATGGTGTCAAAATGGAGCCATGGGAAACGGTTTGGATCGATATTCCTAAGGACGCAACGGGACCCACCATGCAGCAGTTGTCCGACCGCAAGGCTCAGATTAAAAACATGACTCCTCATGCTTTGGGCACGACTATTGAGGCAAGTATTCCTACTCGAGGACTCATCGGTCTTGAGACAGATTTGGTGAATATCACTAGTGGTGAGGGAGTGATGAGTCATATGTTTGAATGCTACAAACCTCATTTGGGAAAATTTACAACCCGTACTACGGGGACATTAGTTTCAATGGACCAAGGTCCGGCAACCGGGTATGCGCTCGATGCGTTACAGGATAGAGGTAAATTATTCATAGCTCCAGGCGATGAAGTTTATGTCGGTATGATTTGTGGGGAAAATCCTCGGGTGCACGATTTGCCCGTGAATCCTACAAAAGGCAAACAACTTACAAATGTTCGGGCTTCAGGTAGTGACAAAAGCATTATTCTGGCGCCACCAGTTCAATTTTCGCTGGAACGTGCGATTGAATACATTGGATCCGATGAGTATGTCGAAGCGACCCCGAAAATCATTCGACTGCGCAAACGAATCCTCGATCCGAACGCGCGGAAACGGCAAGAAAGAAGTGCGGAGTAGATCCTACTTCCGCAGTTCAGAGTTTATCTTCTCGTAATTCATTCGATAAATACTGTCGTTTTTTAGTCTGAGGCTCAAAGAGCGGAAAAAGGTTCCCAAATCATTGAGCTCGGGCAAGGGTTCGATCTGAAACTAATTTCATGCCTTTCGATAAGCTCACGGTCATGAACAAGACTCCGATGCTCGCATCGGATTTTGGATGCAGTGATTTAGAAACGAATTGGTATGATCGCAATGCCGATTGATTCGTTGAATCTCAGCGCATTGCAGAAAGCCGTGTGCGACAGACTTCTCGGACTGCCATGGACCAACATGCATTCCTGTAAACTGGATCTGGATATTAGAAGCTAATAAATTACATAATTTTATCCATCGAATGAATGACTTGAGCATCCTGCATTTAAGGCTGATACATTTGTCAGAAGTAGCGCAGAAAGTGTTAACACGACTCTATCGGTTGAAGTGGGTTGTTATGTATTAGTAAATATAATGTAAAAAGGATGATTTAGTTCGAAAAAATGTAAATATTATGTTTGGGGATAGGGTAGGGCTGCCGATAATCAGCCTTTAACCCCATTAATATCCCCATACAGATTGACGAACAACATGGAGCCTCAGGCTAATGTAGATGCGTATTTCTTCCGGAGTCTCATGGAAGATCTTCCGGATGCTGTCTATTTTAAAGATTGCGACTCCAAGTTTTTGAAATGCAATGTACCTCAAGCTCGGAACTTGGGTGTCTCATCGCCTTCTGATGTAATCGGTAAAAGTGACGCAGATTTTTACGGTCCTCTTCATGCTCAAGAGGCGAGAAGAGACGAATTGAAAGTGATGCGTGAGAAAACGACTATCGACTGCAAACTTGAAAAAGTGGATTTGCCGGATGGTCGCGTGGTGTGGCACTCTACCTCTAAGGCACCTGTTATCGATGACAATGGCGAGGTAGTGGGGGTTTTTGGTGTTACCCGGGATGTAACTGAATCGAAAGAGACTCAAGAAGCTCTTGATGAAGCCAACCGAACCATCTCGGAAACCTCTCGAAAAGCAGGTCGTTCAGAGATCGCCTCGATTGTTATTCATAATGTTGGAAACATCCTTAATAGCGTAAATGTCACGGCGAGCATGATCGATGAACTGTCGCACCATTATGAAAGCCTTGAACTTAATCGTTTAGCTAGCTCGATCCGTAGTAGTATTGATGATCAATCCGTCGATCCTAGAGAATACCTCAAAAAGGTTGCCCACTACTTGGAAATGGCAGGGGAGCGATATGAGAAAAGTTGTAGTGATTTCAAGAATGAAGTAGAACGTCTGCAACAGGATGTATCGAGTATTCAACGCATCATCATGCTCCAGCAAGACATGGTGAGTTTTTGGAACAAGACTCAATACAAGAACTGTGAGAGTGTTATTTCGGATGCGCTGGAAATCAATAAAATCGCCCTGCAACGACATGGAGTTGAATGTGTCGTGGATACGGATAAAACAAGTGACTGGCTAGTCCCTGAATTTCAGACACTGCAAATTCTGCTAAATTTCCTCAGTAACGGAAAATATGCTTTTGATGGGTCAGGAATCGAGAATCCGCAGATTCACATTTCGACTTCAATTGACGATGATAAGTTGTTATTTCGTGTGGCAGATAATGGCCCTGGAATTGATGATCAAGCTCTGGAAAAAATATTTGATCTGGGGTATACGACTAGGGAAAAAGGTCATGGTATAGGTCTTCACAGTAGTCTCATGGCCGCCAAGGAAGTGGACGGCGATATAACGGGGCATAGTGAAGGTTCAGGTAAAGGAGCGTGTTTTGTTTTTGGACTTCCACTGTCCAGTTGTTCCAGGAATGATTGAGGATAATTACAGGGTATTGGTCGTTGATGATAATCCTCGTATCCACGATGATTTCCGGAAGATTTTTAGGAAATCAAAAAAAGGGGATGGCTTTGATGCTTTGAAAGACGAGCTATTTGGCCGCGATGAAACATCTGAATCCGTTACGGGACGGACCTATTCGCTCGATTGTTTTATCAATGGAGAACTCGCCTTAAATGCGACCTTGGAATCAGTTCAGGTTGAAAATCCCTACGCTGTTGCATTTGTAGATATGCGAATGCCTCAGTGGGACGGCATTGAAACAACATTAAGACTTTGGGAAGCAGATCCCGACATTCAAGTTGTTATTTGTACCGCCTACATGGATCATACATGGGAGAGTATTAATAAAAAATTGGGAGAGGAGCACTCGTTTCTCATCCTCAAAAAGCCCTTTGAGGTTATTGAAGTCAAACAGTTGGCCCAAATGCTGAGTTCGAAATGGGAGGTGATGCGTAAAGAACGCAAGACCATGATGGATCTTGAAGCAGCCTTGAAAGCAAAAGACATCTTCATGGCCAGAGTGAGCCACGAATTGCGAACTCCGTTGCATGGGATCATTGGTGTGATCGATTTATTGAAGGAGACTCGGTTGGATGTGCAGCAACTGGATTTTCTTCAGACTCTCAATAGCTGCGGGGAAAATCTCGATCGAATTATCGATGATATTTTAGACTATTCAGCGCTGGAAGATGGTCGGTTTAATCTGGAAGAGTCTGATTTTAATTTGCTCGATTTTTTTGAGACGATTCGAAAGCAATTTCGTTTTGAAACAGTAACCCGAGGGTTGGATCTTGTCGTGAATCTCGACGATAAACTTCCCGAATGGATTTATGGAGATTCTACTCGACTCCATCAGATTGTAGGAAATCTTCTTCGCAACGCTTTCAAGTATACCGAAGATGGTGAAGTGACCTTAACCGTAAATTTGGATGGGGAAGAACAAGGCAAAATGAAGTTGGACATCGAGGTTTCCGATACAGGAGTTGGTATCGCACCCGATTACATGAATAGCCTTTTTATGCCCTTTAGTCAGGCTGAGAATGTTAATCGACGTCGGTTCGGGGGAAATGGTTTAGGACTTGCCATTTGCAAAGCGATTATCGAGTCGATGGGTGGAACGATCGGAGTCGAGAGTGAACTGGGAGAGGGAACTGTTGTTCGTTTCAGTCTTTTATTGCAAAAATGTAAGGAGAAGGATCCCGCCGTGCGAGTGTTGGGGAGCGAGGCAATGGAGGATAACAATGGAGCCCGCAAGTCACCCACTGCACTTCGAGTTTTAGCGGTAGATGATTCGAGGACCAACCGGAAAGTGATTAAAAACCAATTGTTTTGGATGGGTCATGAATGCCATGTTGTTGGGAGCTGTCAGGAGGCGATTGAATCCCTTGGCACTCGTAATTTTGATCTGATTTTCATGGACTGCCAGATGCCCGATATTGATGGCTTCGAAACGACCGTTAAAATCCGAACTCTTTTTCCCGAATGTCGTGATATCCCGATTATTGCACTGACCGCCAACATTGATCGTTCCACTCAGGAGCATTGTGAATTAGTTGGAATGGATGGATTTGTCTCTAAGCCGGCGCGCCGAGCAGATCTTGAAAAGAAGATTGTAGAATTAATCCCTGTATAGAATCTCTTGCAAGGAGCAGGATTATGGATTGATCCATCCTGAAAGGAGGTTTAGCTTTGCAGTTCCTAATCCATCGGAACTATCAAATGAATACTCCCATCGTAATGACTGTAATCGCCAAGGACCGTCCAGGCTTGGTGGAAATGATCTCTGCCCGTGTTGCTCAATGTGGAGGCAACTGGGAGCAAAGCCGTATGTGCAGACTTGGGGGGCAATTTGCAGGGATCGTTCAGGTCAATGTGGTGGATTCCAATCGCATGCAATTATTGGATAGTCTGCACGAACTTGTCAGTGAAGGTTTGCGAATCATTGTGCACGAAGATGAGAGTCCACAGGAATCTGAACGGGAGATTTCGCTGAAGATTGCGGTGATCGGTCATGATCATCCAGGTATCATTCGAGATATTTCGACCGTGTTGTTCAAATATGAAGCAAACGTGGAAGAACTGCATACCGAACTGCAAAACGAACCTCATTCCGGTGGCTTAATGTTTGTAGCAAACATTCGAATGTCCCTGGCCCCTGGAAGCGATGTCGACTCTCTTCAGAAAGATTTGGAAGATGTTGCTGCAGATCTTATGGTTGATCTGGAAGTGCTTTGATTTTTTTGCTTGGTCAACGGATCGAGATCCTTGTTTTAGCAGTCAAATCGTATCTAAGAATTGAACGTTCCCTCTGCTTCGATCGTTCTAAGTGAAATCATGAGCTTGAAGAGTTGGAAGACAATCTTACAGATGGCAATAGGGCTCGCTGTTTCTGGGCTACTATTATTTGGGCTCGCAGAGCATACCCGGAAATCCGCTGGAGAAATTCAGTTTGGAGATCTGGTTGCGGTTTTAAAAGGTATCCCTTTCTGGGTACTGCTATTTGCGATGGGATGTCAGTTGACACAAGGGTGGTTGCGTTCTCAACGCTATCGCTATCTTATACGCTGGGATGATGAAGGCAAAGTCATTCATCTCAAACTCAAGCTTTTGGCAGTCACTTTTGCGCGGAACATGTTTGTTGACATGTTGCCCTCTAGATCGGGTGAATTGATGTATGTCTGGTTGGTGAAGAGGGTTTTTGGGGCTAGGCTTGCGAACGGCTTCACCTCGTTGGGTGCTGCTTTCATTTTTGATTTAATCGCTTTGTTAGCATTGATAGCCGTCGTGGTTGGATTTGCATTTTTCGCAAGCAGCACTGCATCTGGGATCGGCTTATTGATAACGCTGATACTGCTGGTGGGAATTGCCGTGGTCGGGTTTTTTGTTCTTTTTCCTTTGCTGATGCGACTCAGTAGCGGTTTGAGGGCTCATCGGCTTCGATCGGGTTGGCTCGGAAATTTTCATTCCTTTGTGGATGAAATGAGTGATTGTATCGTTGTGTTGAAGCAGTCGGAACGGTTGTTTGCTGTTCTTGGCCTGTCAATATTGATTCGAACTATCAAATATTTGGGAATCGTCACTATGCTCTTTTTCATCCTCGAACAATCCTTTGGGTCTGTGGGGATGAGTAATATCGGATCCTTGTTTCTTGGTATCGTGGCGGGTGAGGCCAGTGCGAGTTTGCCTATTCCGAGTTTCATGAGTTTTGGCACTTATGAAGCGGGAGCAACTTTCACACTGCAATCGTTGGGTTTTTCAGCCCAAGCTGCGTTGATTTCAATCTTCATCGTGCATTTAATGAGTCAAGTGGTGGACTATTCTATGGGCGGACTTGCGATGTTGGCATCCTGGCTATTTGGCTGGCTCAGCCCTTTGGAACCAAACGGTGCCAATGCAGTTAAACAGGGGATTTTCAGTCGATTCAAATTCTCGATTATTTTCTGCTCACTATTATTGGGTCTGTTTGTCGGCATAGTATGGTTTCAATATCAAAAGGCCAATGCCGAGCCGGAACCTGAGATGAGTTTGGCAGGCATCTCTGAATACCAGGAAAATGAAGATGACCCGGTTTTGAGGAATTTGGGTGTGAAAACGGAATCTACTCCCCCTCATGAAATTGTTGGCGCAACTGAAAATAATCAACATGAAGCCCTAAAAGGGTTCGCGGTTTGGTCGAGCAATCGATTTGGGAATCACGAAATCGTGAAGTACGATTTTGAAACAAAGGATCTGAGAAGGTTAACAGAAACCTCTGAAAAAGAGTTTTACGTGACCATCTCTCCCGATGGGACAAAACTGGTTTACGCCAGAGAAGCTTTGCCAGGCCGCACACCTTCGGACTTAACGGGTTGGAATGTCATTTTGCACGATTTGAAGGATGGATCCATTCGAGTGCTCTCAGAAAACAGTTTTCACCCCAGTTGGGCCGGAGGTAATGATCGGGTTGTATACTCCAGAAATGGAAATGAAATTGTGCTACATGACGTAAATAGTGACGTTAAGACTGTTATCCTGAAGGCGGGTGAAGGCGGCGTGCCGGCTGGTTTTCAATTCTGGACCCCCTATTATAATCCTGCATCGCAGTCGCTGGCTGTGACGATTCGGGGCTCTCGCCGAACGAAAATGATTTATTCAATGAAACCTGGAATTCCCCCGGTGGAGTTTCCTGAAGGATGTCAGTTGAGTTGGATGCCCGGCTATGATCAGTTGGTTTTCACTAACCATGGGCGTTTGGGCGACAATGCTTTTTGCACCGTTCGCCCTGATGGTTCTTCAGTAAAAACCTTACTAGATCTCCCCACTGCCTACCACCACTTGTATTTTCCGCGTTTCTCCGAAGATGGAAAATGGTTAATTTATGGGGCCAGTAAAGGGGCGCACAAACATGACCAAGCGGATTATGATATCTTTTTGTGGCGTGTTGGAACTCCTCATGAAACGATCAAACACCTTGCGATAAATCCAGCGAACGATTCCTGGCCCGATTTGCATCTGGAATTGAATTAGCGGGACGCTTTTGATAGTTGGCTGTGCTCATTCAGGAATTATGAACTCCATCCGCTACTGTCATCAATTGAGACCAAACTCTACAATTCATGCAATTATCGGCGGATTTCACCTATTGAACGCTAATGAAAGGCGGTTGCAGAAAACCTATGCAGTTTTAAAATCAGAAGTCCCAGATCTGAAGATTTTGGCCCCTTGCCATTGTAAAGGAGAGCATGCAATGAGTGAAATTGCACTGAAGTCTCCAGATGAGTATACGGATTGCAGGGTTGGCGCACAGTTACGATTCGTCGTTTAGTTGAAAACAGGAGCAAATGAATCTGCTACGTTTCATTTTTCGACTATTAGGATTAGTTTACGGAGCTATTCATTTTGCGAGTGGCAGTAGCCTGCTGATATTGACGATGCAATCTCCTGAGTCGGCAGATTTGACTCTTCTGAGCCTCGTCACGGTTTCAGTCATTGGAACTCTGTCCGGGTATTGGGTTTTTCGTCAGCGTTTTACCACCTACCGCTGGATCCTGATTACCATCAGTCTCCTGTTCTTTGCTGTCATTGTTTGCTTCGGATTCTTTGCCAATCCCCAGGGAGGTCTCTGACGCTCCAGAGATTATTTCTAAACTCTAATCCATTACGGCTTTCAGCGCTTCCTCTGGTCCCATCATCACAACGCGAATACTGTCGAGGCGTAGTCGGGCTTCTTTGATGGCTGTATTGACATGTTCCAATCGATCCTGCAGTAGAGTGATTTCTTCATCACGAATATGACTATTGACCTTTTTGAGGTCTGTCAGTCGACGGATTTCGTAAACGATGGATTCTGTTGCTTGTTCGGTTGCCTGATTCTCGATGCGATCAGCTCTGCGTTGTGCATAGCGATTTGCGCCGGAAATCAAGTTTTTGAGAATATCAAAATTGAACATCGGTTGTTCCAGAAAACGGTGAATATTGCCATCTTTTGCCTCATCTCTGATCAATTCAGCAGGGATGTCTTCGGTTCGATTTCGGCCACGAACGTCCACTACGATACGAACAGGTGTGGGCGATAGAAACTGCTCTACCTGCCATCGACTTTCTGCGATTGGTTCGATCACAAACAGGCACTCCAGAACAAGATTGATCTGCTCCGACACCATGGTACTGATAGCGCTTGTGCCAACAGCCGAAGTTAGAAGAACCTCAACTGCATCACGATAGATCGGATGATCCTGCGTGATGAATGCCATGTCTTCTCGGCTGACTGCCCGAGATCGATCAAAGCTCGCGATCAATCCTTCCTTGGGGATACTGGGGAAGGCTTCGAGAAAAGCATGGGAGGAATCGAGATGAAAATCGTTGCCTTCATGCTCCGTTACATCAATTCCGTAATGCTCCATCAAATCAAACAGGAGCTCCCTCAGACCAGGATTATCTTCATTGGCTTCAATGTCGGAAATGAGTCGGTTTGCAGCGTCAGGATTGAATGAATTGAGCTCAATGAGACGATCCCGTCCATCGTGGAGTTGTTTATCTAGTTTTTTCCTAAATGCTCGAGCTTCACCGAGGAACTCATCGAATGAATCAGTCTTTGATGTTGAACGTTTACTGGTAGGCTCCAGTGCAAAATCGATCAATTGGTCCTGGTAGTTTTCAATGTAAGCTTCACTGCCCTTGAGAGAGGATTCAAAGGCGTTGAGTCCTTCATGATACCATCGTGCCATGATATGCGAGGCGCTGCCCTCGATGAATGGGACATGAATATGAATAGAGGTACTTTGGCCGATCCGATCGAGCCGGCCGATCCGTTGTTCGAGTAATCCAGGGTCAAGGGGAAGATCGAACAATACAAGATCATGGGCAAATTGAAAATTTCTTCCTTCGCTTCCAATCTCAGAACAGACCAATAGTTGAGCTCCGTCGGGCTCAGAAAAATAGGCAGCATTGCGATCGCGTTGGATGAGAGTGAGTCCTTCGTGAAACATTCCGAACGACAGTGATTTTTCGTCCAAAATCTTTTTAATAGCCAGAGCTTTGCGTTGGGTGTGACAAATGAGTAATACTTTTCGCTCGGAATCCTGACGTAACAAATTAACCAACCATTCGATTCTAGGATCTTGTGCGAAATCATATCGTATTTCGCTCTCGTTCCGCCCAGCCAAAACTTCGAATTCTTTGTTAATATGTTCTTGGAGGTGGCCTTCGCTTGGCGATTTCAGGGCGACAGGATTATAGACTCGTTCTGGGAATCCCTGGATGTGCTCTCGAGTATTTCGAAATACGACTCGCCCCGTTCCATATTCATCCAGAAGTGTACGTAGAAGAGCGGTTTCTGCTCCCTGATGATCCTTTTCAATTCCTGAGAGTAACTCTTCCAATCGATCTGGATTTTTTTCGAAAATGCTGTCGAGTAGCTTTTTATCCGCTTTTCTCAACGGTTTACCGTCGAGGATCCTTGCCGCAACATCTGCGATATCCCCATAATAGTCGGCTTCCTTTAAGAATTTCGAGTAGCTATTGTACCGATCAGGGTCCAACAGACGCAGACGAGCGAAGTGCCCCTTCATCCCTAGTTGGGTTGGGGTGGCCGTCAAAAGTAATAATCCCAAACTCGATTTTGCGAGCCCTTCAGCCACTTTGTAAGCAAGACTCGGATCAGATTCATTCCACTCAAGATGGTGAGCTTCATCGATCACTACCATATCCCAACCAGCATCAATCGCTTGCTCTGCTCTTACTTCCGAACCCGTGAGTAAATCTATTCCACACAGTACGAGTTGTTCGTCTTTGAATGGGTTGCCATCAACATCTCCTTTTTCCAGGGCTCGACAGCGCTCCTCATCGAAGATTGAAAACCAGTAGTTAAAACGACGTAGAAGCTCAACAAACCATTGATTTACCAGGGCATCTGGCACGAGTACCAAGACACGGGATACCTTTCCTGTGGTGAGAAGCCGCTGTAAGATGAGACAGGCTTCGATTGTTTTACCCATACCAACCTCATCTGCCAGCAAGACGCGAGGATTCTGACGGGATGCAACTTCACTGAGGATTGAAAACTGATGGGGAACTAATTCTACTCGTCCTCCCATGAGTCCACGAAGCTGGGATTGTCGATACTTTGAGTGCGAAGTTAAGGTGTTGTAGCGCAGGTTGAAAACATCATTGCGATCCACTTGGGCCTTCATGAAGCGTTCTTGAGGGGCACTGAAGTCAGTGAGCCCAGTAATTTTGTCTTCACTGATTCGGATCCCATCCTGGCTAATGTAAGTGAGCAGACCAGCGGCTTCTTCAATTTCTACGATTGAAATCTTACGGCCCTGTTCATCAGCAACTGACTCTCCTTCGTGGAAACGAATCCGACGTAGAGCTGCGCTATCCTTTGCGTAGAGTCGTTGTTCTGCTACTGCTGGGAAGTTAACCCAGATTCGATAGTTTTCCACACGCATAACGATACCCAATCCCAATTCGGGTTCGGGTTCACTCATGCAACGTTGGCCAATAGTATCTAGTATCATCAAAAATAAAATGGCCCTGTGAATCGACAGGGCTAGGTAATAGTGATCGCGATTTTTAAATTACAAGTGTTATGAGGTGAATTCTTCGTAGGCTTCAATTGCTTTGGTTGCATAGGTGAGGGCGGGCCCTCCACCCATCATGACCGCTACTCCGAGAGTTTCGTAGAAAGCTTCTTTCGTTGCACCTGCACGGATTGCCGCCGCAGTGTGGCTTGCAATGCAAGATTCACAGTGGCTCACAATGCCACAAGCTAAAGCCATCAACTCTTTTGTTGCCGCATCGATTGTGCCGGCTTTGAGGGCTGCGTGATGCAGTCCCTGAAAGCTTTTTGTGATGTCGCCATTTTCCATGCTGAGCTTCTTCATTCCGCTCATGAGATCCCGGTTGATTTGAGTGTATTTATTTTCGTTCATGAAAGTAAGGTGATAATCGTCTTCTAATTGATACTGTGACTTACGCTCTTAATATACCTATCATGCAATCTCAAATCAAAATCTGAACTCATTCTTTGAAACGTTGGATCAGTTTGATAAATTTGAAAATTGCTGAAACATTTTGAAATGCCTTCACGTCTTTCACTCTGAACTCTTTCTAAGATGAATTTGAAACCAGCTGCTATCCTATGACTACACCTCTGCTCGAGATTAAAAATTTAGTGAAACGTTATGGAGAACTCCGTGCAGTCGACGATGTCTCTTTTGAAGTTCGACCGGGTGAAATATACGGACTGCTTGGTCCCAACGGTGCTGGGAAGACGACAACTATTTCGCTCGCTTGCGGACTTCTCAAACCCGACAGTGGAGGCATTGCCATCGAAGGAGCTTCTTTTTGGAAAAATCCAAAGAATGCGCGACAAAAGATGGGCGTTGTTCCTCAGGATTTGGCCCTCTACGAAGAGCTGTCTGGTCGCGAAAACTTGGAGTTTTGGGGGAAAATCGCAGGACTCTCCTCAAAAGAAGCGAAGTCAAGGGCGAGTGAACTGTTAGAGGCGCTCACGCTTTCAGAGCGAGCGAAAGAGGCTGTTAAAAAATACTCTGGTGGCATGAAACGTAGGATCAATCTTGGATGCGCGTTAATGCACCGGCCAAGGCTTATCCTGCTTGACGAACCTACCGTCGGAATCGATCCCCAGGCCAGAGCCAATATCCTGGATTTTGTTAAGGAGCTTGTGGCAGATGGAGCAGGCATCCTCTATACCACACACTACCTCGAAGAGGCTGAAACACTGTGTGATCGCATCGGAATCATCGATCATGGTAAGATTTTGGCAGAAGGTACATTGGATGAGCTCCGAAATAAACTTGGAGATGAGCAATTGTTCGTGATTGAAGGAAACTTCTCTGAAGAGGACCCCGCGAATTGGCCAGATTTTCTGGAAGAATTCAATATCATGCAGAAAACCAATAAGCAGATTGTAGTTTCCACAAGCCGCGATATGGACCCAGCTGAAGGTATGAAGAAACTTCTCTCAGTGCCTGTTCAACTCGAAAATGTGACCATGAAAAGACCGAGTTTGAATGATACCTTCCTGAAGCTTACTGGGCGGGAGCTTCGCGAATAGAGGAGCAACTGTAAAGCAAGGATATGAATTTATTACTTACACTGTTAGCGAAAGATTTTCGAAGAATCTTACGCAATCCTGTGCCAATGGTCATTCTGCTGGGAATCCCGATAGCAATATCTGCATTGATCGGGTTTGCCTTTGCTGGAGGAGGTGGAGACAATCCTCAAATTGCTCCGATCCGGTTGGGATTGCTGGACGAAGATCAATCGTTATTTTCGCAGTTTCTAAGAGGTGCAACGGGGCAAGAAGATTTTTCTGAACGGATTGAGCTTACAATTCTTGAGGAGGAGACCCAAGGTGTTGAACTCATCCAAAAAGGGAAATTGAGTGCCATTCTCATTATCCCGGAAGGATTTACAGAGGCATTTGTGAATGGTGAAGATGGGATCAAGCTGAGATTGATTAAAAACCCATCGGAATCGATTTACCCAACTCTGGCACAAGAGGGTGCGGATGTCATTGTGACGGCTCTGAATTCATTGGTTCGTAATTTTCAGAAGGATTTACAGGAACTGCATGGATTGTTAGAGGAAGATCGCGAGTTTGATCTTTTTCGCGATATTCTGGCGGTTAGTACCCTTGTTGAACGAGCGCAGAATCGTCTCGATGCTGCTGCGGTCTATTTGAATCCACCATTGGTCACTTATCGCGAAGAAACAGAGGAGATCAACGTTGAGGCTACTGGGGCCGATGCAGACGAGGAACCCGAGCCAGAATCGTCCTTTAATTTGTTTGCTTACCTGCTTATTGGAATGGCTGCGATGTTCATGTTGATGATTGCGGATAATTGTATGCGCGATCTTTACAAAGAATCGCGCTTTCGAACGTTGGAGCGGTTTCGAACGATGCGTGAAGAGTTATGGCAATTTGTGGCTGTGAAGGTCATTTACACAGTTATCGTATTGATGCTTACAGTCGTTATTTTGCTGGGAGGGGGGAGTCTGATCTTTGGATTTGGATGGCAGCAATATGGTCCCACCATTGCTCTTGCTTTTTGCTACAGTTGTTTCGGGGCTGGGTTTATGGGACTCATCTCCGCGCTCGCAGGTAAAGAGCGTCGGGCTGACATGCTCAACACGATGATTGTCATCATTCTTGCCGCGTGCGGGGGAGCCATGTGGCCAGTGGAGGGGTTGCCTCCGTTTGTCCGAAACTATCTTACTCCCATCTCTCCCCCCTATTGGTTTTCTGACCAAGTAAGAAAATTGCAGATTGATCCTTTGGAGGCAAATTGGTTGCCGTATTGTGCACTGCTCCTTGGATTAGGTGTTGTTATGATTGCAGGGTCGGCATCAATTTTTCGCATCCGTTTGGAAAAGGGTATTAAGGAATGAAATCTATATTTACGATTGGTCATCAAGACCTGAAACTCTTTCTTCGCGATAAGAGCTCCTACATTTGGTTGTTTGTAGTTCCGTTGGCTTTCGTCTATTTTATGAGTTTTTCGAGCCGTCCTCAAGGAGACCCTTGGGATGTGAGGCCTGCAATGCTTGTTGAGAATCTGGATAAAGGCTTTATGGGCACCCTGTTTATGGAGGTATTAGGGGATGAAGGTGTTCGTCCGGTCCAGGCAGAGGATGACGAAAATCCGAAAAAGGGTTTGAGAATACCTGCCGATTTTACTGAGAAAATTCTCGCTCAACAGGAAGTCGAAATGTCCTTTTTCAAGGTAGGCGAAGGGGCTGGGAATCCGAATGACCTTCGATCTGAACTGATCCAGGCGAATCTTTTGAGATCTGTGATCTCGTTTAATGGATACTTACTCGAACACGCAACCAATTTGGGGGACCGTGCGATTACAGAACAAAGATTGCGACGGTTGATCAAAAAAGAAAATCCAGTTTCGCTCGATTCAAAATTTGCTGGTAGGAAACCGATTCCAGTGGGTTTCAATATGTCGCTACCAGGAATTATGGTGATGTATTTGCTAATGAATCTCCTCATCTTTGGAGGATCGTCTGTTGCCAATGAACGCCGACTTGGAGTGCTCCGTCGACTAAGTATTCAACCTGTCAGTTCCTTTCAATTGGTCTTTGGTAAAATTTACGGGCTGATGTTGCTCGGTTGTGTGCAAATTGCAGGCTTCTTACTTGCCGGGCAATTTCTATTCAAAGTGAATGTTGGGGATCAGCTTCTAGGCATTCTTATGACCCTTCTCATCTTTGCATGGGTGGCCTCATCTTTCGGACTGTTAATCGGGTTTCTTGTGAAATCGGAAGACAAAGTCATCGGATTGGGCATTATGATTTCTCTCCCTCTAGCCGCGTTGGGAGGATGTTGGTGGCCAATGGAAATCGTTCCGGAAACTTTCCGGAAAATTGCGCACATCACACCCTCAGCTTGGGCGATGGACAGTCTCCACCAATTGATTTCATTTGGTGGTGGAATTGACAGTATTCTAGTTCCTCTTGCGGTACTCGCAGGTTATGGTCTGGTAGCGAACCTCCTCGCCGCGAAGTTTTTTAGAGTTTAATGCAATAGATGGACCTAATTTGTTGGAGATAATGAATCGGATTATCGATCCAATAGCTGTTTATCACGTCTCAAATATCAATCCTAGGGAACGCTGGCCTCCAATCCTACTTTAGTTTGCGGAACAACGATTGAGAAAGCATCAGTCTATTTCGAGTTCTGGTGAGATTGAATCGTAAATTTTTGTCTTGAATGATATGTCCAATGATAATTTTCAGATTGAAATCAGGTTTTGAGAATTTGGTATAAGTTTTTTATAGAAATGGAGACTTAAAAGAATTTTCGTAATTAAAGTGGTGCTAATGAGGTCAGTAAGTTGAGCTAATACAATGTCATAAAAATGTAAAAACAGATAGAAATTGATAGGTTTATTCCGTTTTACTTCACTACATATATTTGACTTATGCTTTCTTACACAGTCTAATTATACTATAAGACTGTAGATTAATTGCTTTATCTTCTCATCTTTACTGAGGTCTAAAATGAAAAACACATTTATATTATTGGTTGCCACAGCCTTTTTCGGGGTAAGCGCATCAGTAGCTTGTCATATACCGCCTAATCCTCCTTCATGTCCGAGCTGCCCGGAAGGAAGTTCGTTGATCGATATCGATTTTGATGATTTTTACGCAGGCACTATTGTTGGGGCAACTAGCCGCGATTCACGTAACGATGGACTGCAACGTTTCACCTCGGCAGGTAATTCAGCCATAGAGGAAGGAACGGGTTTCACGATTACCGTTGGAAGCCAACCAGGTGAATGTGCTGTTAAAGCTGCAACACTTTATGACACTGATCGCAGACAGTATTTTGATTCGAGAGGAAACCTTACCACCGATTATGAAAAGGCTGTTCGTCGTGATGAAAACTGGGTTGGTAGAGCTGGTTCAGGTGAAGATTCGGATTTGGAAACCACAAACCGTGGTAGTTATCCCAATGAATACACAGAGTGGTCTGGCGGAGGTAACATGGCGGAATACAACCTGGGCAATGCTTTGATCCTTCAGCAAAATCTTGATTGTAATGACATTGATGAAGGCCATTTGGATCTCGTTCAAGGACGAGACCAATCGAATTATTGCGATGAGATTTTTGCGCCAAACGATTACAACTCTGGTGGTTTCATCGAATTGTCATTCGAAAGTGCAATGAATGGATTTGGGTTTACGTTTGCTGACCTCGATGATGATGAAATTTCCAGGACGAGTATTACATTCTTCGATACTTCGGGTACCAGCGTTACAGTAACTTTTGATGAATTCTCAACGGGAGTTTTTGAAGACCGTGGTTCGAATAACACTTCCGGCAAAGTTGATTGGGGTGGAACCAGTGCAAATCGCATCGATACTATTACTGTGGCAGAATTGAACAATGTGATGAACACGTCTCTCAATGACATTTCAAAGGTTAACTTTTATCTGCAACGGAGTGGCGGTATTACGCATATCAATTATTGTCACTATGAAGCAGTTCCTGAAGCGTCTACCACAGTCGCAGCCTTTGGCCTTTTTGGATTGCTGGGATTTCATTTCATGCGAAGAAGAAAAAAAGCAAAGTGAAGCCATAGTGTTAAATTAGAAATTTTAAGAGCCCTTCTTTCACGAAGGGCTTTTTTGTGGCATTCAAAAAGCAATAGAGTATTGGATGCAGAGACCCGCCAGTTATGTCTGACAAAGGTGGTTCTATTCTAATTGTAGTGTCGTATGCTTGTATGCGACTCCGTAGATGGTTAAGAACCGGCACAAGGTTGGTTTGAACCGTCAGCATGGAAAAAAGGGTCTTCATATGTTTCGTTTCGAGGGAATGTGAAAAATAATGAATTTGTTTTAGGGAGAATTCAACTTTCGTGCGGCTGCATGGGTGAAGTAAGAAATTATGCGTTTTAATATACGAGGCTGTGGAATAGAATTCAGCTCCAACGTTGTGCAACGGGAGTTGCCTGTTGGCTGCATGTTTCCCCAGCGATTTCCTCAATTCATCGATGCTCGTCCTCATTCAATAATCTTCCAACCGATAAGTCCAAAAGGTACCAAAAGAGTCTGTTGAGTTGATTGCAGCCAACAGACTTACTACCTTTCGATCTGAAAACTCAGATAACTTCTGATTTCTCAGCATCGAAAGGCAGTGATGCCTTTGGGGGTTAATGCAATCGGATTCTATCGTTGAATATCACCTGTTTTTCGACATTGTCGTTGAGTGTTGAATCGATTCGTAAGTGATTGGTACTAAACACAACAATCTGTGTGTCGATTCACATTGCAGAATCGAATCTGCACGAGTGTTTTGGGCTTTCTGGCGATGATTGGTGAGTTTTCCTTCAATGGTGTTTCATAACAGGCAAAGTAGCATTAACCACACATGGATCTTCATCCTATTTGGCTTGCATTGTTGTCTTTCGCTTACTGCAGAAGTGAATTCAGAAGAAGCTTTTGATTTTGACCTAGAGGCTGGGAACGCACTTGAGTGTATCTCCTCATTTGTGAAACTAACCAAATCACCAATCGTTTACAAAGTCAGTGAACTTAAAGGTGAGCTCGTGAATGCGATTCGCGGAAGATTGACCGTCCATCAAGCAATCGAAAAAATGATCGAAGGAACTTCACTTGTTTTGGATGAAGAAGTTGTGCCCGGGATCTGGATGATTCGGAGAATCGATACAACAACAGTAAAGGATCCAAAGGATTTGATTTCCATTGATAAGAGTTCCAAACCAACGACGGCAAAAGACATTTTTGAATTATCACCTTTCGTGGTGGAATCCAATGACAGCATGGGATATGTCGCCACTTCTTCGTTGGCTGGTACTCGAATCAAGGCGAATCTCAAGGATATTGCCACTTTTCTACAAATTGCCACTCCTGAGTTTCTTGAAGATACCCAAGCAACTGATCTGCCCACCCTGGGCCCATATCTCGCTAATTTAGAGGCAAATCCGAGTAATCCCTATGATTTTAGAATTCGTGGTATGCACACCGCTACAGTCAATAGGGACTATTTCCTTACCAACATGACTTTGGATGCCTACAACGTCGAAAGAATAACGCTAAATAGTGGGGGGAATTCTTTTTTGTTTGGTCTGGGAGATCCTGCGGGAATCATCAATGCTGGTCTCAAAAAGGCCTACATTGGTGCTGATCAAAAAACGATTCAATTTCGGTATAGTTCGCATGAGGCTCGGCGTACTATTGGAGATTTTACACAAACTCTCATCAAAGATCGACTAGCCATTCGAGTTATTGGATTGACGGAGGATCATAGAAATCAATGGAAGCGAGCTTACTACAAAGATCATCGGTTTTTTGTAGCGACTACCTTCAGGCCATTCGACAATACTTTGATTCGCGCCAATTTTGAGAAAGTAAGGACCGATAATAGAGCAGAACTTCGGTATTCTATGATGGATGAGTATTCTGGTTGGATTGACGCAGGAACACCGGTTTATAATCCCAGTAATAGTGCCTCCATACCCGATGGATTAATGCCCTTATCTATTGACGTTTATTATCCCTATGTGACATTTGACTCTCCGAGTAGTAAAGTTCCTTTTGTCTCTACTGATATCAGTAACTTGCATGGGGTTCAGAGAACCAATCTGATGGCGAAAACGATAGGTCTTTATGGGGCGGACCCAATTTGGCCAGAACAGACGATCCTAGATGAAGACGTTTTTGACTACAAACACGAATCAATGAACACGGGTAAAGGTGGTTACATTCTTGAGAATGCGACTATTTACAGCGCTACAATTGAACACCGTTTTGGACCATCCTTGAGCCTGGAATTTGCCTTTTTTGAAGAAAAATATGAGAATGAATCATTAGCCTATCACCCAATATGGATTTTTGAAAATTATACAGGTTCCTATCATGTTTATATTGATGCAAACACCCATTTCCCAGATGGAAGACCTAATCCCAATTTTTTGCGTCCCTACACCGAATTGAACTCAGATATTGATCGTTTTGAAGGCAGAAACACCCGCGAATTTCGATTTACTTCTGCTTACGAGATTGATTTATCCGAACATACAAATCTTTTAAAGTGGCTGGGGAAGCATGATTTCACGGGGTTGTATTCCCAAAACAGACTGCACCAGAGAGATCTTTCATTGAATCCAGCGATCCATATCACGGAAGAAATGGATCAACAGATTCGAAGCAATTTTGATCTAAGTGGTTATCATTTAGTTCAAAGTCGGACTTATTTGGGGGATGCGGTGTCTCTAGATGATCCTACTCCTCGCGGTTTAGTTCCTCCTCGAATTGAACCCAAAATCCCCGATGTTTTGCAGGTCAGTTATTTCGATGATTTATCGGGCAAGTGGAATCAATACGAGATTCCTACCCAAAAAGTTGTTACGAACAGATCGAACAATTTGAGAACGATTGATACTTTTGTTTTAGGGATGCATAGCTTCTTCTGGGATGATCATTTTGTGAGCACTATTGGATACCGAAAAGACAGACTGGATATTGATCCTGGAGTGATATCAGAAGAAGATTCAGTTGATAATCTTCATGATCCCAGTTACTGGGGCACCATTAAGAATGGTGACGAAACTGGTTATGAAGAAACTTACACGTTTGGGGGGGTAGTGAACCCTTTTTCTTGGTTAAGAATACATTACAATCTTTCAGAAAATTTTCGCGCCAACAACTTGGCTGCCGAAGAAATCATTAATATAATGGGAGAGCCAATCGACCTCGATTCGGGAGTTAGTAGGGATTATGGTTTTAGTTTGCAGCTATTCGAGGGAAAGTTGGATATCAAATTCAATTGCTTCGAAGTTAACAGACGGAATGTAAATGACAGCGAAATCATTGATGTTGGACTATTCCCTATATTAGGTTGGTTTGAACAAAATTTATTGGAAGACTCTGTTAAAGAATCAGGACGAACGAATGAGTGGAATCCTCCGCCTGATGGCTTTTGGAATGCTATGAATAGTCCTGATTCGGTGAGCGATGTTAGAAGTTATACCGCTAGTGGAATGGAAATATCAGCTGTTTATAATCCGTTTCCAAACTGGAGAATTCTATTGAATATTGGTAAACAGGAGACGGTTCAAAGTAAGCGTGGCGTTTTTACTCAAGAATGGCTGCGGTTGAGATTGTCTAATTATGAACAGTTCTTTGATCTTCGATCACCCCGACCAAGTATTGCTGGTCCCACTTGGGGGGAATGGGCCACTTATTTGCTCCAACCTGTTGCAGAACTCTTGGCTACTGAGGGCCGTGTAAGCCCGTTGCAACGCAAATGGGGCTGTAATTTAGTTACGAATTATGAGTTTGTTGACGGACCGTTGAGAGGTCTTGGCATTGGAGGCGTATTTAGTTGGCAAGATCGCCCGGTCCTCGGTTATACGTGGAAAACGGAGGAGGACCCAACATTGAGTTTTTTGTCAAAAATGGATACGGGTTCGCAAAAACCGATTTATGGCGAAACACAAAGCAATGCGGATGTGTGGATTCGATATCGACGTGAAATAATGAGTGGAGAATTGGAATGGTCTATCCAACTAAACATCAAAAACTTGTTCAACAGTAACGATCCCATAGCGGTTGTTGCCAATCCGGATGGAACTCCAGCTGCGTTTAGTATTCCTGAATCGCGGCATGTATTTATTACGAATACAATTTATTTTTGATTTATAAAAAGCCGCTGATTTCTTGTTTGAACTTTGCGCTTTTCAATAATCAAAAAAAGGAAATAGCAATTATTCAAACTCTACCCAATCCAATTCAAAAAGGGGAATTTCGCGACCTTCAAATGTAAACCAAATCGTGTTGATTCCTTTTAAATTTTGAATTTCTGCTGAAATATCTTTTATGATTTTGCGACTCTGTGTTCGTGGTAGAAAAACAGAAGCATGTATCGGACCTGTTTCGCTTAATGAACGCAGTCTTAGATAACCACCTCCACGATCCGTGTGTCTTGTGACGTATCTTACCCACATTCGACTGAATCCTTCTCCAAAATCTACATTATCAAACCTTATCCAGTTGCTGTCATAGAGGTTGTAAATTCTGTAGCTGGTAGAAACAGAAATGGGTCGCGTTTCGCCGATTCCAGGAGTTTCATTAAATCGGAAAACCCTGAAATCGCCGCTACTGGCATCAAATTCCTCGGCTTCGAGTCTGGGGAGTTGATTTTGATCAGGTGAACTTAATAACTCGGATGCTTTTGGGGGCACTGCTGCAAAAACCTCAACTTCTGCAATATTAAGGGGTTTGGGGTCGTTGAGCTGGATCCTTACTTTTCGCCCATATACACCTCCGGCAATAATTGAAGAAGGCCGGGTTGCAGGATCGGCGAAGTGTTGATACCAGCGAATATCCTGATTTCGGTCGAGAATGATGACGGTGTAATCACTTAGTAAATCGGAGCAGCAATCGGTTCGATTCCAGATTCGAATTTCTCCAATAGGGTAGGTCGCTCCCAGATCGACTTCCCACCAGGGGTTTTCATCTTCGATGACATCGGCGATTGCAACTGATCCAGATTCCAAATCACCATTGGTATTTCCATCCACTGCTCGCTGGGCATCGCCTTTATTTGATTCCTGCGATTGTATGGCGGGTTTTCCCAACGCAAAGTTTCCATTTGTATCAGTCGCCATCAGTTCAAATTCAAAACGATCCAGGGCGAAGAGCACGTGAGGGATGGGACCATCAAAGGTAATCCAAATAGTTTGGACTCCAGACAGTTCCTGAATCCTTGTGGTTTTTTCTGCCGGAACAAACCAATCGCCGGTAGGTGGTAAATTAATCGATGCATGAACCGGTCCATCGGGCCCTTCGGTTCGTATGCGAAGATTGCCTCCAGCTCCGGCTGATCCATATCTCACTTGGAGTTGATTCACTCCGGAACCGAAATCAACATTGTCGTAGCGCAGCCAATCCCCATGAACAATGTATCCCATGCCAAAGGTTTCTATCAACTGGATGTTGTTTTCAATTCTGTTCGCTGATTTGGCGCTATAGTTCTCTGCTTCAATACGTGGTATTTGATAGCGGTCCGGCATGTTTTGAAGTAATTCCGCTACCTGAAAGAAATCGGCTTCAAAATCACCTGTATACGGGGTGTTGGCGACGTCGTTACAAACGATGAACTGATCCACTTTCATGCCCTGTGAAAACACCATATGCCTGGCTGCATCGACTATATTTTCCTTTGTATGACCTTCTCGCCCAGTCAATTTGAAATAAACAGCGTGAATTCCATTTTCTTCCTGTGCATGAAACATGGATTTTACCAGTGACTGAAATTGAAGAAGGTTTTCATTGTGAAATGCAAAATCTTCAGGAATGCCCAAACCTCCTGCGACCACTTCTTTTCGGGAACCTGTTTTCAACCAATTTTCTGCTGGGAGGTCGAAAGTAACACCAGCATTGATGTTGATCATATCCTCCCAGCGCATATTTTTTTCCTGAATGACCGGAGACCAACTGGTGGTAATTGGGATATCCAGAAAGTATCGATGAACATCGTGCAGGTGCGAAGTTTGAGCTGCATTCAAGTGTATTGGGTCAATGCATATTCCTGGCTTTGTTTCATCTGTTTCGGTGTTGGGATCGTCGAGGGTTAAACGATCAGGGGTCGGAAAATCATCTTGTGACCAAAGCGTCGGAGACTCTGCTCTCCATTCATTGGCTCGAATCTTTACAAACAAGTTTTCACACTTCACTTCAGGGCGATTTTCAATGAACCGTTGAATATGATTGGATTCCCACGGTTCATTGCCAGCGGTATTAAGATCAAAGTATTTTTGGTCAGTCTCTGTTGTAAAATAGGGCCTTCCCAGCTTGATGGATGAAAGGGCATCATCGTCTATGATTGAACTATTTCCGGAATTCAAAAGTTGCGGACTGAGATGAACGGCGCCTTCCCAAACTCCCCCTCTTTTAAATTGATCCATCTCGGAGGAAACTACGGACCCGATTGACGTATTGATTGCAGAAAGCGGCTGAATCCATAAAAACAGAAGAAGTGTGCTTCGGTAAATCATTGTCGTTATGAACGTTTATAATCTTCCTTGCGATTCCCTTGCAAGCAAGGCTTCTTAGGTTTTTGGATTATTGGACCTCTTTTGCTTTATGTTTTCCTGCTTTAGTCGATATTTTTGTTATTCTCATAATTCTCCTGATGTTTGCTTGATTCGTTGTTGTTGCCCACTAAATAGAGTAAATGTCACACATCATCTGTGACTAATTTTGCATAATTTGAAACCGACAAAGAATAACTCAGAGTGGTTTGCGACAGAGGTGCTTGTGCATGAACCGGAATTACGGCGATATTTGAAGCATCGTGTTCCTTCTAACGTGCAAATTGACGATATCCTTCAGGAATCTTATACCAAACTTATAAGTCGTTCGGAACGCACTACTATTCGTAATCCGAAGAGTTTGTTATTCCGAATCGCGAAGGACATCAATATCGACTATATCCGAAAAAAATACAGACGAAAAACGATATCTATAGGGGGATTGAATGAGTTGGACGGCTACCATATTGTCGGAGAGTTATCCAATCAGAAACTCCCAGAAGATGAGGTCGAACTTCTTCGTAAGGCAGTTGAATCGCTCCCAGGAAAATGTAAACAGATTTTTCTGATGCGATATTTTGATAACATTCCCCGACAACAAATTGCATCAACTCTAAACATTTCCCCTAAAACAGTTGACGCTCAATTGGCTGTTGGCGTCAAAAGATGTCACTCATTTCTCAAAAAATACAAACTCGAAATTCCTCAATCATGAAAATTCTCAATTTATTTCACCAGCAGAACAAAGCTTCTGAAAAAACGGAAGACGCTGCTTTATGGTATACCAAGTTGGAACGGGGGCTGACAGAACGAGAACGCGAAGAATTCGAACAAGTATTGGATGCGGATGAAATGCTGCTTGGTAAAATTGAAGAATATTCGACAACCATCGATTCGATGAGGCAGCTGCCTGCCGAAGTGGTTTCCTCATTTCAAGCAGAAGTCCCAAATTCATCAAAAAACCTCCTGAAATTTCCTCAGATTTATATCGGTGTAGCAGCCTTGTTGACTCTCTTTCTTTGCGGAATTCTTGCGTTTCAGGACAACCATTCTCCTCTTCAGGAAGATCCGCAGCATTTTACCGAGGAAATCGCACCCCGATCCCATGCCTTTACTTATCTTTTGCCGGATGAAAGTACACTGCGCATCAAGAAAGATGCTGCTCTTTTAATCAGATATTCAAGCGAACAAAGGGAAGTGACACTACAAGATGGCGAAGTGTTTTTTGAGGTTCAATCGGATTCAACGCGTCCATTCATTGTCAAAGCGGATGGGTTTGGAATTCAGGCCGTTGGAACGGCATTCAACGTGGATGTATCTGGTGAAATTGGTGTAGTTGTGACAGAAGGTAAAGTAAGTGTTTCGTTACCGCAGGGCTTTCAGGCGAAAGGCAAAGGCGAGGATTCCTCTCAAAGGACCAAGGCGCAAATTCCAATCATTCGCAAAGGACAAACCTTGTCGATTAGTCCTGATAAGTCCGATGTTTTAAGTGCGATTCAAGTTCGCGATAGCACGTCAGAGGAAATTGAAAATGCCTTGAGCTGGAAACAGTCGCTGTTAGACTGCAGCGGTAGCAGCTTGATGGATATAGCTTCAGAATTTGAAGTAAAAACCGGCTACCGTTTGATAATCGCTGATCCTGAATTGAATCACTTAGTATTGGGGGGAATACTTCCAAGTCATGATGTTGACCTTTTCATTCAGCTGATCGAAAAAGGATATGGCATTCCTGTCGAAAAGAGAGTTGGAAAAATCATCATTGGCGGGAAAAGGAACGATTAAACGATCGACCCCACAGATTTAGAGCATTCTGCTTCTGCGTTTCGTCTGAGGTTTTTGCAGAGTTATTGCGGCTTTTGAACAAGGTGTCCAATCCAAGCAAAGTTGAAACGTTTCGAGATTGGGCAACACCGAATCACGTCAGCATAAACGGAGAGTACTCTCAGCAATTGGAAACCAAAACTGAGCCCGTCCCAAATAATGGGAGACCTCTTGTGCAAAACAGAGCACAATTGTAGCGACTCCGTAGATGGATGAGAACTCGAAAAAGCACAAAGAAGCTTTTGATCGTTTGCGAGCAAACGATGCTACTAAAAGGAAATAGGCTTCGATAACCACTGTTGCATCTTTTAACAGTATGTGGTGGTTCGAATTAAATCTCCTCGATAAATCTGTGGATCTTCAGTAAGCCATTCGACGATTTTAGCGTGTCATTTCGTCAATAGATTAATTCTGCAAAAGTGCCTTTTCCTCAGGTAGAAGGGAAGCAGATTTGGACTTTTCCAAATAGATTTTTGCTTCATCTTGGTGCCCTGCTGCTTGGCTGATGACTGCCGCATAGTGTGCAATTTCGGCAATATCAAAATAGCGCTGATCGAGGGACATCAGGAGGTTGTAAGCTTCTTCAACCATTCCATTTTTGTACAACGCAAATGCATAGGTACTTGTTGGAATGGGCTTACCCTTGTGCTTTTCATAAAGGGATTTTGCTGCGACTAATTGATCAGAAATGCTTTCGTTTAATAGAAGGGCCTGAACAATGGTATTGTTTTCGATACCCGCATCCTCTGGAAATGCTTTTACGGCTCTTTGCGATACGCGATAGAGTTCCTGTGTTGCTCCCATTGCAAAGTAGTGGCTTTGCAGTTTGTTGTAGGCCCACCGCGTATGAACTTGGTTGGACATCATTTCTTCTACCATTTCGAGCCAACGGGGTTCAAACTCGGGCCAAGATTCCACAATCGTTACCAAACGAGTCGGTTCCATAAGACCCATGTCTCTGGCCATTTTTCGAGCTTTCAACCATGCCTGATCTGAGAGATCATTTTTTCCTGTGGAGTAGAACGCACGGGACAATAGTGCCTGGCGATAGTAGTCGAAGTAGTCCCAGTTTTTATCGTCAAGGTAGACAAGTAGTTCTGACCAGTTTTGCATCGAAGAGTAGATTTCGGACCGACTGATTTCGATGGAAAGATTCGATTCAACTCCAATCTCATTCAGTTGATCCAACCAATCTAGCATGAGTTTTGGCTCCCCACTCTGAATGAATATCTTGCAGACTTCTTCAACGAACTTGGGTTCAGGTTCGGTGATTTGGTTCAAAAAAGGTGGAATCTCTGTGCTATCGAAACGAAGTAAGAGCTGCACGTAGGCTGTTTTTTCATACCAAGTCGAATCTTCGTGCTGAGCCAGTTTCCTCGAAATATCGAGGGATTCTTCCCAGTTTTTAAGCCCAATTGAATATCCGAGTAGAATGCGGTACACTTTTGGAAGATTTTTTTCCTCTGAGGTAAGCTCGGTCAACAGTGAGTTTATTTCATCTTGGGTCGTTGTGTCGCCTCTATGCAACAGGATATTTAGCAGGTTTAGTTTAAGACTGGGATCCTCTGGAGAAATCTCGATTGCTTTGCGAGCATGCACTTCGGCCTCGGTGAATTCCTTCACGGATATACTGTAGGTTGATAAGATATTCTCGTACCGTGCCTCCAATTCAGGAAGGGGGTTGATTTGATCCAATCGTTCTTTTGCTTCTTCAATTTGATTGTTGCGGAGAAGTATTTCCACAAACGCCAGTTGAATTGATTCCGACTCAGGTTCCACTTCTGCATATTGTCTCCACCAATCAAGCGTATTGGGGTCCCTGAAAAATGAAGCGTAGTAGGTTAGTTCACGAAGTGCATCAGGGTTCTTTTCATCAACTTCCAATGTTTTCAAATACCAGAAACGCGCCAATGCCCAGTTTCCGTCAGTGATTGCAGCGTCTCCCAGTTCGTTGTATCGGGAGACCTTGTATTTATGATATCCGAAAAATCCCAAACAGCCAACGAGGATTAAGGAGAACAGTATGAGGAAAACAATGAGTACTCTTTTCGTATTACCTACCATATCAGTATTTGTATATAGTGAGTTATAATTACATCGCAATCGTAATTACATTCGAGGAATGAAGTTGGTGTGATTATTATTTGAGTTAGAGGTTTTTTACCGAGTGATTTTGTCAAAAAATGAATGAATACTTCTGAGAAGTTCGTCGTGTAAACAATTCGCTTCTCACCAAAGAAATGAGGAAATGTTGATGGTTCCGTGATCTTATACCAATTGGCATTTAATTTAATACGTGAAAAATCCGATGCGAGCATCGAATACTACCCCTCACCTCATACTCGCATGAGATCTGTTTCAGTTTGAAGTCTTTTAAACGCTAATCGGTATTAGATTGAGGTACGGGTGTTCTTTGCTGCCTAGACGAACAGGTTTTTAAACCTGTAGAATTTCAAAGAAGCGCGGAAATCGACTTGGTTATTTCTTGTCGCACAAGTTTTGCAGATTGTTTTCATTTTCTTATGGAAACCTCAGCCTAAAACAATCTCTGTGGGCTCTGCAATGTCCCGACCGTTGTCGAAATAGTTTTCGAACGAGCTCTAATCTCCGAAAATCTTGATAGCATGTCGATCTAGATTGAGGAGGGCTCCAGCACAACTGCCTCGTTCAAGATGAGTCACCATTGAGTTGGCCCAGGCTTCCTCTTCCATTTGTTCTTCTATAAACCACTGCAGCATGAATTGAGAAGGATAGTCTTTCACTTCTTTTGCTAGTTCGTAGCAGGCGACGATTCCCTGAGTGTTTTCCTGCTCGAGTTTCAATGCCATTTTGGCCGCAGATAGCATGTCCTCGTATTCACATTGTGGTGCAAGAGTAGCTCCTGTTGCGGGGTTGACGCCACGTTCCAAAAGATGAGTTTGGAATTTCTCTGCATGTTCAAGTTCCTCTTGGTATTGCAGTTTGAAGAACTCCGCAAATCCGGGATAGTCTTCTGAAGCGCACCAGTTGGACATCGCTAAATAGGCAATGGCAGCGGTAAGCTCATGTGTCGCTTGTTTTTCTAAGGCTTCGATCAATTTGTTGTTTAGGCTCATATTGACTTCATTGCAGGTCGTGTGCCATCTCTCCTCACCAATGGATGAAGTTAGTCGAAGTCCCTTAGATCTCAGCATTTACATTTAAATAAGATTTTATCTGGAACGTTACGCTCCCAATCATACTAACTAACTCTTACACATTTGTTGGGTTTTAGGGAAAAACCTACAGTTATGTAGGAAGTAAATCTTCGGTATTGGCTTGCTGTGCGGAATAAGTGAGTGGCACGGAATCTGCAATAGATGGTAACAATTGACTAAGCCACAAAACAGAATGCCCACTTCGCTGAATCACTGTGATTTAAGTCCATGGTATATTGCGTCATTGGACTTCAATGAAAACCCTCAACCAATCGAATTGCAGGGCGTGAAGAGGGAAAATTTCAGACTGTTCGAACTTCTAGACTCTCTTTCAGAATCAAACAAACGAGGGGTTTTGTTTAATGATTTCATGGCGGTAAAGTTTCAGCTTCACGAATGGGAACAATACCAGCTAAGTGCGCGAAAATCATTGCGTAATAACTACCTTAAATTCATCCGAAATTGGGGGATTGATAGCAATTCCCCTTCCGGAGCTGTTTTGAAGTCTTGGGTCGAGAGCCGCATTGGTATTCCGCCGACTTTTCATCACACAAGGCTTCATCCTCAAGAAGGATCGGCTTGGTTTAACTTCCGGATGGACATGATCCAGGGCAGTTCAAAAACCAGTGCCATCAATTCTCAATTGGATTTGCTTTTCGAATTTTGCCAATATGAATTGAGACGACGTTTATCAGGAATACGTTGGCTCACTCTTTACCGTGGCACTCATGATCCGGATGAATACGAGTTTTTGGACTCGGAATTATCGAATAAAACCCATGTGCGTTTGAACAATCTTAGTTCATTCACTTCGGAGCGAGAGCGAGCGTGGGAATTTGGATCGACCGTATGGGAAGTACAGGTGCCAATTTGCAAGATATTCTTTTTTAGCGGTCTACTCCCTGACAATTTGTTGAAGGGTGAAGACGAATACATGGTCATCGGGGGAGACTATGATGTGACGACACTTCTGTTCTAAATAGAGTTTTCGGAACGAATACTTAAAGCGATTTAGCGACTGAATCATGAATAAAATATGGGAGAGAATCGAGGGAGGCATCTGGGGGATGTTGGTGGGGGACGCACTTGGTGTTCCCTTTGAGTTTTGCCACCATGCTTCCTTGCCCGAGATTTCGAGATTGAATTATGAGTTGCCACGTAATTATGCGAAGTCGCATGCAAATGTTCCAGTTGGGACTTGGAGCGATGATGGAGCACAGGCTCTATGTTTATTATCTTCGTTAATCGAGATGGAAGGCGACTTCATCTCTTTGGATTTGGATGATTTTGGTGAGCGTTTGATTCGTTGGTATGAGAATGGATACCTTGCAGTCGATGGCTATGCTTTTGATGTGGGAAACCAAACATGTGAGGCCTTGAATCGACTTAAAAAGAATCGATCCCCCTTCACTTCGGGCCTAAAAGGAAGCTTTAACAACGGGAACGGCTCTCTTATGCGATGTTTACCCATTGCGCTGCTCTGTGAAGGAAATGACGAATTTCTCATTGAGCAGGCTCATTTGCAATCTGTGATAACCCATGCTCATCGGCGATCTTTGGTCTGTTGTGCACTGTATGCCCTTTGGGCCCGTTACGAGTTAATGGATTCTGCCAATGCGTGGGAGCGGGCAGTGGCTGTTGCTCAAACCTACTATGCGAGCGATCTGCTTTTTATGAAAGAATTGGAGCAAATACTCGATTACGACACGAACAAATGTCACGGGGGAAGTTATGTGGTGGATACCCTGCATAGCGTGAGACTCGCTTGCGATGGCGATAGTTTTGAATCCATCTTGCTCTCTGCAATCGGATTCGGAAATGATACCGATACGGTCGCTTGTCTTGCTGGAGGCATCGCTGGGATCCGATACAAAATTGGTTCCATTCCCTATCGATGGAAAAGCCAACTACGAGGATTGGGCATTTTGTTTCCCATCATGCAGAAGCTTTGTTTACGGTCTATCGACAGGGATCAAATTTGGAAAGATGGAGCTGAAGTTGGGTTCTCCCAAGTTTTTGAGACCGCTGTCTGATCGACCTTTTCCGAAAAAACCGAGAAAGATCGTTTCTAGCGCAGCAACTGATTCGAATTCATCCCAGTTTTCCGAATCTTTTGAACCTTTTGGCGTCGATTTTATACTTCTTCAGACGAAGCCCCAGAATGCGATCTGTCAGTCCAAGTTCTTTGGCAGCTGTCGCTATTTTCCCTCCATTGTTTTTGAGTGCGTCCACAATCATCTCCTGTTCGAGAGCTTCAACCGCCATGTTGAGTAATCCAGTACTCTCTCCTGGGGTTTTCATTTGAAGTGTGGGTGGAAGATGGTGCGCTTGGATAGCATCTTCATTGCATAGTAGTAATGCCCTTTCGATACAGTTCTCGAGTTCTCTGACGTTTCCGGGCCAATGATACGCAGTTAACATATCAATGGCTGCTGAGGAAATTCTGCGAACTCTTTTTCCTGCACTTTCATTGAATTTCCCAATAAAATGATCCGCTAATAAGAGCAGATCACTCTTACGATCTCTCAGGGCCGGAATATAAATCGGGAAAACGTTTAATCGGTAATAAAGGTCTTCTCGGAAGGTACCATCCTCCATCATTTGTTCGAGATTCCGGCTCGTGGCCGCGATTACTCTAACATCGCAGTGAATGGGCTCATTGCTGCCGACTCTTTCGATAATTTTTTCTTGAAGAACTCTCAGAAGTTTCACCTGAGACGTCGGTGAAATGTCCCCAATTTCATCTAGAAAAATGGTTCCACCGTTAGCCGCTTCAAATCGACCCTTCCGCAAAGAGAGAGCTCCGGTGAAAGCTCCTTTTTCGTGTCCAAAAAGTTCACTCTCAATGACCGATTCAGGCAGGGCAGCACAGTTAAATTTAACGAAAGCTTTGTCTTCACGGTTCGATGCTCCATGGATTGCCAGGGCTGCGAGTTCCTTCCCAGTTCCACTTTCCCCTCGAAGAAGTACGGTGGCTTCGCTGGGGGCTACCTGTTGGATGTGATGGTAGACCATCTGCATGGGACTCGAATTCCCCACCATATTTTCAGGCTTGTAACCGGTGGTGATATATCCTTGAAGCTTCGCATTCTCGACTTCGAGCTCCTGTAGCTTTTCCTGGGCCATTTGACGGAGTTCCACCGCTCGCGAAATGACCGTGCCAATCAAAACAAGAAGCCTAAGGTCTGCATCGAATCCGCGTCTCTTGGGCGCGATGCGTTCCATGCTAAAAGATCCTACCACTTGCTCTCCCATTTTGATCGGAACGCATAAGTAGGAGAGCCTTTTATTGGTTTGTACAGAAGGATAGTTTTTAAGCAATTTTTCGAAATTGGCCTCTTGAACGACGTCCGGTACCACGACAGGTTTCCCCGATTCAAAAACATAGCGAATGTGTTTCTCTGAATTCTCTATGATACTTTTTCCGGCTAGATCCTCTGTTATCCCATAAGTGTGGTTGTTAAGAATTTGGTCGGTTTTTCTATTTTGCAGTGTGATGGCCCCTCTGATCATCCCGAATCGAGGTGACATTTTCTCCAGTACAGAGAGCATAACATCATCCAACTCCAGGCTACGTTCGAGCGTTTGGCTTATCTCAAATAATAAGCTCAACTCATCTATGACTCTGCATGCTCCTTCCCTGAGCGTCGCCTGCAATTCGGAAGGCTCCGCCATGAAGTAGTTGCAATCGTCCCCACAATTACAGCTCTCTTTAACCACGGTATCTCCCTAGCAAGGGTGATGCCATGCGATTGAATTGATCGCTATTCGTTCGACTAATTTAATCGAACGCTGGATTAAGTGGAACTTCTGAGATGACTCATCTCCACTTTTGGATGAATTTGAACACACTTTCCAATATTGGGGAGAATTGCTTCAATGGGAATTCCTGACTCCCAACCCAGTTCTCTCGTGAACTCAGTTGGACAGGGAGCGGAAAACTTCCTTCCTTCAGATCGCACGTCAATCCATGTAAAAACACCGTATTGTTTGATCTGTTCGATCACGCATGAAATGCGGTTGAGAGCGGTTGATTTACCTCTTCCTGGGGCTTGCAGTTGAATGGCTTCCCGGCTGATTTCGATATCTAGTTCTTCTCCTATCGCTATCTCCATCATCGGTTCGGTGTCGTAAAATTGTAATACATCCGATCCCCATGAAACCGTGATCAAGTTACGACCAGATTCCTCCAATACCTCAAGCAAGTTACATCTCAGTGTGTGGACCATTTTTAATACCTGTTGAATTGCAATGGAAATGCTATGATCGAATGACTCCTCCAATTTGCATTTTTGGTGGTGCCAGTTTCCAGCTATGGTGCAGGTTGCTGATACCCCCTTTGACAAGGACTGATTCGAACATCTGCTCGGCTTTTTGTTCCTCAGGGTAGCGGATTTTAACAGGTGTTGTTTCACCATATGTTTCATCCCACTCAGCATGGCGAATAGGTTTTTGCATGATCAGTACCTCTGTATCCATGATATTGGATTTTCCCGTTAGAGAAGTCACCATTGAAACTCCAATGGGGCCGCTGTCCTCCATTTGCGCGCACCAGATCAGGCAAAGATTTTCAGCTTTTGTTTTAGTTAGTTCTGCGATCTCTGAGAGGCTAAGTTCCCATGTTTCTAGATCCTCGTTAGGATGCGCGTGTATGAAATTGGCGATGAGTCCGTTTTCGCCCGAGAGTCGAATCGGTTTCAGATAGTCGAGTTCGATCGAATCTGAGTTAGTTAAAGAACGTTGGTAAAGATGGAATCCCATTGTATTAAAGTGGTTTGAATTGATGAATGTTTACTGAAAATGGATGCATGAATTGACATGGCCCAGACTATGATAATCTATAACTAATGGGCATGTTTAGTCGGTTGAAATATCTGTATCACGAAGGGTTTGAAGTCTGTTCCATAATGGGATATGATAACGTGAAGGAAGATGATCAACCCGGGGAAGGAACCATTCTCTATCGCGTGCTGAACAGTGAAGGCAATTGGCGCTTAATGTCCGAAAAATTTGAGGTAAGTTATGATGAAATGGCCGCATGCTCATCTTTTTATGTCCACCAAATTTTGAATTAGTCATTCTTCAGCAACAGCCTTCTTCTTGGAGAATTGCGACTGCTTCTTTACGCGTTAGAGCCCGCTTAAGCCTCACTGATACCGATTGGATTGCGTTTAGAAAACGCAGACCTTCGTTGTCGCTGATGACCTTTCCCATTTCACGAGCCAAACGAACGATTGCGGAAGGGCCAGTTTGCATCCCGTAATAGAAGGTTCGATCTGACCGACCCACCTCTTGCGGTGTGTAACTCTCGTAAGTTTGAGGATCCCTTTCGATTCCGCTGCAATGGATGCCCGATTCATGTGAGAATGCCCTGGAGCCGACAATCGGTTTTTCAGGCGCAATCCAGCTTCCCGATGCATTTGCAACCTTATCAGACAATTTCATGAATTGAGTGGAATCCAATTCAAATGGATCTTTGGCACTGACTTTCATCGCCATTACTACTTCTTCCATTGCGGCATTTCCCGCCCGTTCGCCGAGTCCGTTCACGGTCGTACTGGCGAATACCGCTCCCGCCTGTAAGGCTGTTACGGTGTTGGCAGTTGCCATTCCCAGATCATTGTGCGCGTGGAATTCGATTGCCAGGCGAGGGTAGGCTGCATGGAGTCCCGAGATGACTTCCTGAGTCATCATCGGATTCATTATGCCGACTGTATCTGCAAAGCGAAGATGATGCACACCCAAATGATAAGCTTTTTTTGCGAACTCTCGTAGATCTGTCCAACGGGCGCGAGAGGCGTCCTGTGCGCCGACACTCACATATTCAAAATCATTGAGGGCGTCGATGACGAGGTCTTCCATCGTATGCATTACCCAATCCATGTCCTTTTTCCATGCGCGCAGATGAATGGGTGAAACGGGAAACGAAATATGAACCCCTGAAACATCGCACTGTTTCGCCAATTCGAGATCCTGTTGATTTGCCCGTGCCCAGACAAAACAATCACTGTCGCTTGCAGTGGCAGCGATCTGATTGATGGTCTTTATGGCTTCGGAACCCATCGCTGGAATCCCGATTTCCATGTGATGCACACCACAGGATTGTAGGGCGTATGCTATTTCACACTTTTCCTCTGGAGAAAAAACCACGCCGGCAGTCTGTTCACCGTCACGAAGTGTTGTGTCGAATATTTGCATTATAATTTCTTCTATAGAAAATGGGATGAAAACGATAGGAGCTCAGTCATCTACGACCGCTGAAAAGCCAGGCTTTTAACTTATGAGGTTATCCTTACAAACCTCACCCTCTTCGAATGCATCAAGGATATCATCGACCGCGTCCTCGGTGAGATTTCCATACCAGTCACCGGATGGGTAATCGATCATGACGGGGCCCTTTTCGCATATATTGATGCAGCCAGTAGAGGCTACTTCTACTCCCTCTAACATGCGATCCTGAATTTCGCTCTGCAGGTAAGAGAGTAAGTTGTGAGAATCCTTTTTGTGGCAAAAGCCCCTTGCTTCTCCCGCTACACGAAAGCTGCCACAGACGAATAAGTGATGTTTTGGTTTATTCATAGTAATTGGTAGTTTTGAATGGATTAGTTAAAAAAGATCATGTCATTGATTAGTCGCAGCCGGTTCCGGTTCCTTTGCAACTCACCCCTGATCCACACGAGGTGAATCGTTTTTGAAGGAGCTTAGGAATGGGTTTGCCTTCGTAGACACAGGTCAACCCCTCTTCGATCAAGCCCTCCATTTCGATGACTTGAATCCCGAGTTTTTCCATAGCAGCTTTGGGCGCTGGCCCTGCTGCATTGACCAGAACGGCGCGACAGTCCCTTAAGCTACGGGCGAGAGCCGACCAACGATTGGATCCTCCTCCTTGCGGTGGACTAAGGCGTATTCCATTATGGGTAAACCCTTCCGACTCTTCGTTTTCTGAGAAGATGTGAAAATGTGTGGCTTCGCCCAAATGAAGGTTTACCAGCATTCCTTCCATCGTGGCCACTGCGATATTGGGTCGGTTTTCATTGGGTTTGAGCGGTTGAGAAGCGCACTCTTGGATCAGCTTTTGATTTGCTTCCGGATCGTCTTTTCCGAGCAAACCCACTGCATCGCTTCGACAGCGTGCACAGTGCAGCATTTGACGGATATGTTCACCTGCGGCAAATCGCACCTTTGTGACTGTTTTGGCATCCGGTTCATCAATATCACTGAAGGCAGCTCCTTCTACCGGAATCATGGAGATGCAGTTCATGACATCCGCTCCCAATTTTGAAACCGTTTTCGCGACTTCGGGCACGTGATGCTCATTGACTCCCGGGATGATGATGGAGTTTACCTTGGCCATCATGCCGGCTTCTTTGATTCGACGCACCGCATCGAGTTGTTTCTCGATCATCAATTCGCCTGCGGCGGTTCCACGATATACCTTTTTGTCGTGGCGAACCCAAGCATAGATTTTGCCTGCAATTTCCGGATCGACGGCTGGTATGGTAATGGTTACGTGCGTTACTTCCAATTCTTTGAGTTCGTCAATATAGGGTCCGATTCCAAGTCCGTTGGACGAGGTGCAGAGCAGAATATCCGGGTATTTCTCTCGGATGATTCGGAGGGTTTCCATCGTTTCATCCGCATTTGCAAATGGATCTCCGGGACCCGCGATCCCTACGACTGTGATGTCATCGCGTTTATCGAAAGTCTTATCGACGTAATCGAGTGCCTGGTGAGGAGAGAGCAGGCTGGAAGTCACTCCGGGGCGACTTTCGTTGACACAGTCGAACTTGCGGTTGCAGAAATTGCACATGACGTTGCACCGGGGTGCGACGGGTAAGTGCATCCTACCGACCTTATTGCAAGCGTGCTGATTAAAGCATGGATGGTTGTCGACAGTAATGTTCATAGCTCTCAATTTGTTGTGATTATAGGTAAGAAAATCCGATTTCGTTGGTGTCCTGCCGATGTTGCAGCAGTGTATTGACGATGGTATCGAAAAGGCGCTGGGCTCCGGCGTAACCGAGGTGCAATGTACGTTGAGCACCCACACGGTCGTGAATGGGCATGCCGCAGCGAACGAGTGGAATATCAAGCTCCCGACTGATCGGGTAGCCTTTACTGTTCCCGATCATGATATCGGGTTTCACCTCGCGACAGAGACTGGCAATGGCGGCATGATCCGCATTTGGAAGAAACACCGTCTTCGCACTGTTGAGCCGATTTTTTGCCGGGTGAATCAAGTCTTCCAGTTTTTTGATTTTTGAACCTGTAGCAGCTCCAAGGACATGGATTCCGATTTCATTGAGCAGACTGCAAATACCGACCAGTAAGTCTGGATCGGCGAATACGACCGCGGTTTTCCCTGAAAGGTATTTGTGGCCGTCGACGTAGGCGTCGACGAGTCGAGCACGCTCTGATATCAGCGTTTGTGGTGTTGAATTTCCAGAGATTGTTTCGAGGGTCTCCAGCAGTGCATCGGTCGCCCGTATTCCCATTGGTAGGGGAAGGGAATGCAAATCAGAGCCATTCTCCCTCTCGAGGAACCTTCCCGCACTTTCAGGTTGTTCTGAGGATATCGCCCCGAGTGAAAGCACTTTTTTACTGCTCAATGCCGCTGAGACGGAGGCGATACTTGTGCCTCCATCGGGGATGCGGTGGTAGTTTGACCAACTCCCGCCGTCCAGAGTATCCGAATAATCGGGCGCCAACACGGTCGGCAATCGAATGAAGATACGAGTTCTTTTAGAAAACGAAAATCTTCGCAGGAAAGCATGCGGGCAATAGGAGTAGCGGTGCTTCATCACCCTCAGGGTTGGGTGACATTGGATCTTGCTTGCAGATTTGCTCGACCACGGATCGCACCGTCTTGTGATACCCTTCCCAGTGATCTCCGGTGTAGCTTGGAGTGGAAACCTGCAAAAGGGTGGGTAGCTTTTCCCGTGTTTCGGGATCTTTGGATTCCGGTATTCCCTTAAAATTTGTGGGACATCTTCCCCAATGGTTTCAGCCAAGCAAGTAGTGGCGATGCCGATGACTTCAGGGCTGTAGGCTTCGCACACATTATCGATTCCCATTTTAAGGTTACGACCCCCTCCAAAGATGGCGTCCTCCTCACTGAAACTTGAGGAAGCGATGTCCATCGGTTCGCGAAAGTGACTGATTAAGTAACGGCGAATGTAGGTGGCGCAGCCTTGAGAACCATGGAGGATGGATATGCATCCTTGGATTCCTGCAAAGGCCAGTGACGCACCCAATGGAGCGCACATTTTACAAGCATTTTGTGTGGCGTGTTTTGTCTCACCCTGAGTTGGAGGGCAGAGGTCATCCCGAGTCATACAACTTTTGCAGTATTTTCCTTCGCTGATCATCGGTCCTCTCCTTCTGAAGGGATGTTAGATTTGATTTCCTCCGGCATCCCGCGGTTGTTGCGAAACTCTCGTCGGGGCACGAAGTCCCATACCGGTGACATCACCGATCGGTGCACTTCTTTTGCGAAGTTGAGCATGCCTTCGAAGCCTGCCAGGCAAATCTTGCGCTCGTGGTTGTGGTCGCAAAATGCGATACCAAGTTTATAAGCAATGGGGCGTTCCTTTACCCCTCCGATGAAAAGATCGACGTCTTTTTCCAAGCAAAATTTGGAAAGTTCTAAGGGATTAGAATCATCCACGATGATGGTCCCTTCATCACAAATTTCACGAAGGAGTTCATAGTCCTCCGCGCTCCCGGTTTGAGTCCCGGCTAGTACCGTTTTCATTCCAAGCATGCGCATCGCACGGACCAAGGAAAATGCCTTGAAAGCTCCCCCTACATAGAGGGCGGCGCGTTTGCCCTTGAGATCCTGTTGAATAGGTTGGAGTTCGGGTAATACCTCCTTCAACTTACTGGCCACTAGTGCTTGAGCCTTTTCCATCATCGATGGATCCCCGAAAAATTTTGCGGTGTCGTAGAGGGCAGCGGAAGTATCTTCGATGCCCGAGAATGACACTCTTTTCATTGGGATCTTGTGATCTCGCTCCATGTACTTGGCGAGGTGGGTCATGGACCCTGAACATTGCACAAGGTTGAGACTTGCTCCATGACTTCGGCGAATTTCATCGACACGACCGTCTCCGGTCATGGTGGCGACAACATTGATTCCCATCGCTTCAAAATAGGATTTGATGAGCCAGGATTCACCCGCGATATTAAAATCTCCCAGGATGTTGATGCTGTATTTGGGAATGACCGAGGTATCACCTGTTCCGACGAGTTGATAAACTGCATCACAGGCCGCTTGGTAACCAGTTTTTTTGGTCCCTTTGAACCCTTCAGACTCCACCATGATCACGTCAATACCACATTCTTTGCTGACGCGTTTGCAGATGGCTTGGACATCGTCCCCAATGAGACCGACGATACAGGTGGAATAAACAAAGGCTGCCTTGGGTTCGTATTTTTTGATCAATTCCAAAAGCGCGTTATAGAGCTTGGGTTCTCCTCCGAAAATGACGTCTTTTTCTTGAAGATCTGTGGAAAAACTAAGGCGATGTAATTGTGGTCCAGAGGATAAGGATCCACGAATATCCCAGGTGTAAGCGGCGCAGCCGATCGGTCCATGGATAATGTGCAGTGCGTCCGAAATCGGGTAGAGTACCACGCGGGATCCACAAAATGCACACGCTCTCTGGGAGACCGAGCCGGAGACGCTTTTGCGGTCGCAGCTGAGTTTGTGCTCACTGCTTCCTTTCCGGAAAACTTGGGACTCTCTATCTTTGAGTATGCCGTGCATGATGGTGTGGGAATGGCGTTGCTTGGAAATGGTTTCCACTTCTAGGGACTGTTTCCTTTGGCAGTCCTCTTGTGGTGGTTCGTTTTGAAATGGTCCCGGATCTAAACCCGGGGCCACTCCACTTTTTTCTTTTTTTTATTGAACTGATTAAACCGGAAGGTGTGGCGTAGATGACCCTGCCAAGAACGTGGACAGGGTCTCTACTATCACAACTGCTATTGAATTAGCTCGACGAATTCTTCTGGATTTTCCCGGTCTGCCTTGTCGAACAATTGATCGATGATTTTATCGATATAGTACATCGCCCCTTTATATCCTAGCAGAGGGAACAGACGGTGTCCGACGCGGTCCATGTTCGGGAATCCAAAACGAACAAATGGGATGTTTCCTTCTGCCCGGGCGACATACTTTCCATAGGTGTTTCCCAGGAGCAGATCCACAGGTTCGTTTTTGATAATTTGGTGAAGCTTGTGGATATCAACGTTGGCCTCGACGTGTGCCTCTGGGTTCACGTCTTTGAGGATCTCCTTGACCCGTTTTTCAAACTTCTTTCCGAGAGTTCCGGTGATGACAACGGTTGGTTTCATTCCGATTTCAACCAGGAACTTCGTCATCGCGATGACGTGATCCGGGTCCCCATAAAGGGCCACTTTCTTTTCATGAAAGTATTGGGACATGTCCGAAATGAGATCGAGCAAACGACCCCGGTCCAGGGTGATGGAATCTGGAACTGGAACATTGGCGGTGCGACGCAACGTATCAATGAACTTGTCGGTGTTGGACAATCCGATTGGTAGATCCAACACGGTCGATGGAACGTTACACTTTTTCTCTAGTTTCTCTGCAGCAGGTCCCGATGCAAATTCACCACAAGCGATGGTTGCGATGGCATCTCCCATTGTTTTGATTTCAGATACCTTTGTGCCGCCTTTCGGATACATCTTGTAAACTCCGGTTTGCGGAGTATCGAGCACGTCGGAAGTATCAGGTAACACGGTTGCATCAATGTTAAGCTGACTGAGTAGACTCTTGATTTCCCGCATATCGGAAGCATCCACGTATCCTGGCAGGACATTGAGACGATCTGCCGTCATACCGGAGTTTTCAGCGAGATAGTTGATGGCTCCAGTAACCATTCCGGAGAAGCCAGTGACATGCGACCCCACGAAACTTGGTGTATTGGCGTGGATCACCGTCTTGCCTTCAGGGATTTTTCCATCGGCAGCGTTTTTCTTAATAATCATCGGAATATCATCCCCTATCACCTCTGAAAGACACGTTGTGTGAACGGCTACAACTTCGGGATCATAGATCGTGAAGATGTTGTTCAATGCTGTTGTCAGGTTGGACATGCCTCCGAACACGGATGCTCCCTCTGTGAATGAACTCGTGGTCGCCATTACGGGTTCCTTAAAGTGTCGAGTGAGATGGGAGCGGTGGTATGAGCAACACCCTTGCGACCCGTGACTGTGGGGCATGCATTTGTGAATGCCCAGTGCTGCATACATAGCACCGATGGGTTGGCAAGTTTTTGCTGGATTAATCCGTAGCGCCTTGCGTTCCCTTACTTCTGCGGTAGTTCCGTCTAACATTTTAAATTTCTCCTAAGTTTGATTGGATTGTTCTTTTGTTGATTAGGCTTCCACTGCTGCCGGCTCGGGCAATTCGGCGGTGCCATCTGTTTCATCTCCATCCCATGGTGCAGCTGCATATTTCCATACTGGAGAGGCGATCATTCGGGAGATTTCATGATAGAAATTAATCGCACCCTTGAATCCGGCGTAAGGTCCACCGTAGTCGTAACTGTGAAGCTGTTTGCAGGGAACGCCCATCTTCTCGATGACGTATTTGTCTTTTACCCCTGATCCGATGACGTCGGGTTTGTAGATTTCGATCAATTTCTCGAGTTCGTGATGAGAGATATCGTCGATAACAAGCGTTTCCTTGTTCATTTGACGCATCATTCCTGCATAGTCACTAAACTCGAAACCCTCTTCTTCGAATTTCTTCTTCTTCTCTTCGGTGAGTCGTGGTTTGTAGCGAACAGGATCGGCTTCAATCGTGAGCTCCTCAATGTTTCTGCTGTCTGCATCAATCTTGATATCTGGCAGCACTTCGCGGCCTTCATAGTCATCACGATGAGCAAACTCGTATCCGGCGGAAATCACTTTCATTCCCATTTCGTTGAACAGGTCTTGATAGTGGTGAGCCCGAGAACCCCCAACGAAGAGTGCTGCGGTTTTGCCATCGGTTACAGGAAGAGTCTCTTTTTCGGCTTCCCGCACATCGATCATTTCTTTGGCGATCACCTCTTCAACTTTATCGATCAATTCCTTATCGCCGTAGTACTCCGCAATTTTTCGAAGACTCTTTGCGGTGGATTTTGCCCCGATGAAATTGACCTTGAACCAAGGAATTCCAAATTTGGTCTCCATCATTTCTGCCATGTAGTTGATGGACCGGTGACACATGACCACATTCAGATCTGCCATATGGCAATTGGTGATATCATCGTAGCTGACACCTCCTGAGAGCACTCCCACGATGTTAATTCCAACCTCGTCAAACACTCGGTGAATTTCCCAAGCATCTCCTCCGATATTGTACTCACCAAGAATGTTGATGTTGTATTTCCCCTTAGGTGGAGTGTCGTCCAAGCCCACCATTTCAGTGAAAACCTTGTTGTTGGCGATATGATGCCCAGCTGACTGAGATACTCCGCGATAGCCTTCGCACGAAAGTCCGAATATGTTGATACCGAGTTTCGCCTTCATTTGACGACAGATTGCGTGCACATCGTCTCCGATGAGTCCCACTGGACAGGTGGAATAGATCACAATCGCCTTGGGCTTAAACTCGTCGTAAGCCTCTTGGATCGCTTGAGCTAATTTCTTTTCACCTCCGTAAACGATTTCGTTCTCGGTCATGTCGGTGTTCATACTGTATTGCAAGTAATTGACACCTTTTTCTTTGCCATGGGAAAAATCCTTTGCCCGTGACATATTTCTGCGAGTCAACCATGAATAATAACCGCAACCGATAGGACCGTGAGTGATATGAAGCATGTCACTGATGGGTCCAATCACCACTCCTTTACATCCCGCGTAGGTGCACCCACGTTGAGTAATGATTCCTGGAATGGTGCGTGAATTCGCCCCGATTTCCTTTGGGGCTTCGGGATCGTTGCTGAGAATTTGCTTTTCCCGTTTGCGTCGAGTCTTCTTTGGATAAGATTCGAGCATCATTTCCTTCATTTCTTCAGCAGAAGGTAAAGGCTTGTTTTCGTCTTCTGTAGACATAGTGATTCCTTATTTTCGAAATTCGGTTTGAAAACGCCCGGCTATCTAGAGCGAAGCCGGGCTTCGTGTTTTGGTTCAGTCGTTAAAATATAGGATAGGAACCTATAGATTAGGCTTCTTCGAAGAGTCCGAACTCCATGAGCAGGCTTTCGAGTTCTTCGATCTCGAGAGGTGTTGGAATGACGAGCTTTTTGTTGTCGTCGATGTTCTTCGCCAGTGCACGATATTCATCTGCCTGTGGGCATTCTGGATTCCAATCGATGACTGTCTTACGATTGATTTCCGCACGTTGCACATCGTTGTCCCGAGGAACAAAATGAATCATCTGCGTGCCGAGGCGATTCGCGAATTCCTTGATCATCTCAGACTCATTGTCCACTTTACGACTGTTGCAGATAAGTCCACCCAGACGAACTGGGCCATTTTGAGCGAATTTCAGAATACCCTTAGAGATATTGTTGGCGGCATACATGGCCATCATTTCTCCTGAGCACACAATGTAAATTTCTTCAGCCTTTCCGTCTCGAATTGGCATCGCAAATCCTCCACATACCACGTCCCCGAGCACATCGTAGAACACATAGTCGAGTCCGACTTCTTCTTCATATGCACCGAGTTGTTCGAGCATGTTGATCGAAGTGATGATCCCACGACCCGCACACCCGACTCCAGGCTCAGGGCCACCTGATTCTACACATAACGATTCGCCATAGCCGCAGGAGCGGATATCTTCGAGTTCAACGTCTTCTCCCTCTTCACGAAGTGTATCGAGAACACTTTTTTGTGCCAAACCTCCCAAAAGAAGGCGAGTGGAGTCAGCTTTGGGGTCGCAACCGACCACCATGACTTTTTTTCCCATTTCCGCGAGTGCGGCAACAGTGTTTTGAGTAGTAGTGGATTTCCCGATTCCACCTTTTCCGTAGATAGCTATTTTTCTCATTTCAGTTTCTAATTCAGGTTAAATGGATGTTACTTATGATCCGGACATTCCGGAGTTATGGTTGCCTGAATCCTTTGCGCATTGCGTGCCAATACGGATCCTGAAATGAGAGAAATTTATTTGATATTTGTAATTGTTTGAAGATTAGAGGGTTATGGGAATATGAAAAATGAAAGTTGTCGTTTTTGACGACACAAGTCTGAGGCTTTGTTCCTGTGAAAATCTACGAAAATGTCGGAAACCTACCTTCTTCTACCATTACGTAGGCTCATTTTTCGAAATACTGCAGCATTCTTTACACTACTGTTCTGGAGACATTTGGTAGTTAAAATAATCGATCTCGATATCTTGTTTGATTGGTACCAGTAGAAAGGCTTTACCTTCAAATTGAGTGTGTACTTTTTTTGTCAGGACTGCGCCACTTTCGTGTTTATCGAACTCCAGCTGAAGATCAAAGTTGATGATCTTCATGCCAAATTTGGGTTTGAATGATTCCTTGGTGGAAACATGAAATTGTTTGATAAATGATTCGGATTCATCGAATTCGATAGAGCCTTTGAGTGGGTAGTCTGATTTTGGCTGCTTATCAAAAGCAAACTGAGGTAAGAAGGAAAACACACTGATACCGTCTAAAGAAGATTCAAATTGCAGCGAGTCAGGAACGATTATTTCAGTGAGTTCGATACCTTCTTTTTCAATTTCTCTGGGTTTTCTGGAAGGGTGGTCCTTTTCAAAACTCTCGATTTCCTTTTCAGTGGGAGGCTTGCCGTTGATATCGAGTAGCGTAATTTCTCCTTTTCCATTCACTATCGCATGGTAGGTCATGCGGTAGACGGTTTGGTTGTTCCGCTCGACCGAGTCAAAACTCCATTCATCTAATTCCTGCGCTTGCATGTACTGCAGCGCACCTTGCACTTTTTCGATGGTTGCTGGCTCAGAATGAAGTAGTGAGAGACTGTTTAAATACAGACAAACTATTATTAAACCGAAACTTCGTATCTTTTGCCAATGGGAATAGTGTTGGAGATGAATCATGCTAAACATACAGCATGATTGGGTGGCAGAAGGTTTCAAGTTTTCCTTTATAATACAAACTTGGAGATTCTGTGGGCTTATTTCCAGACACTCCCTATCAGGGATTTGGTTTTATCATATTTATTACAAGAATTTAACAGAGCAGTTTGATTATTATCAATAAATGGATTAATGATTTAAATACTTTAGTTTCCCGCTCCATTTCAAAAGGCCTCATGGACTCCGCTTTATCCAATTTTTTGATTTAGAGATAACTCACACAACGATTGGTCATCTGTGATTACCCAACAGTTTCTTCACCACTACCTTGAGGGTTGGAATCAACCCTTGGATTCAAATCTGGATTCCGAATCGACCTTGGTTATCTTGTTTGGCAGTTCAAAGTATTTTGGAAGGCGTGACGTTTTTAAGGAACTTGAATGTGTTTTCCTTAAATCAACCATTGTTGGATGTTCGGGTGGAGGAGTGTTTCTAAATGATGAGATATGGGACGATGCGCTGATAGCTACTGTGGTTCGATTTGATCAAACGAGTGTTCGGCACAGCGCCTTGTTTAACAATCGGGAATCTGATGCTGCGCAACTGGGTGCAACATTGATTCATCTACTCAAGGATGAAGAACCCGCTGGTCTTTTCATTCTCGGGGATGGGTTAAAGACCAATGGAGAGAGCCTATTGCATGGCATGCAAAGCGAAAGTTTGCACAATACTTTGATTTGGGGTGGCATGGCCGGTGACGGAACAAATTTCCAGCGAAACTGGCTCTATTGTAACGGAGAGACGACAAAACACGGTGTCATCGCGGTTGGGTTTTACGGAGACCAGATTGAGTTTCGGACTCGCGTGGGTGGAGGTTGGAAAAACTTTGGTCCTCAGCATAAGGTGACTGATTCCGATGGCAGTCGAGTTTTTGCGCTCGACGATCGACCCATGTTGGACATTTATTCCGAGTATTTAGGGAAGCTCTCAGGCGAACTTCCTGCAATTGGGGCGCGGTATCCATTGAGGGTAGACTCTGGGGAAGTAGGGCGATCAGACTATCTTCGTTCTGTATTGGAAATTGACGAAAAAACAAGATCGATGCGATTTGCAGGTGATGTCCCCAATGGGGCTATTGTTCAGATGATGCGTGGAGATCTACGAAGTCTTTTGCTCGGTGCCAGTTCAGCGGCTCTAGATGTTGCGAAGGAGTATACCAGTATGGATGAAGGAATTGTAATAGCCTGCAATTGCATCGGCCGACGAATGGTCTTGGGTTCTCAAGCTGATCTCGAACTTAATGCAATCCGATCCAATATGCCCGAAGCGATACCGATGGTCGGGTTTTATTCTTTGGGTGAGTTTGCTCAGCCCGATGAATCCATTCCATGTGAGTTTCTTAATGAAACAATCACCTTAACCACAATGATAGAAAATTATGGATCCGTTGATTGAGAAACAATTCAAAAAGTGGGGATTAAGCAAACTGTGCCTTCCTACAGATTTGAGAGAATGGAACCAATTTCTAAATCTGGTAGAAGTTCTTTTTGAAGAGAAAGAGAGGAATGAGTACCTTTTGGAGAAGGCTTTGGAGATTTGCACCTCAGAATTGAATTTGTTGCAGAAGGATAATCTCGCAAAAGACGACCCATTGTATTCAGCCCATTTGGAACATCGACTTAGACATGAGGCTTCTACTCGAAAAGAAGTCGATGTTCTTAATCGCAATCTTCAGCTACAAAAGGAACTCGCGAATCAGCTCGCCAAAGAAGCTGATTCAGCTAATCGAGCAAAATCCATGTTTCTTTCAAACATGTCTCATGAGTTCCGTTCACCGATGAATGCTGTTATCGGAATGGCAGCCATTCTGAAAGAAACAAATCTGTGTGAGGAACAGCAGGAATTTGTGCAATCAATCGAATGTCACGGTCGCAATCTTTTGGAATTGATCAACGATGTCATCGATTACTCAAAAATTGAATCAGGAAGCATTCAGCTCGATCACTCCGAATTTGAGCCGATGACCGCACTCAACGAAATTTTATCGAATTATTCCGCATTAGCTGAAAAGAAGGGACTTCGATTTATGTCCACAATTCACCCCCGAATCCCGGAAAAACTGAGTGGAGATTTTTTGAGGATCGAGCAAATTTGGAGCTGTCTTATTGAGAATGCTTTCAAATTCACTCAAAAGGGGTTTGTTCACTTGGAATTGCAGGTGGAGCCCATTGGAAAGCGGTTGTTGCAGCTGAAAACCATAGTGCGTGATTCTGGGATCGGCATCGACAAGGCATTGGTCGAAGATCTTTTTGCGGCATTTGTGCAAGCTGATAACACGGCCACCCGACAATATGGAGGCAGTGGTTTGGGATTGGCGATAAGTAAGCGCCTGGCTCAGATGATGGGTGGGGATATTCTTTATCGAGATGCAGAGAATGAAGGCAGTGAGTTTGAGTTTACCTGCATGGTTAGTGTGACTGATAATACTCCGTCAGTGTTTGGTTCAGATAACACTCTCCACGACTTTCCGTTACGCATCGAGGTTGTTGATCCGAATCCTCTTTCTAGGCGAAATTATCGGCAGATTCTAAAATTTTGGAAATTGTCTTACCAGAGTTATGGAGACATCGAAACGATACTCAGTTCGAGTGCCCGAAAACGGGCTGGGTTGGTGTTAGTCCACTCGGACGCCATTTTTGAATCAAACAAATCCATCGCTGATGTGGTTTCTCACTTTAGAACGGAAGAGAATCAGCTGGTCATTGTTGGGTTGAGCGAGGAAGAGAAGAGTCGGATAAAGAATGAGCACGGGATTCACGTCATCGATGAACCATTGGATCCGCGCGATTTGAATCGTCTCATCCGAAAGGTTGGCAACGAGGTTCATTCAACTGAAAGTTATACTAAAGCCAGGAATCTATCATTCTGTTCGCAGGACAGTAGTCGTGGATTTGGATTTAGTGAGCGTTTCCCTTTACAGATTCTTCTGGTGGAAGATAGTCCCATCAATCAGAAAGTGACCCGTTTCATGCTGAAGAAACTGGGTTATGAGGTTGAGGTGGCGAGCACCGGATTGGAGGCGGTTGAGTCTTTTTCGGAGCATTTCTATGATTTAATTCTTATGGATTTACAAATGCCCGTGATGAGTGGGGTGGAAGCGTGTGGCTTAATTCTCAATGACCTAAAGGCCAATAAATGTCCTTACATTTGTGCGTTGACAGCCAATGTTTCAGTTGAAGATCAACTCATTTGTCGTGAGGTGAAAATGAACGATTTTATGCCTAAACCTCTTAGTCTCGAAAATCTGAAAGATGTTTTGCGTAAGGCCTACACCCATCAGCAATCGCGGCAGATGAGTGAGGGAGGATCAAATGCGATTGGAGTGAGCCCTCCTGTTTCTTCGGGAAACTGATTTTTCAGCAGAATCAAAAGGTCTCTGATATGACCTCTGATGACAGTGGATGACGGATCATCGGAGCATCGTCGGAATCGAATTGAAATATCCTTTTCATTCGCTTGAATCATCAAACGTCCCATGAAATATTCCCCATTTTTACCTGTAAGGAGCCTGAGTCCTTTGCTCTTGTTTATGAGCTGCTGTTTGATCTCTTTTCATATGCAACTCCATTCGACAGAAGATCCACAACCAGTCGATCATAAGGCGATAGCTGAAGTGAGCGAATTGCTAAATTTTCTGTGTGATTTGTCGGGTGAGCAAACGCTTTCGGGACAGCACGATTATCCCATGTCAGGACCGTATTTTTACCGATATACGAAGGAAATAACGGGCCAATATCCTGCTGTTATGGGACGGGACCTAGGCTTTTCACCGCCGGATACTTTGGATGGAATTAACTACCGTCAACGCACTATAGATGAATTGATAGCAGCCTCAGAAGATGGGGTCATCGTCACCTTGATGTGGCACGCTGTTCCTCCAACGAGCCAAGAGCCAGTCGAATTTAAAGGAGGGGTGCAGTCCAAGCTGAACAAACAACAGTGGAAAGAATTGATCACTCCCGGGACAGAGATGCATGAACGATGGAAATCTCAGGTAGATGCGATCGCTCCCTTCTTGGTTCAACTTCAATATGCTCGGGTCCCGGTGCTTTGGCGACCGTATCACGAGATGAATGGACCTTGGTTTTGGTGGGGTAATAAACCCGGAGAGTACGGGTATAAAGCGCTCTATCGTATGCTTTATGATCGTCTGGTCAATTTCCACGGGATTCACAATCTATTGTGGGTTTTTAATGGCAACCAAGTCGTTGGAAACGTTAAACCCTATGCTGATTTCTATCCTGGAGATGATGTCGTCGATATTTTGGCGACAGACGTTTATCGCACATTTGAAACCTCGGATTATCAGGAGTTGTTGGAACTGGGAAAAGGAAAACCCATCGCTTTGGGTGAAGTGGGGCCCTTTCCTTCCAATAAATACCTTAAATCTCACCCCAAATGGCTGTGGTTCATGAGTTGGAGCGAATTCATGCTTAAATCGGACCGAAAAGTAATCAAAAAACTCTACGACAGTGAACAGGTCTTGGGCCTAAGTGATCTCAATAAATATCGTTCTGCTGAGTGAGTTAGAAGGACGTATTTGTTCAGTAGACGTAAAAATCAGACTTCAAACTAAAACAGACCTCATACCATTCGACAGGCTCACGGTCATGAACAGGTGATAAGGCGTAGCATTCGATGCTCGCATCGAATATTGCCATCGTGATTTCAATGAAAACCGCTATAATACCGATGAGATCAAGGAGATCCTGGCGCCGAACGGCTAAGATAATTCAACTTTTTGGCCTTCGAGCTCGATGATATCACCCGCTGTCAGCTTTGCGCGCACACGGGTCTCAATGGCTCGATTCCGAAGCACCTGTCCTTCTTGGATGAGGATTTTGGCATGACCACCGGTCTGTGCCCATCCCAGAACCTTCAAGAGCTTATTCAGTTCGATGTATTCTCCGGTAATTTTAAATGTTTCAGATGACATGTGCAGCAGTTGTGGGATGAAAGGGATCGTTCCGAGCTATTGGGTCGGTTTCGAGTCAGGATTGGTTGTGAACCGTTGGTTTTGAACTTTTTACTCCAAAGAGTGTGGATTCAAACCTGAGTAACAAGCTCGCCAATAGCAATTGCATTGGATGGTAGAATAGCAACGGGAGAATAACAATGCTTTGTTTGAGAGTATGATCAATGGTCGAACTTAATGTCGAAAAAAACGCGACTGAGAACGGAATTCCAACAGCGAGCGATTTTTGACTTCCAACAAAAAAGGATGCCACTTGATCGGGTGCTTCCCTGAAAATCAGCCGACCAGTGATCCATACGCCCAAAGAGGTCGTCAGTAGTAATGCAACTGCTGCTATAGCCGCCTGCAGGGCAATTACGGTTCCCACATTAGTCCAGATCTGATCCCTGAAACTTGTCGAAAACGCAGCATAAACCATGAAGACAATGATCGCCTGACAAACGGGACGAGTGAATGAGTTCACAGGGTTTTCGAACCGATGAAGGAAGATCCGCGAAAAATGACCAAGGAAAAAGGGAAGCAAGAGTAGTTTGATTAATTTCCAGAAAATGGGCCATGCTTCAACTGCTCCTGAACTGCTGCCCGATTGATACCAAAACAACCAAATAGGCAGAATGATGACTGCAGCAAGATTGGCGAAAACGGTGTTGAAAACGGCCCCAGCGACATTGCCTCGTGCATAACTTACCAAGGTGACTCCGGAGGAAATGGTAGTCGGAAGAACGGAAAGGAAAAAGAGTCCGAGACAGATTCCCTCACTCAGGTAGTTTCGAAAGAGTAGTAGAAGTAGTAACGAAAGCAGTGGCACTCCCAAAAATATCCAAAATTGCGTAAAGACATGCAGTGGCCAAAATTTCAGACCGTTCACAATTGCTTGCGTCGATAGACGGAATCCTTGGGCGATGAAAACGAATACAACTCCAATGATGATGAGAGTCTCACTGTGCAGAACTCCATTTTTTGCGCCCCACTGCGGCGTGAGCCATGCCAGCAATATTGCCCCAAGCAGCGAGAGAATGAGAGTGTTTTGTCGAATCCAAGTCATCTTTATACGTCCTTGGAGTATAAGATTTTTTTGCTCAGGGACTCCAGCATGTAAAAATCGGAGAATTAGGCCGCAATTTTTGGAGGTGACTGCGGCGGGCATCTCCTAGCCTAATTCTATTTTCGCGTCCTCCGGTTATTTTCCGCAGAAAGCACTGCAGGAGTATCGGAAATTGCTTTTTGGGGCAGGATACAAGAGAAAAACTTCAAGTTCTTAAGTCTTGGCACAAGAGAATATCCGTCAGGTGTTGAAGGAAAAGGGGAGTTTAGATAGTGCTCAATTGTTACGACATCGACTGCGGTTTTTTACGGATGGAGCGATATTGGGTTCCAAATCATTCGTTCAGAAGAGTTTTCATTCCTACAAACATCAATTTTCAGATCGAAAAACAGACAATTGCACTGAAATTCAACATGCGGGAGATAATAAGATCTACTCCTTTCGCCGAGTTGAAGGCTGATACAGGATAATAAACAAACGTAAGAGTAGTTTTCCCGGAAATGCATTTTGGTTGGGTCGATTGGTGGTGGGAACTTGATTTGTAACGTCCAATTTCTTTCATCTGCTATCTTATCGCTTGGAATTTTTCACAGATAATGAAAAGAAAGAGGGGATGAAAATCTATCTTGATACTGCAAACCTCGAAGAAATCCGGGAAGCGGCTGCGCTGGGCATCGTGGATGGTGTTACGACTAACCCTTCCCTCGTGGCGAAAGAGGGGGCTAATTCTCTTGAGAAAACCAAGGAACATTTTGCTCGGATGAGTGAATTGATTCGGGGGAATATCAGTGTGGAGGTTGTTGCTACTGAGTATCAGGCCATGATCGATGAAGCTCATGAGTTGATTTCTATTGATCCAAGGATCGTGGTGAAACTTCCCGCGACTGAGTTGGGCTTGCGGGTGCTTCATCACTTGTCGGAGCAGGGGATTAAGACCAATTGCACGCTTGTTTTTAGCACGCTTCAGGCGCTGGCGGCAATGAAAGCGGGTGCGACTTATGTCTCTCCATTTGTCGGTCGTCTCGATGACAGTGGCGTGGATGGATTGAGTGTGATCGAGAGTATCGTAAACATGAAACGAATGTATGGATACGAAACGCAGGTGCTGTGTGCGTCGGTTCGCACAAAACAGCACCTACAACGATGCATCGAACTAGGGGTGGATATTGTAACCTGTCCTTACGCCTTTGTTCTTACTTTTTACCAGCATCCACTAACAGAAAAGGGCTTAGCAGCTTTTCTGGATGCCTATCATGGCAAATAAACCTTTAAAAAATGACTGGTGGGTCTGAAGTCTAATAACGCTCAAGCCACTGATCCGGGACATGAACCACACAGATGTTCAAGGAACGATCATCTTCTGAGAGCATTGCAGACTGAAATTGGATGCGGGTACTATCCCGACTGAAGGTGGGGTGAATGTGATCTCTCGCGGTGGGTTTATGCCCAGTTGTTAGCAACATGGTTTCACCGGTGTTGCGATCAATGAGATAGAGACTTCTTGAAAAATCATCTCCAGTCGCCCAGTTCCCATCGGGTGAACCGTGAACATGCCAATATCCGCTTCCCTTGGGAGTTTGACCGGCAATCCGCATTTCGCGTGTTCTTAGATTTACGATCCCCAGACCACTCGGTTTATCCCGACTGCCACATTCTCCCCATTCATCTTCAAACCCTGGTTTGCGATGCCCTAAAATTGCGATGGCGACCTCGTCTGGAGTAATGATCGCTTCATGAGTGACCCATTCGAAATCTGATTCCGGGTAGAGAGGTCGGAGACCGGATCCATCAGCCTTCACTGTCCAGGTGCGTTGAGGAGCTTTCCCTCCGGTTTCCCAGCAAAAAACGATTTCTCCCGGGACCCAGTGATTCGCTTGTAAATGGCCCATCTGAAAACCAACGGTGATGACGATGTCGATGTCTCCGGATTGAAGGTCCATCTTGGCAATGCCACTCGGGCCGGCTCCCATATTTCGAGGTCCGAAATCTTCATAGATTTTGCCATCTTTTGGGTAGTGCTTGGCAGCTTCTTCTTTTCCAATTCGAAAATAGGCGATCTGCTCATCGGCATCGAGGTCCATATCTCCACCAGCTCCCATTGATTTAGGAACGATGCCGCAGACTCTTTCGTAGGCGGATTTGTTCTTCAGTTGACCTTTTTCACTGTCCGCGAAAAGGGACTCGAGATCTATTTCCACAATGTGTCGATCGCCTCCTTCGGGACCGCCTTTCCATGGTGGTGGAGAACCTGGCGCGATTGAAGGGTCCCGCATGACATAGAGCTTCATCGATTTTTGGGCAATGCAAAGCTGCCCCGAGTATCCTCCTTCTGTTACTTGCACCATCTCTCCTGTGGATTCGTTGACCGCTATGGCCTCACCCTTTACGCGATTGGAGCGAAAGATCAGCCATTGGGCGTCAGCCGTCCATTGGGGGTGGGTTTGATAGATTTTCGAATCTCCAGCAGGTGTGCTTGTTAGAAATACAAGGTCGAGCCCGGTTACAGGATCCGTAACAATTTTCCGTTCCGATGGGAATCGAGTTCCAAGCTGAGCACTGAGGCTGCCACTGAGTAAAATGAATCCGAGCAGTAGCGGGGTAACAAAGATTTTTCTCATGGTCTTCATGAATTTTACCTTACCAAATCGAGAAAAAATACCGTGTTGTGGGAACACCTGACAGTCCGATCAGACCTTTTATTGGCAGATGTCTCACAAACGGTCAGTTATTGTGGCAAGGGTTTGATGAATTAGCGAATTGCACACGCAGAGTGTTCTCTCTTAACTATGACTCAGATGTTTTTACGTCGTGCCAGTATCCTCGCTTCCGTTTTCCTCTTAATATGGGGAATGTCACTCCGTGCTGATATTATTTATCTCAAGAGCGGTCGTAAGATCGAAGGTACTGTTGTAAAAGCAGACGCGGATTCAATGACGATCGAAATGGCGATGGGCAATGTGACTGTGCCCAGAAGCAAGATTTTGCGGATCGATACAACGGAAGAGGGCAATCAGCGCCGCGATACTTTGGAAAAGGCAAGTGAGTATGAATCGGAGATCGAGAATCTCAAGCGTTCTATCGCGAGTCTTTACAATGCCAAGGGGAAGCTGTCGGTATTGTCGCTTAAAGTGAAGAATGAAGAAAGCGAAGTTCACCAGTATGAGGATGATTTGGCTCGGCTTCAGAAGATTCGTTCGGTGGCGTTGCAAGAATTGGAACCTTATGCCCAATACCGGGGTAGGAGAGTTCCCGATCGGATTTACGATCAGTATATTGCTGCCAAAACGAGATATGAGACTACAACCGCAAAAGTGGAGTCCGTTCAACAGTCAATGGTGACGGCAAGGAGAAGGCTTGTCAGTGCGCGAGAAGTATTGACCGAAAACAGATTGAAATTGGCCGCGGAGATCAAGAGTGTGAACCACCGCAAGCGCCAACTGATCGATCGAGGTTGTCCGGAAGAAGCATTGGTATCGGTTGATCGTGCTTTGAGTGGATTTGATGATCTTGATCTTTTCCATGAGATTCCACTGCGGCGAGAGGGCAACAGTTTCTACCTTACCGTGACTTTGAATGAAGAGATAACCGAAGAGTTTATCTTGGATACAGGTTGCTCTACTATTTTACTCTCCCCTGAAGTTGCTCGCAGGCTGAATTTGAGAGAATCCGCAGTTCTGGGAGGAGGAAGCAGTACTATCGCCGATGGCTCTACGATGGAAGTCACCAATGTTTATTTACAGTCAGTTGAGGTGAATGGGATGCGTGCCGATAATGTTGCGGCACAGGTTTCATCACTGGAAGGGGGTAACTCACCGCTGCTTTTGGGCATGAGTTATTTGGAACGATTTCGTTTCAGTTTGGATGCTCAACGGGGTATATTGACGCTTGAATAACCAAGAGTTTGGAAAGCACTTGAAACGGCAACGCTGAACCCTCTACAAAAGACTTCGATCGATTATTGAGCGCTCAATATTGAGCTGTGCATTCGACCCTCGTTGGCATCATACAATTGGTGGATGAGCTCTTCGGTTTGCTCCCAGGCAATGCAGCCATCGGTGACGGAAACTCCATATTCCATCTCAGAGAGGTTGTCGGAAATCTTCTGGTTCCCTTCCTTAATGTTTCCTTCGATCATGACCCCTCGTATGGAAGAAGCACCTTGAGAAACCTGGGCTGCAACATCTCTGCAAACCTCGATTTGGCGAAGCGGTTCCTTATTGGAATTCCCATGACTGAAATCGATAATGATATTGTCCGAGACACCCGCAGAATTCATTTGTTGTGCGCAATTTTGAACCTCTGACTGGGAGTAATTCGGCTTTTCTCCACCTCTGAGAATCATATGACTGTGACGATTACCCCTGGTTCGGATCATTGCTGCATGTCCATCTGGATTGATGCTGATGAAAGTATGATAACCCATGGCGGAACGGATCGCATTGATCGCCACTTTCAAATCTCCATTGGTGGCATTTTTGAAACCAACCGCCGATGTGAGGCCACTTGCCATTTTTCGGTGGCTTTGTGATTCCACGGTACGGGCCCCTATGGCGGTGTAGGACACTAAATCCTGGATGTAGGGTGGGGTGACGATGTCGAGAGCCTCTGTGGCGACTGGAACCCCTATCCTTGTGATTTTGAGAAGAAGGTCCCTTGCGATTCGCAACCCATCCTCAATTTGGAAAGAATTATCCAGATGAGGATCATTGACCAGCCCCTGCCAACCAACCGTGGTTCGTGGCTTTTCAAAGTAGACACGCATGACGAGCAGCAAACGATCGCTGACCACTTTTGATAGTTCCCCAAGGCGATTTGCGTAATCCTCCGCAGCAATGGTATCATGGATGGAACAGGGCCCAACGATAACCATGAGGCGATCGTCCTCACGGTCGAGGATCTTTTTGACCGCCTGCTGACCCTGTTGGACCGTTTTGACATGCTGCTCACTGAGAGGATATTCTCGTTTCAGTTGTTCAGGAGAAAGGATCGCTCGTTCTTCCTCAATATTGAGGTTTTCAATACGACGGTGAATCATCAGAAAGTTGACTTTTTAAAACAGCGGTTTGGCTACAGCTCCTACTGCTGAGATCGGAGCAGAATCTCCAATACCATCGAGTGTTTGATTCGCTTTGCGCATCATTCCCTGCAACTCCCCATACATTTGATCGTCATTGAGAAGCTTTCCAATCGTTGAGTCTGGGTTGTTGAGGCTTTCCGAGAACTTCCTCAGATCAGCAATGAGGAGTTCAACCTCCTCTGCCATATTGGACTCACCATAGATGAGTCCTCCAAGGGTTCCTTCCCCTTCTTTCACATGACCCACGATTTCCCGCGCATCTGAGAGCAGTGCTTCTCCTTCAGAAAGAGTGTTTTTAAGATCCGCTGAAAGAGCTCTTAGATCATTGTAGATTTCATCCTTCATTAGAAGTTGACCAATCGTACCTTCTCCAGAAGCGATCTGAGTCGTAATGATATCAAGATTCGCAACGGTTTTTCTGATGGATTCTTCGTTCTGTCGGAGCATATCACTTAAGGTTTGGAAAATTCCCTCTTCTCCATCCTGAGCTCCTAGTATTTTTTCGAAATTCTCTAATGCTCCGCCCACTTGTTGACTGAGCATTCCAATTTCATTCACCACATTATTAATGTCGTATCCGGTGGTTGTTGTGATCTCTCCACCGGGAGGAATAGGAGATGGGGACGTTCCCATCTCGATCGACACAAGATTGTTCCCCAATAAGCCCGCCATTCCGATAGCGGCTACTGAGTCAGAGGGGATCTGGAATTCGCGGTCGATTTTAAACACTGCCGTGGGAGTGCGATCCCGCAATCCGGTGTACTGCACACTTCCGATTCGCACACCCGCCATTCGAACGTTATCGCCTGCACGCAATTGCAACAATGTATCAAATGTTCCAACAACTTCATATCCCTCTGATTTTTGGGAAGCCTGGTCGCTGAGTTGTTGTTGTACCACCCATATGAGCATGAGGCCGAGGATAAAAAAGATCCCGACACTAACAGTTTGTGACTTATTCATGGTTATTGAAGTTTCTTAAATCTGGGTTCTTTGATGTTGATCTCAGGCGCAAGGAAGTCCTTGACGATGGGATTTGGGTTTTCTCGGAGTTCTTTGGGAGGCTGGACGGCCAATAGTTGGCCTTTGTGTAAGAGAGCGACTCGGTCGGCAATCGCATTGGCGAGTTCACGGTCATGGGTTACGACGACGCTGGTTACCTTGGTTTCGTTCCGCAATGTGGCAATGATTTCACTGATCGTTGCGGCCATGATGGGATCCAACTCAGAGGTGGGTTCATCATAGAGTAGCAGTTCGGGTTCCATCATCAGTGCCCGTGCAATCGATACGCGTTTCCGCATTCCGCCACTTAGCTCCGCTGGTGATTTATTAGCAGCGTTTTCGAGGGAAAGAATACGGAGTGTTTCCATGACTTTCTCTTGAATTTCCTTTTCCCTGTAGAGACGATGCTCTCTGGGGTAGAATGCGAGATTGTCAAAAACCGACATGCTATTGAATAAAGCTCCCGCCTGAAAGACCATGGTCGTACGGATTTCCTCATGAGTTGTTTTCTCCGAGGCATCTTTTCCGCCAATCCACACGGTCCCGCTCGTGGGTTTTATCAGTCCAATTACGCTCCTCAATAGAACAGACTTTCCTGCGCCACTCGCTCCCATGATGGCAAAAATCTCACCAGGTTTGATCTCGATGTTAATATCGTTTACGACCTTTTGGGAGCCGAATTGAATGGACACACCTTCAATCTTCACATCGATTTCACGATCTGAGCGGTCACTCTTATTCTGTTTTGATTCCTTGGACATCCGGGTGATCTACATTTGAGCTCTGGTGATGAAAAAGTCGGTGAGCAGGATAAACATCATCGAAGTTACCACTGATTTGGTAACTGAAGTTCCGATTTCTCTGGGGCCGCCTCTGGTTACAAGGCCTTGATTGCAGGATATGAGTATCACTGCTACCCCAAATACCCATGCCTTGATGAGTCCGTCAAAGACATCTCCAGCGACAGTGAATTCTTTGAGATTTCGCCAATAGATCTGCGACTCCAATTGAATGAAAATTGTGTATTTCGAAACTAGCATTCCTCCTATCCATCCAATCACAGTTGAAATGATGGTGAGGACAGGCATGATCAGTATCGCAGCCATTATCCTCGGAAGTACGAGAATTTTTTCGGGTGCGATATTCATGGTTTTGAGAGCATCGATCTCGCTGTAAACCTTCATCGATGCAAGCTCCGCTGTGGTGGCGGAACCGACGCGACCTGCAAGGAGAAATGCGACCATGACCGGTGATAACTCACGACATACGGAGAGACCGACAATACTGCCGATGAAATCAACTGCACCTAATTGGGAAAGGACAAATCCCGTTTGCAAAGCCAACACTGCTCCGATGAAAAAGCTGAGTATGGCGACGATAGGAATCGTATTGATTCCCATGAGGTAACACTGCTCGATAATGCGCTTGGTTTGGGTAAGGACCAGTGGCGCATATTTGGATGTTTGGTATAACAACGTTACGTTGCTTCCAACGTCTTCAAAAAAATTGGCAAGAGGGTTGTTGAGCAACACTCCAGATAATTTACCTGTTTCTCCGTTACTCATTATTATTACTTTCTCCTTCTTCTTTCACTTCTCCTAAATCGATGCTGAACCAGAAAAGACGCAACACGCGTCGACCGTTTTCCCGCTGATAACCCAGTAATCCCTTTAAGATATCAAATCGAACCTTTTCTTCGCCTAATTCATAGCCAAAAAGTGGCCCAAAATCAAATCGATCGAAATCGGGGCGGCGTTGAAAATGGATGAGCGAGAAAAGCAATTCCAAATCCTTGTGCTCAGGATCTAGCTCCTGATAGCGAATAATGGAGAAAAGAGGAGAGTATAGCTTCCGAATCTCAGAATTGTTTGGAAATAGCGGTTCGAGTGGACTAAACATCTGAAATTGTTTCTGTCCGTCCTCCGTTGATCGGTAACTGAAAAATGGCCAGAAGTGACGTTTCGTTCCCAACCATTGTTCGGGTTGATTGGCGACCGTCTGCTGGGTATCTTGGTAAAGGAAATAGAGAAACTTGAATTTGTTGGTTTCTATGCCATCGAATTCGAACTTCCGGTTGTTGAATAAAGGCCACAGAAGCCAATTGGATTCCACTCCGTTTCTCTTCGAGATCGAATAGAGTGGGGCAATTTGATTGAGATAGCGATCGGTTCCCCGTCCTTGAATGAAAATGGGCCACAGAAACCGAGCTTCCTGATAGTTGTTAATCGTATCATCTGTATAGCCGAAAAAGGGCCACAAAAAGTCTTCCCGTTGGTACCCTTGGCGGGTTTCGCGAGCGTAGAATGGCAATATCCCAATCTGAGTATGGGGAGTTTCGAGGTAAAGTTTATCCTGATGATAGTAAAGGAACGGCCAGAGCGCAAAGCGTTGATGGTAGTCGTTTTCACGTTGAAAAGAGCCAAAGAGTGGCCAAATCGCGAATCCTTTTGAAATCGGACCCGTGCGATGACGAACGAACGGCCACAGATAGGCGGTCGTGGTTTCGTCATTTTTTTCCCATTTGGAGTAGAACGGAAACGCAACCCAGGAAATGCGATCGTAGAACAGGCGATTTTTCAATTCTCCGTAAAATGGGAGTATTCCAAAGTAGTCTTGGTCAGGGTTCCACGAATTGTAGTCAAAGTAGAAAGGGAAGATCTCAAAAGACTTTTTATAGTAGTCCACTAGACCGGTTTCGGGATCAACGGGGTCACTATCTGTTTGAATTTTGCTGCCGCGAATGAGAGAGAAAATGCTCCATTGGGAATGACCTGGATAGCTTCGGTAAGTAAACAGCGGATAGAGAATGGACAGACTGGATGTATCGACTTGGCTCGAAGTGTAGTGGCGTTCGAGTCCGAAGGGGCGGAATACTGAGAAAGTCTCCTCTTCTGTGATGCGGTGTTCAAAGAACGGACCTGCATATGATTCCCTTACTGTCGCCTCATCTGAATTCTGCCAATTGACTTTGAGAGGCCAGGAATAACTGTCGAGATTTGGAACCCTCGCCACATCGACGGCATGCAGCGACAGGGTCATGACAAAGAGCATGACCGATGATCGGAGCATTGTGTTTAGACAATTCACGGATTTGACAGTGATATGGATGATTATTGATGAAAGTAGCGCACAGACAAATTTGAGAGAGGCGATAAATTCGGGTGATGTTGTTACGAATCTATCTCCCGCCCGTTGGCTTCTCTCAAAAGGTTCGCTTTCCTGGGGATGAAGTCAATGATTGATGTTAGCGTTTAAAAGTTTAAAGATCAAATTTTCATGCGAATTACAGGAGGCCAGGCACGAAGCATATCCATCAGCTGCCCCAAAGGGGATTGGGTCCGTCCAGCAACAGACAAGATGCGAGAGTCTGTTTTTTCGTCTCTGGGATCTGATATTGAGGGTTCGCTCTTTTTGGATTTGTTTGCGGGCGCTGGATCCTACGGATTGGAGGCCATCAGTCGAGGAGCGCGGGCCGGGGTGTTTGTAGAGCAACATCGAGCAGCCGTGAAGTCGATCACGGGCAATCTTAAATTGGTTCAAAAGAGCGTGGGTCATGCTGAAACCAATTCTTCCTATTCGATCGAATCTGCAGATGTGTTCAAGTGGTTGGAGCGAAAAACAGTTTCCCAAGGTTTCAGTGGATACGATATTGTTTTTGTCGATCCCCCTTACCGAGAAGTGGATGCGGCTTTTACCACCATACTGAATGCATTGATTCCACTGCTGAACCCGAAAACGGGAGCTTGGATATTTTTTGAATCTCCCATGGAACGGGACGGGTTCCCCCAGGGTTATGCCCTTCGAAAGGTTTTTGGCAAGGGCAGAGAAGATGCGCGCGGCATGCTGCTGAGCTGGTTACCCAACCGGTGAAGCATCGAATGCTTCCCCTGTTCTTGCACAAAAAAACCTGCAGCTCTAAACGAGTTGCAGGCCTTAAAAAGTTAAAGTCAGAATCTAACTTTACGCAGGCTGAACTGCAGCAAAGAACTTCTTTGACCAACTTGCGTAATCCATTTCGAATTCAGCATCGAGATCGGCACGATCAACGAGGCGAGTACCACCGTTTTTCTCAAGGGCAGCGTCTACTCTTTTTCCGAACTCACAAAACTGTTCGTATTCTTTGTCACCCAATCCAACCACTGCGAATTTCAGGTTACTGCAATCGATTTCATCACCTTCAATGAGTGCATCGTGGAAATCCCAGGAAGATTCGGGAGGCTCACCTTCGCCCCATGTAGAGCCGAAGAAAACAACACATTCCAAAGTAGAAAGGTCGTTTGCATCGTAGTCCGCCGCATCGAGAGTTTCGACTTCGAAACCTGCTTCTTCTGCTTTTTCTGCAGTGCGTTCTGCTAGATCCTGGGAATTACCAGTTTCGGTAGCGAAGAGGATGGTGAGTTTGCTAATTGATTCTGCCATTTTCTATGTGGTTTGAATTTAAATATAACTCAGTTTCTAATGAAACATGATTAGATTTCCTTTTAGTAAAGCTATGAACGAATGTAAATCACTAATTTCTAATACACACGAATCCCTTCCATCTCAACCGTCTCCATTTCCATTTTTCGGTTTTGTGAGGGCTTCCAGAATGTTTCCCAGGGCTTCTGGGTCTTTCAGGATTTTTTCGGGATTCTTGAGGTCTTCCATATTTTCAATGCCCACAGATTTGAGCTTTGCCCGTGCGATGTTTTCAATCACCTCTTCATTTACCGTCAGCACGTGAGTCGTCTCGCTTGCGATGGCGGTGTAAATCTGAGCCAATGCCTCGGCTGCGGAGACCGCATTCCCTTTGGTTCCGATTGCCTCTAATTCCACATTCGGAAAATCAACTTTGGTGATTTCTTCTCCGTCTACATAGACCGCCAAAGAGCTGTTGATGAATGCAAAATGATCGATGATTAGCTTTTTTCCAGATGCTTTCGACGCAGTGTCTTCTTCTTCTCCTTCATTATTTGCAGGTTTATCTCCAACTTTCGAACGAATGTTCTTGAGGATTGCCCGATGGTTGTTTGCAGCGAGGCCGTCACTGATGACCGTGGCTCCATCGACGGTGAGTTCACGGATGTGTAAGGCTTCCTTAAAGGCAGAAGTCGGGTTAAAATCAAAATCAAAATTATCGATCTTAAAGGCAAAATCAGTCGCAAAATTTTCAGGATTGTGGATGATCAATTGATCGATGGTGACATTCCCCCTTATTGGATCTGCTGCAATTGATTCGAGATCAACGGCTACGCCTGCAATTGCAGGGCCTGCTTTTGTGATGCCTTTCTTAAGAAGTGATCCCGAGTAAAAATAAGCGAGAGCGAGTAAAGCGATCAACAGAATGAGGACAGCAAAGAATCCTTTTAGTATTTTCATATTGCAACTAGTGTAATGGTAAACTTGCGAATGCCGATGGTGATAGTATGATGTGTTTGATTAAAAATGAAAGCTCAAGGGGAATATAAATGGCGGTCTGCAATCAATAACGAGTTGGATGCTGTCATCGGATTACGGCGCAAGCTGCATCAAATACCTGAGTTGGGGTTTCAGGAAAATGAGACGTCTAAGCTCCTTCAGGCGTTCATTCAGGATGTTCCAAATATCGAAATAAGGACAGGCATTGCGGAAACAGGGTTTACAGTAACACTGGGATCAGAAAAACCGGGACGCTGCATTGCTTTTCGGGCAGATATGGATGCGTTGCCAATCCTGGAATCGACGGGTCTCAGTTACGCCAGCCAGAGTGAAGGCAAAATGCATGCCTGTGGTCATGATGGCCATAGCGCCATCCTTGCTGGTTTAGTTCGAGTGTTGGGGCAGTCTCAGGACGAGTTGAATGGCCCAGTGAAGTTCATTTTTCAACCAGCAGAAGAAGGGGGCGGAGGAGCCGAGCGTATGGTGAAAAGCGGAGTGCTGGAAGCGCCGAAAGTGGATGCTCTATTTGGCTTACATGGTTGGCCTTCACTCGATATCGCTCAGGTTGGTGTCATGCCCGGACCCTTTTTTGCCAGTACCAATTCTTTCGAAATTCGAATTGAGGGGCGCAGTGGTCATGCTGCTTTTCCTCATGATGCGAATGATCCGATGCCGATCGCTGCGGCGATAATTCTCAGTGCTCAGACACTCGTGTCGCGTGCAACGAATCCTTTGGAATCTGCGGTCTTGTCTATTTGTCAAGTGGAGGGTGGCAATGCTTACAATGTGATCCCGGAGCAGGTTTTCATGCGCGGCACCCTTCGATGTTTTAGTCAATCCCATCGGGAACAGACCCTTCAAAAGTTGCAAACGATGGTGGAATCGATTGCAGCGGGATTTGGTGCCAAAGCTTGTTTTGAGATGAAAAACGTAGCCTATCCTGTTTTGATCAATGAGCATGTGGAAACCGCGTTTTTCAAGGAAGTTGCGACCTCGCTGTTGGGCTGTGATTCGTTGCAGCCAGTCACTCCGACTATGGGAGGAGAAGACTTCGCCTTTTACGCACAAAAAGTACCCTCCTGTTTTTGGTTGTTGGGTGTTAAGGACCCGGCTGCAAATTCCTGGCCTTTATTGCATACCTCTAAATATGACTTTAATGATGCTGCTCTTGAATATGGATTGGCATTGCAATCAGAGCTAGCGTTGAGATTTCAGGGACGATCCTAGCATCAACATTCTTCGAACTTATTACCAATGGATTTAAGTAATTTTAAAAAAATGGACCCCCACCTTCTCGTAGGCGTAGTGAACACGGCCCTCCGTAATAGCCACGAGGATCTGGAAGACTTATGCCATTTGCATGATATTGATCCAGTGTTGTTAAAAGATCATTTGCAGAAAGCGGACTATGAGTATCGGCCCACTCTTAACCAATTTCGATAAGAGGGCGAATCCCCCTTGTTTTTCAAAGAATCATGTTAGAATAGAGTGGTGTGCCCGGCTCGATATCATGACTGGCTCGCTTGCCAAGTATTTCATGATAGTGCCTTGGGTGCATGCCATCTGCGGGTCGAATGATGCGAATATTGGAATCATCGAAGACCTCACCTTTGTTCATTGATTTTACGACAAAAATTGATTTTCGAAAGGGTAGGGTTGCGAGTTCTGCTGAGCTCGCTTCAAGCTTGGCACTGCCAACCGCAGCGGAAGCGATGCGGATCGATTTCACCCAGTCTTGAAACTGATTTGGATTAAGTGAAAATTCGTCGTCTGGAGTCGGTGGAGCGTTTTGAAGCTTCAAATGTTTTTCGAAGACAGTGCCTCCCAGGCCGACAGCTGTGATCGCAATTTCGTTTTCGAGGGTATGATCCGAAAGCCCCGATTTAACATTGTAGCGTTCGATGATCGTTCGAATGCCGGCTAGATTGATCTCATCTGCAGGTGCGGGATAGGCGCTGGAGCATTTGAGCAGTGTCAGGTCGGTTTTTTTATTGATGCGGCGAATCGCTGAAACGGCTTCATCGATTTCATCCATGGAAGCCATGCCTGTTGAAAGGATCATGGGCTTGCCAATGGCAGCCACTTTTTCAAGCAAAGGAATATCAATGAGCTCTGCCGATGCGATTTTGTAGATATCGAGCCCGTGTTGCTCCCAAAATTCTACCGAACTGAAATCAAAGACCGATGCGATAAAGGCAAGCCCCAGTGTTTCAGCCTGTTGTTTGAGCTCCGGTTGCCATTCCCAGGGGGTGTAGGCTTCATTGTATAGGTCCCAGAGGTTTCGATCCTTCCACAACGGTTGGTTTTCGATCACAAATGGCTTCTTGTCGGACCGAAAGGTAATGGTATCTGGTGTATAAGTTTGAACCTTAATCGCATCTGCACCGGCTTGTGCTGCAGCGTCAACGAGTGCGTGAGCCTGCTCTTTCTTTTGGCCGTGGTTAGCAGAGAGTTCAGCAATGATCATGATGCAAATCTATGGGATGCCATGGTTGATTGGTCGAGGCTTTACGCTTGGTCTGAAAAAAAGGGTGAATCAAACCTTGCAATTTCAACATTAATAGGTTCTTCCTGTTTCGCTCAAACTTTTTAAGTTTCCTGAAAGCGAATACCGAGAATACCGATACATAAGATAACGCCCGCATGAAGCCGACCCATAATAATTTCCGCATATTCAATGTGATTCACCTCGTGGTGGTCAATGTGGTGGTCGTGCTCGTGATCAATGTTGCGTCTATGCGGTAGTGAATCGGAAATAGAATTTTATTTATCGAAAAACCCGCCGACGCAACTCGGCGGGTTTTTTGTGTTTATAAAGAGCGCAGCCCGCCACGGTGTCGGTGATCAAGTGAATCAACCAATCAAACGACAAAGTATGAAAACCAGTGGTGCAGAAATCATCATCAAGCTGCTCGAAATTCATGGCATCCATCAGATTGCCGGGATCCCGGGTGGAGCCAATTTGCCAATGTATGATGCATTGGCAAAACATGGAGGCATTCGACATGTGCTCGCACGTCATGAACAGGGTGCGGGATTCATTGCTCAAGGCCAGGCTCGGTCAACAGGGAAGGTAGGAGTGTTCCTCGCAACCTCGGGACCGGGGGCTACCAACGCGCTCACCGCCATTGCGGATGCGATGCTCGACTCTGTCCCCATCATTTGCATTACCGGTCAGGTTCCCCAGTCACTGATTGGAACGGATGCCTTCCAGGAGATTGATACCTACGGATTGAGTGTTCCCATTACCAAACACAATTATTTTGTTCGGTCTGCATCTGAACTCTTGAAAGTTATTCCTGAGGCGTTTCGACTCGCGAAAGAAGGACGTCCCGGTCCGATTCTGATTGATGTTCCCAAGGATGTTCAGAATGAGATCATTGAAATTGAATGTTGGCCCGAGCCGTTGCCGCTTCCGAAAGCTGAAATCAAGGATCTTAAGAACCTGGAATTGATGGCGCAGTTGATCAACCGGTCAGAAAGGCCAATCATCTATTTTGGCGGCGGAGCAATCCATTCTGAGGCTCATGAAGCGCTCTTACAATTGGTGGAATGCATTCAGTCGCCCGCGACCAGTAGTTTGATGGGGCTTGGTGCGATCCCTACCGATCATCCGTTGTTCATTGGAATGTTGGGCATGCACGCAGCAAGATATACCAATATGATGCTCGAAGAATGTGACTGCTTGATCGCATTGGGCGTTCGTTTTGATGATCGGGCAACTGGTAGAGTTGAGAGTTTCTGTCCGAACGCATCGATCATTCATATCGACATTGATCGCAGTGAAATTGGGAAAATCAAGAATCCGATCCTGAGCGAAGTTGCGGACCTCAAGACTGCGCTTGAAGCCATGTTGCCAATGATCGGAGGAAAGGAATCGCAAGAGTGGTTGCAGCGCATGCAGGTATTGAAGGCGGAGTTTCCCTTGGAATTACCCGATGGGGAGACGCTTTTTTCCCCATATGGCTCCTTGTTGCGAACCGCGGAATTGCTCGAACAAAAGCAGGATTACTACATCACCACTGATGTTGGACAGCATCAAATGCGTGTTGCCCAGTGTTTTCCATTTAAGCGTCCCCGCCAGTGGTTGACCTCGGGTGGATTGGGCACAATGGGTTTTGGATTGCCAGCAGCCATTGGAGTTGCTTTGGAGCACCCGGAAGCGACCGTCATTTGTTTCACTGGTGATGGCAGTTTGTTGATGAATATCCAGGAACTTGTCCTAATCGCCGAGGAGCAGCTTAATATCAAAGTGATCGTTTGCAACAACCAGTCCTTGGGATTGGTTTATCAGCAGCAACAACTGTTCTATGGGAAACGTTCGATTGCCTCAGAATATCGCCAACCCACAGATTTTGCGATGATAGCCAGAGGGTTTGGCATGCAAGCGCATAACTTGGAAAGCCATCCGGAACCACTGCAGGCTTTTAGGAAGTCCATTCTCGAGCCTGGAGGAATACTTCTTAATATCCCTACGGAACTTCAGGCGCATGTTTTCCCGATGGTTCCTCCGGGTGGGGCGAACAAGGACATGTTACACGAAGAAAGAAACCATGAAACCGAAGCGCCTCTTAGAACGGAGGCGTTGGTATGAACTCCGAACCTGAATCAAAAACAAATCCGAATCTAGACAACGAAATCGAATCAAAGACAATGAACACTCATATTTGCAAATCAGACCCTAAAGAAATGGGATCCAAAAAACTCGCCACATTGGAGTTGAAAGTGATTAATCATCCCGGAGTCATGATGCATGTCGTAAGTCTATTTGCTCGGCGGGCTTTCAATCTTGAGGGAATCGCGTGTTTCCCCTCCAGAGATGGGATTCACAGTCGGATTTGGTTACGGGTTTTCGAAGATGACAAATTGCCGCAGATACAGCTCCAGCTTGAGAAACTGATTGATGTCGTATCGGTTGCACTCCACTCCGCGACTCATGAGGCCTTTCAAAGAATGGAAACGTTTTTTGCGGAGTAGGGGGGGAATCGTCAGGCTTAGTCTAGAGCATTCTACGTTTACTCTGATAGGATTTAGTGTTGTCAAATGAGCAAGCAGCGCAAGATGGCATGTGTTTTGTGTGCATTGAAATGCTCCCAAACTCATGCAACGCGGCGAACTTGCTCATTTCACAACATCCTGAAGGACCGAGTAATGAAGCTTTTTTGCGGTGTTGCACAATCTAGATAAGTACCAACTTACCTTCGATTGTGCGCCTTGCTAAAAAAACTCATTTTTTCTGCCAACGTGTCAGCTTAAATGCAGGATGTTCTAGTACTACATTCGATGAATAAAGTCGTTTTTTGGTCCACAAAACGCACGGTTGAAATAGACGCTTGAGTCATTGAAATTGGGTAAGACTCCCTACATATACGAGTTTCCGTTTTAAAGACTTCAAACTGAAACAGATCTCATGCCGTTCGACAAGCTCACGGTCATGAACAAGCATGAGATACTACTGGTGATGAGACGTAGCATCCGATGCTCGCATCGGATTAAGATACGCCACTATCTATCGAATGAGGTACTAGTATCGAATATGAAATTGGAATGGCAGGGCTGCTTGCTTCTCGCCCCACAGCCCTGCGATGGAATCAATGATAGGAAACGGATGATTCTGAATAATTGTGATTTCTACTTTATTGCGAATACTTTCATCCGTTCTTAGGTAGTAACATGGAAGAAAAATCATTCGAAAAAATTAAAACAGAAGTCACTGCATTTGGAGTGTACGACTTTTATGATAATTTTGTGGTAGGAGAATGGACGGAGGATCATGCGACTGCGGAACAGGTTGATGCACTTCGGATGTGTTTCGATGATTTTTTTGGGGGAAAGCCCTATGGTTATATTGGTAATCGTGTGAATTCTCATTCCGTCGATGTCGCAGATGTTAAGTCGGTTCTAAGCCAGGCAAAGAACTTGAAAGAAGTGGCATTTGTGACCTATTCAACTGTTTCTCAGAGCATTGCCTATGTGGAAAAGGCGTTTTACAAGAGTCATCAACTGCACATCTATTCTGACCTGCAAGAAGCTATGCAATGGATGAGTGAAGAAATGACCAATTATTAGAGACAACCAGCGGTGAACCCGAAATTTTGAATCCTCAAGATTTATTGCGGTTGCGGGCTTTGTTCGTTTGAAAGGTAGGGTTCTATGGCCTCAAGGAGAGCATCACTGGGGTCAAAATTGAAGGGTTTCAGTGGAACTTCATAAGCGTCCAGTGTTGTTTCTGTTTTTTTGAAAAACTGCCGAATTTCTTCATCTGACAGGTCATTTTTTAGATGGATGGATTTTGCTTCATTTCTGTTCCCTGCGATGACGCTCCAAATTTCATCCATTTTTTCGTCGGGAATCAGTTTATTGGATTCTGCCCATTGGAGTCGAAGAAGTTGCTGATGGGCATGTTTTTTCTCTGTCTCCGTCAGTCCTGAGGGGCTAATAATGGTGGCCTCAATGAAGATAGAAAAAGCGACAGGGGCAAATTCGCTTTTGGAAACAGATTCAATGATGGTGGGCAGATCCTTCCAAACGATGGTTCTTTCCGCAAATCGTTTCGTCATTTGATGAACGATGGTGATAATCTCTGTTTGTTCTGTTTCGGGGAGCGAGGAATGAAAGACACCTGCTTCAATGCGGTTGTTAACCAGAGTTGCAAACCATTTAGGGCTTTGAATCCAGGCCCAGAAACCGAACCCAAAGAGCATAAGTATTCCAATGAATACGATACCCATGCATCCACCGAGAGAATCGGGGGCGGATCTGCTGGTTCCGGCGGATGGGGTCGGTGGAATTTCAGATGGTTTGCTCAATGATTGAAAGAGTTGAATGTGGATTGTGAAGTTAAGATGAAGTCGATTCCGGGGGGGGATCAAACCTCGAGGTGCGTTTTTGGATGGCAGCATCTGCATTGGCATAGCGCTGGATGTGGCGCTCAGCGATCGGAGGAAGATCTTCCAATTTTTCGACTTGTTGGAGTTCAAGACGAAGTTTTTTGCACCCAAGCATGTCCTTTGTGAGTTTGATCAATTTGGTTCTCATCCATGCGATTGAGCCCGTATCATTTTGGCGTGTTTCTCTGGAGGCCAACAGGTTTGCGTAGCGAATGATCGTATCCCATCGCTGTTGCAGTGTCGGTGGAGGAGGGACTTTCCCCATTTTCAGATGTTCTTTGATCTCTCGAAAAATCCAAGGATAGCCCATGGCACCCCGTCCAATCATCACACCGCTGACTTTACTCTTTTGCATGATATCGTAGACTTGGCTGGAGTTTCGAATGTTGCCGTTTCCTACGATTGGCATGGTTACATTTTCTGCTATTTCGAAAATTGAATCCCAGTCTGCTTCCCCAGAGTAACCCTGAACTTTCGTTCTGCCATGAATGGTTAAAGCTTGGATCCCAGCATCTTGCAGCTGAGGCGCTATGGCATGAGCAACAATGCTATCGGCATCCCATCCAAGCCTGATTTTTGCAGTAACTGGTGTATCCGGTAGGGCTTTTACGATGGTTTCAGCCATGCGGACTAACGCATCTGGCGTTTTTAGCAACGAAGCCCCTGCCATTTGACAAGTCACTTTATCGGACGGGCAACCAAAATTGAGATCGATAAAATCGGGTCGAGAGTGTTGCACGATGCGTTTTGCAGCGTCGACCATAGAGTTGGTATCATATCCAAAAATTTGAATCCCCATGGGTCGTTGAGTTTCCGTAAAATCGATAGTCTCCCAAACCATTGGGTGGCCCATGAGCACTGAGTCGCTCATCACAAATTCGGTCACCAATACATCCGCTCCCTCTTGTTTGCACAATTCACGGTACACGATGTCGGTGAATCCGGCCATCGGAGCCAGATACAAAGGAAAAATATCATTTTTGAACCAGGGAAGCAAAGCGAAGTGTCGTTCGGAATGAGACAAATAAAATGGATAAATCCAGTATTTACCCGAGTTCTTCCTCTTTTCTTACATGTACAACCCGTTGTGGAAACGGAATTTCAATTCCGTTGGCGTCAAAGCTCTTTTTGATGTCGGTCATGATACTGTTTTTTAACGCGAGAAATTCAGACTTTTCAACCCAAGGACCAAAAATGAAATCGAGTGAGGAATCTCCAAATTTGTCAAAAAGGATCAGCGGTTCTGGTTCGTCCAGGCAATGGGGGTTCTGATCTGCAATCTCCTTGAGCACCTCCATCACACGAGTGATATCGGAATTGTATGAGACAGAGACTGGTAGGGTAAGCCGTCTGATTGGGAAGCGAGTGATGGTTGTTGATTGCGATTTGATCAACGTTTCGTTGGGAATGCGGATAAACTGGTTATCAAATGAGCGCATTTTGACCGAAAGCAGGTCAATTGACAGCACGATTCCCATCGTTTCTCCCACTTTGACGACATCCCCAACCTCAAAAGGTTTTTCCCAGTAGAGAAAAATACCGCTGATGATATTAGAAAGGCTCGTTTGGGCGGCAAAACCAACAGCCACCGACGCGATTCCTGCGGCTCCCAGAATGGCGGATAGATTAAATCCAAGCTCCACTAGAACCGTGGCAACAATAAGAACAGACCCTGTGTAAACGATGATTTTCTTAACGAGTAACCCCATGTGCTCGGACGTGCTCTTTTTTACAATGCCAGAGAGGATCGAAGCAACCAACCAGAGCAGTGGGAAGCAAATGATGGCAATTATCACTGACTTGAAAATCGTGATCGATTGGGGATGCTCTGCGAGAAATGTCGAAATATGCTGGATTGAATCTTTCATGTTTTACTCTCCTTCCTTGAGAGGAAAGGCGCATGTGAAAACGTTTGTCTGAGAAACCCGCGTTCCGGTTTTTCCTGAGATTTTACGAAGAATTTGGGATCTGTTGCATCCTTGGGTGCAGAGCGAGCATATTCTAATTGTGTTTCCTTTCCCACACCTCGAAAAATGGTCGTTACCTCGTTACTCCATAACCGATTTTTCCCGGCCCAAATAGCCAGATATTTAACCCGTAAGCAGATCCTCTCAACCTGTAAGATTTCATTGCCTCGATTTTTGATCTTAAAAGGGCAAATCATTTGATTTGGGGAAACTGTCAATTCCGCTTTTTCTCGACGAATATGGCTTTTGTTAGAATAACAGAATACACCCTCAAAATTATTTCCGAACCAAGTATTGGAGAGCTTTTGAGATGCATACACTCCGATTTCAGTTTCGTGTTTTTCGTTTGAAATTTGAATATTAATTGAAGCGGGAATGTTGATGAAAAACTGCACTTCGGATTCGGGTGGAAGGCCGAGAGGATCGATGGGACGAACCACCAGAGGCCGGTCGGGCATGGCTGGTGTGAAAGTGATGGATGGACGTGGATTTTTAAAGGCCCATCTTTCTGCATCAAGGTCTTCCGGTATGCCATCCTTGTGGATTTGAATCGAGACCGCCTGTTTTTCTTCACTCTCTGTTCGAGCAATCAGCCAGTCGTTTTCAACTCTGGATGCGTAGATGCAAGTAGCACCTACATCCCATACCAGCGTTTCCCCGGGAGAGATTTCAAAAGTTTTCCAGATTTTGTCAGGTTCCATATTTTTGAGATGGATTGTGAATGTTTTGGATCTCTAAAACCACCGTTTTCGTTTAAAATAAAAGAGTATTAGACCTGCCAATACTAGCATTCCTCCAAAAAGAATGCTAAATGCAGCAGGATTGTTCGCAAAAGGAATACCAGCAACATTCACACCCAGAAGCCCTGTGATCAAAGAAAGTGGTAAGAAAACACATGAAACAATCGCTAGGATGTAGAGTTTTTTGTTGAGTTGTTCGGTTTGGCGAGTGTTGAGCTCTTCTTTTATCACTTGCGTGCGTTGCCAGCAGTAGTCGATATCTTCCACGTGTCGGGTATGAAACTCGACTTGGGTGCGAATACGGTTGTAGGTTCCGGTATCGAGCCAATCCAATTGTTCATCGAGCAGTTTTCCAAACATGATGCGCTGAGGGTGCAAGTAGCGTCGTAAGTCGATCAGAACAGATTGTAGTGTATGTAAATCATCACTGACATCCACTATTTCGGATTCAATGATGAGTCGTTCTAATTCGGACACATCTTCTTCCAGCTTTTCCACGTATTTGCCAATTCGCTCTACTTCTTTGGATATTACTTCAATCAGAAATTGACTGGCATTTTTAACTCCTTTCCCGTCGCTGATTTCAAGATTCATCTCTTCCATGGTTTGTACCTTACGACGTCGCATGCTGATGAGTTGATCGGGCGCGAGGTAGAGCCGGAGTGAGATCAGATCTTCGGGTTCGGCATCCGTGTTCGAATTGATTCCCCGGATGATCATGAGTAATTTGTTCTCATGCACAAATGCTCCGGGGCGAGAGTCATCTGATAGAAGGTAGGGCAGTAGGGATGAATCTACGCCACTGTGTTGTATTAGCCAATCTTGGGCTGTGGGATCTTCGAAATTAAGGTGGAGCCAAAAAAGACCTTCCTTATTCCAGTTTTCCTCTACTTCTTTCCAGTCGAGTTTTTTCCCTTTGCCGTCCCCTTTTATCTCCCAGGCGAAAATCAATCCATCATTGGAGGATCCAGATTGAGGAGATGCGGACTCTGATGAGTGGGTTAGTTTTGAGTTTGTCATACTTTTGCAACGGTGGTGGGTTCCGAAATGGCCATTGAATAAAGGGTGTTTTTAAATTGCTCTACATGGCTCCGCTTTCCCATGATTAATAAAAGGTCTCCTGCATTGAGTACTTGGGACGGCGATGGATCCACCACCTCTCCTTTTTCATGTTTGATGCCAACGACGGTGATTCTGTGCTTTTTGCGGAGGTCAGACCCTGCCAAAGTGTTGCCTTCAAGGAAGGAACCAGGTTCGAGATAAACAGCCTCCGATTGAAGCGTATTGTCTTTCCCCTCGGTCTCGGATTGAGGGCTATCGAGCAGGGCCGTTGCGGCCGTCAATTGTTCTTCATTGCCTAGCAAAACAACCTTATCGCCGGCAAAAAGATGCGCCAGTGGATTTGGATCGTAAATAATGTCTGCTCCGCGTGAGACAGCCACTATCGTGGCACCCGATTTTTCGCGAAGCCCAAGTTCTGCGATTTGTTTTCCAGCAGCAAGGCTGTTCTTGGAAATAACTTTTTCGCTGGTGATGGATTGCCAATCGAACTCTTCATTGAATTTTTCAAGTGACTGCATTCGAAGTTGGGCATCCAGTTCTCTTGTTTCTTCGTGGAAGCTGCTCGTAAACCGGTGTTCGAGTTCCGAGTTGAGTTTGATCATTTGGCGTTGGAAAACGATGGTGAGAATGCCAATGAGCAAGATGAAAATGAGCAATGAGAGACCCGATGGAAGAAACTCTGAAATCGCTGAAATAAAAGTTCCGGCAACGAGGAAAATGAGGAGAATCGAAAGAATGTTGCTGATAAAAAGGCGAAAGGTGGAAGAACTCTTTTTCATGCGCTTCGAACCAGAAAAGACCATGTCGATCGACATAATGCTTATCGCATTGAGATTGCGCAAAATGGAAAGCAGAAAAGGGGTGACTACGACAGCTGTGAGTAACCAAATACCTGGAACGATATAGTCGTTAATTTCCGTCCAAGGTTGGTGGCTCAGCGCCCACCTTGAGCCCATGTTAGCAGCGATGATCATGCCATTGATTAGGAAGAATGCGACCACGATCTGCCAGAAAGGGCGTTTCACAAGCGCGAAAAAGGCAGTTTTACCGAGGCGGGCTCGAACAGAACAAAAAATGCGATGGTAGATCGTGCCAAATTGGGCAATGGGTTTTGGGATGATACGACTGAGAGATTTGTAGAGTGGAATTGCCTGCTTTGAAACGATTGGTGTGGTGAAGATGGTGATAAACGAGACTCCTACCGCGACGGAAACCAGTTTTTCATCGGCTAGTCCCATGCTTTGAGCGAGTTTGGCGATCACAAAACTAAATTCACCAATCTGGCTTTTCGCGAGAGCTGCTTGAAAAGCACTTCGGGTGCGTTGCCCTGACAAGAAGAGTCCAAGCCCGCAACTGGCCGTTTTCCCAACGACCACCAATACTCCAAGCAATAGAATGATGGACCATTGATCCAATATCACGGTCGGGTTAATTAGCATCCCCGTGGAGACAAAAAACACGGCGGAGAACAGCTCCTTTAGAGGGGCTATCGAGTGTTCGATTTGGTGGGATAGGGTGGAATTTGTGAATAGGCTTCCGGCAACGAATGCTCCCAACCCGAGGGATAGATGAAATTGCGCCGCCAATACTCCGATTCCAAGCACAGTGCCGACCGCAAAAACGGTTACGAGTTCGAGGCTCCCAATTTTATGGATGAATTTCACGAGCGGCGGCATCACGATCCGACCAACGTAAAAAACACCCACTACAAAAACTGCGAGGAAAAAGATGCTCCAAATCGCTGATGCCCAAGGGAGTGCGCCAGAGGCACTGATACCACTCAGGACAACCAGGAGTAGAATTGCCAGGATGTCTTCGAGGATCAGAATTCCCACTGCCAATTGGGCATGAGGTAATTGCATAGCTTTTTGATCCTCTAGTACTCGTATGGTAACCATTGAAGAACTGATTGCTAGCAAGCTACCGAGAAAAATGCCGATGACCCGATCGTATCCCAACATCGGTGCCACCATGAGCCCGATATTCACCATGAGTAAGGTCTGGAGAATGAGCGCAACAAGGGAAGTCCCAAAGAGAGTTTGAAGCTTTTTTAGATCGAACTCCATGCCGAGGGTAAAAAGCAGGAATATGATGCCAAGTTCGCTGAGAGCTTGCACATTTTCGCGATCGTGAATGAGCGAGTGTTTAAATAGGAATGGGCCTAATAATAGTCCGACCAAAACATAACCCAAAATCACCGGGAATTTCAGTTTGTGAAAAAGAATCGCCACCAATGCTGAGGTCACCGCAATGATGCCGAGGTCGGTTAGAATGAGATTTTCGTGCATGGACTAATGATTCTCGAAATAATAGGATTTTTTAACCTTAGTGGATGCACGATCGGATATCAATCTGAGTTCGATCAATTTGATCAAATATTGAAAGTATGTTGTGAATTCTCAGGTTAAGGTTCTCTTATTTTTGATGTATCTTATCTCATTCAGTTGAAGAATCAGGAAATGATGTTCTATTGCCGGTTCATGAAGAAAGTAGAGTTACTCCGTGCCCTTGATCTGGCTAAAGAAGGAAAGTGGGATCAATCTCATTCGTTGGTCCAAGACGGAGTGGATCGCTATGCTGCTTGGATCCATGCCCATCTCCATCGGGTTGAAGGTGATTTGAGCAACGCTGCTTACTGGTATGACCGCGCCGGCAGGCCTGAATGCAGCGGGTCGTTGGAGTCAGAGTGGCAGGAACTTCACACTACTATCTTGGGCCTGGAGAAGTAGAGATACTACCAATTAGCTGAATATTATCTGATCGAAATCACCCGCCAAGCTCGAGCTCACGGAGTAATCAGAGAACTGTCATTTTTTTAGTAAACAACAGTTCTTGTGTTTTGATGAGAATTTCTCAATTTTCCGAAAAATTCTGTAGCATGTGATGCTCGTCATCGCATCTCTTCATGGAGAGTGGACACACCATCTACTGCGGAATCCGATGCAAGCATCGGATGCTACGATTCAAACGGAAACTACTCTTAAGTTAGCGACCCACGAATGAATTCATGGGCTCCGGAAGAGGAAAGGAGTCGATGATTTTCGGACAAACTTGATCGAGACCGAAGCTTAATCGTCCTACTCAAAAAAAAGTTCCCGATGCCATGGCTGTTCGACTTTGAAAGTCATTCATGCCCCGAGCATCGAGAACCCTATTTGTGCAGTCATTTCCCTATTTTGGTCTAAAAACGGGCGAAGAATCCGAAGCTTTGATTGGCTCCACTGGACGAAGTTTCGTAAAATGATTTTGAGCGGATGCGGTCAGTCAGACGGGATCGAAGTCTTGGACTCGTGTGGCGATCCACTCGGCTTTTTAATCGGTCTTCTCGGCGGACTTCTTGGCGGACTTCTTTTTCGTTGGTGGTGTCGATGATGTTCATGATGTTAGTTTCTGTTTTGGATAATGTTAATGTGTTTTTGATGTTGTTACTGACATGACGGTTCAAAAAGAGGTTTGATTGCGAAAAATAATACGCGAAAAAATATACGTGTAATTGTTGACAACAATTAGCACATACTGTTACCGTGAGATATGTATCAGAACAACGATTCGTTATCATTATCCGGGAAACTCATTACCCAGGCCATAGGCTTTGATCTCACCCCAGCGATTCACAACCACGTTGCTGAACAAATGGATCGACTTTTTCGCCATGAACCAGAAATCGAGAGGATTGAGCTCTTTTTCGAGGAGCATGAATTGAAAAACGGTACGCAGCAATTTGTGTTGACTGCGCGCATTGCTGTCCCAGGCCCAGACATTACATTGGAATTGCGAGACGGAGATTTTTATGGGGGCGTCACCAAGCTATCGCACAAACTGGACAGGCAGCTTAGAAAGCGCTCAAGAAAAGCAAACAATCATAAGAACCGTCGGATTCAACTTGAAACGGTGGCTGAGTGAAGAATAAGTAGCCTCTCACTTTACCGCGTGTTTTCAGACACGCGGTTTTTTTGTGTTTGTTGATCCGCAAGTAACGCATACTTCGAGAGGATGGTTTTTCATTGCAGGCAAATAGGTAGCTCGCGACGCAACCAAGTCTAGCTCTCCTTGCTTCGTGAAAGGATGGTGAAGCCTGCTATCCCGGAAAGTAGTGATGCCAATATAATCGCCATTTTGGCAGTGTCCGCAATGGCTGCTCCATGAAAAGCAAGATCCGTTATGAAAATCGACATCGTGAACCCGATTCCTGCAAGGAACCCTGTGCCAATGTATTGATTGAGCAGTAGTTTTTTGGGAAGTTCGATGACCTTCAGACCTCTGAAGATGTAGATAAAACTAACAATTCCGATGACTTTTCCAAAGAAAAGACCCAAGATGATGCCAACAGAAACTCCGCTGCTCGCAACCTCTGATAAATTAACTTTCCTGAAATCGATTCCTGTGTTCGCGAATGCAAATATCGGCATTATTCCATACAAGCAGATGGCGTGGAGTTGATGCTCCAGCCGTTGAAGCGGAGATGTGACATCTTTACAGTGGTCCTCAATGTTTTCGATTGCACCATATTGAGCGTGATTGAGTATATCGGATTCGTTTTCCCCGCTACCATTTTTGAAATGACCGATCGCTTCGTGGATGCTTTTTTGAAAAGATCCACTGTCAAATTTGCGCCGAATCGGGATGGTGAAAGCGATCATTACGCCTGCGACTGTAGCGTGAACTCCTGATTTTAACATGGGATACCAAACGAGCAGGACACCAATGATGAGAAATACAAAGAGCGAGCGAACACCAAAACGACCGAGGAGAAAGAGTAAGATCCAACTGGCGATGGACAATGCAAGATAACCCCATATTATCGTGTCGGTGTAGTAGATTGCAATTGTCAGCACCGCGCCAAGATCATCAACGATCGCAAGGGATGTGAGTAGTACTTTTAGCTCAATCGGTACCCGTTTGCCCAGGATAGCCATTATTCCGAGTGCGAAAGCGATATCTGTCGCCATAGGGATGGCCCACCCGTCGATAATGTCAGCGTTCGTGGAGTTGACAGCGACGTAAAATAAAGCCGGAACGACCATACCCCCGATTGCAGCGACGAGTGGGACGAGAGCTTTCTGCAAACTGGAAAGTTCTCCAATGATGAGTTCCCGCTTGATTTCCAAACCGATCAGAAGGAAGAATATCGCCATCAACCCATCATTGATCCAGTAGTAAAAGGGCTTCTTTAAGTGCCAGAAGTGAAAATCGATACTGAAATAAGTGTCTTCAAAAAGTTCAAAGTAGAATTTTGAAAATGGGGAGTTGGCAACAATCAGTGCTGCAGCAGTAGCGAGCAACAAGATGGTTCCCGAGTTGATGTGCTTCCTCATGGATTGCACGAATGGAATGATCGGATTCTTTTTCATTTTGCTAGAAAGATGTGTCATCAAAGTGAGATGTTTTTAGTCCAAATGGGTGGTCTGGAAAATTGATGGGTGCTACAGGCGTTCTCCTTTCGGAGTATGATAAACTGCTTTTGTGGAAAATTGAAAACCTATGTGGGTCTTTGGGATTCTCTAACTCACTAAATCCAACAAATCTCCGATGTTTCTATTTTGTTCCAAAGGGTGACGCATAGGAGCTTTGTTATTGATTTTGTATTTGTTGCACCTTCCAACTTTTTCTTTCTGCACAAATCCAGCTTCTTTGAGTTCGGAAACGATTTTTTGAACGGCTCGTTCAGTAATTCCTACGAGAAGCGCCACGTCGCGCAAGCGAATTTCCGGTTGGCGGACGAGACAGATGAGCACATGTCCATGATTGCTTAAAAGAGTCCACCCGGTTTTGTTTTGTATTGGTTGATTTTCAATCATGATTTGTTGACAAATCTAGTTATTCATGAATTTTGATTCATGTTTATTCAATTGCGAATTAATGATACGTTTAATTAATTTTTCAACCAGAAATTGCATAATTCACGTAACTGAGCCCATTTGGGTTTAGTTGAACACACTCTTTCCACTATCTTTTAACCGATCATTTCCAATTTCCATCTGAGATGTTGAGTCTTTTTTTGATAGGCGTTCCCTTATCCTTGTCTGTTCTGAGTCCTTTATTTAAAGGGCGCGCCGCTCCGCTATTTGGAAAAGTAGTGGCTGTGATCCTGCTGTTCCTCTTGGCGTCCTTGTTGATAAGCTTTCATGCTATGGATCCTGGCGAGACCCTGGATATGAGAATTGCCTGGGTGCCATCGCTGGGCATCGATTTGAGTTTTCGAATCGACGGGCTGTCAAAGCTGATGCTCGCCTTGATCCTTTTTATCGGGGCGGTTGTTTTTAGCTATGCATCAGAATATTTGAGAGAGGATAAGTTGCAGCATCGTTTTTATTCGGTCCTGTTGGTTTTTTTGGCAGGGATGATTGGCATTGTCATTTCCGATAATTTGATCGTCCTTTTTATCTTCTGGGAGCTCACAAGCATCACTTCCTATTTGCTGATAGGAACGAACTCGACATCTGCCGCGGCGAGATCGAGCGCTTTGCAAGCCCTTATCGTAACAGGGGGTGGAGGAGTCGTATTGCTACTCGGTGTTCTTTGGTTGGGGAACATTGCTGGCAGTTATGAAATCTCAGTCCTGAGGGAAAGCGTCGGGGAATGGATTGGAGATTCTTCGGCACCATGGATTGTTGCTTGTTTTCTAATCGGGGCATTCACGAAATCGGGCCAATTCCCTTTTCACTTCTGGTTGCCCAATGCGATGAGTGCACCCACTCCGGTGAGTTCTTTTTTGCACTCCGCAACAATGGTAAAGGCAGGGGTTTTCTTGGTCGCAAAGCTCAACCCTGTTTTTGGTACTCTCGACTACTGGTCTGTTACGCTGCTGATTGTGGGAGGAACGACCATGATTTATGCGGCCATCAAAGGACTGTTCCAATACGACCTCAAAAAGATACTCGCTTACACCACGCTTAGTGTTTTGGGCCTTTTGATGATGTTGATGGGAGAGGGCAGTCCGCTAGCGATAAAATCGGCACTTATTTTTCTTTTTGGTCATGCGCTTTATAAGTCTACTCTTTTCATGTGTGCGGGGAATGTGGACCATGCCGTTCACAGTCGGGATGTGCGGGTCCTTGGGTCGCTTGGAAGAGCCATGCCTGTCACTGCAATTGCCGCAGGTCTCGCAGCGTTATCCAAGTCTGGGTTTCCGCCCTTTTTGGGGTTTGTTGGCAAGGAATATGTCTACAAATCTGGTATTGCGAGTGATTGGGTTGGGCCATTTGTATTAGTCGTTGCAGTTGTTTCGAATGCTCTACTGATGGCCCTCGCATTGAAGGTGGGAATTCATCCTTTTTGGCACCGGGTGAGCTCTCGTTTTGAAGGTGTGCATGATGCTTCAAAATGGATGACATGGGGGCCTCTGCTTTTGGGAGTGACCGGATTGATTGCCGGGCTACAGCCATCCCTTGTGGGTGTGTTTTTCATTGAACCAGCGCTCTCATATGTATTGCTCGAACCTATACAGTTTGAACTCAAATTGTGGCATGGTTTCAACACTGCTTTTTGGCTGAGTCTCCTTACGCTAGCTGTCGGAGTTATCCTCTATTTACTGCGTCATCGAATGTGGGAAAAAAGCCCTCGTTTACCTCGGATCGATTGGTTTGAATCAGCGTTTTGGAAAGGATTTAACGGGATTTTGGCATTTGCCAGTTATTCAACATCCAAAATTCAGTCCGGATCCTTGCGTCAGTATTTTTACTGGATCGTGGGGACTCTTTGCACACTGACCCTTTTCAAAATTGTTTTGGTCGGGCATTTCCCTTTGATCGCGAGTCAGGCAAGAATTGGAGTTCTGGATATTGTGATCATTATCATGGTGGTTGTTGGAGCTGTTTGTGCACTTACCTCCCATTCGAGAATCAACATGTTGTTGTCCCTTGGCTTGGTAGGATTTGCAGTTGCGCTGATATTTGCGATCTATTCGGCTCCTGACCTGGCGATCACTCAAATCCTTGTTGAAACACTTGTGGTCATCCTTTTTGTTTTTAGTATCAATCATTTGTCGAAAATTAAATCATACTCGAATGTGAAATCCCGTGTGACAGATGGGCTACTGGCAGGCACAGCTGGGACGGTCGTTACATTGTTGATCTTGAAAAGTCAGTGGTTCCAATTTGCGCCTTCTATTTCGGAAAAGCTTCTGGAATGGAGCTACCCCCTAGCGAAGGGTAAGAACGTGGTAAATGTGATTTTGGTGGATTTTAGAGCGATGGACACCTTGGGAGAAATCGTAGTGCTCGGCATAGCCGCGCTGGGCGTCTACATCCTTCTCGACAATGGAAGAGAGGAGAGGGTAGGCCCGGCTAGAGAACCTCGAGAGAGTTCCGACAATTCTGCAATCCTGATCCAGAGCTCCCGGTTTTTGTTACCTGTATTTTTTGTTCTCTCCCTTATCGTTCTCTACCGTGGGCACAACTTGCCTGGTGGTGGTTTTATCGGGGGATTAGTCGCGGCTGCGGGTTTTGCTTTGATGGCTATTTCGGAAGGAGTCGAACCTGCTCGCAGACGATTGCGAATATCGCCGTTGCGTCTGTTAGCCGTTGGTCTTGCGGTGGCTTTATTAAGCGGCCTGATCGCTGTGACTGTCGGCGAATCCTTTATGACGGGTTTTTGGTTTCCGGCATTCGAATTACCCCTCTTGGGTTCTGTTCATTTGGGAACACCTTTATTGTTTGATATCGGTGTTTATTTTGCAGTCGCAGGGTTTACACTGAAGGTTGTATTCAGCCTATTTGAAAGGAATGAAGCATCATGGAGATAGGATACGCAATTCTCGTAGGATTTTTGTTTAGCGCTGGGGTATATGGTATTTTGCGCAGGTGTATGACACGAATGATCGTGGGCATCATCCTGCTGAGCCAGTCGATCAATTTACTCGTCTTCTTCTCAGGTGGACTGACTAAAGCTGCTCCTGCATTACTAGGTTCCGCACCGGATGGCGTGCAATTGGCCGATCCTCTTCCGCAAGCGTTGGTTTTGACCGCGATTGTGATTGGGTTTGGTCTAACCGCTTTTGTGATTGTTCTGTATCAACGGGTGTACGCTCAGTTGGGACATGATGATAGCGAAAAATTCTTTAACACGGATTCATGAGCGACTTCTTAATAGCATTGCCAGTTCTATTTCCTCTTTCGATAGCTGTGATCGGTCTGCTTCGGCCGGGAAACGTTAGATATCAAAAACTGATCGGCCTCCTGGGAGCGGTGGGATTGAGTGTGATCTCTGGGTTTTTACTGTGGCAGACAGTCATCTACAAAATTGGAGTATTAAATATTGGAAGCTGGGACGCACCTTGGGGAATTCCATTTGTTGCAGACTACTTGTCGGCATCGATGGTCGCAGTCTCTTCTTTAGTTTATTTGGCGGTTGTGTGGTATTCGTTGAATGTAGTCAGCGACAAGATTTTGTCGAAATACTATTTCCCGCTTGTTGGACTCCTGATGATGGGAGTCAATGCAGCCTTTCTCACTGGGGATTTGTTCAATCTTTATGTGAGTTTTGAGGTGATGCTCATCGCTTCATTTGTGTTGATGGTAATGGGCGGGAGTCGGTCTCAATTGGAGGGAGGGTTTAAATACGTAACGATCAATATTTTTGCATCCTTTATTTTCCTTGCGGGTATTGGGATCCTTTATGGAAAAGTAGGCAGCCTCAACATGGCTGACATCTCTCGCCTCGTTTCTGACTCTCCGGATTCGGCCGCAATCAATACAACGATTGTATTTTTGTTGGTTGCCTTTGGTATAAAGTCTGCCGTTTTTCCGATGTTTTTTTGGTTGCCTGCATCCTATCACACATTGCCGACCCCGATTGTCGCATTGTTTGCCGGATTGCTCACAAAAGTTGGAATTTACAGTTACTTGCGGTCCTTTACACTGCTTTTTAAAGAAAATGCTGACGTTTTCAGCAATATTTTGCTGATCATTGCGGCATGCACGATGGTAGTGGGTGTTTTTGGTGCAGCTTCAAAGTTTGACATCAAACGTATCCTGTCTTTTCACATCATCTCCCAGATTGGATACATTCTTTTTGCGATTGCGCTGATGACTGAGTTTGCGATTGCCGCCGCCATTTTTTATACCATTCATCACATTGTTGTAAAATCGAATTTATTCCTCGTAGGTGGACTCATCAGCTCTCGTTTTGACAACTCTGATTTGAAACCCATGGGCGGTCTCTACAAAACCGCTCCCTTCCTTGCGATACTGTTTGCGATCCCTGCATTGTCACTGGGAGGAATTCCTCCACTTTCAGGGTTTTGGGCAAAATTGGCGGTCGTTCGGGCAGCAGTTGAAGCAGATGTGATTTGGATCGCAGTTATCGCTGTTGCGGTGGGAATTCTCACGCTCTATTCAATGACCAAAATCTGGGCGGAAGCTTTCTGGAAAGCACCGCCAGTATGCAATGAGATGGATCAGACGGACGTGCAGGATAAACGACCACCCTGGGGCCCTTGTGTCCTACTTGCCGCAGTCACGGTTGGCATTGGGTTTTTTCCCGAAGTCCTATTTTCATTTTCGATTGAAGCGGCAAAACAGCTACTGAACCCAGAGTTTTACATCCAAGCTGTCCTTAAACAATAACCAGGTTCATTTTAAAGATATGAGAATTTTCCGTTTTTTGAGTTTTTTGCTTTTTTATTTATGGGAGGTGATCCTTAGCAATTTACGGGTTGCCAGGGATATCTTGCTTCCTAATTCCAGATTCAATTGTGGAATTGTTGCCGTTCCGATTCTTGAACTTTCTGATGCTGGAGTTGCTTTCCTTGCGAATCTAATCTCGATGACTCCCGGGACTTTGTCATTGGATTTTTGCTCTGAGACTCGACGACTTTTTGTGCACTCCATGTATCTCGAGGATGAAGCAACTTTTATCAATATGATTCAAACGCAGTACGAACGCAGGATCGCGGGTTTCATGAACATTAGTAGTCAATAGCATCATGGTGAACTTCGTATTCCTTGTTACTTCCGTGCACATCGCCGCGGCTTTGTTATTGTGCATCCTGAGGATGCTTAAAGGACCCAGCCTGGCTGATCGGATCGTTGCGCTTGATCTGATCGCAGCTATTTTGATGGTGACCTTTATGATGATTGGTATCACTTACGAGCAGGAGGCATATCTCACTGTTTCGTTATCGATTGCAGTCGTTTCATTTCTGGCAACCGTTTCTATCTCGCGCTATTTGATGACTGAGGAGGAAGAAGAATGAAGATGCTACTTGTAGATGTTCTGATGATATTGGGCACACTGTTTTGCTTGATCGCTGCAGTGGGGATTCTTCGGTTCAAGGATCTTTATATTCGCATCCATGCTGCCACAAAAGCGGGTGCGTTTGGTGGCAGTTTGGTGGCATTGGCATCAGGCATTCATTTTTCGAGTCTTTCCGGATGGGTGCAGTCGCTGTTGCTCATAGTCTTTTTTTATATCACAGCACCGGTTGCCGCTCACATGCTGAGCAGGCAGAAATTTAATCGAGATTCAAATCGATAAGTATTTGAAGTGAAGTGTCTATTGGCAACGGTGGTTCGCAACCTTGCTCCGACAAACGAGACAGCCTCGAGCCCTTTAGAGCATTTGCCTTACTCTTTTTTCGAGAGAAAGGACGTTTGATTGTCGCAGCACAATTCCTTCTGAAAGCGAAGTATGCTAGGGTTCACATCGGCATGTTTTGGGCGACGGAAGAATCCGTTATTTTCGGATTGCAAGACCTCACGGTGTCGTAGATTCAATGATGATGCCTTTTGTGGGGGAAATTTTTTCGTTATTGTGTGCCGTGGTTTGGGCATTGGCGATCATCTATTTTCGGGTTGCTGGAGGTTCGGTTCCGGCAGTGGAATTGAATCTGATCAAAAACACGCTAGCGATGCTGTTGCTCGCGATAACATGGGCGGTGTTGTGGTGCATTTCCCCTGCGGAATTTACATACGCATTCTCAGCCTCGGAATTGGGATATTTGGTGCTTTCGGGAGTGATTGGCATCACCTTGGCTGACACGCTTTTACTCAAATCGCTTAGTCTCATCGGAGCGAGTCGAAATGCGGTGCTATCGTGTTTGTTCAGTCCCTTTGTGATCGTGATTTCTATCCTCTTTCTTGGGGAGAGTTTTCATGGCCTGCAGTTTATTGGATTTGGGATCGTTGTGGTCGGCACTTTGCTCGTTTCATTGCAAAAAGCGGATATGTCGATCTCGCCCACAACCTTGCGTGTTGGAAGTTTATTAGGGGTGTTTTCGGTTCTTTTTATCGCCATTGGAATGACGATCACCAAACCTATTGTTAACGATGCAAATCCCATTGTAACTGCGGCGGTGCGGATGACAGCTGGCACGGTTGGGAGCGTGGTCTGGGTACTGCTCCGTGGACGAATTCGAAAAAGTATGGAGATTCTCCGTGGCCCGCTTCCATGGAAAGCCATTTTGATCAGCACCTCACTTGGATCCTATCTTGCTCTCATCCTGTGGATTATCGGCTTCAAACTGACGGACACTTCCATTGCATCGGTTCTAAACCAGACCTCTGTGCTATTTACGCTGATTTTCGCAGCTTTGATCCTGAAAGAAAAGATGAGTGCGAGGAAAATAATCGGTGCCCTTCTTGGATTTGTCGGGGTTGTGATGCTCTTTTTTACGAGTTGAACTTGTTCATTCCCCGTGGCTAGCCATGGGTGCTAGTCATACCCATTGTTGGGACGACATCCGCTTCCGTTCCACGTTGGCGAGATGGAAGGAAAAGCCGAAGATTCCTCACTGCTAGCGGTGGCAGTAGGCTTTTTGTTGTGTGTCGTTCAATTTGTTGGGTATGAAGTAAGGTTGGAGAAATGCTTTCATTCTTCATCCTCCTTGGATAAGGATCCATCCAGATAAACCTCAATCGATCTTAGCATTTCACTGGGATCATCGGGAGTAATCACGATGGTTTTACCTTTTATTCGAATCATGAGTGCACGAGATTCGTCAGTGAGATATGCCGAATACCGACCCAGAATATTGTTGCGAAACAGTCCAACGGATGAAAAAAAGCCACCGATTCCCCATAACCGGATCGATCCCATTGTAATATTCGGATCAATCTTCAACTCTTGAATTTCGCTCAATGGGAAACGATTGCTCCATCCTGTTCGATGAACCAATAGGCTTCCTTCTTTTATGGAATACCCTTGGACCGAAAGCACGAAGCAAAGAAGGATTAAGGCAACAATGCCTTCAAACACCCATGGATTCAATGATAACGAATAAACCCCTCCAACTAGCAGTATCAGTAGAATGACCGATGTTGAAATTTTTAGATTTTTACTCCAGGGGGATGAAAAGTTCAATCGCAGTGATTGACTCTTAATGCTCTTCACATCGATTTCCAGTGCTTGGGCTAGGAGCCGAATCGTTTCTGGATTTACAGATTCTCCTCCTTCTATCCGTTGAATCGTGCGTACGCTTACACCCGTTTCCTGGGCAAGATGTTCTTGTGTCCAGGAGCGTTTGATACGCTCCATTTTAATGAGTGATGAGGTTTGATGCGACGAGTTCATGCCTCTTATTCTACAACAAAATTCACAACGATGTCTACGTCAGTTGCCCGCCAAAGGGCCGCCAATCAACAGACTTTAGTCCGAATTGATCTTTAACGCTGCGCATCCCATCCCTCATTTTTCATTGGATCGAGTTTTTAGAAGAGTGCATCTTATATCGATTAGCGTTTTAAAGACTTCAAGCTGGAACAGATCTCATGCGAGCATGAGATACTACAGGTGATGAGGGGTAGCATCCGATGCTCGCATCGGATTCTGCCGCACGTATTGAATTAAACGCTAATTGGTATTGCATTCGAGAACCTAAGAGAATTGAAGAAATTCATAGGGAATCGAATGTCTTGGGGACGACGATTAAAATTATCGCCTCCGGTTCTACTGGCAGGAGCGCATGAATTCATTCGTGCGTTTGCGCAGAATTTTCTAATATGGATGATTTTTGGAATCTAGACCCTGCAGCAAACCTGGCGGCCGGGGCCGTGCACTCCTTCGATGAGAATGCCTTCGACATCGGCGGTTTTGGAGGGACCGGTGGCAAAGACCACATAAGGATCGTCTCCCAAGTCGGTGGTTGCTTCATAAAGGGTGGCATATCGACGGGTTTCGGCATCGACAATGGTAAGGTGAATCCAAGGGGCCAGGGCAGCAAGGCGACTGGCGGTGGAGGATTCTTTGAGCACGACTGATCCCGTTTCAGCGATGATGCCTGCGGCTCGAGTGATCCCGAATGCATAATCATCCACGCGGGTACCTTGAAATTCTATCTCGTATTCGATGGCTTCTTCTTTGAGAGCAGGGCCGACGGTGGCAGCCAGTTTCGGAGCTACATAGCCATGGGTAGCGTTCGCTTCTTTTAGAAAATGTGCTAGCGCTGGCAGTCCTTCAACGGTTTCACCGCTCACCGCTTTGAAGCGCTCCTGAAAGGCTTTCCAAAGTTGATCCGATTGTTCCTTTGCAGGCTGTTGATGGGAGCTGAGTTCCAGCTTATCCCACTCGGGAAGCGGTGTTTTTGCGGCCTCCTTGAATGTGTCGGTTGCAGATCGGATTTTTTCGAAAAATGCTGTTTTGTCCATGGCGTCTGTGGATTGGGGTTGAGATCAGCTGTTGGAATTGCGGTTGCGGTTTTTATGCCACTTACGGAATTTTCCACCTTTGAAAGGTGGGAGCGTACGGGCTTGGGTCCACGCTTGAACAGCAGGGACGGGAACGAGTTTCATCGGCACATAGTCCATCGCTTTTCCGGTAGCGAGTGTTGTTTTCCACATCGCAGGAGTGGAGCAAAGTATGGCCCAGGCCCCGAGAGGTGGGGTGCCTGCTGATGCTTTTTTAATGTGTTCTTTCTTGGCTTTGTTGCGGTGACGCAAGAGTAGTTCTGGCAGCGGGATATTCACGGGGCAGACTTCATTGCATGCACCGCAGAGACTGGATGCTTTGGGTAGGTCAGCGAAGTCAGCGTAGTGCTTGCCCGCGAGTAACGGGGTCAATACTGCACCAACCGGACCCGGATAAACAGCTCGGTAAGCGTGGCCACTGGATTGGCGGTAAATGGGACATACGTTGAGGCAAGCTCCGCAGCGGATGCAGCGGAGGATGGAATTGAACTCACTTCCGAGGATGTCGCTCCGACCATTGTCCAGAAATATTACATGCATTTCCTCCGGCCCGTCTGGTTGGGAAGCTGCCTTGGGAGCGTTAATAAACTGGGTGTAGACCGTGAGTTGTTGTCCGGTGGCCGACCTAGCAAGCAGGTTGAGGAAAAGACTGAGATCCTTGTCCCGAGGCACGAGTTTTTCAATGCCGACCAGTACAATGTGGACTCTGTTGGCTGCAATGGAAAAGCGGGCATTGCCTTCGTTGGTCACCAATACGATACGGCCACTTTCGGCAGATACAAAATTGGCTCCTGTGAGTCCCACTTCGGCTTCTATATATTTTTTCCGAAGGTGAGTTCTTGCGCGCCGTGTGATTGTTTCCGGATCGTCATCGTAAGCTCCAAGTCCGTTTTCTTCGAATGTTTTGGCGATTTGACGGCGATTTTTATGGACGATGGGTGTGACAATATGGGAGGGCATGTCGTCATCGAGCTGCACAATAAATTCACCCAAGTCACTTTCAATGCTTTCGCAGCCATGTTTTTCGAGATAGGCGTTCAGGTGAATCTCCTCACTCACCATACTCTTGGATTTGATCATACGCTTGGCGCCAGCGGTTTGCATGATGTCGAGAATCGTCGCATTGGCGTCCTCTCCGTCCTTGGCGTAGTGAACCTTTGCGCCATTTGCTTCGAGTTTGCTCGTCGCAGACTCGAGGTAATCGGGCAGATTCTCCAGGGTGTGCTGTTTGATCTGACCCGCAAGTTCTCTCAGGTGATCGGGGGTATCGAAGCTCGATTGCAGCGCTGTAAGCCGTTTGTCGTATTTGGCTTTGCTCGAACTATAGACCGACTCTTTGACTTCCTCCGAAATATCACGGGAAAAGGCGTCGATGGGCTGATAAGTTTTCATGGTCGTTAAATTCGTAAAGGTTTTAGGTTTCTCACGCGGAGACTCGGAGGGCTTCGTTAATACTACGCCCCGACAGGGTGGGCATGTAAGGATGCGGACCGCCGAGGCCGTCGGTCCCTACCATTGAATGTGAGTGTTGCCAACATTTTAGCTGTCCTTGGCGTTGCGAAGGGATTGCATGAGAATTTCCGCGACGTGCAGTTTTTTGAACGAGCGTTCTTGTTTCTCCGCTAGTCCTGAGAGGTGAAGCATGCATGCCATATCGACTGCTCCGATGTAGTCGGGTTTGACTGCGGTGAGCTTATCAATCTTCAAGGTGCCCATAGCTTCAGAAGTGTTGGGGTAGGCGACTGAGAATGTGCCTCCAAATCCGCAACATTGCTCGGATTCATCAAATTCCAATACTTCGAGTCCATCGATGGAACTGAGTAGTTTTACCGCAGAGGCATACGTATCTGACCCACGAGTGTGGCAAGATCGATGAAGGCTGATGGTGCCATTAAAGGTTCCGGGCCAGGATTCGATTCCCAATCCGTTGACAAGGAAATCACAAAGCTCCCAGGTTCGGTGGGTCATCTCTTGGATGGCTTCGAGGTCTGATCCCGGATCGTCCTCAAATGCGAGTTCATAGCCACTCAATACCATATGGGCGCAAGACCCCGATGGGATGACTATCGGTGCTTCTCCTTGGAAGGTTTTGAGTGTGTGTCGGATGACCTTGCGGGCCGCTTTCCAGTCGCCTGCGTTAAAAGCGGGTTGCCCACAGCAGGTTTGGGCATCGGGCACTTCCACTGTGCATCCTACTTGTTCGAGCACTTCAACAGATGCTTGCGCCACTTCATTATAAAAGGTGTCGCATAGACAGGTGATCATCAATTGCACCTCTTTGCTGACGGTTCGGTTTTTGGGTATCATATCGAAAATCGTTAGGGTAGTTTCATTGTTAATTGATTCAAAAAACGATGGGGATCAACGGTGATCGATTCGGTCAGTCAGCCAAACGGATGTCGACTCCCATGTTTTCCAGTTGTTCGAGTAGTGGATGGTCTATCTCCTTACAGGTTACCATCGTATCGATATCTGCGCATTGCGCAAAAAAGTAGGTGGAATTGACTCCAAATTTGCTTGGGTCTGCCAGGAATATTGCAGAGGCACTTCTTGGGATGATCATTTCCTTTGTGTAGGCTTGAGCTTCATTAACTTCACTGATTCCGTGAAGCTCATCGATCCCATTGCCGGAGAAGAAGACTTTATCGATCCGAAAACGGCTGATCGTTGCGATGGCTGCGGGTCCGATATAGGATTGTGACTGTCGGTCTAATACCCCGCCGGAGTGAATGATTTCAATATCCGAATGTTTGGTAAGCTCTTGGGCAACGAGGGAAGAGTTTGTCATCACGACTAACTCCATGTTGGGGATGAGTCTCACCATTTGAAGAGCGGTAGAACTTGCATCTACAAATATGCGGTCGCCAGGTTCCAGGAGTTTGACCGCTTCTAACGCAATGCGTTTTTTGGCTTCGATGTTCTGTACTCTCCGTTCTTCAAAGGAGCGATCCTTTATAATCCCTTGCACTTTCATGGCCCCACCATGGGTGCGTTGCACTAGATTGTCCTTCTCGAGCTTTTCGAGATCCCGGCGGATGGTTTCGTCGGTAACCTTGAGTTGTTGAGCCAAATCGATGGTGCGGACGCTTCCGCTGGATTCGAGCAAATCAAGAATGAGTTGATGACGATTGGCTGCTAACATATGAGAGAAATGTGGGAATATGTGGGAATTTCTTTAAAAATCTGGAATATTAGCTTGTAAAGTCAAAGGAATTCCGCATAAAAACCAAATTATTCCACATTTACCCAACGAATTTTGGAAACCATGCAAAGTATCCCTGACAGATCTGCCGTAGAAAAACTGGTCCGAGAGAGTGTTTATCAACACCTTGGAAAGCAGTTGCCAAAACAGGTGGCAGCACCAAATCCCTTACTCGTCAATGTGAGTGCTCGTCACTGTCATCTCACTCAGGAAGCTGTTGAGGCGCTGTTTGGCAAAGGGCATCAATTGACTCCGAAGAAGTGGCTCTACCAGGAAGGTCAGTATGCGGCGGAAGAATCCGTGACATTAATTGGACCTCGCAGTCGAGTGATCTCAAATTTGAGAATCCTAGGCCCATGCCGCGACATCGACCAGATTGAATTGGCTTACACTGATGCTCGGGCGCTTGGATTTGACATCCCGGTTCGTCAGTCTGGCGATATTGATGGAACTCCGGGTTGTATGCTCATGGGACCCAACGGCTATTTTAAGATGGATCAAGGTGTGATTCGAGCCGCGATTCACGTCCACATGTCTCCTGAAGATGCGGAGTATTACGGTGTTCAGGATAAGGACTTCATGAAGCTTCGAGTGCATGGTGAGTGTGGCGTTACCTTTGATCGTCTTTTTGTTCGAGTGAATCCCGATTTTAAACTGGAGGTTCACCTTGATACCGACGAAGGCAATGGCTGTGGACTGGGTCCCGATTCGTATTGCGAATTGATTAAGTAAGCTCGAAACGGCATTCAACGAATTTTAATTCAAACCCAAAAATTTCAAATTAAACCAAAATATCAGATATGAGTGAATCAATCGGAATGATCGAAACACGCGGATTTGTTGGCAATATCGAAGCCAGCGACGCGATGTCAAAAGCAGCTGGTGTGGATTTGGTAAAACAAGTTCAGATCGGTGGAGGCTTCCTAACTATCATCGTAAAAGGTGATGTTGGAAGTGTGAAGGCAGCTGTAGAAGCTGGGACAGAAGCAGCACAAAAAGTGGGAGACCTCGTGTCATCTAACGTGATCGCACGTCCCCACGACGACATTCTTAAACA
>CAXXVT010000030.1:0-66511 GCA_963676215.2 Opitutales bacterium | reverse complement strand
AGTCCAGAGCTTTTTGCTTTTATCCCGATTGGCGTTTAAAAGACTTCAAACTGAAACAGATCTCATGCGAGCATAAGATACTACAGGTGATGAGGTGTAGCATCCGATGCTCGCATCGGATTTTAGGCGTATTGAATTAAACGCTAATCGGTATTAAGTCCATTGATGCTTCAGTTTATTCGCTTTGGGTGCAATACCCCGACGCTTGCTTCGTTTCAAATTTCAAATTTTTGATTTCGAATGCCCCGAGGATTCTCATTCTTCGATCAAAAACTGAATCTCGGTTTTGTATTTCTTTGGATTGCCTTTAAGGATCATCCCAGGGCCCTTGATGATCACACTGCGGCTAGGAAGTTTTGTTTTAAGATGATTGGTTTTGATGACATCCCGCATGATTTTATAGCTATCACTCAGTGTTTCATAAGGACCTTCGTGTATGATACTGAGGGCACGACCTCCTGGTAAGGTGCGGCAATTCACTCCATCGGCTGCAACTTCCTGTCTCACAGGGAAACAGGCCTCTATATCTGCCTCATCCTCTTTGTATTCTTCATCGTAGTAGAGCACAATTGCGGGGCCGTTGGCGAATCGGCCCGCTTTGGGCCCGACAATGCTGAATCCTTTTCCTACTTCATTGTAGCGGCCTTTCATTCGGTGGCCGGCAATGAGGATGTCTTCAATGATCTTTTCTTCGACGCGTTCGTTCAGGTTGTTTTCGTTCATGCTTAATGCTTCTGTTTTTAATATGAGTTCGATATTTTCCACAGCATCCCGATAGGCCTTGATCTTGGCGTTAAGCTTATGCTTTTGCCGTTCAAGTTCCTCTACCAGGTCACTGTCCTCCTCACAATTTTCCAGCATTTCATGAATATCCTTCAGGTTAAATCCGAGCCCCTTTAGTTCGAGAATCACCCGCAAATCATAGAATTGTTCCTCTGTGTAGTAGCGATAACCCGATTGTGGATCGATAAAATCGGGTCGAAGTAAGCCTACTTCATGGTAGTGGCGAAGTGCTTTTACTGACACTCGACATATAGATGAAAACTCTCCGATGGAATACTGCATGTTCGTTGGATTATTGTGAATACCTGAAGCATGAGCTCTCCCCTAAGGGTAGAGTCGAAAACAATGCGATTATCCTGTCATATTTACCGACACATCGCAACATTTCCTCATTTTGCATACGAAGTGCTAGCTTTGCAAAAATGAATGCCATTGTGGATGCTATTGCATTTGACATCGTAGTATTGCGAATCACGATTCGTGCAATATTCGGCGACATGGAATGGTTGATGAAAACCGGTAATATCCCCCTTCTGGTATTGATTGCCAGTGTCATGATTTGGGTTACCCATTTCGAAATATCTGTGATGGGAGAACTATCTGCTGAAGCCGATACTCAATCGAAGGTTGAGATCATTGGAGAAATTATCCCTGAATCAAGCCCGGCTCAGATAAAACGAAAAATCGTTTACAGGACTAACCCGGGGCCATGGGGAAATCTAGAATACTATATCGTCTATCTCTGCGCTACGGATGATCAGTTAGATGCGATCGAACCCCCTGAATCCGTAACCGTTTGGAGTTTTGAATCCGATGACATGGAAAAGGTTCGTAAGCAATTGCGTCGGATTTTGAAGGGGAAATCGGACTCCGATTGGTTGGGAAAGTCAGAAAGTTTTAGAGTTACAGGTGAATACATCGAACTATTTCCCCCTGATTCGGTGATCCTGGATCTCTCAGCGGATCAACGAAGTGAGCTGGCCCGCATCCTTCGTGTTCAGGGTGAAAATCCGTATTATACTGATCCTGTTATCATTGAATCCTCAGACCCGACGAGTTGGTTTTTACGAGCAGGCTTGAGTGCGAGTACCGTTGAAGTGATTGAAAAGCTTTGTTACCAGTTGGGTCAGACTGTTGTTTTTAGTGATATTCCTTACGTCTATTCCTACGTCCAAACCATTGGAGGAGAAGAGACTCATCGCTTTTTAGAAGCTTTGTCCCGTACCCGAGCGTTGGTTGTGAGACTCGTGGTCGATGAATCCTCGGATTTTTCTTCAATTTCAACATACTGGGGTGCTGGAAATCATAACAAGATGTTGCAGCCAATCTTGAATTCGGTTTTTGAGAACAATGAAGTGGAGCGTTTGGATATTGTGCATTTACTGACTCCAACCGCTCGAAAATTGATTAACACTTACCCCGATCTGTCGATGGGCATTCGTGGGAAATTACCCGATTGTCATTGGACCTCGTTGAATTTTTTCAATTATCAACCCGTTTCCAAATTATTGGAAGAGCTTACGTTGCAACATGAAGTTGCATCCAAATATAATCCCGTGAAAGAACCGCTCGAATTTGGAGATGTTCTCCTCCTCCTCGATCAGTCGGAAAAGCGCGTGGTGCATTCATGTGTCTATATTGCCGATGACATCGTTTTTACGAAAAATGGCTTAGGGTTGATGAGTCCTTGGATTATGATGCGCTTTGGCGACATGATTATGCGTTATCAGATGGACGGTTCAGTCGTTACTCGTGCTTATCGATTGAAATAGAAGGGTGTTTGAGCGGTTCGTTCATCTCTAATGAAACGGATTTTATTAGACTGAGAGGAGCTGTTCTTATTGCGAAAAACTAACTTGAACAACACCATCTTTGGCATATTGACGAAATTTTGGTTTTCTGCTCTCCAAATTCACCTATTATGGTGTGTTGTGAACTCGCATCATGAACGTTCCAAAAGAATCTGATCTAGATCCCCTTTACCACGAAACAACACGAAAGTTGAAATGGCTCGTTTGGGCCCGCTGGATTGGCGTTGCCGGGCAGATTGCAACAGCAGTGATGGCCCATCAGTTCCTTAAGATCGATTTTAATGTATTGGGATTGGCTGCTTGTATGGGATTTGTCGTGTGTTCCAATGCTTGGATTCATCTGAATATGGATCGCTTGGGCAGCGTTACCAGGTGGGTCGTAACCTTCGTTCTTGTCTTTGATTCGTTGATTTTGACGGCCATGTTGCACTGGTCTGGCGGCGCGCATAACCCCTTTACTTCATTCTATTTGTTGCATGTGACTCTCGCAGCGGTATTGCTCCCCGGACTTTATGCGCTTGGGATTTCCATTCTTTCGGTTGTTGGCTTTGTTTGGCTTTATGTAACCGCTCAATCCTGTTGTGGTGATTCTTTAGGGTTGCTCAGTGCGGGAATTTCACAGGATCTCCACTTTCAAGGCATGGTGGTCTCCCTTGCTCTGACTGCGATTTTTATCTCGGTTTTTGTGGGGAAAATTCAGTCGGAACTCAGTCGGAGTCATCGGATGTTGGGAGAAGCACAGGTCGATCTTGAAAAACAAGAACGCTTCCAATCTTTGGCAACGCTTGCCGCTGGAGTTGCCCATGAATTGGCCACCCCGCTTGGGACCATCGCCTTGGTGAGTAAGGAAATTGAAGGTGAAACCCTCGATGGAGATAAGCCGATGGAAGAATTGGTGGAGGATTTGAAGCTTATTCGCAGGGAAGTCGATCGTTGTCGCACCATTATCGATCGTTTGAATATCGAAAACCTCTCCCTTGATGCGCGGCCCGGAGTCGTGTCGGTGCGATCTATTGTTGAGGACTTTGAAACTATCGTGCCATCCAGTATAAGGGAACGACTGCAAATAGCAGTGATGGAAGGAATAGAAAACGAACGGATTCGTGTTTCTCGCATGCAGTTGTTTTCATCCCTGCATGCAATTCTCAAAAATGCGTGCGAAGCGGATGAAACAACGCAACCCATTGATATGAGAATTGAGAAAGCTGGGGCCATGCTGCGATTGCAAATTAGTGATCATGGACCCGGCGTGAGTAGCGATGATATTGGGAAACTTGGCGAACCATTTTACACCACCAAAGGACCGCAAGAGGGAATGGGACTGGGGTTGTTCTTAGCGAGGATGTTTGCTGAGAAATCGAGTGGCCATTTGCGCTTCTATTCTTCGGGGGAACCTGATCTCGGGTTGACGGTGCAGTTGGATTTGCCGCTAATGGATTCTGATGGGCCAGAGTTGGTGGGATGACGGGAAAAGGAACAGTTCTGGTGGTAGATGATGACCTTACCTTTCGTACTCGTTTGGGTAAGGCTTTGGAACGACGTGGATTCTGCGTCAGCCTTGCTGAGCATGGGGATGCTGCAAGGGATTTTCTTCGTCAGAATCCGTCGCCTGATTACGCGGTGGTGGATTTAAGAATGCCGGGGGAAAATGGAATGGTCCTTGTTCAAACCCTTTGCTCCGAAGCTTCTGGAATCCGGGTGCTCGTTTTGACCGCTTATGGCAGTATTGCGAATGCCATTGAAGCGATGAAGTTGGGAGCAGTGGACTATTTGACCAAACCAGCAGATGCCGATCAGATTACTGCTGCGCTGCTCGGGGATAAGACAGACGACGTTCCACCTGCGGAGATGAATCCGATTACCTTGGAGCAAGTGGAGTGGGAGCACATTCAACGGACTCTGTTGGAGAATGAAGGAAATATTAGTGCTACTGCCAGAGCTTTGGGTATTCATCGTCGTTCGTTGCAGCGAAAACTCGCAAAATGGTCACCCTGGCAATCGAATTGAAATGACTTCGGCCTGGAGGGGAATACTGAATCGTTACCGATCCAGCTACTTGTATGGATGGGGCTGGTGATTTCGATTGAGAGGAGTCCGATGACGAGCATGGGATGCTACTGGCCACCGATGTTTGGTGTGTCGTATGCTTGCATGCGACTGTGATCTGGGTAAATGCCATTCAGTTGAGAGATTGATGAGAACGCTGGACAACGGAGATCTTGGCAGGGGGATCCGATGACGAGCATCGGATGCTACGGGCAATTGGTGTTTGGAGTGTCGTTTGCTCGCATGCGACTGTGAGCTTGTCGAATGGCATGCGACTGTGATCTGCGTAAATATCGTTCAGTTCGGCAGTCATAAAAGGTATCGCCGTTTTTGGGGTGCGACGATTCGCCACATGTTCAGATCGATGTGGGTTTGTTAAAATGAGAGTGTGTCAAAAATCATCAGTATATCAGCAGTCGCATTCGTTTCAACACTGACAGTTTTTTCTCAATCATCCGAGTCCTTGGATGAGAAAGAGAAGAAAGTAGTCGATCTACAACCCATTGTGGTGACCACTCAGCGGGAGGAAATTCCGCTGAAGCTTGAGTTGGACGCCAGTGCTGCGATTCAACCTATTCCTGCTCAGGATGGTGCCGACTTTTTGAAACACATACCTGGCTTCTCCATTATTCGAAAGGGAGGGATCGATGGAGACCCGGTCTTAAGAGGGGTTGGTGGGTCGCGTCTTTCCGTAAGTGTCGATGGAGAAACGATCTTAGGGGGGTGTGGCCAGAGAATGGACCCACCCACCGCTTATGTGTTTCCTACAAGCTTTGACCGGGTGATCATCACGAAAGGACCGCAGACGGTCATGCATGGTCCGGGGAATTCGGCGGGTGTTGTTCGATTTGAACGCGATCTGCCGCATCCAACCGACGTCTCGACATCGAGTGGTAATGTGTATTCTAACATTGCCAGTTTCGGGCGGTTTGACTTAGGCGCTTCCTACCGTTGGCAGGGAGAAAAAATGTATACCCGTCTTAACGGCACCCATTCCACTGCGGATGACTACGAAACGGGCAAGGGGATTTCTGTTCACAGTGGTTACGAACGATGGAGTCTGGGCGCAACTGCAGGTTGGATGATGGATGAAGAAAGCAACCTTGAGGTTTCGGTTAACACTAGTGATGGGGAAGCCTCCTATGCGGACCGCCTTATGGATGGTGTGAAATTTGCCCGTGAAAACGTCGCGACCCGTTATTATAAGGAAATGAATACCGGAATTCTGGAGCGAGTTGAGGCGCAGGTTTACTACAACTATGTGGATCATGTGATGGACAATCACTCCCTGCGTGTTTTTACCCCAAACAAGATGATGCCAAATCCCACCGTTTCAAATCCGGATCGGCTCACCTATGGTGGTAAAACAATTTTCTATTTTAATTCATCAGAAATGAATGAATGGGCGCTTGGAGTGGATTTCCAAATCAATGAGCACTCGGTTCGGAAAACAATGAATCAATCCAAAATGCCCTACGAAGTTATGGACCGGATCGATGATGCGACTTTCAAACAAGCAGGAGTCTTTGTGGAATCTGAAATGATACTCGGCGAAGATTGGACCTTGGTTTGGGGTGGACGCGCCGATTTTTGGTATGCAGAAGATCTGCGGAAAGCCATCAATGTGATGATGGTTGGGCCAAAGGCAAATCCGACATCGGGAGCGGATCGGTCGCAGGTGCTGCCTTCGGGCTTTGTCAGAATCGAACACCCCTTAAAGGATGATTGGGGACAGTGGTATGCAGGTGTTGGATACGTTAGCCGTTTTCCCGACTACTGGGAGCTTTTCAGCAAAGAGTCGACAACCACATTGAGTGCGTTTGAGACCGACGAAGAATCCATTTTACAGGTGGATGTGGGATGGCTGCTGGAACGAGAAAACGTTGCAGTGAGTGTTTCTGCCTTTGCTGCGAAATACGACAATTTCATTTTGATTCAGAGCGCCTATGCGAAAGCTGGAATGGCGATGAATCGCATGGCGACAGTGTCCCGAAATGTGGATGCAACAACCCATGGCCTGGAAGCGAGTCTTCTGCTGCGGGGTGGGAATGGCCTGTATAGTTCTGCAAGCCTGGCGTATGTGAAGGGTGAAAACACAACGGATGATTTACCGCTGGCGCAAATTCCTCCATTGGAAGGCAGAATTGAGTTGGGTTATCGCAGCGATACGTGGTCGGCTGGATTTCTCACTCGACTTGTGGATGCACAGGATCGGTTTTCGAAGAATCAAGGAAATATTGTTGGACAAGATATCGGCCCCTCAGATGGATTTGCTGTATTCTCTGTTCATGGAAGCTATCGGGTGAATGAATCCTTCGCATTGGCTGCAGGAGTGGACAACTTACTCGATGAAGCCTACGCGGAGCATTTAAGTCGAGCAGGGGGAGCCGTCGCAGGGTTTACTCAGACCACAAGAGTCAATGAACCGGGTCGGGTCATATGGCTAAGAGCCGATTTGAGGTTTTAGAGCATCCTGCATTTAAGCTGACCAAATCGTATCAGAGTAAACGCAGAATGCTCTAGTGTAGTGAGTTTAAAGTTTTCGACATAATTGAGCTACTTTTCCAAGAATCTGATCTGCAGAAGCCGACCAAACGAATGGTTTTGGATTTTCATTGTGTTTATCGATGTAATCGTTGATCGCCTGTTTAAGTTCAGTAGTTGCCCGGAATGAACCTCGGCGGATGCGATCATTAGTGATTAAAGCGAAAAAGCGTTCTACTTGATTGAGCCAACTTGAATGCGTAGGAATGAAATGCAGATGCCAATGTGGGCGTTTATCCAACCATTGGTTGACCTCGACAGTTTTGTGAGTGGCGTAGTTATCCAAGATGATGTGGATATCCATTTCTTTGGGAACCTCTCTTTCGATTTGTCGTAGAAACGCGAGAAACTCACGACTACGGTGTTGCTGTTTCAAACTACTAATAATGCGTCCAGTTGCCACATCTAGTGCAGCGAACAAAGAAGTTGTGCCATGGCGGTAATAATCATGAGTTTGACGTTCACTAGCACCGCAGCGAAGCGGCAAGATTGGCTGACTGCGTTCGAGAGCTTGTATTTGACTTTTCTCATCAACACAAAATACCAATGCGTTATCAGGAGGACTCATGTACAGCCCCACAACATCATGAACCTTCTCTACAAAATAAGGATCTTTAGACAATGTGAAACTCTCACAGCGATGAGGTTGCAATTTGAAAGCACGCCAAATCTTACTCACTGTACTTTGAGATAAACCTGTATGTGCAGCCATTTTGCGAGTGCTCCAATGCGTGGATGCTTGCGGTTTTTCTTCTAATGTTAAACGCACTACTTCAGATATCTGCTGGTCACTCACAGTTGGGGGACGACCGCTACGAGGCAACTCACTCAAAGCTGCTATACCTCCCTGTGCGTAGCGTTTACGCCAATGACCCACTGTATGATTTTTCACTCCAAGTTGTTCAGCTATGGATTTATTACTCATATCATCGGCTGCTAATAACACGATTTTGGCGCGTTCAACTTCCTTGGCAGGCGCGTTCCGACGACGAGATAAACTTTCAAGATAATCACGATCTTGAGTGCTCAACTCTATTTTTGCTACCGGTCTTCCTCTTTTATTGCTCATTCATATATGCTAAATGAATTGCTAACAAGGTACAAGCATTTATGATGATTATTTTAAACTCACTACACTAGGGAGTGTTTGGAAATTCCAACGTTGATGGTTTCTGTCCAAAATCCATGCAGCGCAAGGCTGCAAATTCCCTGCGACATGAATGTCGGAGGGAATTTGCAAACGCCGCGAACATGAATTTTGACGAAATCCGAATCGGATAATGTTCTTTTTGCTCAATACAGCGTTGTTCAAAAGGAGCAGGGCTTCAGCCCAACACCTTTTAACCGCCTCGTTTTGTGGAAAAAGATTCATTACCATCTTTGTTCGTTTCGAGCGCAGCGACGATCAAACGAAGTGCGAAGCTATTTCCAAACACTCCCTAGAACAAAACAACATTGAGACTGGGTGATAACTCGATTCAGTTAGTAAATTGGACTTCATTTCCATAGAAATCGATAAGTCTCCCACACGTAGGGTCGAAAGTCAGCCGCACCTTGTTTTGTATCTGTATATGATTGAAAAACTTGCGGCATCGCTGGCAAGCAGCGAGCCCTACGACAAAGAGTTATCACAGGCACTCGTTGGGAACCATTCTCTCAGATATTATCAGAAATTCTATATTATCTCACAGTCTCCATTGCATTATGCTGTAGTATCTCATGCTCGCATGAGATCTGTTTCAGATTGAAGTCTTTAACACGCTAATGGGTAGAAATGGTTGTTATCACATGCAAGCATGAGATGCTACGAGAGTAAGACGTGTTTCTATTCCTGATCGGGCATTCCGTCGAAAAAATCGACGGTTCCGGTTCGCAGACAATATTCTGCACCCACTACAAGTAAGTCGCCGCGATCGATGAGGTTTTCTAGAATTTCGGAACCGTGGCGTAGCTGATTGGCTGAAGCCCTGATATTCGCTCGAATTGATGATGAGAATAGCTGATCTTTACCAATTTTATCTTCGAGTTCCACCAAAGGTTCAACAACCGGGCGTATGCGATCCACTATGGACGCTAGATTCGGGGAACGTTCTTTATTTGGACGATGTAGTTCGTTGATCGTGGCTTTAACCGCACCACAATCTGTATGTCCCATGACGACTACCAAGCGAGTCCCAAATGCTTCCGCCGCAAATTCTACGCTTCCGACTTGTGAACGCGCCACCACATTACCCGCTACCCGTATGACAAAAAGATCCCCCAAGCCCTGATCAAATACGATTTCTGCAGGTACGCGCGAATCTGAGCACCCCAGAATAATCGCAAATGGTTCCTGACCTTCAAGCATTTTTGAAAAACGTTCTTCGTTTCGGGGTCGGTGTTCACGGGGGGTTGAAAGGAAACGTTTGTTTCCTTCTTTAAGACGTTGGATGGCTTCTATTGGATCGATCATGATGTTTTTTGAAGCATTAATCGGCTAAGAAATTCTGAATTTTCAACTCAATGTAATCGAAAATTGCCATTTTTGGTGGTTCTAACTTTAGACAATGAAAGAAGTGATGGATTCTATGCTGGAATGGGTGAATGGCAAACAGGGATGTGTAATGATCCGCAAAGCAATGGCGAATTGGTCGAGTTTTAGGTCGAATGCTCTTTTTACTGAGGAAGCATGAAACAAAGCAGATGGGTTGGTTGAATTGTTCATTTCCGTTATCAAAAGCTTTCAAGAGTCTAACACGAATGAGCGTTTATAATCCGTGATTCGAAAAAGAACTCAACTGGTTGGGTCTGACGGTCTCCCTCCTGAGCGGGCAGGCAATGCGATCCGATTGATTGTAGCGAAAAACAAGGTGCTTGTCGTCATTTACACGCTATTCCGTATAACCATTGTTTTGGCGGAAAAATGAGATTATTTTACTGCTGTCAGACTGTCAGTTGTTCTCTAAAATCGTTGATCATGAACAGTTCAGTTAACTGTGTATTGTGATTGATTGGCATGCATTTGAGTGTGATGCCTCCTATCCCCTATTGAATCATGAATCTGTTATCCCTATTCAAATGGAGAGGTTCCCCTCTCGCTATCGTTTCGCTGTTGTTTGCGCTCACACTGCACGCTGAGTCCTTCGTGGTCATGAGCCCCGATCAACAAGTCAAAGTGGAGGTATCAACCGTGGATGGTGGTCTTTTTTATCAACTCGAGCACGGCGCGGACGTGGTGGTGAATGCGAGTGAGTTGGGATTAGCGACTAATCATGGAGACTTATTTGGGAATTTTGATTCATTGAAGGCCCAGGATCAGAGTCACACGATCAGTGAAAGTTATGAGCTCTCAAATGGAAAACAACACACTGTTCAGGTGGAAGCCAATCAGCGACGGTTTTGGGTAACGACAGATGAGGGAAAGGTGTTGGAACTGATTTTCAGAGTTTCCAATGATGGGGCTGCGTTTCGTTATCATATCCCCATTCAGGAGGCTAATGAAGGGGATCGGTTGTGGCAGATTTCTGAAGAGAAAACGGAGTTTGTATTGAATGAAAACACCGTTGCTTGGATTCAACCGATGCCGAAGGCGCAAACGGGTTGGAGCAATACTCAACCTTCTTATGAGGAATTGTATGTGCATGGCATGCCGTTGGAGCAATTGCACGGTTTTCTGGAAGAGCATGATAACGAAGTGGAAGCGGCAGCTGATCTTGTGGCGGTGTATCCCTATGTTGGATGGATTTTCCCCGCTCTCTTCAAAATGGGCGATCAGAGCAATCCGAAATGGGTATTGTTGTCGGAGGCCGGGGTCGGTCGGAACTACTGCGGTACGCGACTTGTGCAGGAAGAAGCTGGAAATCGATTTCAAATTGGGTTTCCTATGGAAGCAGAACGAGTTTTTGACGGTCCGGTGAAACCGGAGTCGACCTTGCCTTGGAATACACCTTGGCGGCTTATCGTGGTCGGTGACACGCTGGCAACAATCGTGGAGTCTACCATGGGAACAGATTACGCCGAGCCTTCGACTATTTCAGATGCTGAGTGGGTGAAACCAGGCAGGGCATCGTGGAGCTGGGTAGGGTTGAAGGATGAATCCATCCGATTTGATATCCAGGAGCGTTATATCCGCTATGCGGCAGAAATGGGCTGGGACTACACTTTGATCGACGTGAACTGGGATCATACAATCGGGTATGACCGTATTCGTAATCTGGTCGAAATCGGGAATGAGTTGGGCATTGGAATCCTGCTCTGGTATAATTCTTCCGGACCGTGGAATATCACTGAATATACGCCCAAAAGTGCGTTGTTGTCTGCAACATCACGAAACGAGGAGTTCGAGCGCATCTCCTCTTTAGGGGTGAAAGGTGTGAAGATTGATTTTTTTCCGGGCGATGGCCAATCGGTCATGAATTATTACCACGATCTATTTACTAGCGCTGCAGAATACAAACTGATGGTGAATACTCACGGCACGACCTTGCCTCGTGGCTGGCAGCGCACTTATCCCAATCTCGTAACCATGGAATCGGTGCGGGGCATGGAATTTATCACCTTCAGCCAAGACAATGCGGATCAGGCACCGAAGCATCTCGCAACCTTGCCGTTTACTCGCAACGTTTTTGATCCGATGGATTTCACGCCGATGATGTTTGAGAACCCTCCTGGAATTAAAAAACACACTTTGATGGGATTTGAATTGGCGTTACCGGTTTTGTATCAGTCGGGAGTGCAGCACTTGGCTGAAACGGCCGATGGGATGGCAAAACAACCTGATTTTGTTAAAAAATTGTTGAGGAATATGCCGACGGTCTGGGATGAAACCAAATTCATTGACGGATACCCGGCGAAATATGCGGTTGTGGCGCGTCGTAGCGGTCAGTTTTGGTATGTTGCTGCGATCAATTCGCTCCCGGAGTCGAAAGCCTTTTACCTTGAATTGCCCAATACAGATCCTGGCGACATCGTGGAAATCTACACTGATGCAATGGACGAGAACGCTTTGAGTTTGACGAAGGGGATCGTGAACGAATCCGGCAAAATTGAAATGACCCTTAAACCCAATGGGGGATGCGTGATCCGCTACTCCTACTGCCAGTAGACACTTATTATGATCCAGTTTTCTGTTTTTCTCCTCATTACCGGCTCCATTGCATGGTTGACCTATAGCAAATGCCGCCAGGCGGGGGCGCGCGGTGCGGGTAGTCGAGAGTTCTTCCTCGCTGGCGGTGGACTTTCCTGGTTTTACGTGGCGGGTTCGCTGACTTTGACCAATATCAACACCGATACCTTAGTGGGTTGGAATGGGAATCAAATGACTCTCATTCTATGGTGGGAGTTAGCGGGAATACCGGGAATGATACTGTTGGCAAAAGTATTCCTCCCGATTTACTATCGATACAATTGTACGACGGTGACGGAGTTGCTTGAGCGACGATATAATAATCCTCACTTGCGGGCCACGGTTGCCAGTTTGTTTCTCATTGGAAATATTGCGATATTTCTCCCCATCATGTTGTATACCAGCTCCCTGTTTTTGACGGCGGTGTTTGGCTTGAAAATTCCCTTAATGGGATTGGCGACCATCATCGCAATAGCGGGAGCGGCCTATGCGATATTTGGGGGATTGCGGGCAGTTGCGATCTCTGACACCTACAGTGGAGTGCTGTTATTTACGATGGCAGTGCTTGTTGCAGTGTTGGCATTGAATGCGATTGATTGGGATTTGAGTAGTGTGCCTGCTGAACGGCTATCCCTTATTGGAGGCAGCGATTCGGTGTTGCCATGGCATGCGTTGTTCACCGGAATGATCTTTACCCAGCTCTATTACTGGAGCACCAATCAGACGATCACTCAGCGGGCCCTTGCAGCGACTTCACTCAAAGAGGCGCAAAAAGGGTGTTATGCGGCGGCGATCATTCGGGGAACCCTTGTTCCTATCATGGTCGTAGTCCCGGGCTTGTGTGCCTACGTGCTTTGGGGGGATATTGGAGACTCAAGTTATGGGAGAATCGTCGAAGCGGTACTTCCCAAGTGGTTGTCCGGAGCTTTTGCGGCGGCGATGGTTGCGGCCACCATGACCAGTTTTAACTCGGCCCTGAATTCATCGGTGGCTCTTTATGTTTGTGATATCCATCAGCGTTATATTAACGCAGATGTTAAAATCTCGCGGATGAATTGGATGATATCCATCGGTTTCAGTCTACTGGCGATTGGCTTAGTTCCGCTCTACAATGGAGCGGATTCTATCATTCAATTGATCCAGCAATTGATTGGTCTTTTCAGTATGCCAATCCTTGCAGCCTTTATTACAGGGTTGATGTTTAAGGGAGTGGATGCCCGTGCAGTGATAGCCTCGCTCGTGTTTGGCGCGCTACTTTATGGGTTCTTTACATTTGTATGGTCACCGTTGCATTTTCTGCACCTCATGTTCATCACTTTATGGGCCTGTGTCGGATTTGCGCTCCTCGTGAATCGACTGATTCTCGGTGGGCGGGCTAAACTAATCCGTTTTGGATCGTGAGACTGGGTTGATGGAAGTATTGCGGGATTTCAACGGTGCTGCATGAAGCTTTGATATGCTGAATTAGGGTCACGAATGAATTCATGACCTCCGCAGGTTGTGATGTCTGATCAATCTTTCACCGTTTTTAATTTGGTAGAGTTGTCACTTGTGTCCTACCGAAATTTGCGGCGTCTATGTCACATTGTATTTCATCAAAAAGAAGAGAAATTCCTCACGGAATTTTTGTCCCACCACGAATGCGGATTTTCCATGGACTCCGCAAGGGAGTGTTTGGAAATTCCAACGTTGATGGTTTCTGTCCAAAATCCATGCAGCGCAAGGCTGCAAATTCCCTGCGACATGAATGCCGGAGGGAATTTGCAAACGCCGCGAACATGAATTTTGACGAAATCCGAATCGGATAATGTTCTTTTTGCTCAATACAGCGTTGTTCAAAAGGAGCAGGGCTTCAGCCCAACACCTTTTAACCGCCTCGTTTTGTGGAAAAAGATTCATTACCATCTTTGTTCGTTTCGAGCGCAGCGACGATCAAACGAAGTGCGAAGCTATTTCCAAACACTCCCTAAAGCTTTGACCGTCATGAAGGCAAACCCCTTGCTACAGGAAATATATTGTTTGGCTATGAATGTGTCAGAATTTGCTGACTGAAAAAGTACGGCTCCAAGTGGCAGTTTCTGACGGGTTGATTTGGATGTGATGAAACACTTCGGGACTGATCACATGAGCTCGCCCCCAGAAATTCATATGAGTGGGAGTGAACTCAAATTCCTCTGAGATTAAGGTTTTGCTGGAGTGATTTTTCAGGGTCCAGGAGGTGAATCCTTTGGCTTTGTAGAGAAGGTTTTCGATGAAAAAATCGGATTTGGGAACGTCCTTCCAGGAGAGTTGTGAACTCTGCAGGTTGATACAGTTCTCGGGGTTTACAAATTCTCCCAAAGAGGAAGCATCAATCGTGTGATCAAGGATGAGCTCCATATTGGGGCCAGTGGACTGTTGATCGAGGGAGAGGAAATTGTGAGAGTAGTGGGAGGTTTCAATAGGTTGGGTTCCCGTGTTCTGTAATCTGTAAGTGATGATTAGTTTTGTTTCATCGACCTTTAATGTCTTGGAGTAGTGGTACTGCATTCCTCGGATATCCGGACTTAAGGTTTGGAACGACAACTGACTTGCATCTTTCTGTTCGATCGTCCATTGAAGGGGTGATTCGATCTCATAGTTGTCAGCAAAAAAATAAGGTATATCTTCCTTACGTTTTAATGCTCCGACGCCGATTTTGTGAAAACAGGCTCCAACTGGCGTCTCACCGTATTGAATTGGGCCAGTAATGTCGAATTCGTTCAAAAGGCCAAATCCATGGAGTGAATTGAATGCGGGAAACTCGAAACCGAGGAAGGTATGGTTGTTCTCCAGGCAGATTTGCGCAACCTGTCCGCTGTGATCGAAACGTGAACCGTGATAAGCTTGTGAGCCAGCCAGTATGTCGATCCGCACTAACTCATTCTGGATTTGCATGGTTGTGGGTTCATTTTCTGAACCTCCGGAGGATTGCTTGTGGTTATGAGTTGTCATGTGTTTGGAGAGTATCAATTAGCTAGATACCTGATAGCAGAATCAGTGCGAGTGTGTGGGTTGCCAATGCAATTGTGACCATTATTGAGTTTTCTGAGTGATCTTGATTGCGAATGACGAAGAAATGTAACTTTGGAAGAGAGAACTTTACTGTAAAGGGACTGCGCTACTTGTGATTTAGTAGAATGTGTTCATAGTTTCGATAGTTCTTAGTGATTGAACAATCGACCCCCAACATTCGATTCATTTTCTGAGGACCATTGAATTGACCATTCAAGCCAATTAAGAAAATTAACCACCTGTTTTTTCAACTCATTGAGATGAGTTGAACTGAATTGGACCGGACCCCAAACCATGAATGACTTTAACATCTCAGTTTCTCCGAAAGTGAAAAGGAGCGATTTTTCGAGTCGCACTCGTCTTAGTGGAACTACGAGAAGGAAACCTGATCTTTCGGATTTGACTCGATCTTTAAACGAAATAAACGATTCATCGGGTGGTGGTGCGAATGAGGTGTTGCCTCTGGTCTATGACGAATTGAGACGGCATGCCGGTAATCGGATGAGTGGAGAATATCGTCAACACACCCTTCAACCGACCGCGTTAGTTCATGAAGCCTGGCTGCGCTTGATTGGTAATGGAAAGCGTTCTACGAAGTGGGAAAATAGGGCGCATTTTTTTGGCGCTGCTGCCAGAGCCATGCGAAGGATACTGATCGAGAATATTCGCCGCAAAACTGCAATCAAACGTGGGGGGGATTGGATACGGGTTGATATTGAAAAAATCGATCTTGCGGTAAGCTCCCCTGAAGAAAAAGTGCTACTCATTGATGAAGCGCTCGAAGAACTTCAGATTGCGAATCCAGAAAAAGCGAGAGTGGTGATGTTGAAGTTTTATGGTGGGCATTCCAATGCGGAAGTTGCGGGTATGTTGGACCTCAGTGAACGCACTGTTGAAAGGCATTGGGCCTACGCGAAGGCTTGGTTGTTTCAACGTATTAGTGAGCAACAGCATTGCGCTTGAGCGATTTCCCCTTCTGAATTGAGTTCGGACTGGATATGAGCAAACCGCGACCTGACGAAGAAACTCTTTTTGATCAAGCTTTGCAGATTGATGACGTTGCCCAACGTTCCAGCTATTTGGATGACGCGTGTGATGGCGATCCTTTGTTACGAGAGCGTCTCGAGGCCTTGCTCTTAGCCCATTACCAATCGGATCCATTTTTCTCAGAAGGAGAGGCATTGCTTGAAAACTCTGAGGAACGGACTCGTTTGCGGGAAATAGCAGATGAGGCTTTGATTAGTGACGGGGAGTTCATTGAGGAACCCGTCGGGGTTCGGATCGGACGATATAACCTGATAAAACGCATTGGCGATGGCGGATGTGGTGTGGTCTATCTTGCCGAGCAGGAGCAACCCGTGCGGCGCATGGTTGCGATGAAAATTGTTCGAATTGGGATGGAATCTGATCAGGTTATTGAGCGATTTAAGGCGGAACGCCAGGCGCTTGCGATGATGGATCATCCCAATATTGCCAGAGTTTTCGATGCAGGAGATACCAAGAGTGGTTCTCCCTATTTTGTGATGGAGCATGTGAGGGGAGTTCGTATCACTGAATACTGTGAAACGGAGCGTCTTTCCATTAGGAAACGACTGGAGCTTTTTATACTCGTTTGTCACGCCATTCAACACGCGCATCAGAAGGGGATCATTCATGGGGATATCAAACCTTCGAATATTATGGTGTGCCAGCAGGACGGTGTTGCCATTCCTAAGGTGATTGATTTTGGCATTGCCCGAGCCACGGAATCCCGTCTGTTGGACAAAGAGCTATTTTCTGAAGAAGATCAGTTGGTTGGCACCCCTGCATATATGAGCCCGGAGCAGATGGAAATGAATGGGTTTGATGTCGATACCAGAAGCGATATCTATAGCCTCGGAATTTTACTTTACGAGCTGTTGATTGGGCACACTCCCCTTAGTGGCAAACGGTTGATGGTTCTCAATGCGCATGAAATGAGAGACCTGCTGAAAAAGGCCATCTCGTTGAAACCTTCGGAGAGATTGTCTGAACTGAAGTCCTCGGTCGTATCGAAACTTTCAAACGATCGTGATCTGACTCCTTCGGAACTTGTTTACATGTTAAAAAATGACCTTGATTGGGTCGTGATGAAGGCATTGCAAAAGGATCGTACCTTGCGCTATGAAACTGCGAATGGCTTGGCGTTGGATGTACAGCGATTCCTAGGCAACGAGATAGTGAATGCTCGGACTCCAAGTTGGAGATATGGAATGTTTAAGTTTATCAGACGCAACCGTGTTGTTTTTGTAGCGAGCATCATGGTGGCTGCTTCTTTGGTCGGTGGCATGGGTGTGTCGACCTGGCTCTTGTTTAAAGAACGAGCCGCTCGTCATCGGGCGGTGGCTGCTGAGCAGCAACAGATGCGTCTGAGAGAACACGCCGAAATCAAAGAGCGGGTGACGCAAGCAGCTTGGATGGTCAGTTTGGGGAAGATGCAAACCGCGGATGATCTTATTAGCGAAGCATTGTTGAACGAAGCGTCAATGGAAGGCGCGGCAGTATTAAGGTCTTTGGGGGAGTGGCATGCCATCAACGGGCGCTGGAGAGAAGCATCAGAGCGGTTTAAGACCTTGTTGGTTGTGAATCGATTTGAAAACGCTGATGTCTCCAGTTTGGATTTTTTGGAACTCGGGCCTGCACTGATCAACATGAGAGATAATAAAGGGTATGAGACCTTTCGCTGGACCGTTGTGGAACGCTACAATGAGAACTCCAAAAACTTTGCGGATCGATTCTTGAAAATCGCACTCCTTAAACCGGCGAGCGACCCATTGATTCAGGCGCTTGCTCCTCTTGCAGAGGTTTCAGCGGAAATATCAAATGAAAATGCTCAGAGAGGGAACTATTTTGAGGCAGCCTGGCGGGCAATGCCGGTCGGGTTGTTTGAATTTCGTCGGGGGAACTATTCAGAGGCAGTTGTTTGGTGTGACCAAACCCTTGGTTATGCAGATACCAATGCTCCCCGGACAGTTGCGTCTAGGGCAATACGAGCAATGGCCTTGCATATGATGGCACGGAATTCAGAAGCCCGAGTTGAATTGCAGCAAGCGATAACTTTGAACGATTCCAAATATCGCGAAGGCATGAATCGTGGTACTCCTGTTCAAGGATTTTGGTTCGATTGGTCGCTATCTCATATTTTGTTGGATGAAGCTAGAAAACTGGTTGCTCCTGAAACAATGGATTTTTGAGATGGCTCACCTTGACTCAGTCCAAGCAAGCGCTTACCCCCTCGGAGCTCATCACCACGCGCTTCAGGGTCCCGTCTTTATTGTAATAAAGATCATCGATGCAAACTGAGCGGCGAAAGCTACCTCCATCTGGTTGACTGCCCCCTGTATGGTAAATGAAGTAGTCTTTTCCTTTGAATTCGATGATGGATTGGTGGTTGGTGTTACTATTCCCAGCAAGTTCATTGAGTATGCCTTTAAACTCCCAGGGACCGTTGACATTTTTACTCATGGCGTAGGCAATTTTTTCTGGGAATTCATAGGCGTATGTTAGGTAATACCAATCTCCCTTTTTGTGAACCCAGGGGGCTTCGGTGAAATGGGGTAACTTGATTGATTGGATGGGACCATCCATCTCAACCATGTTATCTTTCAATTTCACATAGTGACAGGTGGTGTTCCCCCAGAACAAGTAGGCTTGTCCGTCATCATCAATGAAGGCTGCAGGATCGATGTCGTCCCAGTCCATGTCGACCATTTCTCCATTTGAGTTTTTTCTCTGGAAGGGCGCTTTGGTCATTTCATTTGTGATCAGTGCTTTGCCAATGGCATCTTTAAAAGGACCTGTTGGAGAGTCAGCTACGGCAACACCAATTGCAAACCCCGGGTGTGAATCATTGTGAAAAGCGGTTATATACCAGAAAAACTTTCCCTCCTTTTCGATAACATGCGCTGCCCATGCATGTTGTGTCGCCCATTTGAAGTCAGTAATTTTAAGGGGGACAGGGTGAGTTTGCCAATTTACGAGATCAGTCGATGAAAAAACCAACCAATCCTTCATTTCGTAAAAATGTTTGTCCAGTGGAGCTTCATCATGTCCGGTGTAGAGATAGACGGTGCCGTTGTGGACCATGGCTGCAGGGTCTGCCGTGTATTGTTCGGTGATGATTGGGTTCCCGGTTGTGGGAATTGTAGTAGACCAGAGGGCATTTGTTGATCCATCTTCTTCGGATAGACTGTCCATTGGTCGCATTGCAAAAATGATGACGATCGCGAACATGAGGTGACTCAAAGTACTAATTTTCATTTCATTTATTTCATTCGATCCGCCCTGGAATTAGGGGTTCTCCTTCATTCTTACAAATGCGTCAAAAGCACAATTTCTGCGCCATTTTTTTATATGATGAGGTTCCTTTTTGCGCTATTTAGCTTTTCAATATAGATAAATAGCAAAATTTTGATATTCTTTGACGGGTAAGTTTCGATTTTTGCGCATTAGTCGATGCAGGAATACTAGTGATTGGCTGTAGATCTACCAATTGAAGGTCATCCGTATTCCATTCGATAATCATTAAATAATCCCAAATGAAATCTAGACTAAACACCCCAGAACGGAAATTGACTATTTCCGGACTACAAACCCCTGGGCTTGTATTTACAATCATTGCAGCCCTTTTTGTAAGTGGCTTTACTGGATTCGCTCAGGAAGTTGAATCCGATTCTGACAACGTCTACGAACTTGAGGAATTTGTCGTTAGTGGCATTCAAGAGAGTTTGATGGAAGGAGTTAGTATCAAACGCCAGGAATATCAAATGGTAGATGTGATCATCGCTGAAGATATTGGTAAGTTCCCCGACAATAACGTGGTTGAGGCCCTTCAACGCGTTTCCGGAGTGCAGACGACTGATCGTGCGGGTGGTGAAGTTAACACGGTGACGATCCGTGGTTTGAATGATGTAACAACTACTGTTAACGGTCGCGACATCTTCACAGCGTCTGGTCGTTCGGTAGCGTTGGCGGACATTCCCGCGGCACTGCTCAATCGTGTCGATGTTTACAAAACCCGCTCTTCAGATCTCATCGAATCCGGCATCGCAGGTGTTATTGATGTGCAGACACAACGTCCATTCTACTTTGATGGGTTTAAGTCTGTTTTAGCTGCACGGTTCACCTATATGGAACAGTCTGATGAATGGGATCCAAACGTTAGCGCAATGGTCTCAAACACTTGGATTTAGACGCTGGTAAATTTGGTGCCCTATTCAACATTTCTTTTGCAAAAACCCACTACCGTGACCAATGGCTCACTCCAGGTGCAATGGTTCCTTTCATGACTGACAATCCAGCTCCTGGCTTTGTGCCTTATGAGCGGGTATGGCCAACTGATGGTCGTGTCGCTGAGAATCCCATTTGGCAAGCTGGATTGGAAGCCGGAATGCCTTTCAATGCGGGTGCAACATTCAACATTAACGGGGTTCCCACTGAATATGTCCTTTCTCGAGATGCGATCTTCCAAAGTCAATTGAATGGAGTACGCGATCGTCCCGCAATGAACCTTTCTTTGCAGTTCGCTCCTGAAGGAACGAATGCGGAATATACATTTGAAGCTTTCTATAACGGATATCGTAACAAAATGTTTAATTCGTTGGCGTTTTCTTTCGTTGATTGGTGGGGTTCTCTGGAAGACGATCATAGAGTCACTTTGTATCCCGGAACCAATGTTGTAAAATCTCGTGAAAACGTTAATAATGTTTATGCTTTCATGAGCGGAGACCAAACTGAGCAACAAACTGACAGTTATGTTTTTGCTGTAACTGGTAAATGGGAAGTCGCGGATAATCTGCGTTTTATGGCTGATCTGACTTATCAGACCAGTGAATATAAGACTGAATTCTTTGCGATGCGCACCGATACCGTTCCTGCAGCTATTAATGTTGATTTCAACGCTGATGGTAATGGTGTTCCATCCTGGCATTGGGAAGGAAGCCCAGAAACAAACGCTGCTGTCTGGAATGTTGCCCAACTCTATGACAATGGAAACAGTGCTGATGGAACTGCACTCAATTTCATGTTCAATGGGGAATGGACTCCTGACATCGATTTCATCGAAAAGGTGAGCTTTGGAGTACGCTTTGACAATCGTGAAGCCTCGGAAGCACAACGCACTTATGAAGCGTTTCTTGGCCAATCTTTCGGTGGTTTTCCTGATTGGCAGTATACCACTACGAATTTCTTCGATGGAAAAGCTGACGTTGCAACTGAGTGGGTCGTTCCCAATGGGTGGTATCTCGCCGATCACAAGGATGATATTCGATCTTATTATAACCAAAATGGTGGCGCTTTCACCTTGGAAAATGATTTGGAGCTGATCGAAAACTTCAACATCACTGAGAAAAACTATGCCGCTTTTATTCAAGCAGACTTTGTGAGTGAAATCGCTGGTAATAAAATTGATGGTCAGTTCGGTGTTCGTTTCGTTCAGTACGATACTGACATGAACTTCACAGATATTCAAACACTCGAAACCAGTTCAGCTGACACGAGTAAGTCTAAAGCATTGCCCAGTTTGACGATCCGCTATGATTTGAGTGAGAATCTACGTGCGCGTTTCAGTTATGGGCAAACGATTCGTCGTCCGAACTTCACTTCTCTAAACGCAGCGATTACTTATGTTGAGGATGTAACCAATATCGGATACGGAACTGCATCTGGCGGTAACCCGGATCTCGATCCGACGGAATCAACGAACTATGACTTTGGGTTGGAATACTATTTCCAGGATAAAGGAATGGTTTATGGAACCGCTTTTAAACGTGAGATCGAAGGACTCGTCGTTGATTTCCGTAGTCGTGTTAATTACGAAGGTTACGATTACATCATCGCCCGTCCTGACAATGCTTCTGATGGTGAATTGAGTGGTTTTGAATTCGGATTCGTTTACTTCCCTGAAAACCTTCCTGATATTTTGGATGGATTTGGTGTTCAGGCCAGTTTGACAATGCTTGATTCGGAACAAACGATTCCTGTCACCGATGATGCCGGAAATGTGATTGGTCAGGATGTGACTCCATTCTTCGCAGTATCTGATACTTCCTATAGTGTGGTACTAGCATATGAGAAGAAGAAATTCTCAGCACGTCTGTCTTATGTATGGCGGGATGATTTCCTCTACACCTATGAAGCGGCATTGTTTGCGAATCCGTTAGGAATCTATCAAAAGCCTGAGGAAAGCATGGACCTGCAACTCTCATATAATGTATCGGAAGATTTCGTGATTACTTTGGATGCACGTAACCTGACTGAGCCATTGATGCAGCGTTACTATGAGCATGCTACTACACATAACTTCAATAATGCTCTATTCAGTCGAACCGTCTCTCTTGGAATGAGATACGCTTTTTAGAAGACGTTGGTAATTTGAGAAAAAAGGGTAACACCTCTGGAGGTTACCCTTTTTTCTTCTACCTCTTTGTTTCAATTGATTTCGGGGATATGAGAATATCGATTCAGCGTTCATTATTCTATTGTTTGTATTCGGCTCGCACTTATCCGCAGCAAAATCCACCGATTTGATAGGGTGTGGTAAAGGGTAGCATATTTAGTCAGTGTCCATAGCCTACTATCCTTAAATGCTCGATTCCGGGAACTGATTAGTTTCCAGGGCCTTGGCTATTGGAACTCGTTAGTCGTCCAATTCAAGTCTGATTTATTACTTAACATATATGGGAACAGTGCTTTGGCGCTGCTCCTTTTTTTAACCCCTAGAATCATGAGCATACTTCCTAAAACAAGTCACTTTGGGGCCCTACTCCTGAGCCTGGGGCTTGGATTGACATTACACTATTCGTCCCACGCGGGTGAGACTGCGGGGAATCCCATCGTGAAAAATCGTTTTACGGCAGATCCGTGTCCCGTTGCTGTAGATAATACCCTTTATATTTATACCGGACATGATGAGCAGGAGATTGGGAAGAACGGATTTCTCATGAACGATTGGTATGCTTATTCCACTCAGGACATGGTAAACTACGAGGAGCATGGTCCTCTTCTGTCTGTGGATGATTTTGATTGGGCGGTTGCCAATGCGTTTGCCAGTCATGTGATCGAGCGTGGTGGCAAGTATTATTGGTTTGTGTCACTGCTGCATGCAACTGATCGCCTTCACGAAGGCATGGCAATTGGAGTGGCGGTTTCTGACACCCCTACAGGCCCCTTCAAAGACGCCATCGGAGAGGCCCTAGTCAGTGATTCGACTCCCAATTCAATCATCCTGAATATCGACCCGGCTGTTTATATTGATGATGACGGACAAGCCTATCTTTATTGGGGTTCGTGGGATGAACTGCGAATGGTAAAACTTAAGGACAATTTGATTGAACTGGACGGCGAAGTTCAAACGGTAGAAGCAAAGAATTTCTTCGAAGCGCCTTTTGTTCACAAACGTGGAGACATTTACTATTTAACTTATGCGGGGTCGGGTTATCCTTCAAAAATTGAATACAGCACAAGTGATTGCGTTGAAGGGCCGTGGGAATATCAAGGGGTAATCTCTGACGTGTTGCCCAAGTCCGAAACGAATCACCCCGGCATCGTAAAATTTATCGATCAGTGGTATTATGTCTATCATACCTCTCAATTGCCCGGGGGAGGCGTTTTTAGAAGATCTGTTTGTGTCGATAAGCTAGATTACACAGAGGATGGAAAGATTAATAAGGTGAAGTTAACAAAAAAGGGTGTAGCTAAATTGTAACGACAATATTCCTGCGATGGATCGCATGGATCCTTGTTGAAGGAAAAGTTCCCCTGTTGACACAAATTCAAGTCAACATTATCCCGTTTTCGCAGCATTGATCGATCAATCCAGTTTCGCTGAGGAGGTAGTGAACAGCCATCCAATTAGTAGTGTGCTACCAGCGATTGGCTTTCGACAGGTTGCGCCGCTGAAGCAGAACTTCTGCTTCGATTTGTTGTAAATCTCAATCTAGCGCTGCTGTGTTTGTCGGGAATGTGGCAGATAATACGCATATAGAGATGTAACTTAGTGAAGGGAGCCCATCTATACGCCTTTCCATTCTACCCCCAAGAATAACAAACTATATGAAAAAACAATTCAACAGAGGTACTTATCTAAAGTTCGCCTCCATGACTGCCGCACTCTTAGGAGTATGCTTGAGTAGTAATCTGCAAGCTCAGGAAACAGACGATAATGTTTACGAAATGGAAGCATTTGTTGTCGAATCCATGCTTGGAAGCTTGATCGAAGCACAGGAAATCAAACAGGAAACAACACCTTTTGTTGATGCGATTGTTGCCCAGGATATTGGTAAACTACCAGATAACACTGTAGCAGATGCCCTTCAACGTGTTCCAGGTATCCAGGTGAGCCGTGGTTCAGGTGAAGTAGGAACTGTTCTTATCCGCGGTTTACCCGACTTTGCCACAACGCTAAATGGTGAAGAAATCTTTACCGGAGTTAATCGTGGAGTAAACCTAGGGGATTTACCCGCTGATTTAATTTCTTCGGTTAGTGCCTACAAGTCCCGTACAGCCGATCAGGTTGAGGGTGGAATAGCAGGGCTGATAGATGTTCGTTTGCGCCAACCTTTTGATTTTGATGGAGCAAAAACAGGTGTTTCCTTGCGCTTGATTAACGGAGAAGATGCAGGGGAAACCAGTTGGGTCGGAAGTATGATGACTAGCAACCGCTGGGAACTTGAAGACGGAGGTCAATTTGGAATCCTTTTTGGTGCTTCCAGTCAAAATATCAAATATCAGGACCAAACCATCTACAATTACCTCTGGGAAAATAGAGATTTCACTAATGATGCTGGCAGTCCATTGGTTTACCCTTTCAATTCCGGTCCTATTGTCCATCGGGGAGACCGTACCCGCACGGCATACAATTTGTCTATGCAGTGGGCTCCATCGGAAAACACCGAGATTTATGCAAACTACATGTATACCGGTTATGAGAACAAGTATCAGAATTATTTCTTTGTAGGTCTGCCATTCACCGGCGTTCTTGATTCTTATGAATTGTATCCAGGAACAACAGATGTTGTGAGTCGAGCGACGACGTCTAACCACTTTCTAATCACCTCTACTCAAGCGTATAATGACAAAACAGACGGCCATAATATGGTTGTCGGCGTTCGTCACGTTCAGGGGAACATGATTTGGAAGTCCGAACTGCTGTATAACTACAACAAATTCGTGAATCAGAATCTGATCATGGACCTTGCCAAAGGAGGTATTCCGCAATCAATAATGACTTTTCACAAAGACAATCATTTTGATGCGACTTATCCAGGAACTGATATTACAGCTCCTGACGGATTTGGTATATGGGGATTGTTTGACAACAATGGCTACGCTGAAGGTAAGTCAATTGTCTGGCGTGGTGATTTGGAATACAACACTTCTAGCAATCTCTTCCCCGTCATTGAAACGGGTCTGAGGTTCAGTCGCCGTGAAGTGAGTTCGCGTCAATCTGACCGTGCGGACGTCCCACCAGCTGACGGACGTGGTGTTACCATGGCCTCGGCGATTGCTGGCCTGGGCGCAAATGCACCAGACAACAGCTCCGGACTTGGAACCACTGCCCTCGAAAACTGGTATACTCCAAGTGCTGATTTTCTTTATAACGAAGCGGATCAGGTGAGAGCACTCTTTGGACTTCCAGCGGGATTGGCTCCACACAACCCAGCAGTTGCATTTGACGACGAAGAAACCACGTTGGCTGGATACGCGCAGAGCACCTACACCACCTCTGTTGCCGACATGCCGCTTGATGGACAAATTGGGCTGCGTGTTGTGAAGACAGACCTTTCTTTGCGGGGTTACGAAACATCTTCGCCAATTGAAAGTGATTCGGATGATATCGATTTCCTCCCGGTTCTCAATGGCCGTTTGAGGATGGATGAGAATTCACTGCTTCGTTTTTCTTATTCACGCTCCATCACTCGTCCAAACTTCGGTGACTTGAATCCTGTCGTAAACCTCTCTGGTCCTACTACTACAGGTGGTGCTGCTGGAACGGGTTCAGGTGGTAACCCTGAATTGTCTCCCGTGAAATCAGACAACTGGGATATCGCTTACGAGTGGTATTACACAGAATCAAACTACCTTTCTGTGGCAGGTTTTCACCGAAAAATTGATGGGTATGTATTCACTGCAACGGAGTCTGAAAGCATTGGAGGCGAAACTTACAATGTGACACGTCCGCGTAATACAGGTGAAGGTGAGTTGTCCGGAGTTGAATTGAGCATCCAGCATTTCTTTAAGTCTGTGAAAGGCCTCGGAATCCAAGCCAACTTCACTTACATCACTGGTGAAACCTATGATCCATCAGTTGGAGAGGCTCTTGATTTGGCGAATGTGAGTGAGAACTCCTATAATATCATCCTTATCTATGAGGCAGGAAAATTCTCATCCCGACTGGCTTACAATTGGCGCGATGCGTTCATCGAGGATTTCAACCAGGCGAATGCGCCTGGAGGTCCTGGAGGAACACTTTGGGTGGATGCGACGAGTCGAATGGATTTTTCCGCTTCCTATAGTTTGACTGATTGGGCAACGCTGACATTTGATATCACAAATCTTACTAAGCAAGGCCGTCAGGACTATTTTGATTCGATCGATTCTGCCTATCCGCGAGATGCGAACATGTATGATCGTACCTACGAATTAGGCGCACGTTTTAAATTCTAAAAGAAGTCTTTTAAATTTAACCCCTTTCCCAACCTGTGTTTGCTTCATATCGTGGACACAGGCGAGGGAATTGGGTTTTCATCGTTTCTGGAAAAGTTTTAAAAATCAGATATTGGGGTTTATGAAATACAAAATATTCAAGTATTTGAGCATTGCAGCATGTTGTGGACTGAGTCTGATCCAAGCGCAGCAAAGCTCCAACGATTCTGGAAACGGATCTCCTGCGAACCCATCTGAAACTGATCCGTTACCAACTGATTTAGTGGCTCCGGTTTTTGAAGACATTTCCGTTCATGATCCGTCTGTGATTCTAGTGGAGGATGAGTTCTACATTTTCGGATCTCATCTGTCAGCTGCGAAATCCAAAGACTTGATGGTTTGGGAGCGTGTCGCGGACATCGTCACCGCTAATAATCCATTGTTTGAAAATGTGTTTGATGAGCTTGAGGAGACATTTGAATGGGCACAGACTAGTACCCTCTGGGCTGCGGACGTTACTCAGCTAAAGGACGGTCGATTCTATTTTTACTATAACGCCTGTAAGGGTGACTCTCCGCGATCTGCTATGGGGGTTGCGGTATCTGAGCATGTGGAAGGGCCCTACAAAAATTTGGGAATCATCCTCAAATCCGGCATGTGGGGGTTACCGAGCGAAGATGGCACGGTTTACGATGCTTCCAAACACCCCAATGTCGTAGACCCCCATGTGTTTTATGACAATGAGGGAGTATTGTGGATGATCTACGGATCCTATTCCGGTGGAATTTACATTCTCGAAATGGATGATGAAACCGGGTTTCCACTCGACGGACAAGGTTATGGGAAACACCTGATGGGAAACAATCATCAACGCATCGAGGGAGCGCATGTGATCTATAGCCCCCATACTCAGTATTATTATCTTTTTGTTTCATTTGGTGGGCTTGGTCAGATGGATGGATACAATGTTCGTGTGTTTAGGTCTGCAACTCCTGACGGGTCTTATCTGGACAGTGAAGGGAAGGACTTAGAGACCGTCTCTACTAATATCATCTTTGATGATGATGTGATTGAGCCGTTCGGGGTTAAAATGATCGGAAACTATTTTTATTCTGGAAGTGTTCCTTCGGTCGGATACATGTCTCCTGGACATAACTCGGCTTACTACGATGAAGCTACCGGGCAGTACTTTTTATTATTCCACACCCGGTTTCTGAATTCGGGTGGATACCATTCGGTGAGGGTTCATGAAATGGCTATGAATGCAGACGGGTGGCCGGTTGTGTCACCGCTTCGTTATGCGCCTAGAATTACGTATGAAGAGCAGGCTCAAGCATTGATTGATGAGGAAACGGAGGAAGCTGAAGAACCAGGCAATTTGTCCCCTGAAGACTCCGAAGATAATGAGCCGGAAGAGAATGAAGAACCGGTGAACGGTGAAGAAGGGGAAGTTGGTGATCCTGAATCTGAAGAACCTGAAGTGATTCTTCCGCCAACCTATTTGGATACGATTGATCCTTTGGATGTCCCTGGCATTTACCATTTCTTATCCTTCGAGAAGGAGATTTCATCAAAAATTTCGTATTCCTCCAGTATTGTTCTGCAGGAAGACGGTAGTATCGCTGGTGATCAATCTGGCACCTGGGAATTTGATGAAGAATCGAACTCTATTCTGATCGATCTTGGTGAACGTAGGGAAGTGGAGGAAATTGAACCTGTACCCGACACAGAAACGGATGAACCAACGACTGATCCGACTGAGAACTCTACTGAGGATCCCGCTGAGGATCCCGCCGAGGAGGAGGTTCTTGATCCGTCTATCGTATATTACAAAGGAGTTGTGTCTATGCAGTGGAACGAAATGGCTTCATCGTTTTGTCTTTCATTTTCTGCGTTGTCGGATGACGGGCGTCCCATTTGGGGTGTGCAACAGCAACTGGAGTCGAGTTACTAGTGGGTAAAAAGACAAAGAGGAACTCAAGAGTCGATCTGTCAGATTCATTTTGAAATTAAACTGCGGTATTTTTCTATTTACTGTCGGTTTTCGAAATGGGAAGACGCATGTATAGAAGGAGGCTGCTTTGATCTATTGGGACTTTTGTGACCGATTAATTTAGGTGCTTTCTGTCAACCCGCTATTTTTGAATACAAGCCCTGTAAACCCCACACATAATTGATGAAAAACAACAAACTTTCGGTATTGGAAAAAGTAGGCTTTGGAGCCGGTGATATGGCAGTGAATGTGGTGATTTCATCCATGTTTCTGATTATCACCTTCTTTTATACCGATGTCTTTGGCCTGAAACCCCAACACCTTGCGTTGTTGTTTCTACTGGTTCGGGGAATTGATGCGATTACCGATCCATTGATGGGCATGCTGACCGATAAATTTACGACTCGTTGGGGTCGCTATCGACACTACTTTTTGTTTCTGTCAGTTCCCTTTGGTATTGCCGTTTTTCTTACTTTTACGACCCCTGACTTTGATTACACCGGAAAGCTCATATGGGCGTATGTGACTTATATTTTTGTCACTCTAATGTTCACTTCAGTGACCATCCCTTACATCTCACTTATTGGAGTGTTAACAAGCGACCCGAAAGAGCGCTTATCTGCAAACGGATACCGCTTGTTTTTTGCAAAAGTCGCTGCGTTTCTGGTTTCGATTGTAGTCCCTATTATGGCCGACGCGTTGGGGAAAGATAATCTATCCCGAGGGTATCAACTTTCGATGGGAGTGATGGCATTAATGGGCACCCTGTTATTCCTGTTTTGTTTTGCCACCACAACCGAGCGCGTGGAGCACAAAGTCGATAAAAAGCCGTTTTTGGAGCAGCTCAAACTTTTGCTCCGCAATGACCAATGGATGGTGTTATTTGGTGTGTGTTTTATAGGGACAGTTGGATACGTGATTCGTGGATCTGTCGCCTTATATTATGCCAAATACTACCTCGGTGGCAGTGCACAAATGCAGTCTGCTTTTCTTGGAACAGGGGTTGCCGCTGCGATCTTATCCATGGTGGCATCCACCTGGATCACCAAACGATATTGCAAAGTAAAATTGTTTCGCTGGACCCAGTTGATGGTAGGAGTGGTGAGCGTTATCATGTTCTTTTTTGTAGGACAGGGGGATGTTGCCCTGGCATTTGTATTGTATTTCGCGCTTTCCTTTATTGTGGATCTGCACGCTCCAGTTTTCTGGTCAGCAATTGCAGAGGCGGTTGACTATGGTCAGGTCAAAACTGGGAAACGAGTTTCGGGGCTTTCTTTTGGCTGTATATCCTTTGCACAAAAGGCGGGTATGGGAATAGCCGGCGCCGTCGTTGGTTGGTTGCTCACCAGTTTTGATTATGTTCCGGATGTAGTGCAAAGCGATCATACGCTGATGGGCATTGCGTTGATGCTGACGATTATCCCTGGTTTTTTCCACACCCTGATGGGATCTCTGATGTTTGGGTATCGGATCACGGATAAATTCTACAATGAACTGAAAGAATCTCTCTGATAGTGATTCGAAGACTCTCAACTTAAACCGAAAAAATTGGATCGATCATGACTAAACCCATGCAAGCTCTCATCGAACAACGGGCAGATCCGTTCGTTTATAAGCACATCGATGGGTATTACTACTTCAGTGCTTCGGTGCCAGCCTATGACTGCATCGAGCTTAGACGTTCGACATCAATCAAGGGATTGGCGGACGCGGAAAAAGTCGCCGTATGGCATAAGCCGAACTCAGGACCCTATTCAGAACTGATTTGGGCTCCCGAAATTCACTTTAACGACGGGGCATGGTATGTCTATTTTGCAGCTGCGCCTTCCCGGGAGATAAAGGACGATTTGTTCCAACATCGCATGTACGCGATTTCAACGCTGGCCGATAATCCCTTGGAAGGGGAGTGGAGCGAGCCTGTGCAAATCGTGACTCCCTGGGACACTTTTTGTCTCGATGCCACTACGTTTTACCATAACGACGAGTTATACTATCTCTGGGCTCAGAAACATCCAGAGATTCGAGGGAACTCCAATCTGTATATCGCAAAAATGGGGGATCCCGTCACGATCAAGGGAGAAGTCGTGATGTTGACGAAACCCGAGTTCGATTGGGAAACGATTGGATTTTGGGTTAATGAAGGCCCGGGAATTCTGCGCCGAGACAATCGATTGTTCATTACTTATTCTGCCAGTGCAACCGATGAGAACTATGCGGTCGGCTTGATCTGGGCAGATATAGACAGTGATCTCCTTGATCCTGCTTCCTGGACAAAATCGAAGGACCCTGTGTTTCAATCTTGCTTCGAACATAATGTCTTTGGCCCTGGGCACAATAGTTTCACCAAGTCCGAAAACGGCGAAGACGATGTGTTGGTATTCCACGCGAGAACCTACACCGAAATTGTTGGGGATCCGCTTTGGGACCCCAACAGGCATACCTATGTGAAAAAGGTGAACTGGACTGAGGAAGGATTTCCTAATTTCGGCCGGCCATCGTTACCATAAAACATGCAATAATTTAAAGGAATTTAGAAATGAAGTTGAAGCGATTTTTGCTAATTTTTTCCACTGTTCTATTTGGCATATCTGTTAAGTTGGTGGCCCAACCAGTGCCGTACCCTGAAGGTGCCACTGGTGAGCTTGAACCCTTTGTTCACGACCCTGTCATCGCGGAGGAAGACGGTGTATTCTACATGTTTCATACGGGGCCTGGTATCACTGCCTGGAAATCCCACGATTTGCAACATTGGGACAGTCTGCCCTCTGTGTTTCCAGAAATTCCGGACTATATGGGTGAGACCATTCCTGGGTTCAGCGGGCATCTTTGGGCCCCTGATATTTATCACCACAACGATACCTGGTTCCTCTACTATTCTGTTTCTGCTTTTGGGAAAAACACATCTTTTATGGGTGTCGCTACTAGTCCAACCCTCGATCCCGATAGTGAGGATTACAAATGGACAGATCATGGTTTGATACTGCAGTCTTTTCCGGGATTGAATGACTGGAATGCGATCGATCCCAACATCATTGAAGACGAGCTTGGTGTGGCTTGGATGGCGTTCGGTTCGTTTTGGAGTGGACTCAAACTCGTTGAGCTTGCCGATAACAGAATAGAACTGGCCGATAAGGACAATCCTGATATCATCTCAATTGCGAGTCGGAAATCACCGACTAAGTCTTTTCCCGAAGGAGGGCACTCGGTAGACGCAGGTAATGGAGCTATTGAAGGACCTTTTATTATTGAAAGAGGAGGTTTCTATTATCTTTTTGCCTCGATTGACTATTGTTGTCGCGGAGCCAACAGCACTTACAAAATGATTGTTGGACGATCAGACAATGTAAAAGGACCCTACGTTGACCGTGATGGAGTTCCCTTGATGGAAGGAGGCGGCACGATTCTGCTTACCGGAGATGATCGTTGGTATGGGGTGGGGCATAATGGTGTATTGAGGACTAAGGATACAGACTATCTTGTTTATCATGCCTACGATTCTCAGAACGCTCATGCGTGGGCCAGGCTCCAGATCAAGCCGATCGTGTGGGATGGCAACTGGCCGACGGTGACTGTTTCAGATGAGAGCGAAGACTGATTGGTCTAAGAAATCGATTCGATGGTATAATCTTTTGGGTTGTTCTTAGCAAATTCGAATAAGCAGCGGATTTTGCCACCGAAACATCGGGGAGATCAAGCGGAACCCTTACCTCCTACTCATGCGTAGCATAAGGGGCTACAGTGTAGGAACCTACAAGCATCCGATGCTCGCATCGGATTTTCAGATGCAGTGATTTCAAATGCCTTGCGGAGTTTTCTCGAGGGTTCATCTTGGGCAAGTGCAATTACGTGTTTTGAGTTCTCGGGAATAAAAATTTTGTAAATGATTTGTAATCAGGGGTCTAAAGACACGCAAACCATTGACTGGACTAATGTTTCCCATAGATTGCTCAGTGGCTTTTTACATTTCTAAACTAGAATTCTGCTTGTGATCTCTACTCAGAAAAATCCTCCTTCCATCCCCGTAGTTTCCAATAAACATCAATGCAACGGTGGGTTTACACTCGTGGAAATCATGATTGTGGTGGTGATCATTGGATTATTGGCGGTAATTGCGATTCCAGCTTTCGCAACGACTCGAAAAACTGCCATCGCAAATCGTGTGGCAAAGGATTTGAAGACCTTCAGCGATGGCTTCGAAGTATATGCGTTTGAGCACGGCGGATTCCCTGCGGATGCGGGCCCTGGAAACCTCCCAAGCGTGATGGAAGATTACCTCAAAGAATCCGCCTTCGAGAGAAAAACTCCCGCTGGAGGCAATTATGATTGGGACCAAGGACAGTTTGGTACCATTGCAGGAGTTTCGGTTTATTCTCCAACCGTGGAATTGGAAGTGATGCAGAAGATTGACCAGATTCTTGACGATGGAAATCTTACGTCTGGAATTTTTCGAAGCAGATCTGCCGGTTACATTTACGTGATTGAAGAGTGATTTTATTTGTATTAGCTACGATCAAATCTGACAGTTGCGTAAAAGGCCATGGATAATCAGTCTGAGGCACAAACAAACAAAAACAATAGTCACGTCCCCATGGGGACGCGGCACCTCAGACTGATAATATGACAATAAATGAAAAAATAATCCGAAACAAGGTTGGGTTGTTAAAACTAGCCGAGGAATTAGGAAACGTCTCAAAAGCCTGTCAGGTAATGGGCTTTAGTCGCGATACTTTTTATCGCTACAAAAACGCTGCCCAAGAAGGAGGCTTTGAAGCATTGATTGATAGGAATCGTCGGGTTCCGAATTTAAGAAATCGCATTGATGAGCGAATCGAAGCTCGCATCTGTGAAAAGGCTATCGAAGAGCCAGCCTTGGGTCAGGTTCGCGTCTCCAATGAATTGCGCAAAGAAGGCTTGGTGGTCTCTGCGGCTGGAGTGCGTTGCGTATGGATGCGCCATGAGCTGCAAACCTTCAAACTACGGCTCAAAGCATTGGAGAAAAAAGTGGCCGAAGAAGGACTCGTTCTAACGGAATCTCAAGTAGCTGCGCTGGAAAAGAAGAAGGATGATGATCTTGCTCACGGCGAGATCGAAACCCTTCATCCAGGCTATCTTGGCAGTCAGGACACATTCTATGTCGGAACCATCAAGGGAGTGGGTCGAATCTATCAGCAGAGCTTCGTAGACACCTATTCGAAGGTGGCCTTAGCTAAGCTGTATACGATGAAGACGCCAATCACTTCTGCGGATCTTCTCAACGATAGAGTTCTACCTTTTTTCGAGAGTCATCAGATGGGGCTAATCCGTATACTCACCGATAGAGGAACCGAGTATTGTGGAAAAGCTGACAAACATGACTACCAGCTCTTCTTAGCTATCAACGATATTGAACATACAAAAACTAAAGCAAGGCACCCGCAAACAAACGGAATCTGTGAACGCTTCCACAAAACCATTCTAAATGAGTTTTATCAGGTAGCTTTCCGCAAAAAAGTATACCGAAGTGTGGATGAGTTGCAGCAAGATCTCGATACGTGGATCCATCGTTACAACCATGAGCGAACCCATCAGGGAAAAATGTGTTGCGGTCGTACGCCAATGCAGACATGTATCGATGGGAAATCCAAATGGATTGAAAAGGTCGACTCACTGAATCCAAGTTACGACGAAGTAGTCAACCTCTGACAGTTTTAACGCCTCAGACAACGCAATCTGTCAGATCAAGTCGTGGTTACTACATTTTATTAGACTCTTTGTCGTTGGCTTAGGTCCTGTTTGATAGGCTACATTTTTTTCCAAACATAGTTATTTTAGCCCATCCTCTAGAAACAAATTCGCATTTCTATCCCTGATCGCAATAGGTTTCATCTTGTCTGGTTAGCTTGTGAGTTTGAAACGTTCTACAATGGTTGCTAGTTCGCCTGCTACTTTTGAGAGGGTCACCACGTTTTGGTTGGCATTGTGAGTGCGATCCGATGTGTCTGCAACGAGCTTGTTCACTTCCATTATATCATCCCTCATACCAGTGAAATTCGTTGTTGCTTGGTTTACCAATAGAGAAACAGAGTCGGAATCTTGAGCCAGTCTTGTTACCTGACTGCTAACTTCGTCTATTGTGCTGGATTGTTCTTCGATCGCCGCCGCAATATTGTTGGTGTAGTGGCTTACTTGTTCGAGGGCTTCTTCGATACTTCCTACTCTTTCAACTGAACGATCAGCATCAATGACGATGCGTTCGATTTGTTCGTTTATTTTTCTAGCTGCATCAGAACTCTTAAGTGCAAGTTCTTTGACTTCTCCCGCTACCACAGCAAATCCCTTTCCGGCTTCTCCTGCACTTGCGGCTTCGATCGTTGCATTGAGAGCCAGCAGGTTGGTTTGGGTGGAGATTTGAGTGATCAAATCTGCCATTGCGGAAATTCCCTTGATATTGGTGTTTTGAGCTTTAATGACTTCCATTGTTTCACGACTATTGGAGTTGGCATTTGAGGCAACCTCCGAGGCGTCCGCGCAACTTTTTGAAACTTCTCTAATGGATGCACTGATTTCCTCCACTGCACTCGCAACAGTTGCCGTATTGCCATTGATCGTCTCCAATCCTTCGGAGGAGTTGTTCATTTCAGTTAACAAACCCTCTCCTGTTTCTGTGACTCTGGCGGTACTATTTTGCATGGTTTCCGCGCTTGAGGCAGACTCTTTTGTGAACTCACGAAGTTCCTCCGTCGCTTTTGCAAGGTAGTTAGTTTTGTCACCTACTTCTCTCATACTCTTGCTCAAATCTTCCCGTTCTTGTTGTACTTCAGCTTGAAAACGGGAGTTTTTACGGAGTTGATCCAAGTTCATGAACAACATGATAACAAGCACCATGTCTTCGAAAACTACATAGGCCACATGCTCTATAATTCTGAGTACACTTGGTTCTACTATTCCATAAATGGACATGGGGTAAAACAAGCCCCTTACCACGTGATCAACACCTGCAACCACGGTCGCAACAAGGATGACTTTCCAGTCCAAATACATTGATACAATTGCGAGTGATGCGAAAATGTGGAAGTGCCCTTCAATTCTTCCACCGACAAGATGGATTAGAATCGTGGACACCAAGAGCTGTCCTGCGCTCACAATGAGTCGAGTAGAATATACTCTAGGGTGCCGAAAGGCCAAATATGCGGGGAACCAAGTAATCAATCCGCCAAGGAAGATCGATAAATACACGTGCATATGCGGTTTCGCCGAGCCACCGACCCAAGTTGTTGGAGTATAGAGAAAGGCGATTATGATTAAACCCAACCACTGAGCCAGGAGAAGATAGCCCATAACGCGGCTAACTCTTGCAGCATTTTCGACGTTATTTTCTTCCATTATTTGAGAAGCTTTTGAGTCGATAGACGAATTTGAATCTAATGATGATGAGTTCATACTTTTGGTGGATAATTAAATTTTCGAAATCACGAGATGCGATTTGTCCTGAATTCCACATCCGTAGACGGGATACTGTTTTAGTTGGCCGATGGCTTGTTGATCTCCACGGACTGCAGCTGAGATTATTTCCTGGCCAGCAGCAGGGCCGGAGTGGCCTCTGGACGCAGTTATTCCTCCCGCAAAAATCAGTTCTTCATTTGGGGAGTAAAGATAGCAGATCCCTGAAGTGTAAGCTAACATCTGAGTTGCAAGCACAGCTTCCAGGTCAATGTCCACCGACCAATCATGAGATCTCGTCGCAAGGCGGTAGATTTCCGATTCTTTTGTTTCATCCAGCGAAAAAGGTGAACTGATGAAAATTCTGATACTTACGAGGTTTCCGAGTCTTTTCTGCAGAATATTGAGTTCCTCTAAGGTTGCTCTGGAACAGGTGCATTCTGGATGGAGGAATGCAATGAGATGCCAAGAACTGTTTGGATCATCGAAGGATACCACATTTTCCTCTGGGATTGCCATTGCTCCGGGTTTAACCTGGTAGTTGATAACCATCCAAAAACCTGCAATGACCAATCCGACCCAAAAAAGGGTAATAACGTGGAGCTGATTGATGCGGTTTTGCGACTTCATTAACAATTAATTGACAGATGAAGCTCTAATAGTCGTCCGTAATACTTTTAGATTAAATTAAAAATACTAATAACAAGGGTGGCATTTGGACTCGGAATACTTATGGGTCCTGACAGATCTCAGCTCTTCAGATGATTGAGATAACTGCTTTTGATTGGCTCGGAAGGTCAGGGTTTTATGGGCGGCTTTTTTCGGAAAACTTTCTTATTGCCACACCTTCTCGAGGATCTCTGCGAGCTGTTGTGATTGAATAGGCTTTGCCATGTATTCATTCATTCCCGCTGCCATACATTTTTCTCGAGCCTCCTCTGACGCATCAGCAGTCAGTGCGATGATAGAGGTGTTTTGATTCGGCCCAGATTGTTTTCTGATAACTTCAGAGGCCTTGATTCCATTCATGAGTGGCATCGAAAGATCCATAATGATTGCGTCATACTTTTTCAGTCTACTCATTTGAACGGCCTCTAACCCATTGCGAGAAACAGAGTGCATAATTCGGAAATTTTTAAGAATCTGACATGTAACCGCGATGTTATCCTCATTATCCTCAACTAGTAAAACTGACTTCTTCCATTCAAAAACAGGACGGACAGCCTTGGTGGTATGTGGAGCTTTTTCTTGTGGAACTTTTTCAGAAATTTCGAGCGGCAAGGTGAAGCGAAAGCAGGATCCTTTTCCCAAAGTGCTTTCGACCTCTTTTGTTCCACCCAGCAAATCAATCAGTTTTTTACAGATAGAAAGCCCCAATCCGACGCCCTCAAATTCCCGAGTGTATGAACTGTCAACTTGGGTGAAGGGTTCAAAAATTGTTTCGATTTTGTTCTGATCAAGACCGATTCCAGTGTCCCAAACCTCAAAGGTAAATTCCGACTCCTGGTCGCTGGATGAAATCCTTGAAAGTTTGAGTTCGACGGAACCTTCAGGGGTGTATTTACATGCATTCCCTAAGAAATTATCTAGTATTTTTAGGAGCATATTCTTCTCTCCTTTGACTCTTAGGTTTGAATTCAATAACTCGTCCTTGTTGTCTGGCGTAAACGATAGTTTGAGCCCGTGAGAGATGGCTCGTACATCGTTGAGCGCTGACTCACACACTTCAAAAAGGGAAAACTCCGACCATTTGGGTTCGAAACTGTTTCGGTTCAAACGGGTGTAGCCGAGGATGTCGTCAATCAGCTCAAGTTCTCTTTCAGTTGATTTCAGAATAATGTCCAAATAATTCCGAATTTCTTCAGATTCTATTTCGTCTTTGATCAGACTGGAATATCCCACAATGGGATTCAACGGAGTACGCAACTCATGGCTCATCATCGCCAGAAAATCGTCTTTTGCGTGATTCGCAGCTTCAGCGGATTCTTTGGCGTGAATCAACTGTTCGCGGTTCTTTTCCTGTTGCTCGATGACATCAATATTGAAGAGTGCAAAGGAGAGGTCGTCTGCCAGTTCCCGAAACAACACAGCTTCATAACTATCGGTTGCATTGATTTTTGTCTTTGTCGCGGCGGAAATGTAACCGTAGTGTCTTCCACCATAGTTTAACGCCGAGCAGATTCCATGCTGGTTTTCATATCTACCGGACATGGGACATGCATTGCATTCGATCGGAGGTCGTTTGATCAGATTGACTCCCAGGTCCTTGTTATAGGACTCAATACAATGAAGGCTTCCTTCGTTTATAGTGTGCTTCAACCGTTCTTCGAGTGTCGGATTTGGAGGATTTAGAACTAGGATGGGCTTGTGAGAAGGTTGTTCGTTTAGGGAGATCCAGCAATGATGGAATTCACGATTATCAACCATGATGGTTGCGGCCTTTTTTATCAACTCTGTTCGACTTTTCTCGCGGGTTATCAGTTGATTCACTGATCTTACTGTCCTAAGAATCGAGTTGATTTCTTGCATCCGTTGTTCGCGGTCTTTACGTTCGGTGATATCGGAAAAGACGGTAGCAAATTTTCCAGGCCCTGGGCAAAAAACCGATATGGAAAACTGTTTTCCCATGGGTGCGAAATCGACCTCAAAAGTAGTGGGTTCACCACTTTCGACTACCTGGAGGTAAGTATCAAAAAAGGGAGGCTTTTCGAGCTGATAGGCTTCGGTTGCCAGTTTTCCAAGAACCGCTTCGGAGGAGACCGAAAGAATCCTTTCGTAACTCGGATTGACTCCCAGAATGCGATAATTTACAGGTTTTCCATATTCATCGTAGACGAGTTCATGGTAGCACAATCCTTGCGACATATTGTCATATATCGATTTCAGATTTGCTTCACTGTCGGCGATTTTTTGCTGCCATTCATACTCTTCGGTTACATCACGGAAGATGAGAACGACACCAACGATTTCCCCTTTTTCATTGCGTATAGGAGATGCAGAATCAGAGATTTGGCGTTCCAACCCATTTTTACCAATAATTTTTGTATGGTTTGCCAAGCCAACAATGTAACCTGTGGATAGAACCTTTTCGACAGATGCAACTGGAACTCTACTCAAATGCCAACAATGTAACCTGTGGATAGAACCTTTTCGACGGGGTTTTCCACTCCTTTGCCCGTGAGAGCATTAACGATGTTAAATACTTCACCAAGCGGGTGCCCTAGTGCTTCTTCCGTTTCCCATTGGGTCAATGCTTCGGCCACGGGATTCAAGCCAGTCACCCTTCCGTTTGAATCCGTTGTAATCACGGCGTCTCCAATCGATTGCAGGGTTATTTTATAGTGCTCCCGACTTTCTTCCAGTTCAGACGTTTTCTGCGCTACTCTTTTTCTTAAAAGAATCGACCATATGAGGATCATTCCCAGTAGCAAAACGAGAGGGCCAATCGTAAGGAGTGCCCAATGAAACACAGTTTTAAGGTCAAAAATATGAGTCTCGAGCGGACTCAACCACTGGTTACGGATAACCATCATTTTGCCATTGAATTCGATGGTGGTAAGTCCTTCCTCTAAGAGCGAAAGAAAATCAGTATTTCCTTCTTGAACGGCGAGGCAGTATCTCGAAGGTCGAATTAGAAATGGGGATTCTTGAACCTTGTGCAGGTTCAGTTTTGAGACCCAATAGTGCGAAGGAATTCTTGCCATCACCACATAGTCGAATTCCCCATTCTCCAGTTTTTCGAGGCCCTCCTTGATCGTGTCGCAAAAAAGAAGTTTGGTGTCGGGGTAATGTTTCCGCATGTAGTCATGCATGATGTCTCCTTCCATCACGCATACCTTTTTGCCTTTTAAGTCAGATTCTTCCTTGAGAGGCGGAACACCTGCTCGAGAGAAAACGGCATGATTGATTACAAAAATGGGGGGCGAAAAATCGACCAATTTGTCCCGCTCCGGCGAATAGTACATACCGACAATGGCATCAATTTTACCTGCCTCAAGTTTGCTTCTGATCTCGTTCCAAGGTCCGATTTGCACCTCAAGTTCGAACTGCATTGTTTCTGCAATTTCATGGACTATCGCTTGATTGTAGCCTCTTATATTACCGTTTTCTGTGTATGAAAACGGTGGGTAATCGGCTTCGGTCGCAACGATCCATTTTTTCTTATTGTTACCCAATAGGGTATTCGAAACCAAAATGGAGATGAGCAAGGCCTTTAAGAGTGGTCGCGAGCGACTTTTGAAGGATTTTACCATAATTGCCTTTTGCATATCATTAGATCTGTTAACAAATTAAGGTCAACTTATTATAGGTATCATTATATAACGAAAACTTATCTATTGGATTGTTGTCACTCGGATAGAATCGTGATTCAATTGACCTAGTGTTTCATGCTGGGTCATGAGGGGCGTAAGAATGATAAAGACTGGACAAAACCTATTCCCGCGATAGAAAGGAATGACCTATCCTGCATAAACCCACGAATGAATTCATGGGCTCCGAGACAGAATGACGGGGGCGATCATTTGTAACACCGCGCAGAATACCTCCGGTTTCACCGTCTCCTCAATGTTTGTTGTTTCAGTTACTTGCCTTGCGCAATTTTTTTACTGCGAAGATACTGGTCCCTGAATCTCAGAGTAAGTTCTCTTGCAAGCTGAACCTCGGAGATTTTGGTGCGTTCATTCAAGATGGCAGCGATATCGACACTGGCTTTGTCAAATTCGATCACGTCCAGGTTTGAGAAAACCTGGAGTGCTTTCTCAGCATCCGTTTCGCGGCCGTCATTGCGGGCCTCTTCGATTGCGGCCCAGGCTTCGAGCATTTCGTGGTGGGGATCGATAAAAGCGACTTTGATGATGAAACGCAAAGGACTGAAGAGGCTGCCTGTCCATTTGGAATGATAGACGAAAGAACCTGCTTCGTCGTAGGGGTCGTTGCCTGCATCGGAGCGATAGTCATCGAATTTAGAATCGTAAAGTTGACGAAGAATCGGACTCCTGCGAAGGGCGTATTTTTCGGTTCCTTCCGGGGTTCCGGGTTTCCAGTTCCAGAGTTTTTGTCCTCTTTCTGAAAGCACGAAACGGATAAACCGTTTGGATAGCTCTTTGTTGGGGGCACCTCTGAGCATTCCAATCGGATCCACAGAGACGGTCGATCCTCCCTTGGGCGTGACATATGCGAATCGATCCGAACCCGTTCGTTTCATGATCGTTTCAGCCTGGAATCGGCCGTAGAAATCGATACTCATGCCTGCGGCACATTCGCCTGCGGAAACGTCGATGGATGGTTTCTTCGAGGAATCGGTGAAGTAGCGAGCGTTGGCGCAGATTTTCTGAATGATCTGCATTGCATCATTCCAACCCTGTTTTACCTGGCGCATTTCATCCGATTCTGAGGGATTCTCACCTAGGGATCGCACGAGTTTGAGCATTTGCTCCTGAACGATCATTTCAAAGGCTTTGGTCGAGGATCCACTTTGGATCGGATCCGAAATCGCAAGCTCACCGATGTAGCGTGGATCTGTCAGATCTTCCCAACTGTTGGGAATGGATTCGATTCCAATGCGTTTCATGGATTGGGTATTGTAAATAATACCAAATTGAGAGAGCACCGCTCCTGCCCATCGTGCCTCTGCATCGTAGAAAGGTTCCCCGGAGAATTTCATTGGAACCGATGCTTCTGGAAGGATGTCCTTTATTTCATCAGGAGTCGCAAAGGATACGAGGGTTCCAGATCGGGCTTGTTGGATAAAATCGTAACTGCCTCCACCAAAAAGCACATCAATTCCACACGTCACGTCTGAAGCTAGAAAAGCCCGCTTAGCCTTTTCTCCCTCAGTGTCATCTGCAGCTGTGTCGTCAATAGAGAGTTTTCGATTGATGAAACTGTTCTGAATTTCGGCATTCCATTTATTGCCCAACTCCGATTCCCAGTAATTGCGAAAATTGTTGGTATAGGTGGATTGGATGTATCGGATGATTTCACTGGTGCCTCCAATAACTCGCCAGTCGATGTCAACGGTCCTTCCCGTTTCCGTTTGATAGACCTCCGCGAAGGCTGTTTCAAATTCGTGACGGATGCCTTCGTCGTGGGGTGTAATCACCACCAATGTATCATCACTTCTTGTGACAGTCGTGTTCTCCTTCTTAAAAATGAAAGGCAATGCGACCACCAGAACAATGGCTAGAATGATAGGAAGGTTTTTCATGAGCTGGGGTGGAGCGTGTTAATCGTTCAAAACCACAACATCTTCGGAATCAGCCCATGCGTAGGGTTTTCCGCTGCTGAGCCTTGCGAATCGAGGATTGAGCTCAGAGATCTTCATTTCGATTCCGTTGCATTCCATGGTATAGTGGGCCACCTCTCCGTAGTAGACTGCTTCCTTCATTGTGCCACTGAAGCAATTTTCTTCGACTGCTTCATTTTCGATATGAATGGATTCCGGGCGAATAGAAAGGAAGACTCGAGATCCTTCGGCTGGTGGATTCTCTGGATCTGCCAATGCTCCACAAATATCTCCTAGCGGGCATTGCACAATGGCTTCACCGACTGCTGTTCGGACGACAGTGCCTTCGACGATATTAGATTCTCCAATGAAAGTGGATACAAAAACATTTTTGGGCCGTTTATAAACGGATTGCGGTTCCCCTATTTGCACGACCTCACCTTTGTCCATAACTGCCATTCGATCTGCGATCGAGAGTGCCTCTTTTTGGTCGTGGGTGACATAGATGGTGGTAAGATTGTGCTTTTTGCAAATATCCCGGATCTCGGTACGCATCTCATTGCGGAGTTTGGCATCGAGGTTCGACAGCGGTTCGTCGAGCAAGAGACATTTGGGGCGAACCACCAAGGCTCGGGCGAGGGCCACGCGTTGTTGTTGACCACCGGAGAGTTGGTTAGGCTTCCGAAGCGCATACTCTTCCATCTTCACCATTTTTAACGCATCATTCACCCGGGTCTCGATTTCAGATTTAGGTGTTTTGCGTTGCTCTAGACCAAAGGCAACATTTTGGAAAATCGTCATGTGAGGCCAAAGAGCGTAACTCTGGAACATCATGCCCGTTTCTCGCTTGTGGGGGGGAAGTTCCGTTACATTTGCATCCCCAAAATGGATCGAACCTTGCTCTGGGATGTAGAAGCCAGCAATACTTCGCAGTAGCGTAGTTTTCCCGCAACCGCTTGGTCCAAGTAGGAAAAAGAGTTCTCCAGCTTCGATTTCCAGCGATACGCTGTTGAGTGCAGTGGTTTCACCAAATCGCTTGGTGACTAGTTGGATATGGACAGGCAACACGTCTTTTTATCGGTTAGATTTGTGTTGCATGTTGGCGGTTATTCGGGGATGGTCAATCGCTAAGCGAAAACGACCCCAAAGGTCTTTGTAGATGCGCCTCAAAAACTCAATAATGGAGATAGTTCGAGCCCCCGATGATGTAAACAAAGCCATAGACTCTATGGTTCATTATTTGACGTCTTTAGTCGTTGAAAGTGATGACTGGGTGTTGATTGGCATCGCAGATGGAGGCATTCCCCTTACCACTGAGCTGAAGCGGAGATTTGAGCAAAAAACAGGTCAGCAGCTCCCCATCGGAATTCTTAATGTAAGTTTTCATCGAGACGACATTGGCAGTCGTCCCATTGTTCGGCCAAAACATCCCACCAATCTCCCTGTCGAAATTCAGAATACATCGGTCATCCTCGTTGATGATGTGGTTCACTCTGGGCGAACGACAAGGGCGGCCCTCGATGAACTCTTCGAACACGGTCGACCTCGAGTTGTAAAACTTATTTCTTTGGTGGACCGAGGGAATAGGGTCGTGCCTATCCAGCCAGATTTTGCGGCAATGACACTCGAGTTGGAAAGTGAACAGAAACTCAAGGTGGTCATTGACTCCGAAGATTCTCAGGGAAACCGAATTTGGACCGGTAGACGGGGTAGTTGATTTTTCGAATACAAATTTTGACAGAGTAGAACACTATGGAAGGAATTGGCAGCTGGAATCGAAAACACTTGTTGGGACTGGAGGAACTTTCGAGGGATGAGATCGACATTATCCTGTCGACGGCCAGGTCTTTTAAAGAAACGATCAGTCGCAGTCGCAAGAAAGTCCCGGCTCTCCGAGGAAAAACGATTGTTAATCTCTTTCTTGAGCCAAGCACTCGGACCAGAGTCGCCTTTGAAGTTGCTGCAAAGCGATTGAGTGCAGATGTAGTTACGATACAAGGCTCTACCAGTAGTCGTGTAAAAGGAGAAACACTCAAAGATACAGCGTTGAACATCCAAGCGTTGTCGGCAGATATGATCATTATGCGTCATTCTGCGGCAGGTGCACACCAGTATCTGTCCAATGTCGTCGATATTCCGATCATCAATGCTGGAGACGGTGCCCATGAACACCCGACGCAGGCTTTACTAGATGTCTTTACCATGTTGGAGCATTTGGGTTCTCTCGAAGGGAAAAAGGTAACAATCTTGGGCGATATTTTATTCAGCCGGGTGGCTCGTTCGAACATCTGGGCCCTGACGAAACTCGGGGCTGAAGTTACGCTTGCAGGTCCAGCGACGCTTGTTCCTGAGCGATTTCGTGGGCTGGGAGTCAATGTGTGCCACGATCTAAAAACCTCCCTCACCGATGCTGATGTGGTGATGCTGTTGCGGATTCAGCACGAGCGGCAGACTTCGACTCATTTTCCTAGCTTGGGTGAATATACGGCGCTCTTCGGACTCAACAAAAACCGAATGAGTTGGTTGAAGCCTAATGCGTTGATCATGCATCCTGGCCCGATCAATCGAGGTGTTGAAATTGATTCCGATCTGGCAGATTCGAGCCAATCCGTTATTTTAGAACAAGTTACCAACGGAATCGCGGTGAGGATGGCAGTCATTTACCTCCTTATGGCCGCCAGTGAACACGAACTGGAACCGGTTGAACTGCCACTTTAATCTAGTACAATGGACTCGATACAATCAGTAGATGCAATTTGGTTAAAAGGGGGCACTGTCATTGACCCCTATCTTGGCAAGGAGGAGCAGCGCGACCTTTACATCGAAGAGGGGCGCTATGTCGATCGTCCCGATGAAAGCTTTTTTAACCATGCCCTGAAGGTGGATGCAGTTGGCAAATATGTGGCCCCTGGGTTAACGGAGTTGCAAGCTCATCTCCGAGAGCCGGGGGAGACTCATAAAGAAACGATCGAAACTGGATCCCAATCAGGTGCGAAGGGCGGATTCACACGATTGTTGTCGATGCCTAACACAAAGCCTCCTTGTGATAACCCAGGCAATCTGCGTTTGATCCACGATGCGATCGAACGCAGTGCTTGTATCGATATTTTCACTACTGGTTGCATCACGATGGGGTCTGATGGAAAACTATTGGCGCCGATTGGTTCGTTGAAACGAGCGGGTGCGGTGGCAATTTCGGATGGCGGTAAATGCGTACAAAATAACGAGATCATGTGTCGGGCCATGGAATATGCCAAAATGATGGACCTCAAAATCCTCGATCATTGCCAGGACTACTCGTTGACTGAAGACGCTGTGATGAACGAAGGAGAATGGTCTTTCCGACTCGGATTGAGAGGTTGGCCCCACGAAGCAGAGGACTTGATGGTGGCTCGGGACGCGATTTTGTCTGAGAAAACCGGTGCACCAGTACACTTGCAGAATATTTCCTCGGGTTCAGCAATTGATATTATTGAGCGAGTGCGCAGTAGGGGAGTTCCGATCACCTGCGAAGTGACACCTCATCATTTCACCCTGACAGATGAGGTGCTGAAAAACTACGAAACTTGTTACAAAATGAATCCTCCGCTTCGCAGCGAGAGGGATCGGCAGCGCATATTACAAGCTTTGAAGGAAGGAGTGATTGACTGCATATCCTGTGATCATGCTCCTCACTCCGACGATGATAAAGATGTCGAGTTTGACTACGCTCCTTTTGGAGTGATTGGGCTGGAAACCTCGCTCGCAGTGACGCTCAATGAACTGCATCATAAAGAAGGCTTCACACTGTTGCGAGTGATGGAGCTGATGAGCTCAGTGCCCGATCGACTTTTGGGTTTTGACAGTAAAGCGATTGTTGCCGGCAACTGGGCGGATTGTTTTGTATTTGATCCCAATGAATCGTGGATCGTGAACAAAAACGATTTCGCCAGCAAATCGAAGAATTCTCCATTTTTAGGACAGACTCTTAAAGGTCGGAATAAAATGACAATATTCCACGGGAAGGTTGTTTATTCGGAACCTTGATTTGAAAGACTGATAGGAGTTTTCTGTTTAGAGGTGAAGTCTCGGAAGTGGCGGTTCCAAGATCGAACTATTGAATTTAAGTCCACGTTCAGTCCATCATCTGCATAAAGCTGCAAACTTGTAGCACATTCAATACCCCAGCAACATTGGGAATGGATTCCAATGTTGCTTAGGCTTAGGCATCCGCACCTGCATAAGTTACAGGAGAAGATCCGATGAACGATACGACTATTCAGAAATGGGCTGTGTCGTGCGATTCATGTCCCAATGGGTAAAGGAACAGTCAGGGATTTCATCTACACCTTGTAACGACTCGCGATTTCGTTCAATTTTTCGGCAAATTCGGAGATCTCGATCGCACTCCCGTTCAGCTGGGTGCTTGCCGAAGCGATTTCATTCGCCGCTTTATTTACTTTCGAAACCTCATTGGAAATATCGGAGGAAGCGTTACTCACACCTGTAACATTGTTTGAAACCTCCAAAACAGCATCAGCAGTCTGATTGACATTAACGGCGATCTCACCCGTTGTGGCCGATTGCTCTTCTACTGCAGATGCAATGAGCGCAGTGATTTCATCAATTTCTTCGATCACTTCCACAATTCCCGAAATCTCGACAATACTGCTGTCGGTGGTCTGCTGCACATTTTCAATACTCGTTCTTATTTGCTCTGTAGCCGCTGCCGTTTGTCTGGAAAGTTCCTTGATTTCGTTTGCAACAACTGCAAATCCCTTGCCAGCTTCGCCTGCGCTGGCAGCTTCGATGGTCGCGTTGAGCGCAAGCAGATTCGTCTGCTCAGAAATCCCTTTGATCGTGTCGGTGATATTTCCAATGAGCTTGGCAGCCTTCCCGAGTTCGTTCATTTGCTGGGAGGTAGCATTGACCCTTGAAACCGCTTGATTCGTGACATTTCGGCCTCGATCCGTATTCTTTGCAATTTCTTCAATTGTTGAGCTCATCTCTTCAGATGCGGCAGCAACCGATTTGATATTGACGGACATCTGCTCTACTGAAGCAGCGACACTGTGAATATTGTTGCTTGATTGTTCAGTTGCTTCTGCCACAGAACCCGACACATGTCTGGTTTCTTCTGCATTTCCTGTGAGTTGAGTAGAAATGGCAGACAATTCAGTCGTCGAGGAGGCCAGACTCTGGACACCGCCCTGGATTTCCTGAAATCCAATCTGCAATTCTGCGACCATTGAATTCAGTGATTGTGCAAGCTGACCAACCTCATCTTCCCGTTTTATATCCAAACGTGCTGTAAAATCACCATTTCCCAATTGGTCAGCGAAGATTCTACACTTCTGTATCGGCTTGTTGAGTAAACCGATAATAAAGATACTGAGCAACACACCCACAATAATAGACACCGCAGAAATTCCAAAAGAAGCGAATTCTATGGTATTCATCTCGGATTCGAGATGCTCTTTCAATTCAACCTTTTTTCCATCCAGGAATTCGCCAATATCATCCAGCTCAACAAGCACAGCCTCCATGTGTTCATGGGTTTCTGTTTTGAAAACTCTGAGGGCCTCCTTTTGACCATCCATCAAATGATCCTCCAACTTCTGCAGATGACTGAACTCCTCGGCAACAGCATTCACCTTACCCATTGTGACCTCGTTGAAGATTTCCATTTTGGTCTGTTGATCTGAAGCTTGATTGATGTGTTCAGCAGATTTGTGGAGCTCTTCATGCAATGGAAGAATTTCCGCTAAGGCGCTAGCGAACTCAGGCCAGTTGTTTTTGAGAGTATTGATTTCTTCGCTATTCAACCATTTTCCAAATCCACACTGTGTCGGATCCATCTGAGCTGTAATGGGTCGTTGCGCTAGAATGGACTGCGCCACATCAGTTACCCAAACGCGGTGATCATCCAAACGTGCACATAGTGTAGCTTTTAGACCAGGGTGAACCTGTTCCCAATGGTCCATGATTTCATAGGCTGATTTGTGTAGATTTTCATGAGGAACAATCAAGTCCTTCAGATGACCTCCAACCTCAGGGAATTTCTTGATTAGTGCTTCTTTACCAGAGCCATGTAAATACTTGCCAAGTCCACATTTTGTGGGGTCCAGCTCAACTGTGATCGTTTTCAAATTGAGACTAAAGGCATCTTCGATGGTTCCAATCCAGTTCAAATGATCAATCTCACGCTGGTGAAACATTTCATTGGATGCTGCGACAAGTTCAAAGTCATGCACTCCTTCCTCAGTGAGCTTGGAGCCGTATTTGTTGGCAACGGTTAATATAAGGATAGAAAAAATGAAAATTCCGGCGAAAATCCATAGTTTATACGCGAATTTCAAGTTTTTGAACTGATTCATGGGAGATATTTATTAAAACTGATACTGGTTGGAATTTGCTTCTTCGGACGTCATCCCCTGAGTTGAGGTTAGTCGCGATTTCGTTCAATTTGTAGTCTGTCCAAAATCGTCTCCGGAGAACCGTTAGTTTCAAAGGTGAGTGTGTGATTTGAGTTTCATTTTGTCTAGGGACATGTTATCCCAAGCGTATCTCATGCCAATCGCATCCAGTTTTGTTACTGTCTTGTTAACAGGGGTTTACGTAATTGCTGAAGGAATCCAATTGATTTATGTTTTGTCAGTATTTGCTGACAGAAAATCGTAATCACTTAACTGTCTGATTATGAACAACTTAAATTTGATGATAAAGCTGACGGAATATAAAAGCTTACAAAATTATTTAACGCACATTGACGGTTTTATTTGATTGTCCGATGCTCGATTTGCTGCCTGTTGCATACCTTCAACATCCATTCCATAAGAATGGAAATCCATTCGGTTTTCAGTGCGCATGGCACGATGGTTTAGGGTAACCCCCCTCTGGCCATCCTTTGCACTAAGCCACTGATGGTAAATCCATCATGTCAGCCTCCTTAGTGATAGATTCATTCGCCCGGTCTCAAAAGCAGTTACGTTGTATCCTGAGTTTGAAATTTCGGAAAGTTGAAGCCCGCCAGAGCCATTCGAGGGGACCATATCGGAATTTACAGAACCAGAGACTTGCACCGATGAGTTGGATCGTCCAGAGGAAGGCACCGAGAGCGAACACTTGTGGTTGATTTAGATCATCCCAGAGGCCCAGACCGAAGCCGTAGAGTAGGGGGACGACTACCATACTTTGCCCGATGTAAAGGGTGAGGCTCATACGCCCAGCGGCAGCGAAAGGTGCCAGCAATCGGTGCGAAATGGGAACTCGAAGCAGCAGCATGATACCCATGATATAGGCAACGAGCATTGCCATGTTGAAGAACCTTCCTGCTACGATTTGATAACCCCAGCGTGGCATGTATTCTGGAAAAGCTGCCGCACCCTGGATTAGTATTATTCGGAATATAGTTGCTGCCAGAACCGCGATTCCGAGTGTCCACCAGAGCCCCTTCAGCGGCAAAGTTTTGTTGAAAATTCCCATGCGCCCAATCTGCAGCCCCAACAAAAAGAGTCCAATAATGTACCAATGACTCCCTGTTTCTGGAACGAGTATCCACTTTGCTATTTGTCCGGTGGTTGCAGTATGAGCAAGAAAGCCCATTAGACCCTGTTGTTGGTATGCAGTGGAGTTCAACTCACCCCAGGCCCAGAATGCAGGCTGGGTGTAGCTCTCATCCGAAAAGAGTATGAGAAATTGAAAAACTGTAAAAATCTGACCAAGAAGCAAAACCAACGTAGTCCACATCGCCCACCGTGGAAGTCGTGAAAGCGGCAGTAGTATGAGGCCACCAACAGCGAGTTGCTGCAGAATATCTCCTGGATATGCAAGGCTGTGCAGATAGCCAAAGCCCAGCAGGAGCATCATTCTCCATGCATATAGACGGCCCGTAAACAGGCGTTCTGTTGGTTTGGAATTGTCTTCACAGAGAAGGTAAAAGCTAACACCAAATAGAAATGCGAAAAGTGAATAAGCTTTCCCACTGAATAGAAACATGATTGTTGATCTCAGTGCATTGGGCTGGGGATCGACCCAATAGAGTTCATATAACTCCATCACATGGACCAAGAACAATCCCATCAGTGCGAATCCTCTAAGGACATCAAGTGTTAGGATTCTGGGCCGTTCTGTGACAGCCGAAAGATCGGGTGCGGCATGCTCCTCTGATTGGGGACGTTCGTTAGGCATTTTTTTTGAGGTGGTTCTCTGGGAAGATAAAAGGTTATTCTGAGTTTCCGCAATCGCTAACGATATCCCTTTGCAGGTGTTCAAGGGCCTTGCCCTGCTTTGACTGGTATCCCACAATCACGTTGCAAAGCATCAATGGTTCGATATCAGCACTGTTTGAGGGCTTGGATAACTAAACGATTGGCTTGTGAAAACGAAAGAGCCAACCTATTTCTATTGTTCTAATAGTTGGAGAATAGAATCTTTGTTATCGCTCTTACTTATGCTGTTGATCTCCGACGAATGACCTTCAGAAACAATTTGTATTTCTACCGATTGGAAATCGGAACGTTTTTGAGTAATCGTATTGGCAAACCCTGTATAAAAAGTCGCGTTTTACTGATAGGAATTTGCTTTTCTTTTAGAGGTGAATACTCGGTAGTGGGGGTTAGCTCAGGGCTGATCCAGTGTGTATTCCCCTACTGTTGCATGTCGCAAAGTGACAGTCTTTCGGTCTTGTCGCCTGTCTCTTAACGTGGCAAGGTGGAACCATTGTTGTCAGGCGTCCCGATCAGGACTCGAATCTCTCAACAGGTATGCCTGCGCCGACCAAAACCCCAAATCCGTTTTTTATGAATAAGCGAAGCCGCCTACTCGTTTCCGTAGCCCTAACCGGGTTGCTATCCGGCAGTCTGCTGGCCCAGCAGCCAGCCCGCATCAAAATCGACCTCGACCGAACCGTCGACGCAATCGACCCCAATATCTACAGCAGCTTCCTCGAGCCGCTGGGCCGCTTCCCCGTGGTCTACGGTACCCTCTACGATCCAGATTCGCCATTGTCCGACGATAACGGTTTCCGCAAGGACTACATCCGGCAAGTTAAGGAGCTGAACGTTACCTCCATCCGATGGCCGGGAGGAAACTTCGTTTCGGGCTACAATTGGGAGGACGGCATCGGCCCAAAGAATCAGCGGCCAGTCAAACTCGATCGCTCCCGCACTCGACCAGAAAGCAACCAAATGGGAACCGATGAATACGTCGAGTTTTGCAAACTGGTTGGAGCGGAGAATTTTATCTGTATCAACGGCGGCTCCGGAACCATCGACGACGCCAGTAGCTGGGTGGAGTATTGCAATTCCCCGACGGGCACTTATTTCGCTGATCTCAGAGAGAAATACGGCCATCCTGATCCATACAAGGTCAAGTATTGGGCGCTTGGAAACGAAGCCGACGGACCATGGCAGATTGGATACAAGACCAAGGAGGAGTATGTCCGCTTCGCTCAGGAGGCAGCCAAGGTAATGCGAATGGTCGACGAGGATATCAAGCTTGTCGCCTCAGGCTCTTCGAATTACCCATTGGTCTCCACTAGCTACGATCCCAAGGATGGCTGGGTGGACTGGAACGACTACATCCTCGACGGCCTGGTGGACGATATCGACTACATCTCAATCCACCGCTACGCGACTCAAGCACTCCGCGGAGTGGAAGAGCCGGACTTTGCCGACTACATGTCGCTAGGTGTGGATATCGAGGAAAAAATCGTGATCACCCAAGGCCTGATTGAAAAGGCGTTGGCGAAAGCGGAATCGGACCGGGAGATCCATATTTCGTTCGACGAATACGGAGCCCGAGCCAGCCGCGAATACAGTTGGGCGGGTCCCTTGATCATGGCCCAGCATCTGAACGCCTTTATCCGTCACGCGGATACGGTTAAAATGGCAAATCTCACTTTCCTGACCAGCCTAACTGGCATCACGCCCGACGGCGACTACAAGACCGCAGCCTACTATCCCTTCTATCTCTACTCCAACAATTGCCGGGGAATTTCGCTTGACGTCTACTCGAGCTGTGAAACCTACAGCAACGACCTGTATGAGAAAATCCCCTACCTCGACGTGACTGCTGTTCTAAACGAAAACAAGGGAAACGTGGTGGTGAATGTGATCAATAGGAGCGAGAAAGACGCCGTGAGCGCCGATATCGAACTGCAATCCGGCAACTATACTGGCAGCGCAATGGTCCACGTGGTGAACGGCGAATCAGTCGATGCGACCAATACGGCCGAGAAAGAAGGTGTCAGCCTAAAAACCGATACGATCAGCTTCAAGGGCAACACGATCAGCCATAGTTTCCCTGCCCACTCCCTGACGCAGATCGAAATCGCGCTGAAGCAATGAAATTCAGACCAGTAGGACTAACGGACGGGGTCAGTCCCGTTTGTTGAACTGAACTGATAGGAAATTCCTTTTTGGAGGCGAAGCCTCGGAAGTGAGGGTTAACCTGTGACTTTTTTTGTATCCGGCCGTATCTGTCGCCGAGTTTTGATTTATTAGGTTAACACTGTTGATTTATTCCGTATGGTTCCTCATTCTTTCTTTTTTAGCGAATAGAGTAATTCCTCTGTCTTTTTAAGTGATGCCCAAGCTTCCCCTTCCAGGAAATGTTTTTGAAAATCTTTCTGAGATAAAGAAAGATTTAAAAAAGGAACGAGTTATTTTTACAAAAAAAACTCCGCTTTCAATGGATCCGATTCAACTGGATTTCAACTGGATTAAACGCGCTTGTGAAGTTGCGAAGCGAGAACCTCGGAATCAGAGTTTTAGCGAGTTTGAGGATATTCAGGTTGAGGGCGATACCTTTCAGATTCTCCAAAAAATCGTAATTGAAATTGTTTCGGAAGGACGTCACTGCGTGTTGTTTATCAATACATGTCCAGTTGCTCAAATTGATTTTCGCGGTGAAACAGGATTGGCAGAGTTTTTTGAGCTTCCTCCTATGAGTGAAGACGATTGGCATTCATGGGAAATGCTTGCGGCTTCCACGATTCATTTTGAAATGAAGAAACAGGATGATGATTTGATGCTGATCCAGGTGAAAAAGGAAGAAGGAATCGTGAACGCCTTGAGGATTCGGCGGGAGATCAATATGAAGACCGGTGACAGTGAAATGGAAGTGATGACGGTGAAGTGCACTCTTCCTGCAGAACCCACATTTCGCAATTTGATGCATTGGTTGGATGTGCGTGCTGGAACATGCGATCCGGTTGTTTTGAAGCATGTGTAGCTTTGTTTTCAAAACACTCCCTAGCACTCTTTTTATGTTCCTCTATGTGCTCGGTTTATATCACCCAATTTTTGCCGGTACATAAAAAAGCGACAGCAACGCCGTCGCTCTTTGTTTTTCAAAATCTTGGATTCGGACTCATCGAACGTCCGAAAATCAGGTTTCTTAGGGCTTTTTCAATCTTTTGGGCTCGTTGGGGTGATCTTTACCGAGATATCGGCTCCGATGTCATGGAGGACGTCTGAGATCGTAGTAATATTAAAATCCTCTACTACCTCCAGAGATCCGACTGCTCTGAACAAAATGTGTCCCGCTTGGGGACAACTGTCGCGCTCCGTGATGAATTCGTGGATGTTTGCACCCACTTTTGAAATTGCTGTTGCCACTTGCTTCATTATTCCGGGGCGATGATTGCCAGTAATCTCGAATGCAAAGTTCTTGGTAACCCTGTTGGGAACCTCTACGTAGTCGCGGACTAGCTGGACCTTGATTCCATCTATAAGTTCCAGCGCAGCAAGAAGTTCATCGTGACGCTCATCCGGGCAGTCGAACTTGAGGATGCCGGTGAATTGGCCGGCGAAACGGGCGACTTTCGACTCAAACCAAGAGCCACCGTGATTATCAATTGTATCGGATATCTTCGCGAGGATACCCTGGCGATCCGAACCCATTGCGGTCAAGACAAGTGTATGATCCATAAATAACGAATATCATGTCTTTGCCCCGTGTCGAGCCTGCGATTAAAAATTTGCTCTAATTCGAATGAACTGAATTGATTCGAATTTGCTTATTGGAGGCGTCAGACCTGAAGACTATTTTCGCTTTCGACAGTAAAACGATTGTTGCAGGCAACTAGGCGGATTTTTATCTGATTCTAATAAGTTATGGACTTTCGAAAAGCATGATTTTGCGAGTAAATCGAAAAATTATCCATTTGTCGGATACTCCCTAAAGGTCGGAATAAAATGACAATTTTTCACGGGAAGGTTGTGTATTACGAAAACTGACTATCTTAAGGGTTCATCGCTACAGATCGCGCAAAAACGAGTTTTAGTTGAAAAATATTCAATCAAACGCGTTGGATTTTCGTATTTATAGAAAACTGTCATCTAAAATGCTAGGGTGACCAGTTCATTTTGTGCGCGTGAACTGAGTTTGTATGATCATAATGGAATGAAGCAGAGTTTAAGGAATACTAGTGTCACCTGTGCGGTGGTAATGGCCATGTTTGTTGGAGGTTGTAAAAAACCTTTTAGTGATCGTCCTCAGGATACCTCCGTCATCAAATTTTCCACAAAAGGGGCTCCAATCACGATGGATCCTGTGCAGTCATCAACGTTGTATGCGAATTTGATGACGACTTCGATTTACGATCAGCTCTACGACTATAAATACCTTGCGAGACCTTATGAGATTAAACCTCGACTTGCGAAATCATTGCCGGAAGTCAGCGAGGATGGTTTGGTCTATACCTTCGAGATTCTGGAAGGTGTCTACTACAGCGATGATGAATGTTTCCCGGATGGCAAAGGAAGGGAAGTGGTCGTTGGGGATTTGATTTATGGAATGAAACGCATGTTCGATCCGAAAAATCTCGCTCAGGGAGAGTGGATTTGGCAGGGGAAAATCAAAGGATTGGACGAATGGAAAGCTAATGGCGCTGATTACGATCAACCCATCGAGGGCGTAACAGCTGAGGGAAAATACAAACTGATCGTTACGCTCAATGCTCCCTTCCCTCAATTGGTCTATACCTTTGCGATGGGGTATTCCTCATTTGTTCCTCATGAAGCTGTTGAGTATTATGGAAAAGCGTTTGGCATTAACCCGGTCGGCAGTGGTCCCTATCAATTGAAGAGTTTTAGTACCAAAAAGGCGGTTTTAACTAAGAATCCCAACTATCGCGAAGAATACTATGATCTGGAAGAAGATGGATACAATCCCGAAACCCAGGCTTGGCTCAATGTAGCGCTCATTGACGGGAAAAAACTTCCTGTAACTGACACCATTGAAATCAGTTTCATGGAACAGGGAATGAGTCGCTGGAATTCTCTGACAAAAGGAAATGAAATTCAATTTGGAGCCATTCCACCTGAGCTGACTTACATGGTTGCCGAAAGTGTGGCACCGCTGAAATTGAAACCAGATTATGCAGAGAAATACTTATCCGTTTTTGCTCCCCAGGTTGAGCTGGTTTATTTGAACATCAATATGTCCAATCCTGAGATTGGCTACAACAGTGATCCCCAACGAAATCACCGAAATCTATTGCTGCGCAGAGCGATTCGAAAGGCCTTTAATTGGGACCAGAGAAACAGACGGTTTTACAATGGTGTCGCCGAAGTATTTCCAGGGGTTATTCCTCCTGGATTGGATGCTTATGATCCCAACAAGGACAGGGACTCTATCACGCTTGATCTGGAGGGATCAAAAGCACTACTAAAAGAAGGTGGGTGGACCGCCGAGAATCTTCCCGTGCTGGAGTATTGTTCTGTTGCCAATGTTATTTACAAACAATTTTTCGAACAGGTGAGAGGGTGGCTCGAGGGCATTGGCTACCCCCGTGATAAAATTAAGCAAGTGACTTATGCTACTTTTGGCGACTACAGCCGGGCTGTTAAAAACAGGGAGTGTATGCTCATCGGTATGGCTTGGGGGGCGGACTATCCTGATAGTGAAAACTTTTTACAATTGTTCTATGGTCCCAATCAGTCTCCAGGATCGAATTCATCCAATTTTGAAAACCCTGAATTTGATCGGATGTTCAGCGAAGCCAGCATCATGCAACCGGGACCGGAACGAACGGAGATCTATAGCAAGCTCAATCACATCATTGTTGATGAGGTTCCTACTATCTCAGGCATTGCGCGAAAGGAGCCTTATATTTGGCACAAAAATCTTGTGCTTTTGTATTCTAAAAATCCGCATGGGAGCATTTTGAAATACCTTTATTTGATGACCGAAGAAGAAATGGCCGAAATCTACGGCGGTGAGTAGTCCTTCAAAATTTGGTTCAGCACAATGGAAACTTTACAATACGCAGCACGAAAACTTGTTTACTCCATCCCACTCATTTTTGGAGTGACGCTCATCAGTTTTGTTCTGATGGTTTATTTTGGTCCGGATCTCACCTATTCTTTATTGGGGAAAAATCCGACAGTTCAACAGATTGCCGAAGTCCGAACGCAGCTGGGATACGATCTTCCGTTTTATGCCCGTTATTTCGACTTTCTTAAAGAAGTGGTAACCTTCAATTTTGGAGAGTCCATCTCCTCTGGTGAAAAGGTTTCGGTGATTCTAGGGAAAAGCGTTCCGATTTCGATCCTGGTAGCGATCCCAGGATTCATCATCGCCAATGTTCTCGGGGTGTCATTAGCGTTATTTGCGGCCTATCACCGAGGAAAGCTGTGGGACAAGGCGATCATGGTTTTTGCAGTGGTTGGCATGAGTATCAGTTTTCTGATGGTCGTCATCGCTTTTCAAATCTTGTTTAGTACCAGTTATGGTTTGAATTGGTTTCCAGTGCAAGGGTGGGTGAGTCCTCCGCCTGATTACCCGGATGCGAACTGGTTCGAAATAGCCTATTACTATTGGTACTATTATTGGGCCTATGTGGCAGTTCCGACTCTTGCGAGTGTGTTCGTCGCCCTGGGATACAATACCAGGTTTTTTCGGGCAGTGATCGTGGAAGAACTCAATCGGGATTATGTGCGAACAGCACGCGCTTATGGTGTTCCAGAGTGGAAGATTATGACCAAGCATGTGCTAAAGAATGCGTTGATCCCAATTTCTACTCGAATCATCATCACAATCCCATTCGTCATCATTGCTGGCAATCTTGTGATCGAGAAATTTTTCAACATTCCGGGTATTGGCCTGGTGACTTATGATGCCATTACCAATGGAGATTTACCGGTTGTAAAGGCGGTTGTGACATGCACTGCAGTGGTATATGTGCTCGCGCTGATTTTTACGGATATTGTCTACAAACTGATCGATCCGCGGGTCTCGTTTAATAAGTGAATGTAACCACGAACTAGGAATTTTGAGAATGAGTCTATTTAAACACACTGGAAAAGAATCATTGTGGACCAAGAGTTTTCGCAAGCTGATGCGGGACCGATTTGGTGTGGCCGCGATGGTGATCGTGGGCATTTATCTGATCGTGGTGCTCGGGGTTATGGCCGGAATTTTTGGGCAGAACTGGAGTGAGTTGGGAGAGGAAGGATTTGAGGGAATGTCCATGGCTCATTTTTTTGGGACCAATGTGAACGGACAGGATATCTTCTCTCGAGCGATTCAGGGAACCAAGACTGCGTTTGAAGTAGGGTTTATTGTAGCGATCAGTGCGACTGCCATCGGCGGCATCCTCGGGTCCATTGCTGGCTTCTTTAATGGCACGATAATCGATGAGATCATTATGTGGCTCTATGGCTGTCTCGATGCCATTCCCTTTTACCTTTTTGTAGCTGCAGTGGGGTTTGCATTGAAAGATCAGCCCTACGCCATGCATGTGGCGATGATTGCGACATTCTGGTCAAGCACCTGCAGGATTGTGCGGGGTGAGGTGATTAAAATCCGACATTTGGAGTATGTGCAAGCGGCCAAAGCGCTGGGAGTCGCTCCTATGACCATCATTTTTCGGCATATCATTCCAAACACCTTTCACATCCTTCTTGTGCAATCCACCATTGCATTTGTTGGAGCGATCAAGAGTGAAGTCATTCTAACCTTCCTGGGACTTGGAGTGAAAGATGGTGTGAGCTGGGGAACCATGCTTTCAGAATCAACTCGCGATGTGCTCCGCGGACATTTTGGGAATTTTGCCGCTGCATCGATTTTTCTCTTTGTTCTTGTGATTGCATTTAACATGTTCGCCGATGCCTTGCAGGACGCCCTCGACCCCAAAAAAGTCTCTAACTAAAAAACATCTGCGGCTCAAAGATGAATCATGAGTAAAAAAGAAAATCCAGTTTTACGTATTAAGGACCTCGTCGTTGAGTTTAAAACGGAGAAGGGCATCATCCGGGCCCTAGATGGTGTCAGTTTTGAAGTCCACGCAGGTGAGCCAGTCGGCATTGTAGGAGAGTCTGGCTGCGGTAAATCAGTGACTGCGCTTTCGATTTTACGGCTCATTCCCAACCCACCAGGGCGAATCGTTTCCGGTAGTATTGAGTTGGATGGAATGGACGTCACTCAGTTATCTGAGAACGAGATGCGAGATCTTCGGGGGAATAAAGCGTCGATGATTTTCCAAGAACCCATGACGGCGCTCAATCCCGTTTTTTCGATTGGTAACCAAATGACGGAAGTGATTCGGGTTCACCAGAAGGTGAGCAAGCAGCAAGCGATCGAGATCGCGGTGAAAATGCTCAAAATTGTCGAAATTGAATCTCCGGAAAAGCGCTTGAAACAATTTCCTCATGAGCTTTCGGGAGGGATGCGGCAGCGGGTTATGATTGCTATGGCCCTTTCCTGTAATCCGAAGATTCTTATTGCGGACGAACCCACGACTGCGCTTGATGTTACGGTGCAAGCTCAGGTGATGGATGAGATCGAACGCTTGCAGGAGAAGCTTGGCATGGGACTGATTCTGATCACCCACGACTTAGGCGTTATCGCGGAGGCGTGTAAAAAGGTGGTCGTTATGTATTGCGGTCAAATCATCGAGGTCTCAGAAACCGTGGCCTTATTTGAAAGCCCCAAGCATCCTTATACTCGAGGACTTCTTGATTCGATCCCCAAGGTAAGGGATAAAAAAATCGAGAAACTACCGACAATTAAAGGCATGGTTCCGGATTTAGCCGACCTTCCTGTGGGGTGTCGCTATGCGGATCGCTGTCCGAAAGTTCAACCCAAATGTCGGGAGCAATCGCCACCCTTGGAATATGCTGGGAACGGGCGCAAAGTTGCTTGTTTTTTCCCGAATTAATCAAAGGAGTATTTTTTAGTATGGAGTCACCACTTGTTCAAGTTAAGAACCTTAAAACCTTTTACCCGATTAGGGGAGGAATTGCCAATCGGGTTGTCGGTCATCTCAAAGCCGTCAATGATGTCAGCTTTGAAATTGAGAGTCACAAAACCTTTGGCCTGGTTGGAGAATCTGGCTGTGGGAAGTCAACGCTGGGTCGTTCGATTCTGAAACTACAGCCCGTAACCGATGGCAAAGTGATTATTGACGGGAAAGATTTATTGGCTCTCGATCGCCAGGAAATGATGGATGCCCGCGAGGTGATGCAAATCATTTTTCAGGATCCCTATGGATCTCTAAACCCTCGAATGACCGTGCGTGAGATCATCCGGGAGCCGCTGGATACTCATAAAATCGGTGACAAGAAATCCCGCAATGAAGAGGTGCTTCGGGTGATGGAGATTTGTGGCCTGCGAAAAACCGTTGCCGACCGATATCCACACGAATTTTCGGGCGGACAACGTCAGCGGGTTGGCATTGCCAGAGCCTTAGCTTTGAAACCCAAGTTTATCGTCGCGGACGAACCAGTATCTGCGTTGGATGTCTCTGTTCAAAGCCAGATTTTGAATTTGATTTCGGATCTACAGAAGGAATTTGGGATTTCTTTCCTTTTCATCTCTCACGATCTGGCAGTCGTTCAACATATTTCGCATGAAGTGGGAGTCATGTATTTCGGGAAATTGGTGGAACGGGCCCCAGCCGAAGAACTGTATGCGAACCCTAAGCATCCCTATACTCAATCCTTGCTGAGTGCGATCCCTCGGCCGGATCCTTCTTACAAACGCGAAGCGAAGCCGATCTCGGGAGATATCCCCTCCCATTTGAATCCTCCTACTGGATGTCCCTTCCATCCCCGGTGTCCGATGGCAAAACCAGAGTGCAGTCAGATCGAACCGAAGTTGAAGGTGATTGATGAAGCGAGACCCAAACATCAAGTGAGTTGTTTGCTTTATGATTGATAACGAATTCGCAATTGAAGTAGTTTTCCAATTCCCGCTTTAAGGTTCAAATTGGAGTGAAAAGCGGTGTTTAAAGTGGAAATACAGCCCTCTCGGCATTAATGTATTGCATGTTTAGCGATTTGCTATATCGCGTTGTTGTTTTGCGCGATTTGACCATCGCGTAAAATTCAAAGGAGTAAACTCAAATGATAGACTTAACTAAGTGCAGGAACATAGGGATTTTTGCCCACGTTGATGCGGGGAAAACCACGACATCAGAGCGAATTTTGAAGCTCACCGGAATGATTCATAAAATCGGTGAGGTCCATGACGGAGCGGCAACGACCGATTTCATGGAACAGGAGCAGGAACGCGGAATTACGATTCAGTCGGCTGCGGTTACCTGTGATTGGAACGGAACCAAGCTCAACATTATCGACACTCCGGGTCACGTTGACTTTACGATCGAAGTATATCGTTCGTTGAAGGTCCTTGACGGTGGTATCGGTGTTTTCTGCGGTTCAGGCGGGGTCGAACCTCAGTCAGAAACCAATTGGCGTTATGCGAATAACTCCAAGGTTTCCCGAATTATTTTTGTAAACAAACTCGACCGGGTTGGCGCTGATTTCTACCGTGTGGTGGGTCAGGTTGAAAAAATCCTCGGTGCGAATCCACTCGTGATGGTGCTTCCGATCGGAACAGAAAGTGATTTCAAGGGATTGGTGGATCTGATCACAATGAAATCTCACATCTGGGATGACAGCGGAGATCCAACTGCATTCACCGTTGGTGAAATTCCTGCGGACATGCTCGAAAAGGCAAAGGAATACCGTGAATTGCTGATCGAGAAGGCTGTTGAAGTTGATGATGAGGTAATGGAAAAATACCTCGAAGGTGAAGAACCTGATGTGGCGACCCTCAAGGCTTGTATCCGCAAGGGCACCATCGACATGACTTTCTTCCCGACATATTGTGGAACTGCGTTTAAAAACAAAGGAGTTCAGTTGATTCTCGATGCAGTTGTGGATTACCTTCCAAACCCAACAGAAGCTCCACTTCAACCAGAAGTAGACCTCGATGGCACTGAAACTGGCTCGTTTGCGGAAATCGACCCGGAAAAGCCACTTCGTGCGTTGGCGTTTAAGATCACCGAAGATAAATTTGGTGCATTGACTTTTACCCGTATCTACCAAGGAACAGTAAGAAAGGGTATGAACGTTCTCAATACCTTCACGGGTAGAACTGAGCGCGTTGGCCGTATTGTTCGGATGCAAGCGGAAGATCGTGAAGAACTCGATTACGCTGAAGCGGGTGATATCGTGGCGTTGGTTGGGTTGAAAGATACTCAGACCGGTCATACTCTTTGTGATCCGAAAAACCCGGCTACACTTGAGCCAATGGTTTTCCCGGATCCGGTTATCTCCATTGCGATTGCTGCCCGTGATAAGTCCAATGCGGAAAAACTTTCTATCGCATTGAATAAGATGACCAAGGAAGATCCATCTTTCCGTGTTGAAACAGATGAAGAAAGTGGTGAAACCATTCTTAGAGGAATGGGTGAGCTTCACTTGGACATTAAGGTTGATATCCTCAAGCGCACTTATGGTGTTGCTGCAGATATTGGAAAGCCTCAGGTTGCATACCGTGAAGCGGTGACTCAAGCGATTGAAGATTCTTACACTCACAAGAAGCAGTCTGGTGGTTCTGGTCAGTTCGCGAAAATCGACTACTCGATTGAACCCGGCGAACCTGGTAGTGGTTTTGTTTTTGAATCCAAAGTTGTTGGTGGTAACGTTCCTAAGGAATACTGGCCAGCGGTTGAGAAGGGTTTCAGAACCTGCATCGTTAAGGGTGTGCTCGCGGGCTATCCAATGGATGATATTAAGGTAACTTTGAAGGATGGTGGTTTCCACGCAGTGGATTCGTCTGCAATGGCTTTCGAAACTGCTTCCAGAGCAGCTTACCGCCAATCGATCCCTAAGGGTAAGCCTGAAATCCTTGAACCTGTAATGAAGGTAGACGTATTCGTCGCTGAGGATAACATGGGTGATGTGATTGGTGATTTGAATCGTCGCCGAGGAATGATTATGTCTCAGGAGCCGACTAGCTCTGGAGATGGCGTTCAGGTCAAAGCCCACGTTCCTTTGAGTGAAATGTTTGGATACATTGGAGATCTTCGTACGATGACTTCTGGTCGTGGACAATTCTCCATGGAATTCGACCACTACGCTTCGACTCCTCGCAATGTTTCTGAGGCTGTTATCGAAGAAGCCATTAAGCGAAAAGAAGCTAAAGAAGGCAAAAAATAGGCTTATTCAACCTGCCCATCAGTTTGGGCAGTCTATCATTTTGAAAAACACCAGGGCGATTGCTCTGGTGTTTTTTTGTGCTCAATTTCCCTGATGGGAACAAAACGCACAACAATTGTCCGTCGGGGTCGTCTATGCTATAGCTTTTGATTCAAGTTCACTCTAAATTACCAGCACTTTAATTTTGGAAAATAGGCCGTCACATAATCTAGGGATAGAAAATCGTGTTTTGAAATTTTTCCGACGCGTTGCTTTTATCATCGCGATCGGGTGTGGTTTATTGTGCACAGCTGCCGTGACATTGCCATTGTGGATGGGCGTTGGGATGCGAATGTTTTTACCCGAAAGCGTCTTGGCATTTGAAGACTATTCAACGGATGGTTATCAGCGGTTTGAACTCAAAGAAATCGACGCAGAAATTGGCGGGATTGAGATCCGTGTTTCGGAATTGAAGGCCTATTCGCCGGTAATCTGGTTATGGAAAGCCCAGAGGAACGGGCAAAATCACCCTTTTGTCAAAATGGGGACTGTTGATGTGCAGTTCCATGCGCTTGAATCCAACGATGGCGACAATGATGAGCCAGATCTGGTTCTTTCGGATTTGTTCCAGCAGGTGAGTGATCTCAGTAAATTACTAGAGCAATGGCTCCCCTGGGCAGCGGTGGATCAGCTGAATATTGAATCAGGCGAAACGCAATTGGTATTTGGGGATATCTTACTCCGAAACGGAGAAATCTCTCTGCAGAGTGATGATATCACCCTGAAATCATTTGAAGCCCCTGGATTCGGATTTACATTGGTGCTGCCAACAGTGGAGCAGGAAATTGAGTTAGACGTTGTCCTGGTCGAAGATAGAGGCCATCTGAACGTTAAATTGACGGCAGATGCTGTGGGAAGGGGTCCACTCAAGGCTGTATTAGAAGGAAAGTTGGATGAGAATCAATGGAGCGGCAATGCGCAATGGGGTCAGACAGGATGGATTCCTTCCAGAGCAATTATTGAAATGGCTGCGATTGATTTTGATCCGCGGCAATGGGTTCCGACACTGCATTATCCGCGAGTTCTGGGTTCATTAAAGGCGAGTTGGGAAAACGAAGCCTATCGTCTGCAGGGATCTTTATCCTCTCCGATGAAAAATCCTGAATTACCGGAGTATTTGAATGGCGCAACTTTGGAAATCGAAGCGGAGGGTAACTTGGCGGAGCTTCGGGTGCAAAACGCTGTTTTTAAATCTGCAATTGGAACACTGGCAACGAATTCACCCATTTCCTACGATTTCGGATCGAGGAAACTCATTGGCACGGCAGAAGGAGATATTCAACTGAATCTCAATGCTCTCAATGCTCCAGAATTAACCGGCGACCTTCAAGGCAGCTTACTGCTTAAACCGAGTCCATCGGATCAACGGCCCAATGTGACATTTGTAATCGAAGGAAGATCCGTCGTCTACCGGGGCATTCCCACCGAGGCGTTCTCTTTCACTGGCACTGCAAATTTGGATAGTGTTGAGGTGGAAAACTTCAGGGTTGAGGCGGGGGAGGACAGTTCGCTGAGTGGCAATCTTGTCTATGATTTTGTTTCTAACCGACTGACGGAGATGACGTTAAAAGGTGACGTTTCCCCTTCATTATTTAAGGAATATTTGGGGGAATCCATGTCTGTTGGTAGAATTCGATTCGAAGCGTTTGGAGAGGGGAGTTTGAAGCCACTGAGTGTGCGTTATCAAGGAAGGATGGAAGTCGATTCATTCAAGATGAACGGAATCCATCCGCTGCAGTTGAAGGCGCAATTACTCGGAGATTTCGACCATCTGACAATCGAATCGTTGGTATTAGAAAATCCTTTTGAATCTCAACTTATTGCCTCGGCAGATTTGAATTGGGCCGAAGGGATCTCCGGAACCATTCAGCAATTGAAGATAGGGGCCGAAAAAGAGGAAAATCTTCGATGGACACTAACAGAGCCAACTGCATTCACCTACAACGTCCAAGAATCATCGACTTCTCCAATACGGTTAGTGGTGGATCCGTTCAGAATTGAAAAACCGGGGAGTGAACTGATGGTGCGGCTGAACCTCGAGGGAAGTGAAGCGCGAGAGGGTGAACTCTCGCTGGAAGGATTTGATTTGTCGGAATTTACGCAGCCTTGGCTGGAAAGCCTGCTTCCCGATATTACTGTCAATGCCGCTACTCTAACTTTCGGGCACCCGAGTGATCATATCATCGTTTCTGGTGCGCTGGATGTCGCTCTCAACGTAGAGGATAGAGCGATCCGAGCGTCTGGAGCATTGCAGTGGGATCAATCGGGACTCAATTTGCAGGATTTTTCTGTCACTGCAGGAGAGAAAAAATGGATAACCCTCGATGGTAAATTACCCTACGAACTCTCCACCACATCTGGAGCCCCAACCTTGCAAGTGACAGCGGAGGATAGGCTGGAACTGACGATCATTTCCTCTCATTCCAATGAGTGGATACCATTGTTGCAGCCTTACGTGGGTATCCCTTTGCAGTCAGTGGAGGTAGATGCCAACCTCTCTGGCACGCTGTCAGTGCCTCAGGGACGCATTCATGCGGAGATCGTGACGCTACCGGGGACTGAAGCGCATGGGCTACCCGTTGCAACGCTAAGTGCGGATCTCCAGCTTTCTGGAACCCATTTTGAGTTGAATCCGATCCGACTTGAAATTGCGGATACAGTGTTTGCTCTTGAGGGTGATATGGATCTACCTCAAGCACTCCTTGATCGAGCGCGCTTAGAATCAAGCGAAATTCCATGGGAGGAACTGAGTTATCGGTTGAAGGCATCGGAAACTGATTTAGCTCCTCTCGCCTATTTTGCTCCAGAAACACTGCGACCAGCAGGAACTTTGAAGTTCAATCTGGAGGGGCGTTGGAGTGAAGGGATTAAGGGCAACATTCACCTGAGTGGTATTTCCACAAGAGCGATATTTCCATTTGGTGCGTTTCGAGATATGAAGGGCGATTTGGTGTTTGCAGGAAAAAGGGCTGAGTTGAAACAGTTTGAAGGTCGGATCGGCAGGGAGCCAATGTTGGCAGAAGGTTGGATACAGTTTGAAGATCTGAAGAATCCGGAGTTTGATTTTCGATTGAAGGGAAAGGATATACCAGTGGTTCGTAGTGCTGGCGTATTATTGAGAACCGATATGGCCATCCACGCTTGGAAAAATGGAGACGAAGTTGCGCAAATTGAAGGATCTTTAAATCTTAAAGATGGTGTCGTATTGATGGATTCGACGGGTTTGCTTGATAGTTCTGCTGGGGGACGGGGAGTCAAATCGAGGCCTCCCTATTTTGCCGTTAAAGTGGATCCTTTTCGGGACTGGAAATTGCAGCTATCGGTCAGTGGAGACGAGTTCTTACGGTTGGATACCCCAGTCGTCGATGGTCTCTTGTCAATGGACATGAATTTGGAGGGCACATTGGGCGAACCCTT
>CAXXVT010000029.1:0-126309 GCA_963676215.2 Opitutales bacterium | reverse complement strand
GGCTTCAGCGGGAATCATATGGAGCATTCAGCCGGATACTCAGCGCATCCGGGGCGGTTCGATATCGCCGTGCTTGGAAGGGCCCGCGGTGGATGGTACAAAATGCTTTCTGAACGTGATGTAATCGATGTTTTGAAATACGTTCAGAGCACCTGGACAACCGACGAAAACAGGGTAGATCTTCAGGGTGGCAGCATGGGTGGACTTGCTTCCATGTGGTATGGTTCCAGATATCCGGATCTATTTGCATGCGCCAGACCCACTTGTGGACTTGCCCTGCAATCTCCCATCGAAAACATGATCCAGTTGCCGGTATATTCAGTTCACAGTGACGATGATCCCATCGTGCCCATCGTTAGTAGCAGAGGCCCCCTTTTGCATCTGCACGATATCGGTGGAAAAGTCATCATCGAACAGACGACCGGATTCGGTCATGCCGTCTGGGAGTGGCTCGAGGGAGGCAAACGCTCCACCGAATGGGGAGAAATTCAAGTGCGTCCCAATCCTAAAACCGTAAGTACGATTCAATATACAGCCACTGACGGTATCGCAAACGGAGCCTGGTGGGCACACGTATCAGAATGGGGTCCGGATCAAGCAGCCGCTACCATTGATCTCAGAGTTGGGGCCGGCAACATGCTATACGGTTCTCTGAAGAACATAACACGCTTGCGGCTTGATCTCGCATCTGCACCTTTTGATCCAGAAAAACCCCTGCAATTGTCTCTGGATGCCCATCGCACGATTGTTTTAGCAGCACCTCTCCCGGAAACGGTAGAAATCGTCCTCGATAAAGCAGAACCTCGTTTTGAGGCACCTCAAGTAAGGTCCAAACGTGTTCATACTCCCGGAGCAGCAGCGATGCTCTACGATGGAACACCGATGTTGATCGTTTATGGAACATCGGGAAACAATGCTGAAGACGCGGCGCTGAAAACTGCTGCCATTGCCGCTTCCAAAAGCCCGAATACTTCCTGGAACATAGATGGAATCGTCGCATCACAAACCGATGGCGTTTCACATTTCCAGAATCTCTATGGAACTCTGCCCATAAAAAGCGATGAGGAAGTAACTGAAGAAGACATCGCACATCACCATCTGGTTTTGATTGGAACGGCCGACCAGAATACCATCGTGCAACGCATGGAAAAAGAACTGCCCGTCTATGACGAAGGATCAACGCTCACTACAAGTGATCATTTCAGTTACACAAAGGATGATGCTGCTTGGGCTTTGATACACTACAATCCCCTCGCCCCTCAAAAACTGATACTCTGGATTGCAAGCGATGAAACCAGCTTCTACAAACCGGGAGCTTTATTGCCGAAGGAATTATTCAATCATGGATATGGGGCTGATTTTGTAATGTTGGCTCCAGATGGAACTGTTTCCACCGCGAGAAGCTTCGATAGCAACTGGAATTGGTCTGAGGCCTATTCACAAAGCGCGTTGTTGCCCTCTTCGATGTACAACAAAGAGGGATGGGCAACAGCACAGGCAAATCTACTGCGTGAGCTCGGTTCTGCTGATTTTGGAGCTGCTGCAATGGATTATCAGGCAGAATGGGAACTAACCGATTCATTTAAGGCGAAAGAAGGTGTGACTCGATATTCAGACCTTGCGTTGCTAAACTATCAAAATCGAATCTATCGGCTCGAATTAACAGGAACTCAACTTCAAGAAGCCCAGGAAAAAGTGAAGAGTGCAGAGCGCGATTATGCCTGTCTCATGAGTGAAAATTTCTCTGAAACAACATTGGATGCGGATCGGATTTATACGGTAGCTTTCGATCACGATGCGCTTTCTGGCTTGGTCAAACTGCTCGGATTCTTACCCCAGAATATCGGCTGGACGGGCATTTCAGAATCCGAAGCGATCAACCAATTCGGAAAGGCTCGTTAATGTAAGATTTCGCCCCGCAGGCTCAGGTTTCATCAGCGAAATCTGAGCCTGAATCACGCGACAAATAATCCGTTTGTTACCATTTCCAAATACAACAAAGTCTAATAACAACCAAGTAGCCAAACCGCAAATTGGTAATAGTTATGAAGAACATCCTGTTGAAATCATTTTTCTTCATTGTCCAGATCTCACTTTTTGTGATCATTGCACAATCAAGCGTTGTCGAAGACACACTCTATTCATCGACCCTTGAGAATGAATTTGGTGAAAATCCAACCCGCGAGGTGGCCGTTTACCTACCACCCAATTACGAAGCATCTGAAAAACGCTATCCGGTCATCTATTTCCTCCATGGTTTTACCGGCGACCACAGCGGCATGCAATATATGGCGGAACTTTTGGATTATGCGATCGAAACGCACCGTATCCGTCCGTTCATCATGGTGCTTTCCAATCAAAAAACGACCTATGATGGCAGTTTTTACAGTAATTCCGGCGTGTTTGGAAACTGGGAAGACTTCACGGTTTTTGATTTGGTTGAGTACACGGACACACACTATCGAACGCTCGCAAAAAAGGAGAGCAGAGGGATCGCTGGCCATAGTATGGGTGGGTATGGTGCTCTCAAACTCGCAATGAAACACCCAGATATTTTCGACTCTGTTTACGCTATCAGTCCGGGAGCGTTGAGTATTGTCAGGGAATATGGCCCCAATAGTGCCACTTTTAAAGAATTGTCGACCATTACGACCTTTGAAGAGCTCAATAAAACCTACTTCGGAAAAGTCATGGTCGCATTTGCTCGGTCCTGGTCACCCAATCCTGATAAACCACCATTCTACTGTGATTTTCCTTTTGAATACGATGAAGATGAACTCACCGTAAACAAGGAGGTACTTCAAAAATGGTATGACAACATGCCGATGCATATGATCGATGACCACCTCGAAAATCTGCAAAAACTCCGGGCCATTAAGTTCGATTGGGGAAGAAACGCAGGTGATCGCTTTACCATCCAGTGTGACATGTTCAGTCAACGTCTGGAAAACGTAGGCATTCAGCATTTTGCGGAAGAATATATTGGAGACCACGTCAATAGAATCTACACGAAACCTGGCCGTATTCCTCAGCAAGTCCTGCCTTTTTTTGACCTTTATCTCGAATTCGAATAAATATATTTTCCTGAAATGAGAATACTCCTGACATTCTTTGCCATTACTTCAACCATGATCATGGCTGTCGCCGCCAATACTTCGGAGCAAGACGAAAACTTCTATATTTTTCTCTGTTTCGGGCAATCCAACATGGAAGGATATCCGGGAATACCCGATTCTGAAAAAGACCCGGTTGATCCACGGTTCCAAGTCCTCGCAGCAGTTGATTTTCCGGAAATGGGCCGAAAAAAAGGGCATTGGTATACCGCGACACCACCATTGAGCCGTCCTCCTGCAGGACTCAGTCCGGCAGACTACTTTGGTCGAACTATGGTCCGTTCACTCCCCAAAGAGGTTAAGGTCGGAGTGATCAACGTCGCGGTTGGAGGAACAAAAATCGAAATTTTTGATCCAGCGACACGTGAATCGTATTTAGCCGATGCGCCGGATTGGCTTCATTCTATATCCAGTGCTTATGACAAAGATCCCTACAAACGCTTGGTAGAGATGGCAAAAATAGCACAAAAAGACGGAATCATAAAGGGTATCCTGATGCATCAAGGTGAATCCAACACAGGCGACCGACAATGGCCGGTTAAGGTTAAAACGATCTACGAAAACCTATTGCATGACCTCGTGCTTGAGGCTGAAAAAGTGCCACTCATCGCAGGCGAAGTGGTTTCTGCCGACCAAAACGGTAAATGCGCCAGCATGAATGAAATCATCCGTACCCTTCCCGATACGATCCCAACAGCCCACGTGGTATCCTCGCAGGGATGTCCTGATACCGCAGACGATCTGCATTTTTCTCCTGAAGGCTACAAGATGCTCGGTGAAAGATACGCCGTTACAATGCTTTCGCTGCTTTCAAACGAATGATTTGGCCAAATCATAGAAGTGAGCCATCAGATTAATCGCAAGAGTTTGCAAATTGGAAAAACTGAATTAGTAATCCTCCATTACCACTGGTTCTAAATCTCACAATATTGCAAATAAAGATAAAACGTTTAATGCTCCGCCACAGGCCAATTTCCTTTATTATTATCCTTCTGAAATAAACCAAATATCTCTTTGGTAATAGAATGATAGAATCTGCTCAACAAAGGAGCAATTCTATCTACCATCAGACCGATTGATTCGAGACCCTCAAAAGTGACTTGTCATAAAACCAGCAGCAAGTTTGCACCAAAGGATCCATCAGCAGCACAGTCTAGCCTGAAGGAATTCTGAATTCCAAAATTCTACTATAACATAAATCATGCCACGACACATTCGCTTCCCAAGATTCTGTAACATCAAATTATTAGGTTTGGTGATCAGCTTATCATCACTAACTTGCTTGATTGCAGAAGAAGGTGCAGAGGAAGCCAAAAGAAATTTCGCAAGGGAAATTGTTCTCAATGAAGACGATGTTACGATATTCCCCGCCATGCCTGAGAAAGCGACCACACCGCAGGATAACATCGCTCACGGGAAGTTGGAAGGGTTTATTTACACCTCCGAAATAGTCGGTACCCAGCGAAAAGCGACTGTCTATCTTCCTCCATCTTATAATGAAGAAAGCTCCTACCCTGTTCTTTATCTCTTGCACGGAATCGGGGGTGATGAAACGGAATGGTCACGCTTCGCCTCTCCTGACGTCATGTTCGACAACCTGATCGCCTCTGGGAAAATGACTCCCATGATCGTCGTCATGCCCAATGGGAGGGCTCGAAAAAATGATCGTGCGGAGGGGGAAATTTTTAGCAAAGAAAACGTAGATGCTTTTGCTCGTTTCGAGAAAGACCTACTCAACAGTCTTATGCCAGCGATCGAATCATCATTTTCAGCATCAACTAAGCGCGAGGATCGTGCCATTGCAGGACTTTCAATGGGCGGAGGACAATCGTTGAATTTTGGACTAGGAAATCTCGATGCATTTGCATGGGTAGCAGGGATGTCTTCTGCACCGAACACAAAACCTCCAGAAGAACTGATTCCCGATCCTCAATATGCAAAAAAACAACTCAAACTACTTTACCTCTCCTGCGGAAACAAAGACGGCCTCATCAATTTCAGCCAAGCAGTGCAACGATATGCGAAACAACACGATATCGATCACTACTGGAATGTGGAATCTAACGGACATGAACCAAAGGAATGGAAGAGCAACCTCTATCACCTAGCTCAACTCCTGTTTAAATAAAGGCGACAATAAGCCCACAAAACCAATTTGTAATGAACTTAAAAAAAATCATACTATTCGCATTTACTGCGCTCACGACCTGCTTTCAACTTTCTGCAGACTATCCGGTTGCCTCCCATCGCTACCTGGCGGACCCTTCGGTATTGGTGACCGAAAATCGAGTTTATGTCTATTGCTCAAACGACGACGTAAGTCCCGTAGAGGGGGGTTACAATATCCCGAACATTGTTTGTATTTCCACCAGTGACATGAAAAACTGGACGGACCACGGTATCGTATTTGATGCTGCCCGTGATACGAGTTGGGCGGTAAAGTCATGGGCACCTTCAGCAATCGAACGCAACGGGAAATACTATCTATATTTCGGAAATAGCGGGGCAAATATCGGTGTAGCAGTGTCCGATTCACCGACAGGCCCATTCAGAGACGAGCGGGGTACCTTTCTCATTGATCATTCAACTCCAGGAGTGCAACCATTTCAGGGTGGATGGTTGTTTGATCCAGGTGTTTTCATCGATGATGATGGTCAGGCCTATATCTATTTTGGAGGAAACGGCGATGACAAACCGCGTGTTGCGAAACTGAAGGAAAACATGACAGAACTCGATGGTGATGTGATGAAGATGGAGGCACTCAATTTCTTTGAAGCGGCATGGGTCTTTAAAAGGAATGGAACCTACTATTACTCCTATTCAACAACTCCAAAAGCGGAAATGCGTATCGACTATATGACAAGTGACCATCCGATAGAAGGTTTTGAATACAAGGGAGCGATTGCAGCTCAACCTCCGATCAACAACAACAATAATCATTCCGGTCAGTTTGAGTTCAAGGGCCAGTGGTATCATGTTTACCACAACCGAATTGTAGCAGCCGAAGCTGGTATCCCAACTGGTTTTCGCCGTAACATTGGGCTCGAAACGTTCACATTCGACACGGATGGAAACATTGAAGAAGTCCAATATACGACGAATGGCGTGGAACAAAATGAAGCGATAAATCCATACGAGGGATGGATCCAGGCCGAAACATTTGCAGCTCAAAAAGGGATTGAAACTGAACACATGCTGACAACCCCAGGTAATATGATGGTAGGATCATTGGATGAAGGAGATTGGACATTAATTAAAGGAATAGATTTTGGAGAGGGTGAAACCGTGCAAACCTTTAAAGCCAAGATCAAAAGTGCTGAAATTTGTCAAAATGCCAGCATCGAACTCCATTTAAATTCTCCAGAAGGTTCATTAATCAGCACTTGCAAAGTGGACGTATTTTCAGAAGAAACTGGAAACTGGCAGATCTTAACCAGTGAATTATCCCATGCCGTAACAGGCACCCACGACTTGTATTTGGTCTATCGGGGCAACGATGTTACAGACATGAAATTTGATGAATGGAAGTTGGAAATCAACTAGAGCTTCCTGAATTTAATCTGACCCGCTTGCAGAAAAGAACGCAAGTTTTTGAGCGACGAACGATTTAAAATAACACCACCAAAATGTCGAATAGAGAAGGGATAAAGAGGATCGCTTTACACAAGGTAGCTATCTTATGTAAGTGCCCTCTTCTACTAAGCTTAATCCTTATGAAATAAGGCTTCTATGTATTTAGCCATAGAGAGGGCAAAAGCACTTCTCCCCGTAGAATATTCACTCTAGGTTCTGCAATTCCAGAGACAAAGTTTAGACATCAGTCATTCAAACTCTGTTGTTGCGACATGTTTTCAAGATTCACAAAATGAAAACTTCAGTTACCGCCCCAGTGAGTATTTGCAGTTTCTTTTTCTCAATAATCATCAGCCAATTGCGGGCACCGAAAGAACCCACCGGTGCAGTAGTGCAGTAGCAGTAAAAAAGAACAGTCCACGGCATCCATAATGTATTTTTAATCTTCAAAGATATAACTGATAAGTAAATCACCCTCGATTATTGGAAATTCAATCACTCTTAACGACATACCTAGACAATTCTGTGATTTCCATTGTTAAAAAACTATGAAAAACCCCCTAATTTATCTCCTCGGAATATCCAGCTTTCTTCAACTCCCGGCACAAACTCTTCCCTATCAAGATCACACTTTGAGCTCGAGAGAACGTGCGCAAGACCTGGTATCCAGGCTCACGCTCGACGAAAAAGCAATTTTGATGTGTGACCAATCGGAACCCATACCGCGTTTGGGTATCCCGAGGTTTAATTGGTGGAGTGAAGCTCTTCACGGATATGCCAATAATGACAATGTCACGGTTTTTCCCGAACCCATCGGGATGGCTGCCTCATTCGATGACGCGATGCTTTACGAAATCTACGATGCGATATCCGATGAAGCACGGGCAAAATACCACCAATGGATCAATGATGGGAACGAAAACAAACGCTTCCTAAGCCTTTCGGTTTGGACACCCAATGTGAACATATTCCGCGATCCACGATGGGGTCGTGGTCAGGAGACTTATGGAGAAGATCCTTATCTGATGTCTCGTATGGGAGTAGCCGTTGTAAAGGGATTGCAAGGTCCCGCAGATGCCAAATATCGGAAATTGCTGGCCTGCGCAAAACACTACGCCGTGCACTCAGGTCCCGAATGGAGCCGGCACGAGCTGAATCTCAACAATGTGGATCCACGGGATCTTTACGAAACCTACTTACCTGCATTCAAAGCACTGGTCCAGGAGGCTGACGTGCGTCAGGTCATGTGTGCCTACCAGCGACTCGATGATGAACCTTGCTGCGGAAATACAAAACTCCTTCAACGCATTCTACGCGAACAATGGGGATTTGATTACCTGGTGGTTTCCGACTGCGGGGCAATCACCGATTTTTTCAACACCCACAAGGTCTCTTCTGACCCAGTGCATGCAGCGGCCAAAGCAGTTTTGGCGGGAACCGACGTGGAATGTGTATGGGAAAACTATCCTTTTATCACTCTGCCCGAAGCGGTGGATCGCGATCTATTAAAAGAAGAAGACATCGACAAAAGTTTGATGCGAGTGCTGATCGGGCGTTTCGATCTAGGAGACTTCGATGATGATTCGATCGTTCCATGGGCTCAGATTCCACCTTCGGTCTTAAACAATGAAAAGCACCAAAAGCTGGCCCTCAATATGGCGAGGAAGACGATGACCCTTCTGCAAAACAAGGACGATGTTCTTCCACTGGCAAAGAATGCTCCAAAAATCGCCATTATTGGACCCAACGCTGACGACAAACCTATGTTGTGGGGTAACTACAACGGGACACCAGTTCGCACCATATCCATACTCGACGGCATCAAAAGCAAACTACCCGCAGAAAAAATATACTACGATAAAGGATGTGACTTAGTTGAAGATAAGATAACCGAGAGCTATTTCGATCAGTGTTCTTTTGAAGGCATACAAGGAATCAAATCGACCTACTGGAACAATGCTGAGCGAAAAGGTGAGCCAGTCACAGTGGAGCAAATTAAAAACCCGATTAAAAAGACGACTGCGGGCCAGCATGAGTTTGCATCGGGGGTAAAACTCGAAGGCTTTTCTGCTTTGTATGAAACTGAATTCACCGCCCAAGTTAGTGAAGAAATCGTATTCAAGGGCGGGGCAACGGGACATTTTAAACTCACAGTCAACGGTGAAATATTACAAGAATACGAAAATTGGCGAACGCTACCTTCCAGGATTCCGTTCAAAGTCGAAGCAGGCAAAACGTATCAAATTGAAATCCAATACGCACAGCTCAACAACTGGCAGGCCAACATCGAATTCAATTTTGGGAAAGAAGTGGATGTCGACTACTCCGACTTAATCCAAAAATTGAAAGGAATCGAACAGGTCGTATTTGTAGGTGGACTATCAGGGAACCTCGAAGGGGAAGAAATGCCAGTTTCCTACCCAGGGTTCAAAGGCGGAGATCGCACGAACATTGATCTTCCTTCCGTTCAACGGAATTGCCTCAAGGCACTAAAAGCTGCGGGCAAAAAAGTGGTATTTGTCAATTGTTCAGGCTCAGCTATTGCCCTTACGCCAGAAACTGAATCCTGTGATGCCATTCTTCAGGCGTGGTATGCAGGCGAATCCGGCGGACAAGCGGTGGCTGATGTATTATTTGGTGACACCAATCCATCGGGAAAACTCCCAATTACATTTTATAAAAGTTCCGATCAATTAAAGGATTTCGAAGACTACTCCATGCAAGGTCGCACCTATCGTTTTATGGACGATGCGTTGTTCCCGTTCGGATTTGGACTGAGCTACACCACTTTCGAAATCGGAACTGCAGAACTAAAATTTTCAACGATCAAAACCGATGAATCCGCTCAACTCAAAGTTCCAGTCAGCAACATCGGAAAACGAAAGGGAACGGAGATTGTTCAAGTCTACGTAAAAAAGGTAAACGATAAGAACGGTCCCCTAAAAACTTTGAAGGGATTTCAACGAGTTGAACTTGGAGTTGGTGAGACAAAGGAAGCCACCATCCAGCTTTCACCTTCATCTTTCGAATTCTATGACCGGGAGCTACGTGACATGGCTGTCACCCCAGGTGACTATGAGATTTATTATGGATCCAGTTCCAACGCTAAGGATCTTAAAATGGTTCAGATCACGCTAAAGTAACTGACTCAAATAGCTAACAAACCAAGAAGCATCAATGAACCCCAAAACCATCATCACTCCCTTCTTACTGTTTTTAGCTTCAGTCAGTTTTTCGCAGGAGCTATCCATACGATCTCCCAACGAGAGCATTGAAGTTGGATTGCATAAGGAACAAGCAAACAACGGGATCCGATGGTTTCTGAACCTGGAATATCAAGGACAGGGAGAGCACTCTGAAGTTATTCCAAGAATTGATTTGGGTCTCATCCGGGAGGATCAGGATTTTTCGAAGAACCTCAAGCTCCTGCGCGCGAGCGATCCAGTTCAAATCAATGAAAGCTACACTGCTTTGCATGGGAAAAGAAAATACAGCAATAACTCAGGAAATGAGATCCTTATCTCGTTTGAAAATGCCGAAAAAGCGAAGCTAAACCTGATCGTCAGAGCCTATAACGATGGTGTGACTTTCCGCTACGAATTTCCAGAAAAACAAGGAACAGTAGTCGTAAAGGAAGAACTCACCTCCTATACAATAAAAGAAGGAACCAAAAGGTGGATGGAAGAATGGAACCCAGCCAATGAAAGGCTGTATAGTGTCATGGACAATGGGGAAATCCAACAAGATTGGTGCTACCCTGCTCTCTTCACACCTGTTGATCAATCCTGTTGGTTCCTCATTCACGAATCAGATGTGGATCGAAACTATTGCGGCACCAAATTGAGCAATCAGGATGATGGAGCTCACTACAGGCTGGTTTTCCCCGATGCGGGTGATGGACGGGGACTGGGAGAATCTCAACCCACAATTTCACTTCCATGGAAGTCACCCTGGCGGGTCATTATTGTCGGATCTCTCGCTGACATCGTGGAGTCAACATTGGTGGATGATGTTGCGACACCTTCAAAAATTTCCAATACAGATTGGATCCAACCTGGTGTAGCATCGTGGAACTATTGGTCAAATAATCACGGAACAAAGGATTTTAAAGTGGTCTGTGAATTTGCCGATTTAGCAGCTTCGATGGGATGGCCCTACACTTTGCTCGATTGGGAATGGGATGCGATGGCAAACGGAGGTAATTTGGATGATGCCATCAATTATATTCATTCATTAGGTGTCAAACCATTGATCTGGTACAATTCTGGGGGACCCCATACTTGGGTGTCTGCAACGCCCCAAGATCGTATGCTAACCCACGAGAATCGCGTTGAAGAATTCTCCAAGCTACAAAAATTGGGGATCGTTGGGGTGAAGGTTGATTTTTTTGAAAGCGAAAAACAGGATATGATCTCCTACTACCTCGATATTCTTGAAGATGCTGCCCAATTCGAGATGATGGTTTATTTCCACGGCTGTCTTGTTCCGCGAGGTTGGGCACGCACCTATCCAAATCTAATGACTTACGAAGGCGTTAGAGGAGCAGAATGGTATAATAACGGGCCAGAGCTGACAACTGCAGCACCCGAACACAACAGCATACTACCGTATACACGCAATGTGATTGGTTCGATGGATTACACTCCAGTGACCTTCACCAATTCCCAACATCCTCACATCACATCCTATGGACACGAATTGGCATTAAGCGTCGTATTTGAATCGGGCATTCAGCATTTCGCTGACCGCCCCGAAGGTTACTACCAACTACCAGATGCAGCCAAAGACTTCATGAAAACGGTTCCAAATGCCTGGGAAAACACGCGCTATCTCGACGGCTATCCGGGCAAAGACGTTATGATCGCCCGCCAAAAGGGAACTCGCTGGTATATCGGAGCGATCAACGGCGAAGCACAAGAGAAGCTTAAGACACTTTCTTTCGATTTCCTGCCAGCCGGAGTTTCTTACCGCTTGACTCTGATTGCAGACGGTACGCACGACAAAAGTTTCAACACCCAATTTCTTGTAGTAGACAAAACGAGTTCCATCCAAGTCAAATTACTACGAAGAGGGGGATTCGCGGCACTGCTGGAACCTTCAAAAACAACCGGCAAGAACTAGGGAGTGTTTGGAAATTCGAACAAAGATGGTAATGAATCTTTTCCCACAAAACGAGGCGGTTAAAAGGTGTTGGGCTGAAGCCCTGCTCCTTTTGAACAACGCTGTATTGAGCAAAAAGAACATTATCCGATTCGGATTTCGTCAAAATTCATGTTCGCGGCGTTTGCAAATTCCCTCCGACATTCATGTCGCAGGGAATTTGCAGCCTTGCGCTGCATGGATTTTGGACAGAAACCATCAACGTTGGAATTTCCAAACACTCCCGAGGGCATGAAAAACAATTCACATAGGGTATCTCTTACATGCGATGCGGAGGATTTCAAACTTGAACATTGCAGTATCGAATAAGAATGATTGCACGGATTAAAAAGATAAGGGCAACGGTATTGGCGCTGTCTGTCACACTAATGACCGTGACACCATCTCGGGCTTCGTCCGACTCAACCTTCCTAACATGGGCGCAAACTCCTCCCATGGGTTGGAACAGCTGGGATTGTTTTGGCACTACACTGAACGAGGATCAGGCGAAAGCCCAAGTCGATGCGATGTCGATGCTTCTGAAACCCCATGGTTGGACTTACTTCACTGTGGATATCCAGTGGTATGAACCGCACTCGAAAGGGCACGGATATGAAGAAGGGGCTTCGTTGCAAATGGATGCCTACAGTCGTCTCACACCTGCGCTTACAAAGTTCCCGTCTGCAGCCAACGACAAAGGATTCGCACCGCTCGCCAACTATGTGCATTCCAAAGGACTAAAATTTGGGATCCACATCATGCGTGGCATCCCCAAACAAGCAGTGATGAACAATACTGCCATCTTGGGTACCACCGCCCGCGCTTCAGATATTGCAGATCAGCGCAGCACCTGTGACTGGAATCCAGACATGTTCGGCGTCGATATGAGCAAAGAGGGAGCTCAAGCCTATTATGATTCATTGTTCGAACTCTATGCTTCGTGGGGAGTCGATTTTATAAAGGTGGATGACATTTCACGCCCTTATGATGCGACTCAAAAAGCCGAAATCGAAGCCATTCGTAGAGCGATCGATAAAACCGGTCGCCCAATCGTGCTCAGTCTTTCTCCCGGGGACACCCCCATCGAGTCTGGCACCCATGTGATGCAACATGCAAATATGTGGCGAATTTCTGACGATTTTTGGGATCGATGGCTGCCGTTGTATGAAATGTTCGGACGGCTGGAAAAATGGACCAAATATCGAACAGAAGGCGCTTGGCCAGATGCAGACATGTTGCCTTTTGGCATTGTTGAATTTGATCGCCCCACCCTTTTCACAAAGGACGAACAGCTTACCTGCATGAATCTCTGGGCGATCGCGCGCTCACCCCTCATTTTAGGCGCAGACATGACGCAACTAGATGATTTCACCCTTAGTTTACTCACTAATCCTGAGGTATTGGCGGTGAATCAGAAAAGCACGCAGAACCGCCAGGTTTCACGCGAGGATGATCTTATCGTTTGGACAGCAGATATGCAAGGAAGCTCCGACAAGCTTGTGGCGCTTTTTAACGCACAGGACAACAGCGATCCCTTTGATCTTTCAAATCCAAACTACCGCAGTCCGATACTCCGGGGTGAGCCAAAGGAGCAGGTGATCGATATGGAAGTTCCTTTACAAGGGGCCCGACTGCTGGTTTTAGCAGTGGGCGATGGAGGAGATGGCAGCTACTACGATCATGCTGCGTGGATCGAGCCAACACTCTCAGGTCCGGCCGGCACCTTGAAACTGACTGAGCTCCAATGGACTCTCGCGACAGCCGGTTGGGGGGAATCACGCAAAAACCGCACCGTAGATAACCGTCCACTGACGCTAAATGGGAAGAGAGTTGATGGAATTGGGACCCACTCTGTATCTGTCATCGAGTTTCAAATACCGGAAGAATACGATACATTCACCTCACGCGGAATGATAACCGAAGGTAGTGGAGGCAAAGGCAGTTTCGAATTTCTTGTTCTGCTGGATCCGGAAAAAACACTTCAGCCCGAGTTTAGCGATGTCAGTGTGCAGTTTTCAGATCTGGGAATCTCTGGAAAAGCTAGAGTGTTCGACTTATGGTCTCATGAGGAGGTTGGAGTCTTCGAATCTTCCTTTTCCCGAAACCTCCCGCAACACAGTTCGGGCCTCTTTCGAATTTCGCCAATGAACTAATTTGATATGAATCGGCATGGCCCTACTTTTCCAACAATAGCAACTTTCGACAATCATGGATGCCTGTCGCTTTTTTAAAGTTCCAACCAAGAATACCATCTTTATGACATTTAAATCATTGATCATAATAGCGAGTTTCAGCCTCGCCTTAAGTCATACATTAGAAGCTAACAATGCTACCAACCCCATCATATGGGCCGATGTTCCTGATGTATCGACCATTCGTGTGGGTGACACATACTACATGAGTAGCACAACGATGCATCTCAGTCCGGGCCTTCCGATTATGAAATCAAAGGACCTGGTGAATTGGGAGTTGGTGGGTTACGCCTATGATCGATTGGTTGAAAATGACCAAATGAACCTGGAAAACAGCAAAGACGCCTATGGCAAAGGGTCCTGGGCCAGTAGCTTGCGTTACCACGAAGGAATGTTTTACGTATCCACCTTTTCCGCCACTTCTGGGAAAACACATGTGTATTCGACAACGGATATCGAAAACGGACCGTGGAAAGCAGTTTCTTTCGAACCGGTTCTACACGACAATTCGCTCTTTTTTGACGACGATGGTCGGGTTTATATGATCTACGGAGCCGGACAATTAACACTCGTCGAATTACTTCCAGACGCTTCAGGAATCATGCCTGGAGGGGTAAACCAAGTCATCATCGAAAATGCAAATGACGTGTTTGGGGATGATTTGGGTGGGCTGCGTGGTGAGGGTTCTCAAATGTTCAAAGTGGACGGGAAATACTACCTTTTTGGCATCGGATCCCCTGGCAGTTATTGGGCACGCACCGTTATCATTCATCGGGCGGATGTGATTACCGGACCATACGAAGGTCGTATCGCTTTGCAGGACCGACAGATTGCGCAGGGGGGTCTCGTTGATACGCCCGATGGGAACTGGTATGCCACACTTTTTGGGGATAGTGGTGCTGTCGGCCGCATTCCCTACCTCGTCCCAGTTAAATGGAAAGACGGATGGCCAGTGTTGGGCTCCGACGGTAAAGTTCCCTATACGCTGGACATTGAGGATACCGTCGAAGATTACGGTAATATAGTCCTTTCTGATGAGTTTGATCGAAAACCATCTGACCCTGCCCTACCCTTGGCCTGGCAATGGAATCACAATCCGGACAATGCACATTGGTCTATTCTTCAAAACCCGGGACGACTACGGATCACAACGGGTCGTATCGATGAAACCGTGTTGACTGCCCGAAATACGCTTACCCAACGCACCGTGGGCCCCGAATCTTCCGCATCCACTTTGATCGACGCGAGTCATATGAAGAACGGAGATGTGGCCTGCCTAGTCGCACTGCAAAATAAATATGGATATGTTGGGGTAAAAATGAAAGAGGGTGAGAAATCCATCGTGATGGTCCGCGCTCAACTTGATGAAGAGGATGAGAATGAAAAAAGAAGCATTCTCATGACCCCAAATTCGAGTGAATCGTTTGTTCAGGTTGAGAGTATTCCACTGACTCAAGACGATGTCTATTTACGAATCGATTGCGATTTTCAATCTGAATCAGCCCAGTTTTTCTACAGTCTAGATGGAAAAAACTGGAGGCAAATTGGTGACGCATTGCAAATGGTTTACACCCTTCCCAAACATTTTATGGGTTATCGCTTTGGTCTTTCGAATTATGCCACTGAACAACCCGGCGGTTTCGTCGATTTCCACTACTTCCGAATAAGTTACTAAATCCCAGAAACCGACGAATCAACAAACCGGTTCGTCGTGAATCAAACGAAATTTCATCCAATCATATTCCCCCTTTTTTCTACTAAACCTATGCAATTGATATTCACTATGTTAACCAAAACAACCACTCTGGTCTCCCTCTCCCTTATCACGCTCGCTGTCTCTGCCTTTGCACAAGACGGCACCATTTACCCACTCGACGCTCCCGCAGAGCCCAACGCCATTCTGCTCGGTACCGGTGGTATGGAAAACCAACCAGCCGAGGAGAGTTGGTTTCGCCAATGGGGCGAACCGATGGCACGCAATGTCTCTACCGCCACCCTTACGCCATTCCTGCCCGATCCAGAAAAAGCGACAGGCGCCGCCGTTATCGTAGCTCCAGGAGGTGGCTTCCGCTGGCTTTCGATGAACAACGAAGGATGGAAAGTTGCGCAAGCCCTTGCCGATCGCGGCATCGCAGCCTTCGTACTCAAATACCGCCTCTTCCCGACTCCTCCCACACTTGAAGGTCTCAAAGAATCGATGAACCGCACTTTCTCGTCCGTGACTCCGTCCAAGGACGAATCGGGCACAGAAGCTCCAAAGCCACGCCTCCGGCCAGACCTGTCCCTCCAGCTTGAGGATGCCGAAACCGCCTATGCGATGATTCTCGATCGAGCGGATGAATGGGGTGTGGATCCCACCCGACTCGGCATGATCGGTTTTTCTGCTGGCGCCGGTCTCACGATGCATTGCACCCTGCACTCTGAGAAAATGAAACTCGCCTTCATTGGCCCAATCTACGGCGGAATGGGACCAGTCGAAGTGCCAAAGAATGCCCCACCCATGTTCAGTGCTATCGCCTCCGACGACTTTCTTTTCAACGGACAATTTGGCGTCATCAAGTCTTGGTATGAAGCGGGAGTGCCGGTGGAGTTTCATCTCTATCAAAATGGTGGCCACGGATTCGGCCTCGGCTATCCTAACCGCACAAGCAATGGTTGGTTTCCCGTCTTCGTGCATTGGCTCGATGTGAACCAATTTCTCCAAGCCAAGGCAGCCGAGTAAAGCGGATCACCTTCAGGATCTAGACTCAATTCGCCTGAGTCATCAAACTTCAGAAACCGACTAAAACGACCCATCAAAAACAGAATCGTCATGAATAGAAAACGGATTTTCAATCTAGTGTTCCCTTCAGCATTGATTGCAGCAGTGTTATTTGCTGATGCAAAAGAGGAAAAAAACACTATTTCTTCCCTAGCGGAGACCCCCAACAACACCGAATATATTCTGACGCCGCCAGCCCCTGAAACCCCACGGGTGAATGGTCCTGGTCTGTTTGGGGTCCGTCCAGACTCCCCCTTTCATTATGCGATTCCGGCCACAGGGAAACGGCCGATGACCTTTGCTGTTGATAATCTCCCCGAAGGGTTATCTCTCGATTCAAAAACGGGAAGAATCACGGGGAAACTCCACAATAAGGGCGAACATCTTGTGACCCTGCGGGCGAAAAATGCATTGGGTGAGGGCGAAAAACAATTCCGCATTGTGGTAGGTGATGCCATCGCACTCACCCCCCCCATGGGCTGGAGTAGTTGGAACTGTTGGGGCGACGCCGTCAGCCAGGAAAAGGTCCTGAGTTCGGCCAGAGCGATGGCGGAGAAAGGACTGCGAAACCACGGATGGACTTACATCAACATTGACGATGGTTGGCAGGGTAAACGCGGGGGCGATTTCAACGCGATCCAGCCGAATTCAAAATTTCCAAACATGAAAGCACTCGCAGATGAAATTCACGATCTCGGGCTGAAATTTGGCATCTATTCGGGTCCTTGGCGCGGCACCTATGCAGGTTACGTCGGAGGCTCGTCAGACAATGCCGATGGCACTTATGATTGGGTGGAATCCGGTGATGTAAATGAGTTCTATAAACTCAACAAGGATCCAGAGGCTCCCGACGCCAGACCCAATTGGGTCAACTGGCAATTTGGCAAGCATTCCTTTGCCAAACAGGACGCTCAACAATGGGCGAAATGGGGCGTCGATTACCTTAAATACGACTGGTTCCCAAATGATGTTCCGCATGTAGAGGAAATGAGCCATGCACTGCGTGCCACCGGACGCGATATCGTGTACAGTCTCTCCAATACGGGAATTTACGACCATGCACCTGAGTATCAGCAACTCGCAAATCTCTGGCGCACCACTGGCGACATTAATGACTCCTGGGGAAGTGTTAGTCGGATCGGATTTCAGCAGGATCGTTGGGCCGCCTACACAGGCCCAGGGCACTGGAGCGATCCTGATATGCTTGTGGTTGGAATGGTTGGATGGGGACCCAATCTCCACCCCTCGAACCTCACACCCGATGAACAATACACCCACATCAGTTTGTGGTGTCTACTATCTGCTCCGCTACTGCTCGGATGTGACATTGCGCAGATGGATGCATTCACCCTGAGTCTTCTCACCAATGATGAGGTATTGGCGATCAATCAGGATCCGCTCGGAAAACAAGCGACTCAAATCAGCAACACCGGTGAGCAGGTAGTCTATGCCAAAACACTCGAAGATGGGTCCTTCGCTGTTGGCCTCTTTAATCGGGGTGATTCGGTAGAAACCGTTGGCCTTAAATGGGGACCGTGGGGAACGCTCGCTACTCCAGATTTCTCGGAAAAATACGAGATTCGCGACTTGTGGCGGCAACAATCCCTCGGTGAGTTCGAAGGAAAATTCGAAAGCAAAGTTGCCCCCCATGGAGTTGTCCTCATCAGACTTATCCCCCTTGAAAAGTAGACCCTAATCTTTCTGATTCTTTTGATTTTTTGACTCGTCACAAAGACTATTTCGGACCTGTTCGAAGCGCTTGAGAACGATTTAGAAAAGTATCTCAATGAACCATATATACAAAATTCCATTCGTTGCCCTGAACTTCAGCCTGCTGTTGGGGAGCTTTCCATTAAATGCACAAGATCGCCTCTATGAAGATCAATTTCCGTTGGAGGATGTAAGGCTTTTAGAGGGACCACTGAAAGACGCAAGAGATCTCAACATTGAAGTGCTTTTGAAATACGATGTAGATCGTTTATTGGCTCCGTATCGCAAAATTGCCGAATTGCCACAAAAGGCAGAAAGTTATCCGAATTGGGAAGGGTTGGATGGTCATGTAGCCGGACATTACCTTTCCGCGATGGCCATAAATTACGCAGCCACTGGCAACCAAGAGTGCAAAGTGCGCATGGAATATATGCTTGCCGAATTAGCGGAGTGTCAGGCAGCCAATTCCAAAATCCACAAGACGTGGGGTGTGGGGTATCTTGGTGGAGTTCCCAACAGCGAAAACATCTGGACGGCGTTTAAGGAGGGAGATTTCAGTGTCTACCGATCCTCATGGGCTGTGTTTTATAACTTGCACAAAATGTATGCGGGACTTCGTGATGCCTGGTTGTATGGTGGCAGTGAAGAAGCAAAAACAATGTTCCTTAAGTTTTGCGACTGGGGAATAGAAATCAGCTCGGCCCTCAGCGATGAACAAATGGAAAGCATGCTTCAAGTGGAACACGGTGGCATGAACGAAATGTATGCAGACGCCTACCAGATCACAGGAGAAGAACAGTATTTGCAGGCAGCCAAACGTTATTCCCATCGCGCTCTACTCGAACCGCTGTCGCAGGGAATCGACAATCTCGACAATCAACATGCGAATACTCAGGTTCCAAAGTTTGTGGGATTCGAACGCATCGCAGCATTGGACAAGGAAGATCCTTCAACCTTCGACCAAGCGGGTCAGTTCTTTTGGGAAACCGTCACGGAAAACCGATCTCTAGCGTTTGGAGGGAACAGTCGCAGAGAGCATTTTCCAAGCACGGACGGCTGCATGGATTTCATCAACGACATCGACGGTCCGGAATCCTGCAATTCGTACAACATGCTCAAATTGACTGAGGATTTGTATCGGCTTCACAGAGAGGCGAAATACGTGGATTATTACGAACGCACACTCTTCAACCATATCCTTTCAACTCAACACCCGGAACATGGAGGTTATGTCTATTTTACACCCGCTCGTCCGCGTCATTATCGCAACTATTCTGCGCCCAATGAGGCGATGTGGTGTTGTGTCGGCACGGGCATGGAGAACCATGGTAAATACAACCAGTTCATCTATACCCATTCTGATGATCAGCTGCAGGTAAACCTTTTCATTTCGTCAGAACTCAACTGGAAAGCAAAGGGCATCAAGCTTAGGCAAGAGACTCAGTTTCCCAATGAGGAACATACGCGATTGACGATCATCGAAGGCAGTTCTGAATTTGATTTAGCAATCCGCTATCCAAGGTGGGTGGAAAAAGGGATGATGAAAATAGTGATCAATGGGAAAGCGATTGAATGTTCCACCCTGCCCTCTTCCTATGTTTCGATCAACAGGCGATGGAACGCAGGTGATGTGATCGAGGTGTCATTACCCATGCGCAACACGATGAAGCACCTTCCCAATGTTCCAGAATACATCGCTTTCATGCACGGTCCTATTTTGCTCGCGGCAAAGACAGGGACCGAAGATCTGAAGGCACTCATCGCCGACGACAGCCGTTTTGGCCAATATGCAAGTGGAGAAATGCTACCCATCGACCAAGCTCCCATTCTCATCTACGACGACCTAGAAAGCATCGCAGACCAATTGCAACCGATTGAGGGTAAACCGCTAAATTTCAAACTGGATGTGAAAATGGTGAATTCTATTCCGGTTGTGTTAAAACCATTTTACCAGATTCACGACGCCAGGTATATGATGTATTGGTTGGCACTCACTAACTCAGGCTACGAAGCATACCTGGATAACCTTTCGAGAATCGAAAAGGAAAAACTCAACCTGGAACAACGCACCATCGACAAGGTTGAAACCGGCGAACAGCAACCGGAAACCGATCACGCGATGCAGCAGGAACAATCAAACACTGGAAACAATCGTAACCAGTTTTGGCGCGAAGCCAGGGATGGCGGCTATTTCAGCTACGAAATGGCAACGAACAATGCGACCGATCTCCAACTCTTTGTGCGCTATTGGGGTGCCGAATGGGGTTCACGAAAATTCGAAATCACCATAGATGATGAAAAACTTGTGACAGAGGATAACACAGGGAAATGGAATCTGTCGCAGTTTCAGGACGTAATCTATTCGATCCCCAATTCAATGGTAGTCGGAAAAAAACAAGTTAGGGTTAAATTTCAGGCTCTTACCGGAAGCACTGCTGGTGCGGTTTATGAAGTGAGGATACTCAAACCGATATCAATGCAATGATCCCACCAATGAAAAAACTCGACTGATAAAAGGATTTGGGTTCCAACACCGGAGATTCATCTTCAGTCCTCGCATAAACCGAAAAGGTGAAGGTAAACGCAAGTGAGTGGCATTACTGTCCACGAACTTGTCCTATCGCGTTTTGATGACAAACACCGATGCTATATCATTTGTGGAACTTTTCGGGGCTTCAATGATCAAAGCATCTGCAGTTAATGACCAATGAATTGTTTCTGTCCCGCCAAGAAGAGCAATATCCACGATGTTCTTACTCAACAAATGGCGTTCAATTCCGAGAGATTGAATGCGAACTTCACCTCCCATTTTCCCCATAACGAACGCGTAGAGGGTATCCCCTTTGATGGTAAAGCGTATGTCTTCAGAGGTAAAGGGTCGGTTTTTCCCTTCGTTAAAGCCGGGTCCCTCAAGCGGAGCAGCATCTGCCATTTGTGGTCCTTCCCCCATTACCTTCCAGGGTCGAGTACCGTGAATCGCTTCCTGATTCACCTGCATCCAATCCGCGATACCTTCCACGATCTCAATTTCGTCAGCATCCGGCGTGCCATCGCCCCGCAAGGGAACACTTAGGAGAAGGTTGCCGTTCTTACTGACCACATCGATGAGGGTGTGCAACACGGTCTTCGCGCTTTTGTAACCATGGTGGTCTAACAAGCTCTGTTCGTAGTGCCAGTTACCGATACAGGTGTCGGTTTGCCATGGATGCGGTTCGATTTCATTGCTACTGCCTCGTTCAATATCCCATGCCATGCACTGACGCTGCGATTCATCAAGGATTTTATTGAACATGACACCGTCATCGCCTTTCAACTCATTGTTGCGATTGTAGAAATGTGCGGCAATCTTCAGACCAGCATCACTCACCGGCCAAAGCGGGAGAGCCGTATCGTCAAAGTAGATCAGATCGGGGTTATATTTATCAATCAGATCGATCGTGCGGTTGTAAAATTTTTCACAATACTCCTGATCCGGAAGAGTGATTCCATTACCCCACTCCCATCGACTATGTATCTGAATGGGATCATCGAAGTCTGGAGCCGGTTCATGCCGTTGTTCATACAGATCTTGTGGATCGAGACCTTCCCACCACGTGCCCTTTCCATCTGCGGCAGTGAGATTACCGTCATAAGGTATTCCCGCGTAGGGTCCATTCTTATCCACGCCCTGGGATGGCTCATACCAACTCCAAGCGTGTGCCGCGTGAACGCTAACGCCGAACTTCAATCCGTTTGCACGGGCCGCTTTCGCCCAACCGGCGATGATATCTTTGTGAGGACCCACCCGAACCGAATTCCAGGGTTGGTATTTGGAGTCCCACAAATCCAGGTTGTCGTGGTGGTTGGCGAGAGCAAAGAAATACTCGGCTCCGGCACGTTTATAAAGTGCAACGAGCTTCTCGGGATCCCAGTTCTCCGCTTTCCACTCGTGGATGACATCTTTAAAACCAGCAACCGAAGGATGTCCGTACTTTTCCCGATGAAAAGCAGTAACGTTCGGGCCCCATGCTGGTCCATCCTCGAAATATAGATGACGTGCGTACCAGTCCCCCATTGCGGGTTCACATTGTGGACCCCAATGGGCCCAGATACCGAATTTGGCATCGCGAAACCAGACGGGCACCTCATATTGGGCCAGCGATTTCCAGGTAGGGTCAAATTTACCAGCTCCCACGGGTTCGGATGCGGTATTTACAATGACAATGGGAGTGGCGTCACTTGGAATCACTGCAAATCCCACCGAAGTAGTCATGGCAGTTAAAACGACAAACAAAGGAACAAGGGTTTTCATGCTCATATTCTATTGGGATTAGAAAATAAATTTATAACCACGCATTGTGCATTTTCCCAAAAGGGAAGCAACGTCGTAACCGCTAGAAAATATCTGGGACACAGCACCGAGATACACCGTTCCAACTGCATCGAATTATTGGCGTCAACGGGCACCTTTCTTTCATTTCCCAGAACGGGCGGGGCATCTTTCCATCTTCCACCCGACACGTCTCATTGTCCGCAAGGTCTTGTAAGCATAGCCCCCTTATGTCCAATTGGTGAGGAACTTTTTTTACGATACTACATGAACAGTTGCATGTTTTTTACTCCCGATGAAAGCGTAAAACAGTCAATGAGTTTGCTGGAGCGATGTAACTGAATGAATTCTCCAAATCGATGAGTTCAGTCACAGGATATACCGCAACATCCTTCCCATCCTCGTTGATGGCGTCCGCACTGGATCCGGAGAGAACTGTTTTGACTGTTTTGCTCTGTTGGGAAATGGGCAACCCTATGATATTAACATCCATTTTTTGAGGAGAATCCCCACCATTGACTATTTTCAGAATAAAATCATTCGATTCCGAATCAGTTACTGCCGAAGTCACCAGCGTTGATGGAGCATTGTCGCTCAAAATGGATTCGTATAAAAGATCACCACTGTTTTGTCCAAAAAGCATCTGGGCATAATAGTTGGCTGACGGGTAGACATGGGTCGCGTCAAAGTAGATCAAATCAGGTGTCCATTGGGTATTTCCGCGACGAGACAACAATGGAGCATACGAAGAAAATTGCACCACGTCCCCATTGCGTTCGAAACCCACCATCCCAGCCGACTCAGCCAAAGCTGATCGAAGCGTATTTTTGCGGTCCACATCGTGAGCAGCATATTCACCTACATAGATTTTTGGACCATTCCTGTCGTAACTGTCATAACGATGTAAATTGTCCCAGAACCACTGAGGTGGAACATAATAGTGTTCATCTACCATGGACAACTGAAGTTCTTTCGCAAATTCCCAGCCATTGTCAAAGTCTTCCCCAGAGGCAAAAGGACCCACGTTCCAACAATCGTGATTTCAGGATGTTGGCTTTTTAACACTTCATTAATCATGGAAAATCTTTCTCGAAATTCTGGGGTTATGGAATCTTCGTTGCCCACACCGAGATACTGGAGCCCGAATGGTTCCGGATGTCCTGCTGCTGCACGTATTTTTCCCCAGCGAGAGTCGGATGGACCATTTGCCCATTCGATTAAGTCCAATATGTCCTGAATATAGGCAGGCATTTCGTCGATAGGTAATCCTTCCTGTCCCCGATTGGGAGTATCCCCTCCATGCTGACAGCACACCCCTGCGGACACCACTGGCAGTGGCAATGCATTCATATCTTCACAAAATTGGAAAAATTCAAAATACCCCATGCCCAAGGTTTGGTGATAACCCCACAGATTCCGTTGACCCTTTCGTTGTTCGATGGGACCGACACTGTTCTTCCAATCATAATACGAATGGATGCCTTGTCCGTGCACCAGACAGCCACCGGGGAAACGCATGAATTTCGGTTCTATATTAGCGATCGTTTGTGCCAGATCTTTGCGCAATCCATTTTTATGACCGCGAAAGGTGTCGGTAGGGAATAAAGATATCATATCCAATGCCACCCCCCCTTTGGCTTGTGCAACCAAGACAAATTGTGCGTTTGATACAGTGTCTTTCGCAGTGAGTGTCACCTCATACTTTTTCCACGCACGACCCGCTATTTCGAGGCTCTGTTCAGCGATTATATCACCCTCCGGGTTCACCAACTGAAGGGTTACCGGCATAGGACGATCTTCAATTCCATTCTCGGGTCCCCACTGGCGATTCATGAAAGGTTGATAGGCCCAAAAAGAGGCTCGATAGCTTGCTCCAGCGTCAACAGGAATACCGTCAAAGCCTGAATTTACAATTCCCACACCATCACCCGTTTCTGTAACCGTGAGAATACAGTAGTGAGGATTGTTCACATGCACGGGTCGAACTTCCCCTACGCGCAGATATCCGTCAGCTGCACCTCGTTTTTGAAGCTCCCAAAAAGATAATGGGCCCCACTCAGTCCTTTCAGTAGGACTATATTCAAAAGATCGATTCTGGATCAACTCAGCATAGAGCCCTCCATCTGCAGCATAGTTCAGGTCTTCAAAAAAGATTCCAACCAAATGGGAGCTGATCTCTTTTTCAACACTGTCAATATTCACCGACAAACGAACCGTAACATCACTGCTGCTAGCACAGGCACACGAAACGGCAAGCACACATGCTATCATTAGCTCCAATAAACAAAACTGACACTTTTTATGGGTTTTCATTAGCATTTAGCGGGACTTATATACAGAGACAAAAACGATGTATTGGGATTCAACGTCATTATTGGAATTCCATTCTCATTTAATAGATCAACCAAGTAAAAACGTTAGTAGAGGACTTTCAGACAATCCATAAAATGATCAAATTCGATTTTAATATCGGCAGAATTGACGAAGCAACTCGGTTCTGAACAAAAGCAGAAGTGACCGTCTTTTATTTGCAATATGGAAATGGAGCTGCCTGGAATTTACTTCAAGGGGATGCAATAAAGCGCTAGACCAAATGCAGGGATTTCGAGTGGCAGTGTCGCGTCGATACCTGAAGTTTCAACAATATCAATTTTCCGAGGTTCGCCCGGAGTGTTATGTTGGTGACGGTCTTCGCCAGCGATTACATATCGAGTGGACTTCCCGGCAACTATAGCTGAATCCATGCTGAGTGGGACTTTTACGCTTTCGGAACTTGGGTTCACAATCGCAACCGTCAGGGTTTTCCCGTCTTCTGTAAGCGCAGCTGCAATATCCAACGGAGCTTTAATATCGGAGGGATCCAATACGATAGGCTGAGTTCCAAAATGCTCGCGGTAAAGCTGAAGCACCAGACCGGTGGTCTCCATTTCCGCAGCAGTTTTACTCGTCTTGATCGCTCCAATGACATTCACCGTTTGTGCGTAAAATGCCATCTCAATGATGTCGGTTTGCCGATAATACTCATGAAGGCCTGCTGCGATACCAAGACCATCATCCATGCGGTAAATGCAACCCAACTCCCCGTATTCATACTCACTGTGCCAATAGTTCCACTCATCCATCGAAATCGGGATGATTTTGCCCTCGAGTTCCGGAATTTTGGCCTGAAGCTCACGATGGCCATCTGCTTTGGCTCGAATTGCTTCTTTCACCCTGGCAACATGAGTTTCTAACTCCACCTCACCTTCCTCGCTCCAGAAATTGCTGCCCGAATAAAAGTGCTCCGAAATAAGATTCATGTAGTCACTGCTGGCTTCGAGTATACGATGTGACCAACCCTTCCCAACTCTCACCTGCTCCGGGTCGTTTTCTTCGTTGATGCCTCCGAGTTCACCTACACTCACAAGTTCAAGCGAAGGATCCTTTTCCCACATCGCTTCAGCAACACGATTGTGTTTTAGGATGTAATGAGAGAGTTGCATGAATCCTAATTGCCAGGTGCCGAACATTTCATTGCCCACACACCAATACTTCACGTCATAAGGATCTGCAGAAGCGTTCTGGGTTCGCCAGGCTCCGGCTGTGGTATCCGATGAGCCGTTGCAGTATTCGACCCACTGAGCGGCAGAATAAGCATCCCCAAATCCGGTATTGGCTGCAATCATAGGTTCCGCTCCTATTTCACGGCAAAACGCAATGAATTCATCGGTACCAAAGTCATTGTGTTCTATTCCAGTCCATGCGGGGTTTCTTCGAGGCGGACGCCGATCACGGTCTCCAATACCATCACGCCAGTTATAGCCCGAGACGAAGTTACCACCGGGCCAGCGATAGATAGTACCATTGAGTTGTTTGAGCAGCGCGAGTGTATCAGCACGTAGACCATTTACATGATCACCCGGCATGAGGGAAGCTGTTCCAATCATGATATCCTGCGAATCCGCATGGATGGTGAACGTTGCATTATTGGTATCCTCAAGAGACTTAAAACGGAAAGTCCGTTTGATATAACCACCACCGGCAGGAATCACAAAAGTTTCACTATCTTCGCCGTTCTCCCAATTCAAACTCACTGTCACCCTTGCAGCAGCATTCCCCAATGACCGAATCCAAACATAGCCAGGATAATCGATTCCCGTGCGCAATGCTAGGTCATGTTGACGGATGGCGTTCCCTTCCGCGATACGCGGTGTGTGTTTTCCAACAAAGGATGCTTCGGTCATCATCGTTACACCGGAGACATCTCCAACGATTTCCCAGGGTGAAGCACCAACAACCGGGTGTTTTGAATCGATGAGGCTGCGATAAGGGCTATAATCGGAAGTAATGGGAAAATAGAACTTCCGATCTTCAAGTTTCTCAGCCCAAATACCACCATAGATACAACGACCTAAGTGTTCAATAAATTGACCGTAAATAAAAGGGTTAATCGGATCAGGGGAAGTGGATTTGACATCAATTTTCACAGCTTGCTGCGCAAAACCGACTGAAAAAGAAGCGCTGATTACGCCTAGCAACAGAATGGGATATTTGGGGGATAGTTTCATTTTTGCATCATTTGATTTTCAAAACGTCGGAAATCTCCGTGCGTAATCAAAAACTCACGGACAGCCTGAGACTTAACTATTGTAACTCATTTAATGCTCCTTTCACAAGAATTCATAAGAGATAGCGTGAGGTCTGCTAAAGATATAGAAGCATCGAGAACACGTTTTCAATTAACCGCATGCCTCAACAAGAATTGCAGGATATTTACACGGATTGAGACTAGTATTACAGTCTGCAACTAATCATGACATGCTGTGGTGACTTGAAATGAAAATATCGCTCATGAACACTTCTTATCCATCTAATATCAGTGATGATTGCTTCCAAAATCGAGTCCTATGAAAAAACACTCGGCCGCAACAAGAGATATTAAAAAAAACGGACTTCTCCAACCCCAGAGGAGAAATCCGTTTCATAAACAACCAACCCAATGAGGACAGACCCATGTCCTTGAATTGTTCGAGAATGTAGCGACTAAATTACAAACTTCGATTAGGTTGATAAGTTAGTTTTAGCACAGAATCTTTTGAAGAGGACTGCTAGAATGAGCATGAATTCCCCCATCACATTTTGCCCTAATTGTGTAAGAAGTTCCCTTCCTCTACCGAGAAAGGGAACACTCTTCGTTTAACTCGATACCCTAGAATTTAAATGTATTCGTAAGGAAAATGTATTGAGACGGTCTAATCCTGTAGGATGCAGGAGTTCCATCAGCCTGAACGGTTACAGGAACAAGTTCATTCCCAACGCCCACATTCGTGATGTTTAACTGACAATGCCAGTCAACTTTATCATCCCAAATTTTCCTACGATATCCAACCCAGATATCCAGATCTATTTGTTTTTCATCGCGATAAGGTGAATCGAGATCAAAACCAATATAGTTCGGAAATTGAACGGGTTTATAGGCCAGAGTGGAAGCTGACTGGTAACGCAACGCACCACCAATATTCAACCCCTCCAACTTCGAATCGTTGAATGAATAGTTGGTAACCAAGTTCCAGTGCCATAGACGATTTTCAGGAACAACTGTTCCCTGCTCCGCCAAGCGTGCCTTCAAGTCTCCGTCAGCATAACCTCCCCAGTTTCCACGAGCATCGGCAGACCCACCAGGTCCCCAAATACGCAAGTCACCCATAGCGGTCTCACGCATGCGACGATCGAAATCGAGCAAATAATCCATCATAGTCATTTGACCACCAGGAGCCGGTGTTTGTCCAATGTTGTCGCGAATTGACTCGATGCGGGAACCGTTTACGGATACACGCCAGTTATCGGTTACCTGAGCATTGAATTCGAATTCATATCCTTCGGCAACAAGATCTTCAGTGAACCTGAATGCAATTCCTTGTTCAGTGAAATCACTTCCATCCCAAGCAAAACTCCATGCTTCAGCCATCAACTGTGGCAATGGACCCAACTCAGCAAGCCATTGATCATAAGCCTCAATCACTGCGACTTCCAATGCTTCTGCTTCCGCTTGGGTTTGACCATCGAGAGCTAGATAATCGAAGTTCCATCTTGGATTTGGCGCTCCGTCGGTTGGAATAGGAAGGTCACTCACAATTCCGCTGCCATAACTTGCGCTATTGGGATTCCCGCGGCTTTCATAATTGTATTTAATCTGATGGTATGCCGAAGCATAAATTCCGATATTATTACCATAGTTCCAGAATTGCAGACCTGAAGATACATTATTTGAAACACTGGATTTGAACTTGTTTATTTTAAACGAGTAGCGGTTGTCACGTGTCGCGAAAACCAAACCCATATCTTCAGTATCACCCTTAGGTAAGGGAAGATCCTGGCCCCAATAATCAAGATAAACCTGCCCAGTTTGGAAGTTCTCTGATTTGTTGTATGAAGCACTGATACTTACCGGTAGTTTTTGAGCTATTTGCCCAACAAAAGGCAACCGATCAAAATGAACGACGGCACCCCAGCTTTTCGAATCTTTTTCAATGGGTCCGATATTGGTAGTCTGGTATTTTTCCTGCGTCGGATCAGCACCTGATTCATCCCGGTTCCATCGAACAAGATCTTGGCCGACTTCGTCGTGACGCCAACCTGCAGTTGCGATGATGGAATCATCCCAGAACTTTCCCTGCCATACGAATGCATATGCATCATTATAACGGCGATCCCAATCCCGACCAGTAGTCAGTAGGTCACGACTGTGTGAAGTGGAGTCAGTCAGTAATTGAACTTCTTTAGTGACCCAGCCAGCGTAGTTCGCCGGATTTTCAGCTTGAGTTGATGCTGCGGGTGCGCCCAAGGGTGCAGTTACATAATTATTCCAGACCGCGCTCGGATCAACGTCCGTAGCAATCCAAGTAGAATCGAAATAACGGAGTGTAGCTGTTTCACCAACAAGAGGATCAACGGAAGGACCGCTAATGCCAAAATCATCTCCAAGATTCTTGCTCACGAGGCTATCACCGACATAAACGGAACGCCACGGGACAAAATCTGCCCAAAACCGACCGTTATTGTCTTTTATTTCTTCAAAAAACGGACTGTTGTAGTAGTCACCAACGAAAGAGCTTTTCACCCAACTCTGACTTTCACGGTAAGAATCATCCTGCGAAGACATACCTGTAATCGTGTGTTGTCCAAGCAAACGCATAATCCAGTTATCACTGTTTTTAGTGAAGTTGTGGGTCGCAAATGCAGTCATTCGGAGTGATTGCCTATCCATACGACTACGACCTTCACCGTTGCCAAGCATGATGAATGGGCGTCCTGCTCCCTCATTCACTGTTCCGTCTTCATACCAACCATTTTCAGTGTTAGTTCCGTCTGGCATGACAGTGTTAAAGTCGACGAAGATTGCTCCATTGCCGCCGATCATAGGAGAGTAATTGCCAGAGTTGTATACCTCGTCATGATAGCCGATATCAAAACCTAAGGTATCATTGAAAAAAGTCTGACTCAATTGAATGTCGTAAGTATCAAAATTGTACCATTCCCGTTTAATTTCGCCATCCAACAATTTGTTATAGAAGTCAAAAATTTTCGGGTCCGTAATCGACGTATTCTTTGCAAGCGTATTGAAGGGTTGGCCTGTTGTGATTGCCCAATCACGATAGGACGCAATACCGTTCAATCCCGAAGGAGCAAGACCTCCGATATTTCCATCCCGTTCACCCAATGAATTCAAACCAAGATAGGTTACTGGATTCACCGCCATTGCCAAAAATGGCGTAGTTGTATCGGGATTGAAGAAAAACAATGATCCACCATAATAGTTGTTACCGTAATTCGTTCCATTTCCGCCAATCCATGGTTGAAAATTCGGATTTTGATTGTTGTCCGAATCCTGTCGCTGCGCGTCACCATGCCCAGGAATTTGCCAATTATTGTCATTTACCCATGCCGCATTATACAACTGCTTATTCATGTCGGTAAACCAAGGCGTAATTCGATCTTCAGGTGGCATATTCCTTGGACGGTTACTTTCTGAAGCACCCATTTCATAGCTCGCCTTAATAATTGTTTTGGAATCGCCTTTATCGAACCATTTAGGCTGATAACGAATAGCAACATACTCGCGGTCAAAATCTTCAAATGCAGGTTTTTGCTTAAAGTTAGTTGCGTTATAGACCGCATTAAAACGGATAGCCAACTGATCATCCAAGATGACTTGATTCAAATCTAATGCTCCACGAATACTTCCATACTGATCCACGCGGACTGAAAACTCACGCAAATCACTAAAGAGCATCGCCTGTTTGGTGCGAGTATTGATGACACCACCTGGACTTCCTTGACCAAACAAGATAGCATTCGGTCCACGCTGAATATCAACCGCTTCGATGTTGTAACCGTCCCAAGGGATACTTGAAAGATACAAATCACGTGTGTTATCAGCTGAAACAAGACCCCTTACCCTATTTGAAGAATTGGGATTTAGGTATGAAGCATCCTTATCCGGACTAGCGCCTCCACCAGAACCGGAGTAATTTCCAAAAACTCCCCCAATCTCAGTGCCTAGCGTATATTTGAGAAGAGTCTGATTATCGGTTGCTCCGATATCGTCCATGAACTGTTCATTATAAATGGAAAGTGAAGTTCCCAGATCTCTAATATCTGTACTCAAGCGATTACCCGCAAGAGTTGTTGTAGTGAAATAGGTATCATCTTCCGTTGTCGTTACTTCAAACGGAGACATCTCATAGATATCTTCACTCATTTCATCCGAAACATCTGTGTCCTGGCCGAACACAAACAAAGGAACTAAGAGGCAGAAAAGCATCCATGCTCCTGAAGACCTAGTATAGAATCTTTTGTTAGTTTTAATCATAATTTTGGGTAGTTTACTTGCGAAACCCACCCGTCAGGGGCGCTTCGTTCAAACGAAATAAAGACTTAACAGGGAACTCCTATTAAACCTTCCACATCGAAAAAACATTAACATTGGGGATCACAAAGCAGATAGAATATCAATCTACTCAAAACCAATATAGACACTAACATCAGTCAACTTTAATACACAATTCAAACCATCCGCTATTAACATATAAAATATATGATTCATTATACCTTTTATATATCTTTTTATATACTTCCAACGCCCCGAAAACCATAATAGCGAAACAACAAACAGACCTCATCATCAAACATAACGCGCAACTACAATCAATTTATATCTAATAACATATTTCATTTATATCTTTCTATATACTTTCAGAGCCGAATCACTTCTTCATAAACGAGTGCTTAAAAACGGAAATATTCTTTCCATAAAAACGAAAAAAATACGCAGCCTATTTCATTTTATATAAACGAAATCAAAAAATCCTATCAGGAGTGATCCCGAACCCAATGAACCTCATCGAATTGCACTGCGAGAATCGAATGACTCACATCCTACGGGGCGCGGAGATTTATACGACATCAGGTCAGGTCTTTCTCAAGAATGTCGTTTTGCTCAAAGGATCATATTTCAAGCAGCCTCTTCGTTAGTTTTTTTTAAGCAATTTACGCATCAAAATAGGACTAATACCGATTAGCATTTAAAAGACTTCAAACTGAAACGGATCTCATGCCGTTCGACAAGCTCACGGTCATGAACAAGCATGAAATGCGATAGATGATGAGTAGTATCCGATGCTCGCATCGGAATATTCACATATTGAATGAAACGCTAATTGGCACAAAGGGTTAGATATCATTCATTTCTCCATCAGCAGAGACAGAAGGACACTTGCAATAGAATCGATGTGGCTCATGTGAAGAATTTGAAATGCTTTTGGAAGAGCCTTTCACCAGCGTCAAATCAGGGCTTTAAAAGAATACTGATCAGAGAAGGAAAATGCTCAGGAGCGTATTCGATCGCCTCAGGCAAATGGTTGAGGATGAGTTCAAGCTTCTCCTGGTATTGGGATTCACCAGAAAGCATCGACAGTTCTTTCAGATTTGAAATCATTGCCGCAACAGCCGACAAATCACTCTCCTCCCAAAAGGCATATGTTTGCACGGGAATGTAGCTCGAATCACCGGGGGAAACAAAACAGAGCCCCGTTGAAACTTCAGTAAACCTGTCAGATAAAATCTTCTGCATCAATTTTGCTTTCCGCAAATAGTCCTGATCTGCAGTAATCTTATACAACTCAATTGCACCTTGAATCAAAAGTGCATATCCCAAAGCATCGGATTCTCCTTCCAACTTTGCTTCGTCATGAATCGAAGCAGTCATTAGCCGATTTGATGATTCCACAAAATAGGTTTTCCAAATCGAATCAAAAAGCGACATGGCCTCTTCTAAGTATCGATTGCCCACATCAAAACCTGATGCAATTGCGAGCGCAGATACGACTCGCGCATTAGACACAATACTTACCGTTTTTTCATGGATAACTTCATTGTTAGCGTCAAAATATTCCTTTAGTTTTTTGACTCCAGATGCAACCAATGGGTTTCTAAGACTTTCTCGATTTCCTTTCAGACGAAGTAAATTTTTTTCCTTAAATAATTGCTCCGGATCCTGTTCCTCCGGAATATTTCCACGTTCACTAATATCAAAAACCTCAAGAAAAACAGTCAATTCGTCATCATCTAATATTTCAGATACTGTCTTGTAATCCCAGAAATGGTTAGCCCCTAACAACGCACTTTCAACAGTAAGGTTTGATTTTGGAGCAAACAAAAGGTTGGAGGAAAAAAGTCCATTCTCCATTTTAAAATTGCGATAAATACTATCGGCGAGGTCTAGAACAAGATCTTCATATCCTTCCGCATACTTATAATAATGGATCGCCTGGCATTGAGTATCGACCGATTTCATGAATTGTGGAATCAGCCACATATCATCAGAAGCGGATGCAAAAAACCCACCATTCACAAAATCATATAAACTGCTGCATTCCATCGATCGCCGAGTCAGACTTTTCATCCTATTTGCATCAACATACAAATCTTCACAGCGAACAATGGCCTCATCCAACAATCTTAAAGTTGCAAAATCGGGTGTTTTGGGACCAACAAAGAATCCCCCATATTCGGGATCAAAGACCTCGAGAAGGTTTTCCACAGCACCCTGCATGATATCAGATTGGAATAGGTAGGATGGATTTGAACCAATCCCTAATTGGTTTTGAAAGGACTCTTGTCTTTTTCTCGCGTTCGCCATCGCAACCGCTGGATCAGTCGTCCATTTTTCAATTACAGATTTGAGAAGATTTGGAAACCCCTGCCCCCCCCAAGTATCTGATGGAGGGAAATATCCACCACCTTCGAGCCAACTTAGATCAGGTGCCAAGAAAATAGTTTGAGGAAATCCAACGATTTGTTTTGTTCCCTGAAGTATACTTTTAAAGTAACTAACCAACTGGGGGTGTTCGTACTGATCGATCAGTACACAATAAAAATGCTTGTTAAGAACATCAGCATTCTCAGCGTTCTGAAATGACTCCTCCGCCATTGAACGAGTTAGATCATTTAGCTCATGAGAAACAGAGAAGAGAATTGGACGATTGCCTTCACTAATGATTTTGTATGTTTCCTGATTCCAGACCATCCAATCGATGGGGTCTTGGCTTCTCGTATCAGTGTAGGACTCAGCTGAAACTTCTTCTGAAACAACTAGGAAACAAGATAATAGTACGAAGAAACAGATGATTCCTCCATTTTTGATGAATGAACAAAATGATAGAGTTATTTTCATGGATGGATTTCTGACTATTAAATGGATGATGGTTTCGAAAATTTTCGCAATGGCTTTTCCAGAGAATTTGACGATTGTTGTCGAACATCGAACCATGATGGGCGTTGGAGGGTTGTCGATACAGAATCCCATGAACACGTTTTGGTTGATTAACTCAAATACTCACCAACTTCGTATATCTCACTAGCTTGTTAGGTATCATCTTCAAATACTACTGCACTCGCGATACATCCTTCCGTTTTCAAATGGACTTTGGCCGCTTTTGTTGCATGAGGGATCATAAAGGCTCATTGAAATCAATTTACTTATGCGGAAACTCCACTTTAAGGTTCAATTAATAGCTTTTGCAAGCGACCATACCTTCACTTTATCTAAAGCAATACTAAATGATATACCTTCCGCTCATTTACCTCCAATCACAATGATTAAAGTTTATATGTAATAGCACATAACAGCTAACCCACAATCAATAATACCAATCGCTTTTATCGGTCACTTTCCTTTCCCGCGCATTGTCACCCAGCCAATATCTCAGTACATTTTGGAATTCGATTTGTGGTAAAAATCAGATGTTTAAAATCGTAATGAAATACCTACTCGACCCGATTTTGAGAGGAGAATTACTAGTTTTGCTCACATATTGTTATTTTCATTCACCTTTCTCGGATTTATCGAAGGAATTAAAAAATGGATTCCTCAAAGCCGACCAACAGTCTCGCATTAGAACAATCCCCTTAGTTAATTCAGCATCAACACAATCCGGAAGACTGGGTTCCATGAGGAAAAGAAGTATTTGAAAATCCCGCGCAGAAAAAAGCATTTGTTTGCAATGCGAGTCAATGTAGTTTCCCCATATCCAATTGATTAAAACTTGAGAACTTCTAACATAAAACCAGCAACAAACCCGAACACTAAATCAAATAGAGGAGATCAAACAATCGGTTCATATATCTTTTTATATACCAAAAGGCATGCATTTAGACATATACTTGCACATTTTCCTCAAACTAACTTTATAAATATGCCACAAAACACACTAAAGAGTGAGTAACTGCTAAGGCTCATCTGAGCACGTTTTATAACTAAGACTAGAGACTTGTTTAATCAAACTCACCCGCCCACATCCCATATGAGGTTTTCCCGACATCCACTTTTTCTTACTGTCGCCATTATTTCGGTTTCACAAATCATAGGTGCTCCGATCTTTGTAAAAGAAGACGAATTTCATAAAGCATCCCAGTCCAGTGGAAGCACTCTTTTCCAGCAACTCGATGGAAGCGATACCGGTCTCGAAATTGAAAACCCCTATGATGATCCACAAATGTGGGGAAAACGCTACCGCGCCTACATGGGAGGAGGAATGGGTTCGGGATTGGCTGCCGGAGATTTTGATAATGATGGACTTGTAGATCTTTTCGTGAATCCAAAAACCAAACCCGGTAAACTATTCCGAAACCTTGGCAACTGGAAATTCGAAGATGTGACCAAAAAAACCGGACTTGCTCCGAAATCGATGTTCGGTTGGTTACAAAACAAAATCACCAACTCGGATGTTGTTTGGGGCAAGGAGCTGTTTTTGCTGATGTCAATAATGATGGGTGGCTGGATCTTTTCGTATGTAGGAATGACGCTCCCAATTTGCTTTTCATCAATCAAAAAAATGGGCGTTTTCAGAAGAAGGAGAAAAACGTGGGTTGGCGATTGTTGACGGAAGCGTCGTTGGAGCTTTTTTCCGATTATGATCGCGATGGTTGGTTGGATGTTCTGATACTTACGAATCAAGTTGAGGGCACCGAAGCTTCTGGCCGTCCCGATCGCCTCTTCAGAAATAACGGAGATGGTTACTTTACGGAGGTTACCGAAAGTTCTGGTATCTCGGGAGATACTTTCGGCCACTCAGCGACTTGGATCGACTACAATCATGATCTTTGGCCTGATCTATATGTGGCAAACGATTTTTTAGGACCCGACCGTTTTTTTCACAACAATGGTGATGGAACATTCTCCGACGTAATCAATGAAGTGGTTCCTCATACATCTTATTCATCGATGGGCGCTGATCTTGGGGATATCAACAATGACGGATATTTTGACCTACTCATTGCGGATATGGCAACTTCCACCCGCGAAAAAGACAGAAGAGGATTGGTCTGCATCTCGCGGTGATATCCTAAGAGCCAGTACATTACAGCATACCTCACCTCAATACATGAGAAGTGCCTTATTGCTGAACACTGGGGAAAAACGTTTTTGGTGAAGTCGCCTGCTGGGCCGGAGTCGAAGCAACTGATTGGACATGGTCAATCCGATTCGAAGACTACGACAATGATGGATGGACTGACCTCCACGTTACCAATGGAATGGTTAGGGAGGCGAACAACAGCGATATGCTGAACCGTATGATGCGAGCACTATCTGATCAACAACGCATCAATGCCATCAAACGTGAACCCCGTCTGGAAGAAAGCAATCTGGCATTTAGAAATAGAAATGGTAATGGATTTGAAAATGTCACCAAAAATTGGGGACTTGAAGATATTGGGGTCAGTTTTGGTGCGGCCACCGCTGATTTCGACAAAGAATGGAGATCTTGACATCATCTATTTGAACCACGAAGCAGGGCTTAGTGTGTTCAGGAACGATTGCAGGAACCAACATCGCATTCAGGTAAGACTCAGAGGAAACAGCTCCAATTCCTACGGCATTGGTGCTGTAGTACGTTTGTTGTCTGCTTCCGGCTGGCAATCCAAACCTTTTAATGTATCCCGGGGCTACGCATCAGGCAGCGAAATGGTAGCACATTTTGGAATGGGTTCTGATTCCGTCGTCGAAAAATTGGTGGTCGAATGGCCGTCGGGGATTCATCAGGTTTTCGAAAACCTCGAGACAGACAAAGCCTATCTAGTTCGTGAAAGCGAAGAAAACATCGGCATATTACCCTCCAATCCCACCCCATGGATGCGTGATGCCTCTGTGCAGCGTGGTCTTGCAATCGTTGATCCATCTGAACTCACTATACCCGACCGTGAACAGCCGTTTATTCCCTATCGGACGGATCGTGCAGGTCCCGGCGTGGTAGTGGCAAATCTGAATGCAGGAGACGATGCTGTAGAAGAAATTTATCTAAGTGCAACACCAGGTTCATCAGCACAAGTTTTTCGAACGACAAGGGAGTCTTTACAAAGCAGTTCCAATAAAGGGGATCAACACCTCTGAAATTGAAGATGGCCCCCCTCTAGTGGCAGATTTTGATGGTGATGGGACGCAAGACCTATTAATCACCAAAGCCAGTGCCAATAATCTCCATTGGCCAGCAGCGTTTCAACCCGTTATATATTCGAACGAAGGGAACTATAATTTCAAAGCGACTCATTGGGCTTCCGCAAATCGCCATTAACGTTGGAGCAGTATCCATGGCAGACATCGACGCTGACGGGGATCTTGACCTTTTCCTTGGGGCTCGTTCCATTCCAGGACATTACCCTGAAATTCCGCAGAGTTATTTGTTAAAAAACAACAAGGGGCGTTTCGAAATCATCAACAATCAACTCCCCAAAGAAGGGAAACTGGGCTTGATCCGGAGTGCGATGTTCACTGACGTTGACCAGGACGGTTTAAAGGATCTCCTCATCGCAACAGAGTGGGACTATGTCAGATATTACCACAATGATGGAAATGGACACTACTCCTGATTTCACTGAAAAGTCAGGATTCACAACGGGTGGTAGAGGCTGGTGGTATAGTTTGTCAGCTGCAGATGTGAACGGAGATGGGCAGCTCGATTTTGCGGCAGGAAACCTAGGGCTTAATACTATTTACGAAGCTTCTAAAGAGCAGCCTTTTTACTGCGTTTTATGGACATTTCTCCGCTAGCGGCTCCAAGCATCTTATCGAATCGGTCTGGGACAATGGAGAGCTTTACCCCCCTCAAATCTCGAAATGACATCGGAACATTTTTACCCAAAAATTGTCAGAAAATTTCGAAGTAACAATAAGTTTGCCAAGGCAACAATGAAGGAGGTTTTTGGAGAAAAATACCTATCCGAAGCGACTCCTTACTTTGTGGATGAATTCGAATCTGGGATTTACCTAAGTCAGAGCGATGGAACCTATCAATTTCAAGCGTTTCCTCCCATGGCCCAACTCGGCCCGATTCATGGTATGGTTATGCAGGATCTTGATGCTGACGGAATAGTGGATATCGTTGCAGTTCAAAACACAGATAGTGCGATCCCCCGATTTGATGGGGCCTTCGGGGTCTTCCTCAAGGGGATGAATGACGGGAAGTTTGAGTGGATTCACCCTACCCGATCTGGGTTTGTAGTACCAGGGAATGCGCGCGCCTTAAACGATCCTTGACAGCAATGGAGACCAACAACCTGATCTTTTCACAACTCGTTATAGCGGCAGTAGCGCTCTTTTCGAAAACCAAAACGCTCAAGCGCAATACTGGAGTATTAAGTTCAAGGGATTACCTAACAATCTTAGCGCCATTGGTGCAGTGGTGACTCTCCAATTCAGAAATTCAGGAGAAGTGTCCTACCAAATTGGTATTGGTGGAAGCTGGTACAGCCAGTCATCCAAAACCATCTTTGCTGCAAGGCATGAGGCAAACCCATTGAATAAAGTGACAGTCCTTTGGCCCGATGGTAAAAAAACAACCCATTTACCCCCCGAAACCCAAAGCGATTGGATCATCGCTGAACCTAGTTCCTAAATTGGAATCATTGATAACGCTCGATACTTTATGTCTTCCCGCCCAAAAATAAAATCCGTCTGGATTTACGCATTACTGATCACTGCATTAATTCCCTTAACGATATGGACGCATCGTCCCCACATAGAATGGATATCTCAACTCAGTAAACAAGGGACACCTGCACCCGCACTGGACCCAAACTCTCCAACTGGATATGAATTGGGCCAACGTCATTTCATCGGAAAAATCGAACGCGGCGATAGCTACCGTTGGATAGCAGCGCTACAGCAAATTCCCGATCAAGGATTATTCTCCGAGCGCAAAATACTGTCTGATACATTACCCACTGGCAGACCCAACCTTTCATCCAAATTATATCTAAGCTGGCTGCATGGCATTACTAAAGTTATCCAGTGGACAACAGGGGAATCCTATGCAATTGCCTCAGAAAGCACTGCAATTTGGGAACCAGTTATTTCCCAAATACTTTGGATAACCACAATCATCATACTTTTTGCCATCCGATTCGGATTGGTTCCTGCGATTACCGCCAGCCTATTCTTGCTGCTCTTCCCTCCAATATTCGCGCAGTTTTTACCCGGCACATTGAATGTGCGTAATTTAGCGATGTTGTGCTCCTTTTGCTCAATATCACTACTAATCCCCCGTCCGCGTGAAGAGGACTTCCTTCACCCCCGTTTAACTCCTACCGGGGCTATTTTAGCAGCGCTTGCATTGGCGTTGGATCCTTCGTTTGGTTTTCCTACAGTTTTGATAGCTGCAATAGTTGGGATTTTTGGGGCAACAAAACCCCAAGCCCTAAACCATGCCTACCGTTGGGCCTTTACGGGAGCATCTTTGACTTTGGTTCTATGGTTTATTGATCAGAATCCGTGGAATCCAGCAGCAGGTGAACTACGGGCCAATCACCCCTTGTATGCATTTGCTTGGCTGGGTTTGGGCTTTGTGATCGCAACCGTAAGTGATTTTCGTAACCAAATATCAATATCCAAAAGAATCGTTCCTCAAGGAATTCTGTCTCTGCTACTTCTCCTTCCTTTGGCTTATGTTCAGTTAAAACACAACTACTTGGGGTGGTTATATCCAAGCGTAGCTCTTAGCCAAATTAGCTCATTGAACGAGACCGTAGCTTACTCAAATTTGTTCCGTTGGATCAGCACGACTGACCGCGCTGAAATCTTATTTCTAATGCTTCCAGGCACTGCAGCTTTTGGGATAATAGGAACCCGGATTATCTCGAGGAAAGAGGCTGTTTATTTGTCACAAACAAAACTGTGGACTGCCATCCTCATACTGAGCGGAGTATTACTGATTTGTATATTTCGCATCCGCTGGATTCTGATTTTTTCGCTGGCATGCATCCCTATCATTACGACCTTCTCTTCAAAAAAAAGACAAGAGAGCAATTGGGTTTTGATGACTAGCCTATTGGTCTACTTCATGGGACTCTCTGCATGGCTGACCAAAAAACCTGAACAATACCAAAGACCCTCGGGAAACGACGAATTGTCAATTGCTGACACGAATGCGCTTCTCTACCGTGGATTTTCCCAATGGATAGCTAACCACAACCCTAATCACGAATTAGCGGTCATGGCTCCTCCAGAGTTATCAGATTCACTGATTTTCCACGGAGGCTGCAGTGCTTTGATGAGTACTGACTGGCAATCTTATCCAGGACAATTGGCCGCCTCTCGACTCCTCAGTGCGCCGGAAGCGAGTGAAGTCGAAGCCGTTTTGTCTTCAATCCAACTGACACATATTGTTTTACCCTCATGGGATCCGGTACTGACAATGTTGGTTCAAAAACCTACGGAAGCCTACAAAGATACACTGTATGACAGGTTACAGAATTGGATACTACCTTCTTTTCTGCGTCCAATCCCCTATCACCTACCTAAAACACCCTTGTATGATGATCAGAAGTTCGCAGTTTTCAAAATAACGGATCCTCAGGAAGAGGCATTAGAACTCAGTCGACTCGCCGAGTATTTCCTGGAAATGAAACGAATCGAACCAGCTAATCTTGTAGGACAATCGTTGAGGACAGCCTTCCCTGAAGATCGAAATGCAACCATCGCAAGAGCATTGGTTTACAATCAAACACAGGATTACACAAAATTTCTTGATGAATTGGACCGACTCGAAAAAGACGTCAAAAACGATTTCCCGGCGACATCCTGGGATCGAAGGGTGCAAAGGGCGATTGTGTTGGCTCTTGGGAAACGATGGAAACTTTCAAAAAAAGAAATCGAAGCCTGCATATACTCAGCAACAGTTGAAGACATCAATGAATTAACACCGCTCCAGGCTTTTCATTTCAGTCGTCTTGCAAAACAATTCAAGGCAAGGTTCGAGGACCCACAATTGGAAAATATCCTAAAAGCAAAACACAGCGAATATACGACGAACTAACCCATGTTTCAGTGAAGTCTAATTCTTAAAAAAAGAGATTGCCCGCAACTTATTCATACCACGATACCCGTAAAATCCCCTGAAGTAGACTCTCATACCCCAAAGAAGTTTCAATATTACTAAATATCCCTCGAAACATCATCACACGAGGGGTTTGTCATATCATATCATAAACAATCGACCTAACTCACATCACAACGAGTTCGGTTTCAATAGTAGTCAAATCTATGAAAAAGAAGTCATTAATGGCTATCCTATCGATCTGGGTAGTAACTCCGTGCTGCATTGCTTCCAACAATATTGTATTGGATTGGAATAAAGAAATTATCAATGCAACACGAATATCGCGAAATCCACCTCCTGTAGCGGCGCTACACTATGCGACATTCCACCTGGCGATTTACGATACGATCAATTCGTTCACTCAAACCCATCAGCCATGGTTAGTGGATGAACCTGCACCTGAGGGAGCAAATATGGCCGCCGCCATTGCAGCTGCTGCCTACCTTTCCTTGGACACCTTATTTGAGGATATCGCAAACCCTCAAAACCTTCTCGAAGCTTATGAGGAGGCAATTGCTGACATTCCAGAAGGCATTGCGAAATCGAGTGGTCTGCAATGGGGAAAAAAGGTTGCCGCCAAGATCCTTGCCGAACGCTCAAAAACACCCCTTCCGAGTCCTGACGAACCCTACAGTAGTATGGTACAGGGGATTTGGAGAGAGACACCCATTGGATTTCGGCCCGCAGTAGCACCACGCCTCGGAGAGGTTAAACCATTTGCACTCCATTCCGCTTCCCAGTTTCGCGCACCTCCTCCTCCCCCATTAAACTCTAAAGAATATGCAGAAGAATTGGAGTATGTGAAAAAAGTCGGTCGTAGAGATGGAGCTCAAAGAACCGAAGACCAGACCTTAACAACTCCCTTCTGGGCAGATGATTTAGGCACCGCCACTCCTGCGGGTCATTGGAATCTGATTGCTCAGGACATTGCTGCAAAACGGGAGCTCAATACGGCAGAAACAGCACGTCTGTTCGCTTTGCTCAATATCGCTGGTGCCGATTCTGGAATTACCTGCTGGGAAACTAAATACCACTATCGAACATGGAGACCAGAGACCGCGATAAGAGAAATGGATCCATCCATAAATCCTTATGTGCAGACCGATCCTGATTTTATACCGAATATGGCTTCGCCCGCATTTCCTTCATACACGTCGGGACACAGTACCTATACGGCCGCAATGTCACGTCTGATTGAACTCTATTTTGGGACTGATGATATTGCTTTCAGCATCACTTCCGATGGATTACCTGGAGCAGTGCGTAGTTTTGATAGGATCTCGGATGCCAGATTCGAAGTAGGCATGAGTAGAGTCTGGGGAGGGATCCACGTTATGTCGGATAATATTGAAGGACAAAAAGTAGGAATCGCGGTGGCAGATTGGATATTTTCCCACTCTCTGCTCCCCAAGTAGTTCCAATAGAACACTCGGATAGCTTTCCAAAAGAAGGATACCAGAGTTCCAATGAGCTGAAATGATCGTTCTGGTCTCTTCGGTTGGAAAACCAACACCCATCAACATCGCATCGTCAAAATCATGAATTCAAACAATCCCATTCCCCTTTTTATTATCTATTTGTTGTTCGTTCTACCCATCCAATTGAATGCTAATAAGGGAGAAATCACTTCTCTCCCACTCCGTGCTCCATCAGAACAGAATCAAAATAAACCTTTTGAGAAACTCGACCCACTGACAACTAATGTGAACGTCAGCAACGTTTATGATGACCCAGACATGTGGGGAAAACGATTTCGCGAATTCACACTCGGAGCAATCGAAACAGGTGTAGCAGTTGCCGATTTCGATGGTGATGGGCAGTTAGATATTTTCGCAGTTTCAAAAAACGGTCCCTGCGCACTATACAAACAAATTCTACCGTTTCAATTTATCAACATAGCCACACCCGCGGGTGTGACTTGCCCGGGACCAGCGAACAACACGGGTGCCACCGCAGTGGATATTAATCAAGACGGATTCATGGACCTCTATGTCTGCCGTCTGGATGCTCCGAACCTACTGTTTATCAACAATGGAGATGCAACGTTCATCGAAAAGGCCGCGGATCATGGACTCGACATCAACGACGCTTCTGTCCACGCCACTTTCGCGGACTACGACAGAGATGGTGATCTGGATTGTTATCTGGTCACAAACATTCGAGATTTTTCAATTAATCCTCAGGGACAGCGAGACTATTTGCTCGCCAATGACGGAGCAGGGAAGTTCGAAGATGTCACTCGTGAATCAGGAATATGGGGAGTATCTCAAGGTCACGCAGCTAAATGGTTCGACGCCAATAGCGATGGTTGGCCGGATTTATATATTGCAAACGATTTTGAAACTCCCGACCGGTTCTATTTGAACCAAGGAGACGGATCTTTCGTGGATGCAGTGGACCAACATCTACCCCATGTAACCTATTTCTCCATGAGCGTCGATTCAGGTGATCTTAACAATGACGGACGAATCGATTTTATTGTTTCAGACATGAGGGATCGAACCCACGAAGAGTATATGGCGGGAATGGAAGAAATTGGACGAGGCCTGTGGGAAACGGAAAGAGTGATGGAACTGATTCCTCAATATCCCTGGAATGCCGTATACATCCATTCGGGAACGGATCATTACCTGGAAGCGGCGCATATTAATGGGATGGAAGCTACGGGATGGACTTTTGGAACCCGACTAGCCGACTTTGACATGGACGGCTATCTCGATGCCTTTTTCGCCACTGGTATGGTTCGCAATTTCATGGATGCAGATTTGGTCGATCGACAAAACCGTGCACGAACTTTGTCGGCTAGAGCTAATGTGTGGAAAAGAGCAGCTCCACGTCTCGAAAATTCCCGTGTTTTCAGATCCCGGGGAGGTCAGGACGCTGGATTCAACTTCGAAGACGTGACCGATGAATGGGGTTTATCCGACCCGAGCGTTTCTTTCGGCTGCGCACTTGCAGATTTTGACAACGACGGGGATCAGGATTTAGTTTACGTAAACTACGATGCCCCCCCAACAATCATCCGAAACAATCATACAAATGGTCATCGAATAAGCGTCGAACTAAAAGGGAAAGCCCCTAATCTCAACGGAATCGGAGCAGAAATCCGATTGGAATCGTCGTCAGGGATTCAAGTCCGCCAACTTTTTACCGAAAGAGGCATCGTTTCAAGTGATGCACCTGTAGTGCTCTTTGGAATTGGAAAGGATAAAATTGTAAAAAGACTTACCGTGCGATGGCCTGAAGGAGAAATTCAAACATTCACCAACTTGCAACCCAACCGATCCTATCGCATCTGGAAAGAAAACCTCGTTTCCAATACACAATCCTCACAAACTGCTCACCCTTCACTCTCCCAAAAACAATGGGATCGTCAGTCAACCATACACCTCAACCCTCCAACTTCTGATACTCTCCTTCATGAATGTGCGGCCAAACAAGGACTCGACCTCAATTGGAAGTTATCCCCATTTGATGAACTGACCAGACAACGACTCCTTCCGAGACGGCTTAACGGGCTGGGTCCAGCTTTAGCAGCTGGCGATGTGAATCAAGATGGGTTGCAGGATCTTTTTGTAAGTGGCAGTAGAGGAGAAAGCGGAGCAATGTTTTTTCAAAAAAAGGAAGGAACCTTTGAACCAGCTCAGCATCAACCATGGAAGGATCAACATGCCTCTGATGATGTCGCAGCCAAGCTTTTCGATGTTGATGGTGATCGGGATCTTGATTTGATTATTGTAGCCGGAGGTATTGCTTACAAAGAAGGAGATGAAGCACTGGATGACCGTATTTACTACAATGACGGACAAGGTCGTTTCAGCTCGAATCCAACTATCCTCCCATCAAAAGCAACGAGCGGCGGAGCGATTACTGTCGCAGATTTTGATGAGGACGGAGATATCGACATTTTCATTGGAGGTCGAGTGGTCCCAGGCAAATATCCAGAAAACCCAACCAGTTTCCTGTTGCGCCAAGACAAGGGGACTTTCGTAGATGTCACTGATGAATTAGCCCCAGGGTTGAGTCACTGTGGTATGGTCACTGATGCACAGTTTGCCGACATCGACAATAATGGAAGTCCCGATCTGGTCGTCTCCCTTGAATGGGGTCCTGTCATGTTGTGGTTGAACCAAAAGGGACAGTTTCAAAACATCACAAAATCCGCCGGATTGGAAAAATTCAGTGGTTGGTGGAATGCATTGGAGGTAACCGATATCAATCACGACGGAAAGCTCGATATCATTGCGGGGAACAATGGACTAAACACCAAGTATCGAGCAAAAGCCGAAACTCCTCTCGTTCTGCTTTCGGGAGAATTTGACGATTCAGGACAATCCCAAATCATCGAAGCCTATACAGCTGAAGATGGCAGGATGCTACCGATGCGAGGCAGGAGCAAACTTTCCTATGCATTTCCGTGGATCAATCAAAGATTCAAAACATATGAGGATTATGCACGTGCCAGCATTGAGGACATCTTTGGATCTGAAAACCTAAAAAAGGTCCAACGCCTGGAAGCAACTGAACTCGCAAGTGGCGTTTTCATCAACCGAGGAGAGAGTCAATTCGAAGGAAAAGAACCCCAATTTGAATTCAAGCAATTTCCCAGGTTAGCACAACTAGCCCCCATCAATGATTGGACTGTGCTGGATATTGATGGAGATACTCACCTCGATCTGATCGGTGTTGGAAATCACTTTGGACCCGAACCTCGCACGGGACGTTTTGATGGGAACCTTGGGATCGTAATGAAAGGAGATGGGAAAGGAGATTTTCACCCATTGCTGCCCGGAGAATCGGGACTTGTTGTTACCGGCGATGCCCGCTCAGCAGTTCCACTGCAAATAAATGATCCGTCTTCTCCAAGATCTGGAATCGCAGTCGCCCGAACTCAAGGACCTTTGCTTTTGTTCACACCCGCTAATAAATGAAACGATCGAAGATTTCATTTGGCTGCGTCCGATTCCCGATTGCCATTGATTCAATGGCTCCCATTACAAAGAGCCAATGAGCAATTAGAGCATCCTGCGTTTAACCTGATACCGATTAGCGTTTAAAAGACTTCAAACTGAACAGATCTCATGCCGTTCGACAAGCTCACGGTCATGAACAAGCATGAGATACTACGGTAATGAGGTGTAGTATCCGATGCTCGCATCGGATTATTCACGTATTGAATTAAACGCTAATGTGTATGACACGATTTGGTCAGCTTAAATGCAGGATGCTCTTGGAATCAGAATTCACAAAAAACTCTCATCAATCAATTCTAGCATGAGGACCTGTTGTGGCACCCACAAACCCACCAGCAACCGCGGTTGTGAGCATCTTCGCATCAAGATTGTTAGCCAGCGAGTTCCACTCAATCCCATCTGTTGAATAAAGGAATTGGCAATGATTGAGATTGCTTTCAATTCGAATGAACACTTCGTTCGCTGCTTCAGGGAGTGGAACGGATGCAAGGGTTTCGGTATTGGATTGAAAGACCCTTTCCAGGAATAGAATACGGCCTGAGTCGGTTTTTTTTGTGGCCGCAAAATAGTGGAAAGACTCATTTTGGAAGACAGCCAACCCAGCGGAAACGCCCAAGGATTCGGGCACGGTTACGGAGACTTCCGCATTAAAAATGCTATGTTGGATTCTTTTTGCCAGATAACTGGGATTATGGCTCCCTAACAGCGTCTCTTTCCGAGGAATAAGATTTAGCACGCCATTAGTTTCATCTACACTCCACCATTGATCGAGGGGAGCGCGCAGATAAATCCAGAGCAATGAAAGCGATTCGGATTCGAATTCATCCCTCCAGGAAAAATTACCACTCATTGGAGCTTCTGGATTGGAGATAGAAATCGCACCATTCGGAGAATCAAAAACAAGAGGAACTCTATCAGACGGAGGTAAGATCATTGGCCAACCATCTTTGGTCCACTCAACCGGTAAGAGGAAAGTCTCACGCCCCATGGGAGAATAGATGCTCTCGTAGGGTCTTACCCCGAGAAAAACGGCCCACCATTGCTCATCGGGTCCGATCACGTAATCGGCATGCCCAGTGCAAGTAACCGCACCGGGAACAGAAGGATCCAAACTACGCTGCGTCAAAATCGGATTGTTTTCCCACGGTTCATAGGGTCCATCCACTTTTTTACTCCTAAAAATCACCTGTGAATGCCCAGGTCCGGTTCCTCCTTCAGCGCAAGAAAGATAGTACCACCCATCACGCTTAATCAAATGAGGACCTTCGATCCAGATTGGTTTAGTAGAAATATCCACTCCACCATTCACCAATACTTTTCGAGGCCCGATCATTTGTTTGTTCTCATAATCAAATTCCTGTATCCAAATCGATCGGTGTCCGTCATAAAGCGCAGCTTCTTGCGGTGCCCCGTTGTTCACCATCCACGCCCTTCCGTCGTCGTCGAAAAACAGCGAAGGGTCGATACCTTCAAACGGTGTAAAAACCGGATCTGACCACGGACCCGCAGGATCTTCTGCGGTAACGACGAAGTTACCTTTCCCATCGATTAATGTACAAACTACATAAAACAATCCTTCATGATAGTTGATTGCTGGGGCGAATAGACCACGGGAAACACCCAACCCGTCATACTTCAGTTGATCCGGGCGGTGGATTACATGTCCAATTTGTTCCCAATTCACGAGATCCCGACTATGGAAAACAGGCAGTCCTGGGTAGTAAGCGAAAGTAGAATTAATGAGGTAATAATCTTCTCCAACCTGACAGATACTTGGATCAGGATAAAACCCTGTCAAAATTGGGTTTCGATATTGTTGTGCATTGAGAGTCTTCGAAATATCCGGATCTGTGCCAGAGTATTCGAAATAGTCAAATGCGATTGGATCTGATGCAGATGCAAAGGTCATAAACCCCAGACTAGATGTAATCAAAATACCAAAATAACGACACCAACTAACAAACGTTTTAAGAGTTTTCATGTATTTTTCCAAGAAGACGGAACTCCATTAAGGATCCATCAGAATCAAATTTGCAAAAGTTCTGGCTTTGCAGCCGGAGACTTTTTGAATTTCAAAAAACGATAGAAACCAACAAAAGGTCTCATATCATTCGAGCCTGAATTAAGATGTTCGATTCTTAAAAGAATCATTTCAAGAAATAACGGTTAGTATATAACTTATTGTATATCAAATTATAAGCTTTAAAGTTATTCTATCTGTATAATGTGATTCCTAATAGCAAACATGACAGCCTGTGTCCTATCATTCACTTTTAATTTCTTAAAAATATTTGCCAAATGAACTTTGACAGTACCTTCCACAAGGCCTAATTCATCCGCAATTTCTTTATTGCAATGCCCATTTGAGACATATTCAAGAATCGTAACTTCCCGAGTCGTTAATTTTGAGGTCAATTTAAAGATCATCCGGGATGACACTTCTGATGGAATATACTGATCTCCTTTTGCAACCGTTCGAATTGCTTCCAACAGCTGATCCAACTCCATATCTTTCACGACGAAGCCATCTGCACCCGCTTGAAAAGCACTAAAAATTTCTTCTCCATTGGCAAAACTGCTATAGATGAGAATATTTGCCTTACTCCACTCTTTACGGATGATTTTTATCGTTTCTATACCATCCTGTTCGGGCATTCGAAGATCGAGCAAAATAACATCAGGCTTCTTCTCTAAAGCGACACTGACAGCTTCAACACCATTACTTGCTTCCGCAACAACCTCCATATCCTCCTCGTTTTCAATTACGGCGCTAATGCCCATTCGCATAGCGATGTGATCATCAACGAGAAGAATTCTAATAACAGATTTTTTTTGCTCGGGCAGTTTATTCATCTATCTTAATTTGCTTATAGGAACTGTTATTGTGATAACAGTTCCTTTATCAATCTCACTTTTAATATCAACGATACCTTTTATTTTTTCAACCCGACTTAAGATTCCTCTCAACCCAAGTTGATGATTACTATTCGTTGCTCTATCGACATCGAAACCCGATCCATCATCGGTTATCGTAACCACTAAATCATTATCTCGATAATTGAGTGCAACCGTAATAGTTTTCGCATCTCCATGACTAATTGCATTTGTTGTGGATTCCTGTGCAATTCTCAATAAATGATGATTTGTGGCTGTTGGTAACCGAACGGGTGTTCCGATTTCCACGATCTCAATGTGCCTAGACTTTGAATTTACAAGTTCCGCAATTTTCTCTAAAGCGAGATATAAGTTTCCATCTTCAAGAATCGTCGTTTCCATGTCCCAAACTGCATGATGAACCTCCTGATGGGTAAATGCCAAAATTGTTTTTGCTTTCCCTAGACCATTCTTCAACACATTACTGAGGTTATCATGCTTCAACAAGGAATCCAGTATTAGCTTTAGACCACTCAGACCTTGTTGCACGCTATCGTGAATCTCATTAGCGATCCGATTGCGCTCTTCATGCACTGCAGAATTCAACTCCTCCAACCGAAGTTTCTCCATCGTCTCACGCAATTCATATGTTCTTTCATTCACTAATCTAGAGAGCATCTTGTTCCGATTTCGGATAAAAAAAACAGGGACAGAAGCCATTAACGAAGCTACGATCACAAGGCCGATAAAATATAGAAAATAAGCAAGAGAGTTACGATACCATGGAGGTTCTATAACAAAAAAGACAATTAAAGGTTCGCCTACTCCTACACCCGAATCAACGAGTTCAACTTTCAATTGATAGGAACCTTCTTTAAGGTTTGGAATAGTAATGTGTGAATTGGCATCAAGAAGGTTCCATTTCGAATACGAATTTTTAACTTCAACTTTATATTCCAGAGACGGAAGCAGGTAAGTGCCGGAAAAAAACCTGAAACTCAAATTATTGCTCTCATAATCCAAGTTCCCCAAATCAACAATATCATCACTGAATGGAATACTCCGCCCCGAACCTACATCTTTAACAATATCCAAAATTGGTTTTAAGTTTGATTGTAAATCAACCAACTTTTGGGGTTGCACACGATATAGCGAACTTCTCGCTGAAACCCATATTTCTCCTTCGTTCAGAATTTGGAAAGTAGGTGTTGGCTCTTTAATGATTCCTGCAAAACCGAACTCGAACTGGTAATCATTTTCCGTTTTCGAGAACATTGAAACCCCATGATTATGGGAAAGCCATATATTTCCAAACGAGTCATTAATCGAACGCCAAACACCAAATGGTGATTTTGAAAAAAGAGCATCTAGCTCCGAAGACTCACAAATTTCACCAGTGGATTCATCAAAATAAACTCGGTCCGATCCTCGACCGCTCATGATCACTGTATTATCAATAACCCCAATATTCACCCATGCTGGTTTATCCCAAGGAAAATCCTGAAACAATATCGAATCTATCTGATCATTTTCAACTTTCAGTCGTACTACCCGGTTCGGTCCAAGCTCAATCCAAACAGACTCTCCAACCTGGTGAACAATTGATGGAAAACCAAACCCGGAAATCCGGTCCACACATTCCACCCACTTTCTGCCATCAAATCTGATAGCGGTGATTTCACTAGATCCGATCACCATGCAAAACCCCCTTTTAATCACCACTATTCTAGCCACATCGATGTCCGTCAGAATGGGCTCGAAATGTCCTGGCTTTCCCCGAACAATCCCACCTGCATTACCGATCAACAAAAACTCATCATCAGGAACCGCCGTGAGGTTTAGTCCATCAGGCTGTCCTAAAACAGGTCGGAATTGGACCACACCTGTTAAATCGTTTGTCTCAGATTCATAGATAGTACTATCGCTTACTGCTAAATACCCTTTTTCCCAATTGTAGACCTGAGGCCAACCCACCTGGAGGCCAGAACGTTTTCCGATAGTCGTAATCCCGCTGCCATAATGCACTTTTCCAATACTGGAATCTGTTGAAAACCAAAATATCCCCTGTTCGTTGGTTACAATCTGTTTCACTCGCCGGAACTCATCGTTCGTAAGTGCCGTAAGGATGTTTCCATCTTGCGAAAGCACAAAGATTCCTTCGCCATCCAAAGCGACCGCCAAATTGCCTTCACTTAAGTAGCAGAAATCCGCAATATTTTGAGAGCCGAGCGAGTCCAGTTGTGTTTTCCATTCCTTTAGACTCTTTCCGTTGTAAACAAGGAATCCTCTTCCTGGATGCGAGAACAATATTGAGTTTCGAGCTACTTTAACGCCCTTTTTGAGTGCAACAGGAGAATAGGGTTCAACTTCAACGAACTCCAATTTCATCTTACCGAGATCGATCCGCCGAATTCCAACCGACACGATAGTCACATAAATATCACCCCTGAAGCTCAATACTTGTTCCAACCCTCGAATTTTGAGGAACTTCTGCTCTCCTGTCTCGGTATCGAGATAAACCAATCCGTTCCAATTGTAAAAGATTACCCCAGTGTCATGAAATGTAATCTTATCGAATTCGTTAGCAAAAGTCCATTCTGGCCTTTCAGAGGGACTAATACTCACTGGAAACAAGTATCCTTGTTCATTTTTATTCAATACTCCCCAATGTCCATGCGAAGAAAAATAAGGCGTACCGTCATTTGAATACGCAACATGGGACAAAGCATGTTCCATTTCATCCCCATCTTCAGAGAGCCGTATCCATTCGTTGTCATTTAGCACCAAGTATTCATTATAATACGTCACCGATACCCGACCTAAAGGATCAAAACCAAGCCGAAACCCCGGAGAGATGTTTCCGACATCCTCAATGGAAAAAAGACGAACCGGCGGAATCCCTACTGTCTCAGAAAATGAAAGCTGTGAACATAAGACTCCAGTGGCAACCATCCATCCTGCAAGTCCCATTGTCATAACACGATGCAACATGCAAAAAATATATTGGGGCAAAATTTTCACAAAAACCTAGGGGTAGAATTTTGAAGCAGCTGGACTAAGATTCCATCATTTTCCAACTTCATATTCAGACGCAAGAAAGCACAGTATTCAAGAGTCTCTCACTATCCTTTTCGATATAGAACAACTATTTTGCAAAACATACCCGCTAAATCTCATAAACTAACCGAAAATGATTACTCCAAGCAGACACGATCCGAGATAGGCTCACTTTTCTGCGGCACCTAATACTCATGACACACATCAAATCAGTCTATATTCAGACGAAAGAAACAGATTTGTTATTCCAAGAACAATGACCCAAACCCATTTAGTTCACCATGGATTGGGGCATTGTCCGTTTTTCAAGACCATCCGCACCTCAGATATAACAAATCAGTGCTTTTTATCATCATCTTTCTCTTTCTTTTTCTCTTCCTCTAGGCGTCGGCGTTCTGCAAGCCTTCGCTGCAATTCGTTTTGGAGGGAATCATCCTGATTGTTGTTTTGGTCTTTCACCTTCTTATTGGCTGCTATCTTTCGCTCTTTTGCACCCCGTTTTCCATCCTCGTCACTGTTATCGTCGTCATCATTGTCATTGTCGTTACTACGGACAATTGGGTTTCGAAATCGAGGATTCTGGCGTGGAATTGCAACCCCTGCTTCACGGTTTTGAGTCACCCCTAATCCCGAAGATGGATCATTCGCCCGTGGCCGTGGTCGAGGCATTTGAAATGGATTGTTGCCTGTCGTTGTGGGCTGCGAACTGGAGGATACGTTACCGGAGTTTCCTATTACGTCCTTAGAACCTGGGATCCTTCTTAAAGCTGGCCGACGACGGGGCTGACTCGTCGTGGCATCATTATCATTTAGATTCGATCGAGGAATCGGCCTGGATCGAAGCACCGGTGTATTGGGATTGCCTCTCTGAACGGGGCTAACCCGCTGACCCGGTTGGGTTGGAATTCCCGTTGAATTCAAGTTACCAATTGGGCGCACACCCGCAACAGGCGTATTTCCCGGAGCAATATTGTTATCATTATCGTTGCTCACTGGAATATTGGGTATGGGCCTGCGCATGGCTTCACCAAAGGTCGTATTGCCATCACCTGGCTTCATTTGAGCCTGAGTTACCTTGTCATATGCGGGTAGAGACGATGGGGATGCCGCTGAATCAAGGGCCCCTGCGTCGGCCTGCTCATAGATCGCCCCTGAATTACCAGCATTATTGTCATTGGCCGGGGCAAGTGGATTCTCCATTTTATCGATTGCGTCTCTTACCCTTCCTATTTGTCCCACTGTTCTTAAGTTTTTGGGCAATTGTCCTTCCAAACCATCAAGAGTCGCTCTGAGAACCGCACCAAAATCATCCGTACTGCCTATATTACCTGCATCCACAACACCTTCTCCATTCTGGTGGGCATCGGCAACTTGCCCCAACAAGGTCGCACCCTGACTGTAAAGGTTCAGCGCTCGACTGGATCGTTCCTCGCCACTCAACTCGCCATTCGTCATCAAACTCTGGATATTTGCCTGCAAACTGTTGATTTTTGCTTCCATAACCCGGCCGTTTAGCGGGGCGGCATCAACGTCGAGAACCGACATAAGTGTCAAAATCACAAATGAGCACAGAGCTCTCATGGTAAGATGAAGTCGATGAAGATTCGTGAGGTTTTTGAATATAAAACTGATCATAGATATGTTCCTATTAGGGAGCTTAGCTTGGTTACAGAGAATACCAATCGGGATGAGATTGGACCTGTTTTTCAAATTCGATTCCTTTTGTCCGCAATGAGAATTTCAGTTCAAAATCCCCAGCTCCATCAGCGGAAAATTGGATCGTTTTCTCGCGAAGCTTAAAATGAGGGTGCGCAACCCAACCATCAACAGGGATCAGTTCCATGCCAGTGCCAATCCGCTGACGCCCCGTCCAATCCTCATCATACAGGTTGTAGTAGAGCACGAACACAGTCTCTGGATATTTGGCATAAGTCACCCCTTCAATCTCGACCAAATCCGGAGACATCAACCGCTGGTAGACAATGGGTGAAAATAATAATTCCTTATCCTTCGTTGTTCTGGGAGCAGTGGATGATTCGAAGCTGAAACTCTTCCGGTTTTCGTCCTTAGCAGTATCCCAAAGTGTCGGTTCTGCGATTGAAGAATCCACTGTTGCAAGTGAAAGGGTCCCGGTAAGATCTGGGAATTTATCTTCACCCACCTCTTTATCCGCAGGATTGGTGCATACCAGTGAATCAATACTGAATTCGAAGAAGAATGGATTGGCATCGGGGATTTGCCGCGTTTTTCGCCCAATATAGGCCGCAAGTTCCCGTTGCATTCTAAGCTGCAATTCTCGAATTCCCTTGATTTCGGATTCATTTTGCACCGGAAAATACTGAGGGCGGATCAATTCCCAAACTGGCTTGAGCATGACGCGAAGCGGTTCCATCGAAACCGTGTCATCTGCTTCAAATTCCCATTCCTCGAGTTCACCCACAAAAGAACCTCCAAAACTACCAATTTCGATGGACCCCTCAGATTTGGATTGTTTGAGTTCGGTCGATTCCGAGTCAGTTTTTTCGCTCTTCACTCCCAAAGTTACAGCTTTGACAGGAACAGTCACCTCAGAGGATGTGGTCGTGGAATCCGTGATTGCCTGTTCGACCGAAGATTGGTCCATTTCTCTGAATTCCCATGCTTTGGCACCGATCATGGCGCGGACCGCATAGTGGGTTCCAAAATTTTCAAAGAATCGCACGATGTCAGTCCTCGACTCAAGGGATTCCCCTTCCCCCCTGATATGAGCCATCACCCGGTCGATCAGATCCGGATGAAGGTGCACTCGTTCTTTATCAAGAATCAAATCACAATAATAGGCCCTAATATCATGATAATGAAAAGACTTCTCCAAACTCTGAGTATTGGATTCGGAATGTTCAGTCGCCCTTCCACCATTCAATGAGCCTACCGGGCTGCCAACATTCACAGAGACATTCAAACTTTGGCTTTGGGTGTGCTGTTTATAGTTGGAGACCGTTTCCTTAGTAATGCGGTTTTGAAATTTATTCCGAGGCGTTGCAGAAAGACCCATGGCAAATGTGGCATCCAAGTTGGAGTTTTGATAGTGTGGCTGAGTCAGTGGATCCAAATCAAAAAGTAAAACCCGCTCTTTCTTTGAATGATCCCGGACCACCTCAAAATCCGGGTTTAGCCCCCAAAGCCCATTATTAGAAGGTCTGCCAGGATCCATTGCCAAAATATGGTAACCTTGTTCAATGAAGCGAATCGGCATAAATTCATTATATTGACTCGATACAAGTGGAGTTTTGGTACGTTCCACGCCTGTTTGATCTTTGTTGTTTAACCACTGAACAAACTGCGGTTCCTCCCACAAACGATCCATGATCTCCTGAGTCGATCCCCGGTATTTCCTCTGTTCTTCCTGTTGAGCCAACTTAAATTCAGTCTCGGCTCTATTTCTTTCATTCAACAGATCCGAATAACTCGTCCACTCCCAGTCCCCGACAACATCATCGCTATTCACTTCCTGATAGCGCGCGTCCGGATGATTTTTGAAATCGTAGTGGAACTCCTTTAAACGAAGCCAAACCTTCTCCTCCGGGTTCTCCAACCATATCCCCATTGCATTCCTCGCGGTCTCCCGTAATTCAATGACACGATCAAAATCATCAGGCATCCAAAATTCCCAGATCTCTCCAATTTTATTAACGAATAAACTTCCTGAACCGGTGCGAAAAGCCCGTCCGGCCTCAAAGGGCAACGGCATAGACAATCGTTTCGATTTTTCTGCATTCGCCTGAGTCTCTGCCTGTTCTTCCGCTTTCCTCCGTGTCGTTTCAGCAGCCTTTGTTTCCACCGCATCCTGAATTTGATCAAAGAGCATTTGATACTCATTCCAAAACCCGGGACTGACCTCTGCTTCGTCCCAAAACTCTGCATCCTGCCTCAAACTTAACAACTGTTTCTTCTGAAGGTAATAGAAAGCAAATTTATGGTCGGGAGTCACCACCTCGAGCTCCACCCCATCCGACGTTCGGGACAGCTCAATCAATTCAATTTGTCGGTTTGCCATATCTTGCATCGGCCAGAATGACCACACCGCTCTTGAATCTCCGCTATTGTCTGATTCCTGCAGAAAGATCCCTCTACGAGCTTTTGAGATAAACGCACCTGTGATATACTGTTGCCTCGCGAGTTCGGTGCGAATGGCTTGGGCTTGCTCTTCTTCAGCTGCTTTCTGTGCGACAACCATTCGTTCTGTTTTGATCTGTTCAGCCAGTTGGTTGAAAGATTCTAGATCAGATTCCCGCGGTTTGAGGGCAAACAGCACCTGCATCGTTTCCTCAGTGGGAATCAAGGTGGAAAGTCGATTCCCGCGTTGATCGATGAACCGAAACACTGGCTTCTTTAGCAGTTGTTGCTCGGTGTAGGTTTTATACAAGTGTGAGCTTGGTTCCAGCGTCTTCAGTTCCCGAACCATCGACTTTCCTTTTCGGTCGATTTCAACCGTGAGAGTTACAGGTTCGACGGTGTTGTTAGCGAATACAAGGACACGCTCTGCTGAAAATATTTGCGGTGAAAGGAAAAGGAAAATGGGAATAAGGAAGCAGTTTAGTTTCATACGGAAGACGGAATGAATTAACAATCTAATGGATGCCCGACCAGACAGCTGACATAACCGCATCTAATACATCTTATTATTTTTTACAAATCCAAACTCAAATATCCTTCCCATTGATTGGCGCCAAAGGAGATATTACTGAGGCCATCCGCAAATGGTTAAAATCAGCCACGCTCAATTAGAAAAGGTATCGATAGGTGCTGCAGAATTGAGTGTTTTTCATGAGGGGGTGGTTTCAAAAACCTAGCAACTCTGTGCAGGATCTCTTCACCAACGAATCGTTGCATATCCGTTAAATAAGTACGACCTGCCGTTTATCACCAGCTTCCCACCGTTCAGTAGAAGCGGCTGTGTTATGGACAAAAAAAGGCGTATTTTAACTCATGATGAAAATGGAACTGCACTTATTCAAAGAAACTCGCAAAAACACATATGGAACCCGTGGCTCGAATCCTCTTCCCTTAAAAGCCCTCGGTGTTCTTATCGTTGGAATTATGCTGCTTATCTCAACATCCAAGAGTGAGGCCGCGTTTTTCTTCCGCCCTGCCGTCAACAATCAGGCACCTACAGTCGAAATACAAACAGCATCAAATCAGTTGATGGTACGGGTAGGTGAAACGATTGAAATCCCATTTGAAGCTGCAGATGCCAATGAAGATGAACTCGTAGTATTCTTTCAAAATGGCGCAGGTTTACCTGAAGGTGCCACATACGATCGCGCTCGCAGTAAGGTTATTTGGACCCCCACATTTGAACAAGCAGGACAAATCTATTTTACGATTCATGCTTTTGACGGGCAGCAGTCGGCAGTCGACAATGTTTTGGTCGATGTGATCAACCCCAACGGGCATCTACCTCACTTAAAGCTGGATAAACTGATTCAACGCATGGAGTTCAATCCTGACCTTGGAAAGTTTCAATTGTATCTCACTCCTGCAATTATTGAGAATGTAGGTGCAAAATCGATTTCTGATTTGGAAATTTCACTTGTCTGCAATGAGGCTGGAATTCAACACAGAACCGCAGGAAACCGAATTGATATTGGAGATATAGCGAGAGGCGCAAAATCAGACCCAGCCAATGGCCGTTTCGTATTACAGTTTCCGGTTCAAAACCAACGCCGTTCCGTTGAAGTTTCCCTTCGTCTCGCAGGGTATTATTCTTTCCTGGGAGTTCGCATGCTTTATGCGCAAACCATCAATGTAAATGTGGGAATTGGCAGAATTAAGGATGATTTTGGAGGTTACAATATTGCGACGCCCGCCACTCTTTATCCTAAACAGAATGGACTCTTGAAATTTTTCGGTTCTGATTTCGAATCTCACCCGGAAAATCCATGGAATGGTGCTGGGCTCATTCCAATTGAATTTAGATTAGGTAAGATGAGTGAAAACGCTTATATCCTCGGAAGCGGATTTCTGGATAATGACGGGACCCGGGATCTCGTGATTGTAGATCCTGTGGGTGATCTTTTCATCGTAACCTGGGATGTGGAAGCAAACAACTCCGGAAACTGGAGTATTGCCAATCAAAATCAGATGCGGGTGAATCGCATCAAGAATGGAGGGATCGGACGGATCTTCCATGGAATTGCGGACTACAATAACGATTCGAACGATGACATCTACACCTACTCTCTTTTCACCAACGAGATCATCATTTATGACTACGTTCCCGGAGCTAATGGTAGTAGTGGTCAAATCGAAGTGTTGGATCAACAAAACGTTAATGAAAATTACGAATTTAAAGCGTTGGCCGATATTAGAACCACCTCAAAGGCTGAGATGATTTGGAAACGCAAAGATACGGGAGAATTTGTCTCATGGACTCCATTTTCACGACTCAGAACCTTAAGGACTTTTTCGAGAAATGGCGAAAACGAGATCCTTGCAATAGCCGATACCGCAAATGACGGAACCGAAGATGTCATTTTCAAAAACACGGACCAACACTGCTTGACCATTAGTTACCTTGTGGGGACCTATTGGTACAAAGTCTCGATCGGACAATTCGATTTTGAGAGTTGGAAATACCTGGGACATGGGGACTTCGACGGCGACGGTCGAGAAGATTTGGTCTTTTTGAACAAAGATAACACCCATTGGTTACGGTATGCATACACCAACGGCACCAGAGATGCCAAAATCGAGGATTCCATGATCTCCAAGAGTATTCATATTACTAACTCCTTCACTCCATTCATTCCATCAGGAGAGGTGTTCAAATACATTTGCGATTACGACGGAGACGGAAAATCAGAAATCCTTTTGGAAAACACTCAAACTGCCAAGGTTTATGCGGTGTCTCCTAATCGAGTTACCGAGGTCAAGTAAATCTCACATTAGAGCACTTCCACAAAATGACGGGACACACGACCGAGAGTCGTTCATTTTACACCCTTGGGCGCGCTTGCTAAAACGCCCAAGGTCGCTGCTCGTCCTTCATCTGAACGAAGAATCACCCATACGGAAGTGTGGGTGATTTTTTCAATTTCCCCATCATTCACCGTAACAGCGATCCATTGCTCCTTATTGTGCATGGAGAATAATGGGATCTTGCCTCTTGTTCATGCTCAAGAAGCAAGGGAAGATCCTGCCGCGGTGAAAATGACAGAAAGTATCCCCCTATTCCAAAGGATCGTGGGGCAGACCCTTTCCGTTGATGATCGGTTCACCACCGTCCCCAGGCTGAAATATTTCTTCCATCGGATCCATCGGCAAAATGTTGCCCGCTTCATCAAAATACATCCTGGCCAAACAGGTCTGACGATTATATCCCCCACCATTCTTAATGGCATGACGATGATAGGCAACATACCAGCGATCAGTCCCCGGAACATTCACGACACTGTGGTGTGCAGTGCCTATTACGGGTCCATTTTTTCCTAACACGATAAAATCTTCTTCCGCTTCAGCAGTAACAACCGGTCCCAAAGGTGAGTCAGCGGTGCCCCAACCCACGCGGTAATTCGGACTGCGGGCATCGTCGATGGACCACATGAAGTAGTATTTGCCCTTGCGTTTGAACACCACGACGCCTTCCCGGCAATCCCGCAGAGGAATGGTGTATGGGCCTTCCTCCAATGTGATCATATCTTCGTTGAGTTTATACACCTGGGTGATTTCGCCTCCATTCGCCCAATAGAGATACGCCTGCCCATCGTCGTCGATGAAAGCATAAGGATCGATGGTGTTCGTCTTGATTTCTGGTCGATTGCGCTCGAGCAGCGGTCGATCGAGCGCATCCTTAAAGGGCCCGGTGGGTGTTGGAGCAGTAGCGACACCAATTTTTCCTTCACCACAAAAATAGAAATAATACGTGCCATTACGTTCGATGCAGTCCGGAGCCCAAGCCCGCAAATTCGCCCAACTGATTTGTTTCGTCAGGTCGATGATGGTGGTTTCGAAGCTCCAATCCACCAGGTTTGGAGAGGACCAAACATTGAACTCCGTGGTCATCCAGTTTGGCCTATCCGTAGTTGGGTAAACATAGTAACGATCTCCAAATACCCGTATGGCCGGATCAGCAGTATTGATCGGAAGGATGGACTCAGGAGTTTCTATTTCCCATCCACTATTCCGAACGAGCATAAAATCCATCAATTGACTCGGGATCTGGATGATGGACCCGTGCCGCTGACCTTCCACGGTATCCACCCTATCGGAAACATCACGCCATACTTCCCAATCGCTGGTGGCATACGCCCCATAATGTCCTGCCCCATAAAAATCTACATAGAGCAAAGTTTCACCCCCTAATTGTGCCAACGCTGGCCCCTCTGCTCGTTCAGTCAAAAGGCTGGATTTCGAAAGTTCCCAGGGACCCTGCAGATCATCCGCAGTAAGTTTGTGAATTGGCCCCCACTCCCCTTTGCCCTGTTTGTCACCTTCCTTAATGACACCAACGTAATGATCCTTAATCTTGGTTATCGTCAGATCGATATGATCGAAGCCTGGCTCAATGAGCACTTTGGGTTCACTAAACTCCTTAAAATCTTTGGTTGTCACAAAATAAGTCCGATTATTCATCCGGTCTTCGGAAACGGTTTCAGGAAACCGACCAATCACATCGGACGACCAGGTAATCATGTAAACATCCCGAGTTTCGTCGTAGATAATCTCTGGCGCCCAACAATTACGGGTGCCTTCAACCTTTTCCATCAAGGGTAAGAAGCGTGGAATGGACCAATGCACAAAATCCCGGGTCGTTGCATAGCCAATTCCCTGATCATTCCAGCCAGTCGTCCACACCATATGATACAGATTGTAGGGATCTTGCCCTTTGAGGATATGAGGATCGCGAAACAGACCACTACCAACGTTGGGGTCCAAAAATATTCCATGAAGTTCGGACCACTGCTTGCCATCTTTACTCCATGACAAATGCAGACCATCCCCGCTTCCACGGAACGAACTAAACAGGTAAACATTTTCAGGTAACGGCTCAGAATTCACCTCGAGATCGGTTTCCGCAGCAAGGAAGTTCAATGACAACAGCCCCGCAAGGAGCGAGAAAATGGTTCGCGTTAACATTGCGAATATAGGGGATTTTTCGAAAAGGAGCATGGTAGTGGATACGTTTCTTTGGAATTCAGGATTCGACTCCTTCATCCAGACAACTTTCCCTAACGATTTAAATAAGAAATGCAGAATGACAGTTCCAATTTGACCAGAATTTCCTGTGTCGTCACCGACCAAAAAACAGCGGTCAGTCAACTCCACAGTCAAGGATTCGAATTCAAATAGGGTCCATTTAAAACCCGGTTTTCCGGGATCAAATGGCCCGTCCTCGCTCCACCCAACAAACCGCGCAAGAGCATGCAGATCCCCATTGCGCAATTCAATGCGATCATCGGCAGGAATTGTAGCAATGAAAGTGGAACGATCCCCATGCTAAACAACATGGGGTCCGGCTCGTTGCCAAACAATCGGATTAGTCTACAGAATCGACGATTGAGTTTCGGCTGGGACCGTAGAAACCGTAATCAAAAGAGCGGAAAACAATCCCTAATCCAAAACAAAGTATCTCTTTATCCTAGACGACTGGATATCGGAATCACAATACGACCTTTGACCTTTCCTTCCAACATTTGTGGCGCCACTTCAATAATATCTTCAAACGGTACCTCCGTGGTCATCGCATCCAGTTTGTTGAGATCTAAATCCATTGCCAACCGTCTCCAGGCTTCCTGGCGGATATCCTTCGGGCATTGCACACTATCAACACCTGCCAACGTTACACCTCTCAGAATAAACGGAGCAACAGAGGACGGCAAATCCATGCCCCCGGCAAGACCACAACAGGCGACCCCTCCGCGGTAACGAATGGAACTCAATACGTTTGCCAGAAGCTTGCCGCCAACAACATCGATGGCACCCGCCCAACGTTCCTTGTTTAAGGGTCTGGAAGGCTCGTAGAGTTCCTCGCGATCGATCACACTCTGCGCACCAAGATCCATCAGGTAATTTGCTTCCGGCTTTTTACCGGTAACCGCGCACACCTGGTAACCCAACTTTGAGAGAAGCAAGACAGCGACACTGCCAACCCCACCTGAAGCACCAGTGACAAGAACAACGCCTTTTTCTGGCGTCACACCCATGTCCTCAAGTTTCATGACACAAAGCATAGCTGTGTATCCTGCAGTGCCAATCGCCATGGCACGGCGCATCGAAATTTCCTTTGGAAGTGATTGAAGCCAATAACTATTCACCCGGGCTTTTTCAGAGAATCCACCCCAATGTTTCTCCCCCACTCCCCAGCCGTTGAGTAATACCCGATCTCCTTCGATAAAGGATAAGTTGGAACTATCGCTGACGACTCCCGCGAAATCGATTCCCGGTACCATAGGAAAACTTCGCACGACAGGCGATTTACCAGTAATGGCAAGAGCATCCTTATAGTTGAGAGAAGACCAGGCGACATCCACAGTCACCTCCCCTTGCGGTAGATCGGAATCTTTGGTCGAGCTCAGTTGAACCGTTTGTCCCTGCTCGGTTTTATTGATGATAATTGCTTTAAACATAAAATTTGAATGGTTGAGTGTTCTAAATTAAACTTGAGAAATAGATGTCGGTAAAATCGTCCAGCGGCTGTGCGGATCGCTCCAATTTTGATCTCAAAACCGCTCCCTCCCACCCGATCCAGAAGTATTTCGCATGCGCCTCGGGATCCAAATCAGCTGAAATCTCGCCTTCTGTTTGAGCCAATCGCAAACAGGTTTCTGTTTTCTTCTGCCAGTCTTCCAACACCGTGATCAATAACTCACGAAAAGGTTCCGGCAAGGCCCCCATTTCCTGCCCCAGGTTACCGACGAGACATCCCCTTTTGAACGCATGGCGCTGCATTCCTTTTTTTGCACCTTGCGTGAAAGCCCGGAGTCGCTGCAAGGGGGTTAAGGAATCATCGAGGTAACACTGATCCAGTTTTTTTGAAAAATACATCTGATACTCTGCGATAAGTTGGAGCCCAAAATCTTCTTTGCTCTTAAAGTAGTGATAGAAACATCCTTTTGGCACTCCAGCGTTCTTCAATATTTCTTGAATGCCTACCGCAGAGTATCCCTTTTCGGTTAAAAACTCCAATCCCGTGCGAATGAGTAGCTTTCGGGTTTTCGCATCTTCCGCAGCGAGCCGAGGCCTCCCCCTCCGCTTCTTCGTATCTTCAGATTTCTCCTTTTTTAAAACCTCACTCATATACTAGACCTTTCGGTCTATTTAATAAAAAGAGAAAAGAATCTCTGTCAATCGCTTAAATATGGGTGAGCAACTGGAAAACCTCCGAACGAAGGCTACTCGATGAAACAAAGCCTCTTTCCTCCACCCTTTTCGTGGGATGAGATCGACCAAATAATTCAGCTAGAAAACAAGTCAGAGACTCGCCATACCGAATATTCTGTTCTCAAATGTTCTTTCCCATTCAGAATTCTCCAACTTCCTCAAGTTGATGATACTGGGGACAGAATAACAACGGTGGGTCGATACCAACCCAACCGCAACGACTATTTTCCCCTTCCTTGACCTTTTCCTCTACTTCAAACTAATCAAAGCAAACGAAACACTCGAATGATCACGGTGTCTTTTTCATCACTGCCCGAAACCGTTCCAATGAACTGATATTCATTGAGCCAGGCGTGAGGCCCATCAGGGGCAATAAATGAGGGTGCCGTTTTCAGATATTTCCCTCCATCGGAGATAATTCCATGATTGTGAACGATGAGAGTCGTTCCATCCTCACAACGCATCGAATAGATCGCATTCAACTCGATCACCCCATCGGGTCGTTCCGTTTGCCAATCTGCTCCGCCGGGCAACACCTCACCTTTAAGTTTTGGCCCTTCAAATCGTCCACCCGTTATTGGAATATAGCGACGCTTTCCTTTTGGAGTGTCCCCAACGTCCACCAATGAACCAATTGTAACATGAGCTTCATAAACGAACTCCGTTTGGATCGAAGTGATGGATTCAGCATCAGGGTTGGCCGAAACCTCGCCAAAACAAACCGATAACGTTAAAATAAAGAGAAACAGATTCAATTTCCGAGAGATAGCAGAATAGTTTTTCATAAGTAAATAACAGTAGAAACAAAACGAAATCAATGAGGGTACCCTACTCTTCTTTCTGAGGAACGTATCCTCGGCTCCATTTATCAAATACCGTCATCACAGGAAGTGCATTTCCGTCAGAATCAAACATCCCCCGACTGCCAATACCGCCAGTGCTTCCTGGACGGATGGGGACCATCGGTTCCCACCAGAAAATCCCGGTGCCCAAACCGTCCGGAACATTCAGGACGATCTCATTGACTGCAGCAAGAAAGTCCCGTTGTCCTTCCGGGGTTTCAGGAAAAGGAGCAGGATGTTCCGTGTATTCAGTGGGTCGCCAACAATAGGCAGTTTCAACGACCATGATTTCCTTCCCATACTCACGTGCCATGAAATGAAGAGTCTCCCTCAGGTCTAACAGCGAACCATGCCACCATGGATAAAACGATTGTCCCAGAACATCGCAATCCACTCCACGGGAAAATAACTCATCACAAAACTTTTTGGTCTTCGTAACGTTTCCGCTGGATTCAATCTGAACCATGAATTTCGGTCGAGTTAGGTTTCCGCGCCCCGCATCAACACCATTGATACCGGCGTGGACTAGTTCGGCAAAATGATCCCAATTCTCAGGAAGTTTGCCATCCGGCCAAAGCATTCCGTTTGTGATTTCGTTCCCATTTTGAACTATATCAGGCATCACTCCCGCTTCGCGAAATGCAATAATCGTATCGCGTGTATAGGTATAGACCGCATCAACTAGTTCCTCATGGGAATAGTCTTGCCATGCTTCCGGAATGAATTGCTTTGCCGGATCCGCCCAAGTATCTGAATAGTGAAAATTCAGCAGGATCTTGAATCCTCTTTCCCGTGCTTGATTGGCCAGATTAATGGTGTAAGGAAGATCGTTGGGCAGCGGATATTCTGTTACGTTCGACGGAGTGTGAAAGAGCCGTAGGCGAATCCAATTGTATCCGTGGTTCTTCAGAATATCGAGGCCTGGCATCGGCTCTCCTTCATCCTTAAACACCGTGCCACGATCTTCAGCAGCTTTCAGAAACGAAACATCAGCTCCAACGGCATAATGAGAAGCGCCCGCTGCATTTACAGCGATCGGCAACAACAATAGACCGCAGATCCATAGCCCACATGGGAGCTTTTTTAGATTGGTTTTCAAAAAAGGGTGTTCTGCAATAGCATTCTTCATAGCGGGTAAGGGTTAAAATCTGTCAATAACTGGCAACGTCATATAATAAGCATGCACTGAATCACGATAAATTGCCATTTCTAGAGTAGGTTTTTTCCAGTGCTCCACGTGCGACAAAATCGATCACCAAACGAATTTGATCCCATGATTTCACAATCATGGATATCAGCAATAATTCGAAAAACAGTTCAGTCGGTTCGCCTGGAACCAACGGAATAGCATCAGCTTCCCCCAAAACGGTAATACGGCAATCCAAGTTTGTCGTATGGAGGGTTACTGGCGCTGGGTTAAACGAACCCAATTTCCATTTTTTGAGTTTTTATAACGTGGAATTCAAATGGGATTGGGCTATCCCCTATTTTGAATTCTCATCATTCGCAACAGCGTCCTCAATCAGTGAGGCGATGCCGCGCGGATTCTCCAGTTGCGCAACGTGATGTCCGGTAAAAGTGCGAACCGTCCAGCCGCGGGACTCCGCCACCTTCCAACCTTTGTCATTCTTCGCACGTTCGTCGACTGATTGATCTTCCGGCACAAAGGCTACATAGGTCACCGGAACTTCAAAAGCAGTGGGATTGTCATACGATACTGGTTGAGTAAAACACTTCTCGGGATGGGGGACATTTTTCGGAAACGGTCCATCGGGGTCTCCCCAACCAAAATGCACCAATCCATCCACTACTTTTGCACCCGACGGAGGACCATCAAAAAGATCATATATACATTGTCCATCTTCTGGAACTGCCGCATCAAAATAGATAACGTGACTCAGTCGTTCGGGGATGCGATTCAATACACCAGTGACCACCATGCCGCCATAACTGTGACCGGTTAAGACAACATTGTGCAAATCTTCAAAAAGGATCACGTTCACCACATCCTCAATGTGGGTTTCAAGATCCACTTCAGCGCTCGCGAGGTGGTATCTTTCACCGAGACCGGTCAAGGTGACCCGATACACATCGTGTCCGTCTGCTTCCAAAAACTTGGCAGGCGGCTTCCACTCCCAACCGCCAGCAGTCGCTCCGTGTACCATCACAACCGTCAGAGACTTATCGGATTGCTCCGCACTTAAACTCAATGCAGTCAGAACAAGGCAGAAGGTCAGGAAGATTTGTTTCATAGAATGTTTCATAAGGTTTTTTTCAAATTAAAGTTGTTGATTAAATACTATTTCGCCCACGCATGACCTTCCGGCGTACGTCGCCATTCGAAATACCCATCAAGCACTTTGAGTGCTTTTACATCGGGCACAGGTCCTGGGAATGCGGTTTCGTCAAAATACATCGTATTGGCATCCGGTTGATCGGGTTCAAATAAAGGCCACTCCGGAACACTTGGTCCATTTGGATCCCCATACTTCGCAAAATTAGTCCAGTAAGTGGACATGAGATCTGAGATCTCCCAATCATTCTCATCAATCGATTTGTCAATTCGATCGAGAGTCTGAAACACATAGCGAACTTCCATTCCATGGGGAGAACCGACTTCTCCTGGAGGAGCATTCTTAAGATTGGGTTCTTGATCGAAATAATACAGGTATACATTGCAGTCACCTGTCTCTGCCTGAAGACGGGCCCAGCTCCATGTCTGCCATCCAAAAGCAGCATCGCGCATCAAATCACGGGCTGTTTTGGGAACCGTAGTTTCGCCGACCGGATAGGCTTCCAACAACTTGTCCGCCCAGGGTCCGTAACGTTTTTCCACGTTTTGAATAAATTCCTCAGGTGTCCTTTCTCGCGAAAAACTCAATCCTTCGTCTGAGTTATACCCCACCAAAACATCCACATCGTTGTATTGGCCTGATTCATAGAGCTTAAACTGATCATCAGGAATGATCCAACCATCGACGATGGGCCAGGAGGATCCCATCCCCCAACCAGATGGCAGTTTTTCAGGAGGCAAGGTCCGTAGTTCTTCCAGATTTTTTGCTCCGGTCTGGGTCTGGTAGGCCAGACCTTCGGCTTCGGCCATTTGCAGCGTCTTCATGTTTTCGCCCGGATAGGTGGTCGGACGAGTTGGACCAAAGGAACCACCACTTTGAGAGATTGCCCCTGAGAACAATCCTTTGGCTTCCGGTGAGGCACATAGCATGCTCACGGAAATGCCTCCGGCAGACTCCCCAAAAATCGTCACCTTTTCAGGATCTCCTCCAAACGCAGCTATGTTGTTTTTGATCCATTTGAGACCGGCAATCTGATCTTTCAATCCATAGTTGCCCGAGGCATGGTGAGGGGACTCTTGACTCAATTCCGGATGCGCAAGAAATCCAAGAGAACCCACGCGGTAGTTGAGGCTGACCATCACAACTCCCTTTTGAGCCAAAAATGTACCCGTGGTGTTTGGATCTGCAGTTCCACCAAACGAGAATCCACCTCCATATATCCAGACCAGAACAGGGATCTTTTCGTCCGCTGATTTCGCGGGGCTCCAAATATTTAAATATAAACAATCTTCACTCACGTTTCCGGAACCATTGCCCTGATAGGGATTGGGACCGTAATCAGTAGTTTCCAAAATACCTTGCCAAGATTCGTGGGGTTGCGGCGCCTTCCAGCGCAGGTCGCCAACCGGAGGCGCGGCAAAGGGAATCCCTTTGAAAATCGTTAGTCCATCAGCGGTTTTAAGTCCTTGAACCTGTCCGTATTGGGTCATCACCGGGTCCGATTTTTCAGGAAAATTTTTGCTTTTGATACTCCATTGAGCATAGCGAGCAGAAGGAGGATCGAGGAAGATGGCAGCCTTTTCTTTCTTTGCCTTTAATTGCCAGTCGAGCCACTCAATCGTCAGATCCGAAAAAGTTCCTCCATATTGCTCCTCGAAGGTGCCCACATGGCTGGAATCAAAATTGGCAACGGTTACAGGAACATCTTCGATGCGTTTGTAGTCTAGTTCCGCATTCTCATACGCGATATCAGAAGGACCACCGATCAGGTAAATGATCTCGCCCTTCAAATTTTCCAGCGATTTTCGATCCGCCCCGGCCATGGTCATATTGCCAATCCCGGAATTGAACATCATGTAGCGTTTGAACCGTGGATCCTTTGCCGCATACAGCACCTGAGCACCACCACAGGATTGCCCCATTGCAACGATGCGCGACAGATTCACCTGGTTGAAGTATTCACTTTGGGTATCGGCACACTGAGATTCCATCCAATCAATTGCTCCAATCATCATCTCCGAATCGGTGTCATGAAGTTCCGGCTTTGGTTCCTTCGCCAACGAACCAATTGCGATGATTACGTATCCATGGGATGCCACATCAGAGAGCAATCGTTCATGCGTAATGGATGAATCCTTGCAGCCCCCATTTGCAAAAACAAGCAACGGCAGCGGGCCTTCTTTTTCAGAGGCTTTCGCAAGATCCTCAGGGCGGTAAACGACATAGTCGTGCAGAGATGCTTCCTGGGCCGCAATCGCTTTATAAGAACCACTGCCACCGCTATCAATGACTTTTACGTCTACAATCTCAGACGTTGCTTTCGAGGTGAATCCCAAACACAGGAGTGTCACTAGGGGTAGGATGGATCGTGTCTTCATATTTTTCAAAAATGTCTGTGTTAATTTGGCTTAGAGGCTGGTGAGAAAACGGAGTATGATGGGATTCCATTTAGACAATTTCATATCCATTTGGGGTTAAAAAAGTTACCGCATGACTAAATGCGTATTTTCTGGGGGTAAAACCGAAGTTGAATTTAGCACTATTCAAAGTTTTTAACTTCGATAGTCCATTTTGGGTCTTCTCTTAGCTCACTTTTTTCGCCTAAAAACATCTTCGAGGCGGAGCTTTCGTCTTTCAGCTGCCAATCCAGCCATGCAAGCGCAACTTTTGTAAATTCCCCGCCGTGTGGTTGATGATAGGTGCCACCGTGACCAACGTCCAAATTGGTCATAACAATGGGCACTTGATTGACTCGGCTGAAATCATCCATCGCGTTGTTGTAAGCGATATCCGAAGGACCTCCCATAATATAGAGAACCGGACTGTGATAGTCCTTGAGCGCGTCTTTGCTGAGCGAAGGCATTCCTTTCAATGGAGAGGGTTCTGGAAGGACACCGCTGTTGCAAACAACGGTAGTGCGAATCCGGGGATCTCCAGAAATCTCTATGGCTTGCAAACCACCACAAGACATGCCCATTACCGCAATCTGTTCTGGATCGAGCTTGCCGAAATAGCCGCTCCCCTCAGTTTCGTTCTGCTCAAGCGCCCAATCCAGGGCCTGAATTAGCTGATCGGAGGAAGTGGGCAATCTTGATGTCCCGTCACGCTCATGAATCTGGTCCAACAAACCGATCGCCAGGATCATGTATCCGTTTGAGGCGATTTCATTGAGGAAATTTTTGTGCTCTTGAGTTGTATTTGCACAAGCACCATTGCCCCATAGGAGAATCGGTAATCGTTGCTCCTCTCCAAATGCACTCATGTTTTTGGGGTGAAACAATGTCATACCTGGCAAACTCGGGTCCTCTGTCACAACCGCCGGATAGTCGCCAGTGCCACCCTCTTCAATAATGACTGACACCTCACCGAGAGGAGAGATTTCCTTCCCAGACGCAACTTCCGGAAGTCCACACATCCGATAGGCCTGGGCTAGGAATTCCGGATACACGGGTGCAGCCCCAAACATATTGATGTAAAACAAGACCACCAGATCATATTCAGGGTCGATGAGGTATGCAGTCCCCAACATCCCTCCCCAAGCAAAGGCTGAATCCGACACAGCTGGCACTGGTTTTACTTCGCGATGCAGCTCAAGTCCGAGTCCAAACTGAAACCCTTCTGCAGCACCACTATTTTCTGGAATACGGTTGATCGATGTCATCAATTCAATCGTCTCAGGTTGCAGAACCCGATGCCCGTTGAATGTTCCTCTGTTGAGCAACATTTGGCAAAATTTCGCATAATCCTTAATCGGTCCATTCAGTCCAATCGCGCCCTCACAGTAGGTCTGTTGATCACTGATGGTTCCGTCGCTATAAATGGTCGAACCAGGTTCCAGACTACCATCAACCGAACGGTAAGGTTTTACAAAACGGGGCAAAGCTGCTGGCCGATAATACCAGTCCGTTTCGGTCATACCGAGTGGATCCAGAACCGTCTCTTTGACATATTCCCGCAATGATTTCCCAGAAATCCGCTCGATCAAATACCCGAGCATGTTGGAGCTGACATGATAACTCCACTTGGACCCCGGATCAAATCCCAGCGGGTATTTTGCCAACGCCATCATCTCTTGTTCGAGGTATTCAGAAGTATAGTCACCTCCCCCACTATGTTGACCTGCCGGCGTTTCATCAGGGATCATTCCACCAAATCCGGAAGGTCTCTCATCTCCCTTTTTCTGTGCTTTCTTGATATCCCCCACCAAACCGGCATTGAGACCGGATGTATGGGACAGTAGATGAACAAACGTCATCGGCGTCTTTACGGGACGCGTCTCATAGCCTCCGTCTTCCTTCACCTCAATCACCATTTGATCCGGGATACCCGGGAAATACTTCGAAACCGGATCATCGATAGAAACGAGCCCTTTTTCGACCAATGTCATAAATGCAACAGAAGTGATAGCCTTTGTTTGCGAAAACAGCACATAGTAGTCATCAACCGAGGCCGGTGTTTTGTTTTCAACATCCTTCCAGCCAAATGCTTTGGAGTAGACAACTTCACCACCTCTGGCGACAAATCCGACTGCACTACTGACTTTATTGTCGTGTATGAACGACTGCATCAAGCGATCGGTCTTAGCGATTTCCTTCACGTCAGCGACAGGTGTTTCATCTTCTGATGAATAACTAAATTGTTGGGGAACCTGCGCAGAACCTGCAAGGATCTGTCCAAGTAAAAGGAGAAAAGTTAGAGATGGTTTTTGGGGATACATGATGTTATTTTGGGTTCAAAATCAAGTCGTCTGACTCATACAGTCCTTTACAACTGCTCGGCTGAAACTGAGATAAGATGTGATGTTTAGGGTAGGATTAGTTTGGGACCGTCAGGGACGGTTATAAGTCGAAGATAAATGGGATTGTGATGCGGATGGATCAGGACTGCCCTGCAGATACAACTTGTATATGTCAACCCCTGACAACCCCCTGCTGAAAAGACAGAATTCATCCACCGCACCACTAAAATTTCGGATCATGAAAGGATCATCACCCGGAAAGTCCTTAGCGTTCCAATTGCCTATCTCCGCGGTCCCAATGCGAAATGGAGGCGTCATGTGCAACTTGTTTTCTCCGACAACCTTACCGTTAACATAGTGGCGAACTAGTCCTTTTTCACCATCAACTACGACGGCAAGATGGGTCCACCTTCCAAACTTATCCAAAGTCATTACGGGTGGACTCATCGCAATCTGATATTCACCCGGTTTCTTACCAACAACGGTCATTCCCATAACCCCATCATTACGGATTAACCAGTGTAAACTCCCCAGTTCAAAGCCGTCGCACATAAAGAGAGAATTGAGTTCTCGATCCAACCCTTGAACTTGAACCCACATGGAGATTGTCAGTTTCTCATATTCTCCTGGAATAGTCATGCGAACACGGTCATTCACATTCTGAAACTCCAACGCTTCCTTACCAGGCCATCTACCTTGGGCCCAACTACAACCTACAATAGTGGCATCCCCGGTGAAGAGTTTCATTTGAGAGGAGTTATTCAATTTCCACTTCGTACTGAAACGATCATCAAAAGCAAAGCGTGTCAGTAGGGTCGGATCATTATTGAGTATCTGTCCCGAATCACGCCAAGTGTGTAATCGCTGCACAGACGCCGCCTTCGATCGCTCTTCAATAGCAAACAGTGAGCCAAAAGACTCCCGTCTTGCCTGAATGCTTCGAGAAGAGCCTGATTGTTCAAAGACAACCCCATTCCCTTCAAAGAAAGAATCCCCAAAAACAGATTCCGTTTTGAGCTTCACTTCTCCCTCAAACACATGGAGCTCCGTTTGACCATCCGTCACATCAAGACCAAAAGCGGTACCAAGATCAGTTATTTCCCCTTGCGGAGTTTCAATCTGAAACCCACGGGCTTGCATAGGAACACTTGCCGTAATTTTCCCCCTCTTAAACACCGCTCGATTGACAGAAACGAGTTTCAATTCCGCCGGACCTTCAATCACAACCCTAGCGCCGTTGTAGAATGCAATCTGAACGAGCCCTGTTTCCAGGTTCAACCACCCTGGTTCAATGGGGTCCCCTAAACGTGGACTTCGTCCTTCCCATTTCACATCGATTGCTTCTTCAAGCATCGCCACTGCACGACTGGTCGGTGCCTCCATTTTTTGGTTCAAGAGTACATTCCACGTTCCAAAACCAATCGCAAACAATAGGAAACAGGCCGCAATCCCGATATTCCACACATTCCACTGATACCATTTCGATTTTCCTGAATCAGCAAAAACATTCGCCTCATTTGACTGCTCAATTGTCGAAAAAAGATCGATATCAGATGCTAGCTGAGAATGGATTTCCAACCTCAAAATGTATTCATCCCTAGCGGCAGGATTCTCTGAAAGCAGCTGATACAGAGCTTCCATTTTTTGATCCGAGATCTGACCATGGCAATGCGCAGCAATCAGATCGTCGAACTCGGTGGAGGGATAACTTACCTTCATACATTGCCTCCCAGCTTGGAACTGCTTTCGACACAAAGCTGAAGGGATTGTCGAACACGCTGTAGTACTTTATACAACGCCGCTTCCGATTTTCCGGCATTCTGCGCCAGCTTTCCGATAGCGGTTCGTTGATAGTAATACCCTTCTACCAAGGAACGTTTATCCTTGGGAAGACCTTCGAGACACGCTTTTAAATGAAAAAGTCGTTCATTGATTTCCGGTTCCAATTCCGCACGACGGGTCTGAAGTTCTTCTGCCAAACCCTTTTCCAAAAGGGCGTTCCAGCGCCGATGCCGCTCCATCCACTGACGCGCCTTATTAAGCGCAAATCGACAGGCCCAAGGCGTGAACGGCTTCGAAGGGTCGTATTGATCAAACTTTTCCCACAATGCTAATGCCGTTTGTTGAACAATATCCTCTGCATCAGCGATATTGGGGACCAAGGCTGCAACATAGCGAAATACTTCCTTTTCGCTTCGTAAAAAAAGCGAAAGAAATTGCTGCTGCTCGCTGCTTGCATTGCCAAATGGTAACGGGGATTTATCCATCTTCATCTATTACTTCCATTAAAAGGAGGATTTTGGACATACTATTCCATTTTTTTCCGCGCCGCGGTAAAAAAGACAGTCTGACAGGCAGTATAGCATTTTCCTGGAGCAAATCCCCACTGTAATCCCAATTAGCGTTTAAAAGACTTCAAACTGAAACAGATCTCATGCGAGCATGAGATGCTACGGTAGATGAGGTGTAGCAAGTATCCGATGCTCGCATCGGATTATTCACGTATTGTATTAAACGCTAATTGGTATGACTTCCGATACCCACAAGCCATGATCCGATTTTTCATTCTACGAATGATGACTATGCCATGGAAGGGAAAATGCTTAAAGTTACCTCCTCAGCAATGAGTCTCATGGATTGGCAGCCAAGAGTATCTGCTGAGACCGAAATGTCGATGGGCCATTTCATTGAAGAGTTTGCGCCGGTTTTCCTAATCTAAGGGATATCTCCGATCCTGTTGAGGGTAAATTCCTTAATAAAAAAGGAGAGGCAGCTAAAAGCCGTTATTGAAATGGCCACTCACTCCGTCCGCTGTATCAACCAAACAGACAGGCGACGCAAAGCAATTTTCACACCGAAGCAATTTCGTAAAAAATAAGATGCACTAAGGGTGGTAGATGCCTTTTACGGCTATTTTGTCGCCCGAATCATCGACTTCAAAAAGATGGGGAATCCTGACGTATTTACCGTCAATACTCTTATGGCTATGCGCCGACATCAGGAGTGTTCCATCAAATGTCCGAAACAGCATGCCGTGCCCAAAATTCGGAGGTGTAATCGGTTCTTTTTCTTGCACCCATGGACCATCCAATGTGCCGCTTTCTGAGTAGGCGACACCTTGAACGTAGTCGCTCAAAACCCAACTGGTCCATATCATTCCCAATTTTCCAGTCTGCGTTTTGAACAAATAAGGCCCGTCAGTTACTTTATTGGGGATCTCACGTCCGTATTGATCCTGGTCCTTACTCCACGGCGAATCGTGTGCAAAAAACATTATTTTTCTTTTACCGGTGGTCCCACTTAAGTCTGGTTTCAATTCCATTTTTTCCATGGTACCGTTCCAGTTGATAAGCCATTCTTCGCAATAGACCAAGTAAGGCTTGCCGTCAGTATCCACCCAAAAAGTGCCATCCAGAGTTGGAATGTCGGCTGGCAAATAAGTTTCATCCTCCATTGGCACATAAGGACCATCAGGGTTATCACTCACCAGAACATGGCTTGCCCGACGGTTGATCGCATTTCCTTTTACATTGTGGATCACGACATCGCGATTGGTAAAGGTAGCAAAATAGTAGTATTTGCCTTTGTAGTGATGCAGTTCGGCTGCCCAGATCATGGGTTGTGGCCCCATCCATGATTCCGGATCCGTCTTAGCGACCACATAGGGTCCGGTCCATTTGGCGAGGTCCTTGCTTTTCCAAAGCAGGCCTCCAGTACCAGTCATATAATAAGTTGATGTCGCCTCATCAGCCAATATAGCAGGGTCGCTCAAACGAATAGAATCCAGAGTTATGTTTTCTTTCACCTCTGGGATCCAGTTCTGCGCAAAGGTAGCTGCCGTGCCCAGAAGCATTATTAGGGGTATAAGGATTTTTTTCATAATAATTAGAACTCTAGGTTCATTTTACAATGGTCAGCCAGTTTTGTGGTCTCTTTTTTGGTTAACGGGATGACAGAACCATGTTTTGGAGAGGTAAAATTAGTGGTCTAATCAAATTCCGATTTAACGCATGAGCAGTCCAAGCAGAAATGTTGACATAAAGATGAGTAAATAACGCTCCTCTTGAGTAAGGGACAAAGGCGCATCTGTAAACGGAAATTCACCCGCGTTTTTTATCGCGCGTGGGTTAGAACGCATGCGAAAGTAGTGATGGATTGGGCGCGGTGAATAGCCGGTCGCAATCCATCCAGAGTACATTCCTGATATCAATTTTGCGTTTAAGCTGCTCCCGATATCCGCCCCAGACGCATAGTGGACTCTTCATCCACGGTAGCGGCCAAGTCAAGGAACGGCTCATCTGTTAGCATGAGCGGACGCCGCAATTAAACGATCCAAGCCGTTCTTTTCTGATTTAGGGAGTTTCTTGGCTGTATTGCAGGGCAATTTCTTCCGGACTCAATGCTCTCGTGATTATTCTGAAATTATCGACCCGGCCCTGCAAGTAAGGATCCGGCCATTGGGATTTCCCAATATAATTGAGTGAAGTATCGCCAAGATCTTTCAAGGATTGGGTTAGCGTTTCATTTCTACCGACTTCCACTCCATCAACGTATAGAATCCCAACGCTTCCTTTTATGGTGAAGGCCACGTGGGTCCATACCCCCGTTGGTAGTTGAAATGAAGCATCGATTCGTTCCTCATCCGAGTCTTCTGATTTGATCCCAACACGTAAATTGCCGTCCCAACCATTATTTGGAGTCATGAAAATGTAGCTACTGCTGCCAGTTCCAAAATCGAAAATGCGTGACCACACGTTTGCACTCTCGAGATTTACCCATGTGGAAATGGTGGCCTCTTCCAGTCCGGCAACCACACCTTTCGGGAGGGAAAGGTAGTCATCCTCACCATCTAAACTAACGGCACTGCCATTGATACCTATCCCCCAGGAAGCCCCGCTATGAAAGGTTCCCTGCCAACCATGGCCAGTTGAATCATCGGCAATATTTCCTTCTCCCTCATCAAACTCCAGGATAGCTCCCATTCGAACCAAGTCTACTTCTCTACTGGCAAGACCCGCACCGGATGCCCCAACCGCATGCACAACGTAGTAGTAGTTTAGCTGCTCATCCAATCCAGCATCCGCAAAACTCGTGTTCTGGACATTGGAAGCGACCGTCACATAGGGGCCCCCACTGCTCGTGGATCTCATGACCTCATAATGAGTTGCATCAGCAACAGAAGCCCAGGTTAGTTGGATTTCTGAAACTGAGACCTGTTGCAATTCAAGATCCACAGGAATGGATACGTCCTGTGGAGCAAGGACCGCCCATTGCATATTGGAGGAACCATCATCACTTTTGAATTGATCTATCTGTTCTCCATCCAGCGTTGAGCCGTTGTGTACCCCGAGTGAATAGCCCTTATCTCCAGGTTTTACATTATAGAACCCGTTTTCGTAGGGACGAAACAGATAACGTTGGTGTTTGTTAACGATATCCCACCAGTGAACGATTTTCAGGGGACTTCCACTAATTACTCCAGCAATACTACCAAATACGTTCCAACTCCTGCCATTGGATTCCAGCGTAACTTTGTAATTTCCAGCTCCGACGTGTTTAAAGTTCCAAAGCTGCTCACTGTCACCGGTATAGGTATCCTGAACAACATATACCCCATCAGTGGCAACCTCATAGGTCATCGCTTTGCCACTGTTCCGATTGATAACTTTATAAATTCCATCGGGAAAGGGTCCTGCATCAACCGGAGATAATTCGATCCAATTTAAATTAAATCCTCCTTCGATGATATCGATGACCAATAAACTTTGCCCATATTCGAGAAAAATTTCTTCGGTCACGCTGTTCCAGCTGTCAAAAGAACCAGTGCTGGGGAGAACCACTTCATCGGTCTTATACGCTCCCATAAAGGCAACGCGGGCTTTGCAGCCTTCATTGACTGTCGAATACCGCATCGTCAGTTTGTAGATGCCGGGCTCGTTAACAAGGATTGTGTATTGTAACCATTCTCCCGCTTCAATATTGTCGATGGCATAGCCTCCTTCTTCATCGCTACTCAGCGTAATATCAACCGCTTCAAACTCCCGATAGAGTCCACCCTGATTTACGAGATCCACATCATAATAACTGACCTGTTGACCGCCGTTATCAAAATCCTCCGCTTGAATCCGTAGAGCCCCAGTGATCATTTGATTACTTAGATCAATACCTGGAGTTTCGCGGGGCTTTGTTCCATTCCCAAAAACCTCTCTTCGGATCGGCCAATTCCCATAATCAGGAATCCAGGAAATTCCGCTTTGATCAAAAAGCGACTGAAAGGCCTGGTCATCCATAATATTGGGAGCGAAATCATAGGGAGGGATATGGAGGAAGTTTACCCACGATATCTTTTCCTGTTCCAGAAAAGAGGTCATTTCCACATCAGCACCTTCGATTCCTCCCCACACCCAATCAGCGAATTCCGTCATGAAGACTGGATAGCCTTCCTCCAATAATCCCTTTACTGCAGGTGCGGTATCGACCCAACCACCATACCCGTGAAAGGCAACAGCCGCATTTTTCCAAATTTCAGCGGAATTTCCGACTCTATCATTAAACTCGTTGATATCCAGCAATGCATTTTCGGCATCGACAAAGACTGCGTATGTAAAGAGCAAAACAGGAGTCTCCGGTGCGAGTTCGCGGATCAGCTTATAAGCGTCGACTTCTAAATCAATGGCTCCCGCAGGGTTGGAAGAACTAAGATAAGGAGGACCCCATGCTACAGGTTCATTGTGAACTTCATAAATCACATGGGTTTCATTTGCATAACGAGGAGCATACAGTTCCCAGAAATCAAGTGCGTATTCATAGTTGTGATTCCCATTATTCCCCCCATTTCCGATCGTAATAATGAGGTATAAACCCGCTTCTCGGGTCATTTCGACAACCTTATCGATATTGTCGATTGCGTAACCGGGTGACCGGCTACCCGCCTCAGGGTATTCAAGATTGAACACTTCAGCATATAAATGAACGGCATTGAGACCTTTTTCCTTGATGGCCAAAAAACTCTCAAAAGCAGGTGGTTCTCGCCATTCTGTGGAGGTAAAGGGCCCCCGCAAGGGCTGGCCATTGTCCGCAACAAAAGTAGTCCGATTAGCATCCAAATAAGGACGTCCACGGGGAATGGAAAAAGAATCCTGAGCATTCAGAATCATTCCATTCCATCCCATAAATAGGATTAGAATCCCTTTCAATATCTTGAAAAACGATGAATCAAGCATAGCAATAAATGACGATAGCTGCCGGATAAAAGCCAGCTAAGTTTTGTAAAACTCATCCCATTCTCATCCACCGGACAAGAAGATGCAGCTATGGTTAAAGGTAAGTATTCTCCGCAAATTCAGTCAAGAATCCATAGGTAGTATACCGAGTATACCAGACGATATATTCCCTTGAAAATTCCTCTGCTGCAGTAATTTCAGGAAAATAAATCAACCCATATTGTGACCACTTCAGCGAATCATGCCCCCCGGGAGATGAAAGATCGTTTCATCTATTGAACTCCTCGAAGTGCTTCATTTCCTACAGCAATGAATGCAACGTCCCCACTGCTTTTTAGAACACTGCCATTTGGAGAAATGACAAAACATCCCTCTTCCGATGGATTCTCTAACGCATCGCAAATTTCAGCAGCGAGTTTCGGACTCAAAACCAGGGTGTCCAGAAATTCGCATTGAAACCAAACAGTCGCCACTCCCCCGGTCACCATCAAACCCGGTTGATTGCGCCGTGCCCAGTGTTCCAGACCCGCCACCAACAGGATGAAACTCAATGTTCCTTGCTCTTTCCAATAATCGATTTCCTCTTCATAGGGATCTCGAAAAATCGTCAATTGATAAGCACGAGCAATGACTTCCCCATACAATTCGGGGTGTTGACTCATATGCTCAAGCCCCTGATAAACAAGAGAATAGTAGGAGTTTCCAGAGTCAATCCCCTCAAGAAATGCTTCCCTGACCTCCTGCGGCAAATCCTCGATTGAAGCCGTTCCAAATGTGTCAAAAAGAGCTCTTTGCATCACACATTGGCGAGCTTTTTCATCCTTCATCAAATGATTCTCAAATCCATAAATCACATCAGCTATATTTTCAGATCCGACTTTAATCGCTCCCTCAGACGAAATTCCGCAACAGGGGGAACTGGTTCCATATACAAGAAGGTTCGCAGCTTGTGTAACCTTGGATTCAAGGCCAGCGAACAGATCAGACGTCAACATACTAAATGAAAGACATGTGATCCCAAAAAGAATACGAGAATATCGGGATTTGATTGGCATGTTGTCGATATTCCACAAGATAAACGGACATGCGTCAAACACACATCGCTTCCGGATTTCTGGTCTTCTTCTTATCCTTATGCTCATTGGTCCTTGCTGAGCCTTCAGGAGGACCGTATGGACCCATCTCGCAATCATACGCCCTACCCGATGCAAAAACCATCCGCTATGTGGCACCTGATGGAGATCCGAGTAGTAATGGTATGAGCCTGGACCAACCAACCTCCCTGGAACACGCGATTTCCGAGAGCAAAACCGATGACGCTGTGATTCTCAGAGGTGGACTCTACAGAACCGGAAGCATTCGATTCAATCAGGGAATTCTCATTCAACCCTATCTTGGGGAAAAGCCCATTTTAAAAGGAACCCTGGTCCCCAAAGGGAATAGCTGGCATCAAATCAATGACTCTCTCTGGAGTGTCGCATGGGAGCATTTGTTTCCGGCAGAACCCGCTGATTGGTGGTGGGCACCTCGTCACCTGGAGACCACTCCAATGCACCGTTTCAACTACGACATGGTGTTTGCTGATGGCAAGAGGCTCGAAAGTGCCGGCAGCATGGATGAAGTTTCGGATAACGCTTACTACATCGATTATCAAAAAGGAACCGTAGTCATCGGAATAAATCCTTCGAATCATTTGATCGAAATCACCGCTCATGATTCTGCAATGGTAAGGACCATGCGATCGATTAATGGGTTGGAAAATGATCACAAAGGACCGACGATCCGCGGCATCAAGTTTACTCAGTATGCCAGACTTGCCCTCCTTATTGAGGGACTGGAGCCGTGGAAACCGATGCAGCCATCGGAATATGGGAAGGACGTTGTTGGCACCACATTGGAGAACTTGACTCTTTCTTTCTGTTCGCGGGTCGCAGGCTATTTTCGCGGGGACAATCTTACCATTCGTCACTGCTTGGTCGCAGACTGCGGCACTGAGGGAATCTACGTGATCAACTCCTCGAATGTATTGCTGGAACGCAATAAAGTGACTCGAACCAACTCACACACTCCCATCCAGGGTTATTACGCTTCGGCAGTAAAAATCTTTAATCAATCCCACCATGTGATCTGCCGGGACAACCTGATCATCAACAACCCACACACAAGTGGGATTTGGTATGATGTTGGGAACCGTCATATGGTCGTGGTAGACAACTGGATTGAAAACACAAACGATGGTGCCTTTTTTGAGATTTCCGAAGGCGCAATCTGCGCAGGCAATCTGTTTGTAAACTGCAGTCCTGGAGTAAAAATTCTCAACAGTGCTAATGTTTCCGTTTACCAGAACACTTTCTACAATAGTGCACTGGAAGCGACTCGCACCATGCGAAGTTCAGAAGCAGGAGATCACTTTGGTTGGCATGCAAGTTCCGGTCCTGCTGTAGCGGATCGGGATCGCCACGAGGCCTGCAACAACCTATTTCTTGTTGATGAGCAAGAGTCTAAGGGGATGCTGCATATTTTTGAACAACCAGAGGTCGGAGATATAGCAAAACAAAAACAGTTTCAGCGTCTCGATGGAAACACGTATGTAAAGAGTCCATTGTCAGCTCATTCGCCTTTATTAGTTACAGGAAGCCCCAGTTACCCTCCATCCGATAGAGAACTCATCTTGTCCGAATCACTTGAAGGTGTCCGCAAACTGGATTCAAAATACGAAATCAATGGACAGATGTGGATAAACGAGATGGATGAGGTCGTTCGCAGTGCTGAACTAAAACGTTTCGAGCTGTTGCCGAGCTTTCCAGGAAGAAATGGCGCGGTATCCCTCCCACAAGCGGTATCAAAACAAATTGACCAACAGTATCGAGAGGCCTCTTTCCCTGGTGCCTGGCCCCCGATGGACTAACGTTCATCTCGCAAAGATTCCAAGGGGCCAAAGCGATAAAAGGACAACTGATGGTCTGCGCGATGGTTCCTATAACGATACCCTCTCGGACGATTCCACCGATCCCTCCGAATCGCATCTATTTTTCTATCTTCGAAAATTCCAGTGCTTCACTGCCTCAACATGAACGATTCCAATAATCAGAATTCTCCAATTAGACGCTACCTGGGAATCGCGCGGTTTTCAGCGCCAGTCATCATTTTTTTCATGGTGAACTATGTGCAGATTTTGACCGACCAAGTATTTATAGGGCACTACAAAACAGAAAGTCTAGTTGCCATAAACAACGCCGCATTTCCATTTTTCATGGTTGCGAACATCTGCTTTGCTGCGGGCAATGCCCTTTCCATATTGGTTGCCAAAAATCTCGGAGCAAAAAACGTTGCTACGGCCAAGTCACTTGTGGAGACCTCTTACCTTGGGAGTTTGATCATTACGGTTCCACTCTTCCTTTTGTTTTTCTTTGGAGGGGATTCCATTTTACATGCACTGGGTTCTAAGGGTGAAATTCATCATCAGGCATCATCCTATTTAAGCATCCTTTGCTTCAACTTTCTCATCTTCTCTGTCAGTATTACAACCAGCGGAGCTTTTCAGGGCATGGGTCAAAACCTACTCAATCTGGTTGGAGAAAGCATCCGGGTTGGCTTGAATGTATTCTTGAACTGGTTGTTGATTTTCGGGAACTTAAATTTCCCGGAGATGGGGATTCAAGGAGCAGCGTTGGCTACCGTTATCAGTAGTCTCACCGGAGCGATTGTGAACACCTTTCTGTTGTTTGCCCACAAAAAGGAGTTGGTTTTATCGATCCAGCAGCTGCTGAAACCCAAGATATCGTTGGGCAAAGACATCGTCAGATTGGGAATTCCAATGGCCTTCGAATTCACGATGGCAAATTTCATTCCCATCATGATCATCTACTTTCTCAACAAAGAAAACCCGATCTATGTAGGAGTTTTCGGGATTTGGAACACCTTGATCTGGTTTGCGCACTACTTCAGTATTGGGATTGGAATCACCGGTTTTTCGATCATCGGAAAAGCGATCGGTGCGAAGTCCTACCACGAAGCAAGACTCACAACCCAAAGCATGCAGTTTTATGGCCAGACCTGGTGCCTATTGATTGCAGCGTTATTCATCATTTTCCCTACAGAAATCCTGGGATTCTTCTCCAAGGATCCCGTGGTTATTCAATACGGAAACCATATGGGATTGTTGGCTCTGATATTGTTCCCGAAAGCCTTCGGGGTGCTCAGTGCATATGGACTGAAATGTTATGGTGACACCATATCACCGCTAATGGTGCAGCTACTCGGCCTTGTTATTATTCCAGTCGGAATGTATCTGTTCCTAACCCACCTGCAATGGGGTATCAAAGCCGCGCTAATCGCATGGTTTTTAGACGAAGCGATCAAATCGATTATTAATTTCGGCATCCTCGAACGATTGGCCCGAAAAAAGACCCAATTGATTAAGTGTTCGGAGCCTCCCATTGAAAAGCGCTCTTAAGGTCGAGGGTTTGATGGGAGCACCATTCAACGTAATTTTGAGTGGTGAGATTTCCCATACGGTTTGTATCTGAATTTAAGTAGGGATTAGTAATTCGATCGAAATTCGAATTCGTGACAGCGCACCCAACGTGGTCGATAATTTCATGCAGTTTCCTGAAAAAGAATCATATGTAAATTAGACCAACCCTATGAAATCCTCTCCTCTTCTCATAGCGATTAATTTCATCGGATGTTTTCTCTCCTGCCAATTACAAGGGAAATATGACCAAATTGTAATTGGGAAAATAGACTTTATAACGAGGAAGGGGAAAGTAAGGAATATCCCGAAAAAGCTGTATGATTATCAGCCGAACGATTGGGTTTTGTTTGTGTGGGCTCAGAGAGGCTTTGATTTTGTTTAAAAACCTGTCCATTGAAACCATTTGGTTTGGAAAACAAAGAAACAACGATTGTTTGGAAGTGAAACGAATGGTGCTAAGTACGACTCGAGTTCCATCGGTACGGATTCCGGAGGACCTGTAAGATAAGAGTTATTAAAATGAACAAAAGTGGTTTGATTGGTTTGTTGTATGGGATCGGCATTTTTCTGATGGGATTTATTCCCAGTGGAACGGTTTCAGGCAAAGGAATTGATCCAGAAGTCGTGGAGTTGCCACCATTTTATGTATGGGCCATTGAGGTGGATTTTTCCGGATGGACCCGATTACAGTCACCCAACTTTATTGTCTACACCGATGCACCACTGAAACAAGTTCGTCCGATAATGAGACAGATGGAAATGATGCATCTGTTGGTTCAGGATACTTTTGGACGACGGCCTCTAAACAAGTCGCGGGCGATCATCGTTTTGCCTGCTGAGCAATCGGTATGGAATCAACTCAGATCCAAGGGCGTGGTGGAGTGGAGAACTGCAGTTTCCCATTTCAAGTGGATTCAACCAGGATGTGTCGTTCAATACGATTGGAAGAATAAAGGAATCCATTATCTCTGGGCTTCCATGTTTCATCTGGAATTAAATTGGCTGGGAATCGAAATGCCATTGGCGCTTTCGAAAGGTTTCAGTTCCTATTTCGAAACAGCCCAGTTGACTCATGAAGGGTTGAGGATCGGTGAACAAAACGACCGTATTTTAACGGCAAAGGATCCGAAGAATTGGTTTGGCTGGGATGAGCTCTTTAAAATCGATACGCGTTCTCCGGAATATGTAAAAGACTCCGATTCGTTTAGAGACTTCATGGGACAGTCAGCGCTGTTTGTGCATTTTTTGATGGTGACTGAAGGGGAAAATGGTGCCATCGAGAAACTGTTAAAATGGGCAGCATTGATGCGCGCAAATCATCCACCCACCGAGAATCGTTTTATTGAAGTCTTTGGAATGAGCTGGGAGGAGTGTAATCGATGTCTAAAACAGTTCGTTCGGAGGAAGAATGATTTTGGAAAACTTCACCATTTCTCTTCGGAAAACTTAGATATTTCCATCACAGAAAAGAATGTGAAGAAGCAAGAGATGCAAGATCTGTTTGTGCTGGTTCAAATCATTACTCAAAAAATTCCTGAGAGTGAAATGGCATTGGATATCCTTTTGAGCTATGGGCTACCCACGCCGAAATTGCGTCCGCTGCTAGTAAGTGGGTGTCGATTCTGGGATCGGAACAAAGCGGTGATGGAGCAATTGAAAATTCTGATTAGGGAAGGGAATCCTCCGCCTGAAGTTTTTGATTTGGGCACCCGGCTTCTAGGTGAAAAATACCTAACTCAACCGGGACTGACGACGTTGAGTCAGAAGGAGTATGATGAACTGCGCTTGTGGGCACATCGTGCCTTGCAGATGGAACCTTTGCTCGGTCGCGTTGTGGAGATATTGGCTTTGACGGAAGCGTTTGCCCCTGAAGTGGACTCAGACACGCTGGGAACGATTAAAGAGTTGGCTCTCAGATTGGAGGGCAATGGGTATACCGACGATGTCCTAATGGCTTTTGCCTTAGTTGCTTACCGTGTGGAAGCATGGGAGCGTTCCCGCGGCGTCTGTGAGCGTCTAATAAATTCAGAGTATACGAAACAGGACATCCGGATCATGGCAGACAAGCTACTGCGCAACATAGAGGGGATTCTTAACGAGTCAAAACGATAGGAGCTATTTCCCAAACGGTGTTTATGGAGTTCTGGTGAGGACTTTCATAAGACCTTTCGTCGCGAGTTCCTCTAAAGAATCCAGCTCTTTGGCGCGAACCTGGTCGAGGTCCTCATCAAAAACGAGCAAATTGGGCAAAGAAGTGGCAAAGTAGTCAATCTTGGCAGGCTTCGGACGCTCTGCTTCAACATACTCCAACATGGATTTGAAAAACGTTTCCGCCTCAGTTTTCCTACCCAACTCCTTCAACGCCAATCCTTTGAAATAAGAAATGGGGGAAAATGGAACCACTTCCATGCCAAGGAAATCAAAGCCCTCGGATACCGAAGCTTCAAATGCAGTATTGGCTTCTTCTTTTCGACCCAATACGTGGAGCGTTTTCCCTCTCCAATAATTCACGTCAGCCTTCGCCTGCAATAGATGGTACTGTTCCCCAAGATTATGGGGAGCATCAAATGCGCTTTCGAAACATTCCAACGCATGTTCAACATCACCACGATCGAGCGCCTGTTTACCGAGTCCGATCTTTGCATCAGTAAACTGTCGCAAAACCTTCCCTTCCCCCCCTTCCCATGGGTGAAATCGTCGACTCATGAGCAGCCCCATCACTTCCATGTGTCTTCCTGCCGAATTCATCAGCGCCGCCCATTCAATACAGGCATCATCCCGGGATTCGACAAGCTTCCACCTGCGTTCCAAATCAACTAATCTTTCGCTTTCGTAATCACCGATCTTTTTCCTCAGTTGATCATATTCAAAAACAAAGCGTGCATCCGCTGGGTCCAGTTCCAGCGCACGAAGATAGGCCGAACGCGCTTTTTCTGATTGTCGACCCACATTCCAGTAGGCGATTCCGAGGTTACGATAGACCGTAGCATTCCGGGTTTCCATTTCGGTTGCTTCCTCCCAGCATTCTATCGCCAATGCGTGACGTCGTTTGCTGAAATAATAATTCCCAAGCGCGAATCCTATCGCACCACTCTTTTGCCGCGACCGGGCCCATTCCAGAACTATCATTTCCTCCATTCGCGAAGGAAAAGCGAAATCATCAGATGCTTCATTCGCTTTGGACAGCCAGTTGTTGGATTCCACTTCCTGTCGGTTCTGGAAATAGAACCAAGCAACTAGATACGGGACCATGGGGCTGCGTTCTCCTGGATTAGGAACAGCCACTGGAACCACCTCTTGCTCGAGATGCCAAAGAAGTAGCTCGATTCCCTGCTCCCACAGTCCACAGGATGCGTAATCGGTCGCCACCTCAATAATCGTCTGCGCATCGTTGCGAAAGCGCAGGCGGAAGGATTCGAAATCCCCTTTCTGAATGCGTTGCAAATCGTAATACGCCCAGGCATCCAATCCATCGGTTTCGATGAGACTTTCCAACAACGAACAGGCTTCATTCGTTTGCCCCAATCGCTCCGATGCCAATGCTTGCACAATCGTCGCCTTGTGATTGAGCTGATTCGTTTGCAAACTCAGTTTTGCGTGCTCTTTTGCCTCTTCAAAACGCCCTGCCCGCATGTCCAGACATGCCAATTCATAATAAGCTGGAGTTCTCCACTCATAGTTCCAGGTCGCTTTATAGAAGAGAGAATAAGCTTCCTCCGTCTCCCCTAAATAACGTGCACAGAGCCCTCCCAAATACCAGGCTTCTCCACTCGAAGGATTGGGATGGTGTCGGGTCAAACGCTCTCTTGCAGCGGCGAAATGGTTTTTTGCACCCTGCAAATCTCCGTCCTTCAAACAGATTTTCCCTAAAGCCATATTAGCGCGGTAATTGCCTGCATCCGACGACAGCAATTTCTCCAGATAAGGGCGGGAGTCACGAGTGGGATGACGATACTGCTCAAGATGTTCGCTTGCCAGGATTAGATCCTCTTCACTATCGAGTGAATCTGCTTCAGGCATCGCTTCTGCCAAACTGCGATTGCGCACCGGAGACTCGGGAGCTTCAAATCCACGATAGGCAATCAAAGTGACCGCTTTTTCATTTACCACTTCCGCACGCAACGCACCTGCCGTTTCACCCTGAAGTTTCAATCCGGTTGCCGTCCAGGGATGACCCGGCTCGATATTAACCCCTATCTCTTCCAGCAACAACCGATCCCCTTCAAACAAACGAATCGTCAATTGCGTCTGAGGGGAACTGCACAGCACCGAAAACTCAATGGTACGGTCCGTCCCCACAACCAGGCGGATGGCCGCTTCACGATTGGCTTCCTGGACAGGCCCTACTTGTTGGATCGGCCACCAATACTGCGAAAAGGTTTTCGTCTCGTATGGCAACAAGTAGGAAAAATCCGGCTGATTGTCAGTATAGACCCCCGCCATCAGCTCTATGTAGGGTCCACCTTCGTCCGTCAGTTCCCGGTCCCAGGCCCAGCCAAACTCATGGTTTCCCCAGGTCCATTGTTTTTTACCGGGTGAAATATGACGGTTCGCAACATGCACAAACCCACCGTTTGCTTCATAATCAAATCCGCCTAGAAATCCGCCCTTCGTTTCGCAAATCATGTAACTCGTCGGCACTGGAATATTGCGATACCAACTGAGATCGTTTTGCCCTGGCCTTGCAGCGTAATCCACCCCGTAATAATTGTGATCAGCATTCGGAAAACGACTCATGGCCCTCACCGCATGATCCGCAACGTAGTGCACGTCAGGCGGGAAAAAGCTCTGATATTGCTCGTGCACCCTCGCAGCAAGGTTGGCCCACCATAAAAAGGTCTGGGTAACCGGGGTTCGATTAATCAACCTTACTCTCAATTCAACCAGTGAACTCCCCGGTCGAATCCGCAATCCTGTCATGCCACGCATGCGTGAAATGGGATCGATCTCTGTCATCCAAATGGTCTGGGCCCCATCTGTCTCCTTCTCAATATAACAATCTGAGGGCAGAAAGGTCCCTGGACGATGATGCTGAGGCCAATTAAATTCCACCCCTCCGGAAATCCAGGGTCCAGCAAGTCCAACCAATGCTGGTTTGATCACATCCTGACGATAGATAAAATCATAATTGTTATTAGTCTTGTCCTGCCCCTTAAAAATCCGACCACCTATTTCAGGCAACACTTCCATGTAAACATACTCATTTTCGATGATCCCCACCTGGTAATCTCGGGGCTCTGGTTCATCAAATACTTTGTCCACAAAAGGAACCGGGTAAACACTCCCATTGGAACCCTGATACACCCTTTTTTCAAAAAAAAGTGGATTTCGTTCCGGTTCACCAAGCGGGTAAGTCGGAATGGAGACCTTTTGAAAATTTGAAATAACAGATTTCATGTAATTGATTCGGTTAAAATGAGCTAGAAAACAGCGTGCGTATCGTTGATTGCATCGAACGCTGGAGGGTTAAAAATGATATATGTGAATAGGTTTAGTCTGGAGACGATTACCGGCTCACCAGAAAACAATGAAGAATACCAAAACGCCGACGATCACTGCAGCGCCTGCCAGCTTAACTCCCAAGCCAGTCTCCATCTTGAAACCTTCACGTTTCGGCAATACCCGAGGAGCATCAAGTGGTCGAATCAGAGTGATCACAACAACGAGTCCACACACGACAAGATAGGCGATCATAACTTGGATCAAAAAGTGCAATTGATGCCACGATCCATACCCAGCCTGGAGAATTCCGTAAAAAAGCGGACCACACAAGAGCGCTACCACCCCAGCAATCCCTGGTGCTTTGGGCAACAAAAATGCCATTGTAAATGCCGCCACAACTCCCGGCCAAATGTAACCCTGAAATTGCTGGATAAACTGGAACACTCCGCCAAACGATGGATCTGCCAGCATCGGCGCTAACAGGCAGCCCAGGATCACAGTGACAAAAATAGTGATGCGCCCCACTCTCACTAATATGGCGTCGGGGGCACTGCGGTGAATCCATTTATTATAAACATCCATTGCGAAGATGGTAGAAGTCGAATTCAGCATCGATCCGAGTGAAGAAATGACCGCTCCCGCAATGGCAGCGAACATAAATCCCCTCAAACCCGCGGGAATCAACTCTCGAATCAGGGTCGGATAAGCCTGGTCCGGTGAATCCATCGTTGCCCCATAAAGTTGACTCGATATCATCCCCGGAATCACGATTGCAAAGGGCACGATCAACCAGAGAGCACCTGCAAAAATAACACCCATTTGACCGTCGCGAAGCGTCTTTGCCGACAAATTGCGCTGCACAATAAACTGATTGAGTCCGCAATAGTAAAGAATCACGATCCACATTCCGGAGGCAACTCCAGTCCACGGTAAATCCGGATGATCACCCGGGAGGATCATGTGGAGACGATCTTGATTTTCGGCAACAAAGGATGACCAACCGCCAACGGCATGAAGACCAATTGCAAACGTGATTAAGCCACCCACAATCAATGCCAGTCCCTGAAATAAATCCGCCCAAGCGACCGCTTTCAATCCACCCCATGCGGTATAAAGCGTAGCAATGGCTCCGATCGCCCAAATGCTGGGAACCAAGGGAAAGCCAAAAATGGTATGCAGTGTCAGTCCGCCGGAATAGAGTACCGCGGTCAAAAGCACTACGGCATAAATGATGACCGTAAAAATGGCCATGATGGACCGTGCCAGCGGATTGTAACGGTATTCGAGGAACTCCGGCATCGTATATATGCCGGCCTGGAGGAAACGAGGCAGTAAGGTAAAGGCAATGATGACAATGCCAATCGAACCGATCAACTGCCATGCGCTCACAGCCAATCCTACTGACCCGGCCCCCTGGCCGGCCATGCCAACAAATTGTTCGGTGGATATATTCGCAGCCACGATTGAAATTCCAATCAATGGCCATGTTAGGTTTCGCCCTGCCAGAAAATAGTCAGCGCTGCTTCCTTTGCTTCCTTTACGGGTGCGGCTTTTCCACAAGCTCACACTTACTACAAGTAAGAAGAAACCAATGAAAAATACAAAATCCAAAAAATTGATTTTCATAAAATGGGGAAATTTAAAATCTAAATAAAGTAGATCCGTGATGCGTTTATCACTGCTGTATGCATCCTACTTTGAAGTGGTTCAAAATTCCATAGGCAAACCTAGGAGTTGAGATGGACAATTTCATGATCTTCCTACTTGCTTGGGGTTGAAAAATCCAAAATTCTGATCACTTTTTAAATATATGAATATGCAACAGGATGGGTTTCCCAGCCAAACTCTGATCCAATTGCCAATGGAATCGATCAACAGGGCGCAACAGTTGCCGTTGGCAAAGGCTTTATACGTTACTGACATAGGCTATTTTCCCGAAGCAAAGAACCACTATATGGCACGTCCCAATGGATGCGAAAATCACATTTTCATCTATTGCATAGGTGGAGAAGGATGGTGCAAAATACGCGGAAACACATTTGCCATTGGTCCCCATCAAGCAATTCTCTTCGAAGCAAACGAACCTCATGAATACGGGACCAAGCCAGACCACAGTTGGCAGATCCACTGGATGCATTTTAATGGAACAGAATCCGATGGTCTGATGAACCGTTTGAAGGATGATTCACGGGACAACCTTGTTTATCTACCCCGACCTGGTCCAATCATTGATGCATTCGAAGAAAGTGTTCGCTGGACCCGCAAAGGTCACACCTCCCAATCACTCATCGCTATGAGCGGAGCATGTGCCCGACTCCTGGGTCTGGTCATCGAAGGCAAACGATCCACTGCAAAGCGGATCCGACAGGTGGAAGAACGGGTGCGATTCACAATTGAACGGATGGAAGAAACACTACGAAACCCACTGACACTTGAAGAATTGGCACAGGAAGCCTGCTTATCGATACCTCACTACAGTGCACTTTTCAAACAACAGACCGGAAATGCACCGATGCAGATCTACGCCCAAATTCGTATTCAACATGCATGTGAATTGCTGAGTAATACTCATTTGGAAATCAAAACAATCGCAGAGGAAAGTGGCTATGAAGATCCTTTTTATTTTTCGAGAAAATTCAAAAAAACCATGGGAATTTCGCCTTCGGAATATCGATCGAGACAAAAAGGAGAAACGACGGCAGACATCGATAAGCTTACAACCCAAACATCACAATCTGTTTAGAACATTCTCGGGAGAAAGGTAACAAACAATGGATTCCGCGAGCGGAACCCCTACGAAAATCCATAGTGTATAAATCGAGAATTGGTATTACTGGCTCATTTCAAAGCCCCTTAATTCCATGGCTTTTTCGAAGGCGTCTTCTCCCACCTGCGCACCCATGATGCGACCGTTGAAATCATCTGCTGGTACGTGAATACCACCCCACAAACGGGAAACCCCTGCTTCATCCGCTGCATCATAATAAGTTGCCCACTGCAACGTGACATCTTCGGTCGGCCCCGTTTCAAACTTCAAAAACTCATTCTTTTTAAAGGTGTAAGATCCCATCCCTCCGGGAAAAAACGAATCCCCGGTGAGTCGAGTCAAAATCTCTGCAGCAGCACGGCTAAAACAACTGTGACCAGAAACATAGGCGGCAAAGGCTGGAGTAACAAATGTGGACTTCTGGTAAGGGATCCAATCTTCGCCTAGTATCCATCCCGTATTCTGTTCATCCTCGCGCATCAATCGATTCGGTCGAACCCATGCCCTTACAGCGATATTTCCCACATAATCAGACAAATGCGCATGCCGTTCTCCTATGGCAGAGCTTTGCTCAGTAATGATTTCGATCAGGCCATCGACGAGCGGAAGACCATGTTCGTTGTATCTATCAGCCTGCGGGTCGCTTGACTGACCCAGAGATGAAAGGAATCGAATCATGGAAATCGGACGGGAATAGTCGTATTGTCGCTTGATCGTCCAAGCCGCCAACGCCGCGTCGTGCATTCCTCCACCAAGTGCAAGATACCCCAGAATGTCCCATTCCAAACGAGATGCAACAGGTGTATTTCCACCAATTTTATACTCCATTAACGGGTGGTCGCTAATTTGATTGAAAATAGTACTCCAGTGCCCAGGAGGAGTTTCTGAAGCGGGTCCGTCAGCCCAAAATTCAGCAAGAATGCGGCCATAATCGGCTAAATTAACTGGATTCGACTCATAGGTTGTGTTCGTATAGGGATTCACTGGATGACCGTCTCCATCATTGCTTCCCAAGGAGTTATTGAGATGATTTCCCGGTGATATATCTACCATCAATTCCATTCGGGGATTCAAGAGTGAAGAATACTCGATTACTTGAACTGCCGAATCGATGAACTCTTTTTCAGTCTCTGTTCCCCACATTGGTGGGGAACCGGGATCATGATCTACCGTAATGGGGGTAGGTTTATCGAGCGCAAACGAAGCAACGGCCCGCCAATTGACTCCGACAAAGGATTGTATGGATTTCCCTACAATGATTCCGTTTTGCGTAACCTGGTGCTCAAAAGCAAGCGGTTGCCACCGGTTCGGGTCTACCATTTCGGTTCCAGTCAGCTCATGAACCATGGGCTCATTCTCGGGTTCATAACCACTCGTGTCAGCATATCCGTTCGCTTCATTCGACCCATCATTCAAAGTCGCATCAATTACCGCCTGGGCGATTCGATTACCAACTGCCGCAGGAGAATTCCCGGAAGTAAGATCATTATTCGGATCAAACCTCAGTCGCTTCATCAACCATTCGAACATCAACACTGAATCCTTTCCCTTCACGCTGTTTCGGTATCGGTGGACCAACATGCGGAAGGCAGCATAGCTGATTGCTTCCCTTTGAGATGCCAATCGATCACCATTCCAATCGGATGGTGAAAGGTTCTCCTGATGAAAAACCGGTTTCACATTTTCCCATGCATTTTCCTCGTATGCCCAATAAGCATCCCACATGACCGCCGACAAATGATACAAGTTCCGACTGTGGATGGTCGGAGCCGGAAAATCCATGCGAATGGCCTCCAACAGTATTTCATTCCACCAACGGGCGACGGATTTCTCCTCGATTTGGGCGGAAACCTGTAGCGGGATCGCCACGCTTTCGGTAGATCCTCCCGGATTGATTGCGGTAACAGTATAAAGGCCTTCTCGAGGAGGAGTCATTCGCTCGATCTCGTAGGTAGGTCCAACGGCTTCTTCTATTTTGACCCCATCTTTTTTCCAAACATATACCGGCGCTGGATCTGCGGTCGCCAACGAATGCAGTTCAATGGTGCTTCCCATTTCAAATGCACCTCCATCGAATAATTCCACAAATTGCGGGATTTTTGCCTCAAACTGAGGTTCCTTAATAAAATGGAGGCGATTGACCTGCAGGTCACTGAGTGTTTGTACGGCACCGCTAGGCCAACTGATCTCCACCCGTTCTATAGTATTTCCACCACCTCCGAGTCCGAAATGCACGTAGGCTTCGTGTTGTCCAATATAAGCATTACTCGGGTTAAAGTGCCGTATTTGTGATTTTCCATCATAGAAAACCCGCAAAACTGCACCGATTGCATCACGATTGGAAGTGGTTCCCTCTAGTTCAAAACGAATCCATTTATTATGAATCTCAGTTGCATTACTCTGATATACAACCGGTTCTCCGTAGGTGTTGGTGATAATAACATCCTGGTCTCCGTCATTGTCATAGTCCAGAATCACAACTGCTTTACCCATGCCACGATCCCGAACTCCCGTAAGAGAAGTAATGTCTGCAAAACGTCCGACTCCATCGTTTTGCAAAAGAGTGGTCGGATCGTCCAAAGCAGTCCAGAATGGACCGCTAATGCCCAGTCCTGCCGCATCCATTCCATTGGTTACGATAAGGTCGATATCACCATCATTTTCATATTCAAAAAAAGAAGCTCCCCAAGACCAACCGACATGATCCACCCTGGCATATTCGGCTATTTCCACAAAACGCCTGTTGCCCAAATTTTGGTATAGTTTATTTCCGGTGTGGGTGCTTTGGCTTTCAACTAATAAAGGCTCATGAATCGAAGTTGCATAATAATCCAATAGACCATCGTTGTTGATATCGCCAACGGCCACTCCCATGCCAAATTTCTCTAGACCAGTTCCCGATTCAGAATTTGCCTTGCTGAAGGTGCCATCTCCATTGTTCCAATAAAACTGGCTGACGCCAAACTCTCCAATTAATGAGAGGTCCTGCCAGCCATCTCCGTCAAAATCTGCCCAACCAGAAGACATGGCAAAGTGTTCTCCAATAGTCTCTGGAGGCTGCAATAATCCAGCTTGAAGTGTCACATTTTCAAAATGCCCGGGAGCTTCGATTCCAAGATTGTGTAGCAGAATCGAATGTTTCGAATTCTCTTCGGGATGACTGAGCACCCCCCATTCGCTCACATAAATATCCAGGTATCCATCTCGATCGTAGTCGACCAAGCCAATACTGTAACTCTCATGATCTTCGATCGTCACTGGAACTGCAGCTCCCCGCATCCTGGCTTCCTCTTGGAAATGTCCCTGTCCATCATTGATGAAGAGCTGGAACCGGTCACCACGAAGTTGGGCCACAAACAGATCTTTATCTCCATCATTGTCAAAGTCCCCGCAACCAAATGACCCGGCATTGTGCGCCTGATCCAGACCACGGAGCGCCGCCTCCTCCAAGAAAATGCCGTCACCTTGATTGATAAACAATACGGGTGTTTTCTCATAACGAGCTGCCAGAAAATCTGTCCAGCCATCTCCATTAACATCCACAGCAGCAGCACCTGCTGTGTTAGAAACCACTGTTTTTGTCAGACGATCCGGCCGGATGGAAACGCCTAAGGGAACGCTATCCTGTTGGGAATGTAAATACTTGATGCCCGTTTCATCGGTCACGTCACGCAACCTTGCATTGAGTTTGTTCAAAGGAAACAACAAAACCGAAGCCATGAGAAACCCCATGTTGAATCGAAGCAATCCTGATATTTGCGGGGTTGAAAACATACTGACTCTTAGGGGATTATATTGGGTTAACTAAAAATTGGGCTACTCCAATAAACAGAAAATGGTTGGAATTATCCTGCCTCAATCGCTCAACTTTTGTTTTTGATTCGTTGTATCCCAAAGCATGAAGCGGGCAATAGAATCATAGGGTGGATAAGCATGGAAAGAACCAGTAATCAACTCCACTTGACCATCACCATCCATATCTGCGGCATCCATCACCATCAGATGAGTTGGTTTTCGTGCTAGGATGCGCCGCTGGAAACGATTCCATCCATCATTTTCAAAACACACTAGGGAAAAGGCATCGGGTGATTCCCAGTGATTAAAACCACTCACCGCCAATACGTCTAGATCTCCGTCATTGTCGATGTCACATGCCACTGGACTGTAGGCTCCCGCAAAATCACCCAGTCGGTGAAAACGAAAGAAACCTCTACCCACATTCTCCAGCCACTGTACGCCATGCCAGGGTCGCGGCCCGGGACGGGAATAGTCGAAGGCATCGCCATTGGTATAAAGCACATCCAGATCTGCGTCTTCGTCGAGATCGACAAGCCTGATCCCACTACTCCCGTAGTCTTCGTTTGTAGAACCGTATATTCGCTTGGTTTGGAAACGGTCCTTTCCTCCTACATTTTGAAAAAGATGCAATTCCTCCCATTCTTGCGAGATCAACATAAGAATATCATTTGTGCCATCCCCATCCAGATCTGCAATGGGGCAATGGATTGCACCGGAAAGACTTGTCAGCAGGTGACTTTCGAAATTCCAATCACCTTTGTTTTCCATCCAACGCCCTTCTCCTGTGTAATATCCAAATTGGGCCACCGATAAATCGATATCTCCATCTCCATCCAGATCCGCTCCCCGAATGTCGGTCACACGGGAGGTGTTCTCCAATAAAACGCGATTTTTAAAAAGCCCCGGGCTAACTTGTTCCATGATCACAACTGTTCCGATCTTATCATCATTGGGGAAGATGACTCCCATACCGGAAACTAACAGGTCCGTATCACCATCAAGATCCACGTCGCAAGCACTGACATGGGCCGGTCCATTCACTGGATCTCCAATGACGCTTTCAGTATACGTTCCCAATGGATACTGGCGCAGCCAGATAACTTCGTGTTTCTGTCCCTCACAAGCCACCACGTCGAAGAATCCATCCTGATCCAGATCCACGATGGTGAGGTCTGTGATCCAAGGCTTATCGACCGGGGCTTTCCCGATTGGGTGTGGTTGTAAATATCCTTCCGCAAGAACCGTTTGGGGCTCGACTTCAAGGGTCTGTTGTTTTGCCTCTTGCTGGGTCGGTGATTTTTGGCAACTCCAAGCAAACAGAGAAAAAACCAATGCCAATATTGCCCTATTTAGAATGCTCCAGTCCCATTTCATATTATTCAAATCCAGCTATCGTTGAGCTAAAAATTATCACTCTTCTCAACCAACTGCAACTGGTGAGAAAACTGTTTGAAGGCTTCAGTATTTCCGATGGAATGCGCTATTTTCATTCCTTCCTTAAGCCATTCTTCTGCTTGAGCCATTCTTCCGTCCTCAAGGCAAGTAGCGACCACTAATCGATAATGATGTATTTTCGGAGTTTGTGCACCTTCAATCCAGACTTCCAGCTTTTGCAGTGCTTCATCGACCCGGCCAGTTTCTACAAGTAGTTTTATCCAGTTATTGTTAATTTCTTCCGAATTCGGATTTAGCTCCAACGCTGTTTGATACGACATTTCAGCTTCGCCCCATTCCTTTTTCTTGAATGCCGCATTACCCTTTTTTAATAGGTATGCAGCTTTGAGATCTTCCAACCCCTCTATTCCTCCATCTACATTTTCAATCTCTTTCAAACACTCACCAGCGGCTTCAATATCACCCTCCTCAAGGTAGTAAGAAGCTAATACTGCCCTACTTTTGATTTCCAAGATGGAAAACCGACGCGCCTGTTCGTAGTAATAAACCGCTGATTTATGGGCTCCTTTTCCCCATAGATGATTCGCCAGAGTAACATTGCACTGCACATTCTCAGGCTCCAGGTTGACCGCCTTCAGAAACATCATTTCCATCCCTACTTTATCGCCCATCGCTCCCACTAACATACCGCGTTGTCGGTAAAAAAAGGCTGTAGGTCCGGCAGCCTTGATCCCTTGATCAAGAACATTGAGTGCAGCCTGATTCATTTCATCAACTGCATACTCGGCGGCCTTGCTAATATAGGCGTTGTGGTTTGAAGGATCGAGTCGGATTGCTTCATCCAAATAACGCATCCCCTTTTCCTTATTACCATGCTTCAGGTAGGCTTGAGCCATCGTCAAACAGAGACTGCCATCAGCAGGATCCAATGCATGGGCTTTTTCGAAATAAATTAAAGCTTGTTTGAGCCGACGGGTCTTCGCCATCGTATCGGCAAGAACACTGAGTTTGTAAGCATCATAACAAAACTCATACACTTGTTCAGTCCAGGGGTCTGCAGGCTCACGAAAACGACCCAATTTAGTTCCCAAAGTTCGGTGAATTTGAGCTTTTTCGTTCAACTCCTGCTGCTCATAAACAGTCGCAAGCAGGAAATGACTGGACGACAAAGTAGGATCTTGTTTCACCGCATCATTTAAATACTTCAGTCCTTGCTCCGTATCTTTATCCTCGATGGCAATTCGAGCCAAAGCAAGAGATGCATGCGCCATTAACGGATCGAAATGCAGACACATTTTGTAAGTTTCAATCGCCCTTTTTCTTTGCCCATTTTTCGACAGAAGATCGGCCTTCTTGAGATAGCTCAATGGATAGGTTGCATCCAGTGCTAGGCTGCGATCCAGCATTTCCAGTGCCTTGTCCATCATGCCGTAATCCAATAGTATGATCGCGTACAAATAAGGCCATTCGGCTTTTTCCGGATCATCTGCAACTAATTCTTCATATACTACGATAGCAGCTTCATACAGACCATTTGCATGAAGAAAAAGAGCCAATGACCGAAGGTTATCGGAATAGTTTCTGCCCGTTGACAATACAGCTTTTTTAAGCCGAGAGTACTCGAACTGAACCCTGTCGGGTTTTGATGAAACTTGATTGTCAATTGCGGATAAGTCCCCCATCCAGCTCATATCGATCGAATCATTTGAACAGGACACACCAAACAACAATATCGTGCCGTACACAACAAACCTCAGACAGGGGAGTAATCGTAGATTGATGGGATGTATCATTTAAAAAATTGCCATTAATGGAGATAACTTGGACTCATTTGAAAATAAACTCAAAAATCTATGCAGGTTTCTATTCCGTCAAATGTGCGGATAAAGGCACCCAAAAATTCAAAATGATGGGATGCGGTCTTCAATCGTATTTTTTTTACACAGACACTTCCCTATTTTCTGTCGAGCCAACTCCAATCTGTAATAGATGCAATCCTCGAGTCGAAATAGAGTGCAATGTTTAGAGAACATACAAGCCACACCTTGTAAGGTGCGGCTTGTAATTGTAACGTCAATTTTAATGCCTAAACGCGCTTACCAAGAGAATGTGGATTGCAGAGTCCAGGTAGGACCGAACTCAATACGGAATCCCGAAGGGGTTCCATCTGAGTTTGCGTTGATAGCTTGGAATCCTTCGGAACGGGTGACATTCCGAACATTAAGCTGAACATTCATCTTAATTTTGTCATCCATTATCATGCGTTGCATTCCAACCCACAAATCCAGATCAAGCGTGGCATCGTCCGTGTAAGCATTTTCCAGATCGAGACCAACGATCAACCCCTCTTCATTGTTGATTGTTGGAAAACCGATCGCAGCTTCCGACTGGTAGCGCACTGCACCACCAAAGTTCCAACCGGAGAGCCGGCCGTCAGTGAAGGTGTAATTGGCAATTACATTAGTCCGCCATTCACGCAACTGCGGATTGGATGCACCTTCGTCAGCGTTGTAGGTCAGCGTACGTCCAGCCGGATAAGCATTAAACCAATCCAGCACATTTCCTTCAACACCCCAAACATTGTGGCTATACTCTTCGGTATCCCACATTGGGTGACTTTGCCAGTAAGGCATTGCTTTTTCCAGGAAACGAGTAACTGACTTCGCAATACCGCTTCTGACCGCATCCTGCTGAGCAATGTTCGCCATGATGCGAAGATTTTCAGTCGGGTTGTAAGCGATTTCGATTTCCATCCCTTCGGAAACCACATCGGCAGTGGTTACGATACGACCATCGCCCACTGAAAGTGGAGTCTGGCGTTCGTAAGGAACTCCAGCCATTGCTGAAAGTGTAGGGAACATTTGCTCGTCGATAACGAGCAACTCCCACTGAGCAAGGAACATGGAAGCTCCCCACGGTAAGCGTGAGTTCACCTGCTCAACTTTATACCAGTTCACACGTGCATTAAACTTTCCGTCCATCAAACTAAGTGAGAAACCATAGTCCTCACCCATTCCGGAAGGAGGACCAACGGATTCACCAAGCATATTCACATCTGATGCAGCAGGTGTGAAGTTTTCGGATTCATTGTAGTGAACTGACAACCAGGACAGTGGGTGAACAACAATACCCAGTGTTGATGTATCCCCTTCGATAGGATCGGCTTCAGTGGTATCATTACCGTCGATGACCATACCATCATCACCAATTGAGTTATAAGTGCCCTGACGTGCAGTGTTCTTATCTTTTCTCCAACCGGCGGTTCCAACGATGCGGCCGTCCCAGAAGTAACTCTGCCAGATAAATCCAGTTGATTCGATCTTTTCTCCTACGATGTCGTGGCGCTTGAGGGCCCACTGTGCATCATAAGTATCAGTTTCCCATACACCTGTATCAGGGTTGTAGTAGGAATGCGGCACGCCCTTGGGTCCCAATTCAGGGAATTTTGGGGCATGTCGAACCGGAGTATCAGCTGTGCCTCCCAAATAGAGGAGACGGGTGGATTGCCATGTTTCGTGGTCGGCGCGATTGCTTGCATCCAGATAGAACGCATGGTTCTCACGAATTTCGTTGAATGCTTTGCTGTCGCGCTCAGTTTCCTGGGATTCAGCAAGGGCTGTGAAGTTGTGACGACCGATCCATTTCAACCAACTATCTGCAAACTTGGTTTCGAAGTCCAATTCGTAGGTTATAGTTCCACGCAGCATGTCGTTGGTTTCATCGATGACGTTGCGATTGTCCAGTGACCACTGTGGGATGTAAGTCTCACCGTGGTGCGGGTTTACCCTTCCATCCGGTAGGTGTGTGTTGTTGTCCACACGGATTTCGAATCCACGAGTGAAGTAATAGTTCAGGTCGTCCAGCTTTTCGGTGTAGTAACCGACGTTCGCATACAGGTCATCCGTAATCTTCTGGTCATAGGTGAGCAACAAACCATCGTATTCCATTTCCCGCCCGTTGGGATTCATGTTCAGGCTGTGGAAATCGGCCACCTTGTTATCAGAGAAACCGATCCAAGTGAATATGTCCACTGCGTCATGATTCTGCTGGTTAACCGTTGTAAAACGCTGGTTGCCGGCATCTCCCATGAAATAGTAATCGGCGTTGCCATCGTAATCGTGAACTGCAACTGTTCTTTCAGCTTGAACGGAACTCAAGTAATCGGGACGTGCGCTGTAGTCATCAGTCGCTGCATTCCACTCGGGACGGCCCTGACGAATATACTCTGTGACGTGGTCGATCGGGGTGATCGTATTCGGGTGGTTTTGGTTCTGACTGACAAGTTCGTAACTCAACTTGAATGTCGCACCTTCGAACGGCTTATAGATGACGGCCGTGCTGATACGGTTGTCCCTAAAGTGAGAGGGTTGCTGTTTAAAACCACGGTCAGATGCCATTCCCAACAAGCGAACTGCCAATTTGTCTTCGACAACCTGATAGTTGATATCAAAGCTACCACGGACGTCGTCGTGAGAACCATAGCGCGCCGATACTTCGTAAGCATTGTTACCGATGTAAGCGCCCTTTGTCCGGTAATTGACAACACCACTGGGGTTGCCCAAACCGTAAAGGATTGAGTTCGGTCCACGGTTGATGGTGACTCGTTCAATGTTGTAGGCATCAATACCAACAGATTCGCCAATGGAGCGAAAGTAGTCACGGGTCAAGTCAGCAGAGCCTAAACCGCGAACACGGTTCTGCGCTTGGGGATTGTCGGCATTGTTGTCGGCAGTTCCACGTTCACCAGCGCTCGTGAAATTTTGAGTACTTTCGGTGTTTGCCATGTAAACAAGAATGTCGTTCAGGTCCACGGCACCAATGTCCTCAATCAAATCCTCCGTTACGATACTAATCGATGCGGCAATATTCTTTAAGTCGGTATTGATACGGCTACCCGCCAATGTGCTAGTTGCTAAATATCCTGATGTTTCTGCAGTGGATATTTCGAATGGAGACAGAGTGTAAACATCCTCCTCGGGTAAATCCTGACTCTCTTCATTGTCAGACTGTGCCATCAGCACAGGAGATGTGATGAATATGAAAAATGCGCATAATTTTAGCAGCACACCTGACATAGTTTGCATGTTTTTGTCCATGGTAGTTTGGGGGGCACAATTTCGTGCAGGTTATTAGTTCAAGGGTTTTGTATTGTAGTTTATCACTGAAAAGGCTTCCGAATTTCCCAGAAAACTTTCAGTAAAATTCAAAAAAGATAAAAGGGGCTTCATTGAACTGTAACTTTCTATAGTAAAAGAGTTTTACATCTTAGCGTCAAGGTTCAATTGCGATCAGGATTCTCGATTTTTCTCAAGTTATGTGATTTAACAAAGCTACTGATCGATTACACGATTTCGACATGGGGGGGGGCGATCAGTAGTATCGTTGTCTGGGGATCAAGTTGAGTAATAATACCGAATTTGATTCTGATGATCCATAGGTAAAATTCAGACATCACATGGATTTTTCAATGATTGAAATTTCCGTAACCAGCACCCCATACCTCAAATCAGCGGCATCGACCCACTAAGATCCATGTTTAGATTTAAATATCTTTTAGGCTCTTTGTTACCCGCCTTGAAATAGCCCACTGATCTCAAAATGAGAAACAAAACTATCGGACGTAGACTCAAACAACTAGCGCAGTTACCCCCTTTGAGATTCAGGCGAAAAATCGTCGGAATAACCAAAGAATACAAATTCACTAATGTATAGGTTGTTGCAGCATGATTTCCACTGCAGTCAAATCGAAGTCTAAGAACCAATGCTGTAGACGAATTGATTCTTGGACAAACCCTCAACTAAGACGGAACCAATGGGGGTTCGAAATCACCAGGACAAAGTGCCTTTGAAAACGGGGATTAGTTCAAATTCTCCGATTTCTAAAAACCGATCCTTTTCTCCAAAATCAGGTTTCAATTTTGAGTATTCCAAATCGACCATGTAACTGTAATCTTCCAACATCGGATGGAAAACTAGAATCATCGGATCTTTTTTCAATTCGGAGGCAAAGCGTTTCAAACTTATTTCCCATGGTTTACCATAGTAAAAATGATCGGCTACCAACGCTCCATCGATGAAGGCTAGACCACGATCCCCGACATATGGAACCGACAACAACAAGTCGTGAACACCCTGCAATCCTGATTCGGGTTGTATTTGAAATTTTCTGCTAGAGACCTGCTTCGTGTTGATCTCAGGTATATGCCCGGCAACCGTCATCTTATAACTGCTGAAAAGCGGATTTACAGGATCGATTTCAGCTACATTTACGGATGAAGAGTCAGTAGGTGGACTTTGTAGCATTGGTAAAACATCAACCCCGACAGTCTGGGTTCCCTTGGGGAAAACTTGGAGTAAATCTCCCTGAACAAGTAAGGTCGCATCTGAGAAAAGCAACCGCCCCTGACCATCCTTCCAAGCCTTATTTGATAAAGAATCTGGTATGACAACAAAATCCAAGTCTCCGATTTGAAAACTAGTTATCTCGTCCCACTTCTCAGTGCGGATCAACGTGCGTCCATGCTCAACCCGAATATCCCACGCATCCGGCATGGCATCTTCCACAATATGAACTCCTTCAAACACAAACTCGACTCCGATACCTGGCAAAGCCGTGAATACGTAAAGCGGATGAGCTTCCGGATTCGGTTGCAGTATCGCCAACGGTTGCACCGTTGCGCTTCTAAGATCAAGTTCGTCGCATTGAAGATGAATCGGGAAAATGGCACAGACCCCCGATTCCAAATCAAAGGTGCCACTATGAGGAACTGAGACCTCTTCACCGGCTAGTGCGATTTCAATCCGCAGATCCTGGAGAGATTGATTGTCAATGTGGTCCTGAAAATTGTGCATAAACACAAAAGCAGAGTTACCGGCACTTCGCACCGCATATCGAAGTGATTCTGTGTTTTCAGGATTAATATCCTCCTGTCCATTGGGAACCGTGGTTTTCATCGGTGCGAGCCCTGCACCAAAATGTTCGATGAATAAATGTAGTTTATTGAGACTACGGTGATGCGAACGAATCTGACCATATTCTCCAATAGGAGCCTGAAAATCGTAGTTGATCTTAGGAACTCCCCCACTTGCTTCATTAAAATAGCCATCAAATACCGGAGTCGAACCACCATGATACATATAATAACCAATGCCATTGGATCCACTACCCAGCGTTCGCACAATTAAAGGGGCAACACTATCCGGATCGACCAGAGGACGGCGACTCCAGGTTGCAACAATCCCAGGTCCCAATTCCGCTGGAATAGAGGGATAAAGCGAGGTATCAAAACTCACCGGCATGTAGTCTGGATAACGATGAATATCCTTATATAAATAGAATGGAGAAGGTTCTGGAATTGCCCAGAATGGATAAGCATACCCAGCAGTAACGGGCAAACTGCCTTTATCAACGATAGCGGCATTACCCCACCCTGTTGCAGTATAAAGCGGAACATCCACGCCGTGTTTCTTCGCAATGCGTTTAAGAGTCGCCATGTGTTTTCTACCCTCTTCTGCGTGGGTATTTTTAACTTCACTCACACTCACACCCACATGGGTCACATGGACATCAGTTTCCGCGACAGTGAACTCCCTCTCTGCACCTGGATAACCCCATTCCCATGGAGCGGCGGAATGTTGATATTCATTCTCCAGCTGCACCCCAATAACCGGACCACCCTCTTTAAATAACATCCCGCTAATCTGCTGAGCGATTTCTCCGTATAGTCGGTCAACGTATTTCAGATACTCCGGGTCATTGGAACGAACCTCGAAGGGACGACCATAAAGCCAATCCGGCAATCCTCCATTTCGCATCTCTCCATGGCAAAATGGCCCCATGCGTACAATAGCATAAATGTCGTTTTTATCACACAGTTCGATGAAACGACGGAGATTCAAATTTCCTTCCCAATCAAATGTGCCCTCCGCCCGTTCGTGTAGATTCCAAAAGACATAAGTCGCTACCACGTTGATACCACCCGACTTCATTTTGGCGATTTCTTGATCCCAATCCCGATCCGGAACCCTGGAAAAGTGTAACTCTCCAACCACCGGGATAAAGGGCTCTCCATTCCGCTCGATATAATAACTGTTCACCGATATCTGATCACCTTGCGGGTTCGATCCTCCAAGATCCAAATGCCCTCTCACTATCGGTTTCTCATCAACCGGAATTTCAACTTGATAGAGTTGTTCTGCCGACGAAAAAGAAGAAGACAGAATGAATGCCAATAGAAAGACTATTTCGAAACGAATCATAGTTGTTTTCAGTTTTTGAATGATATTAATTAGAGTCCTTTTTAAGCGATTACTCGGTTCAAGTTGATAGCCTCAGATAAAGAAGCGACAACAAGGAAATGGGGATGATACTTTAACAGTAAGCTTAACCTAGAGCTGGCAGTTATTGATGGGGATTATTACGAAGTTAGAGGAAAGCTTAACAGAATAATAGCAACAATAGAATAGAGGAATTCTTCATAGTGAATGGACAATTTTATTTATTTTCACATTGCGCTGAGTGATTCTTCGGAACAGGAAATGAGACACTTCTTTGCACAACCGAATAGCTCTGGAATTTGAAAATTGGCCCGCAGATTTTGCTTTCAATTGATCAATTGAAGAGATATTTCTAGTTGTTCCCCAAATCAATATCTCCATTCCATTGAGAAACTTACGATTCTCACCTCTCAATGATTACAGAGAAACGCCCGGCAATATCGAATTAGAGCAGCATTGAAGAAAACGGAAATTCAATATTAAACAAGATCTGCTCCTCTCTCGTCGTTGGACTTTTGCAAACAAACATCAATTCAGTGGAAGTGTTTCATTAGTATTTAAACAAATTGACAATTAGGGAAAGTCTTATTCGTATCAGAGCTGATTTCGGTCTGTTCCGATCATGACTTCAACTATTCCAAGATTCTTGAAACACCCCCAGAAGTTCCGTCGATTAACGGAACTTTTATGTTGCAAAAATCCGGGTAGAGTAATCGAAGAACCGCTGATTTTTTCTGAAGATGAGCAACTCCGAGACGTCTTTGATGAAACGGATTTCTGTCGTGCCAGTGATCGAAAACCTACCGCTTTTTCCGATATTTTTTCGAAACGCACTCCAGACGGAGGCATCATCAGAAATATTGCAGCTTATTCAGTAAAGATTTTCAGTGCTCAGCTAAAAACTTAGATCTCCGGGTGTGAAGTTGCCAGTGCAATGTTGGTCTCCAACATGAGCGAAAACGATTCCCAATACCAAAGCACTACCCTATTACTAAGAAAGAAACATTGAACCAACAGGTGAGTGCTGAACAAAACTCAATTATTTAGACAAATGAAATACCTAAGAATTCCGATCGCATTCCTATTGCTCGTCAGCAGCTCCCTCGCACAGCGCGTTGAGCTTCAATTGGAAAAAGACTGGAAATTCAACCGCGGCGAGATGCCTTCAGCATCAGAAGTGGCTTTTGACGACTCAGGATGGGAAACCGTCAACATCCCGCATGATTGGGCCATTTATGGTCCCTTTGACCCTGAGGTCGACAAACAGTATGTGCGCATCGAACAGAACCAGGAAACCCAAGCAACGGAGAAAACCGGCCGAACGGGGGCACTGCCATTCATTGGCGTAGGTTGGTATCGAAAGGACTTTGAAATCCCAGAACTCAAGGGAGATCAGAAAGCTCTATTGATATTTGAGGGTGCCATGAGCGAGGCCCAGGTTTACGTTAACGACAAAAAGGTAGGCGTCTGGCCCTACGGATACAGCTACTTTTATTTTGATGTGACAGAGCAGTTGAAGGAAGGACATAATCTGGTTTCAGTTCGTCTGCAAAACATGGAAAAATCTTCACGCTGGTATCCCGGTGCTGGCATTTATCGTGAGGTTAAGTTGCTTATTAAAGACCGAGTGAGTTTCGAACAATGGGGAACATTTGTTACAACACCTTATGTCACCGAAGAAGTGGCACAGGTTAATATTAAAGCGGTCGTCAACGGAGAAAACACGCGAATGACGACGATCCTTTTCGATGAAGCCGGCCAAGAATTGGTGAGGAAGGAAAATACGGCCGCAATCGGAACCCGCATCGAACAGAATTTACCTTTGGAATCCCCGCAGCTGTGGAGCCCGGAAACGCCTCATCTTTACACTGCGGTTTGTCGATTGTATCAGGATGGCGAATTGAAGGATGAACAAGAGTTTCGTTTCGGTGTGCGAACCACTGAGTTCATCAAGGAAAAGGGATTTTTTCTGAACGGGAAATCCACCAAGTTTAAGGGAGTATGCCTGCACCATGACCTGGGACCGATCGGAATCGCAGTCAACAAAGCAGCCCTTCGGCGCCAGTTGCAAATTCTAAAGGACCTTGGCTGCAACGCGATCCGTTCCGCTCACAACATGCCATCTTTCGAGCAGCTCGAGTTGTGTGATGAGATGGGATTCATGTTCATAGCAGAAAGTTTTGACGAATGGGCGAAACCAAAAGTGGATAACGGTTACAATCGTTTTTTTGAAGAATGGGCGGAAAAAGATGTAGTCAATCTCGTCAGAGCGACACGAAACCATCCCTGTATCGTCATGTGGAGTGCGGGGAATGAAGTTCCAGACCAGTTTGGCAGTGAAGGTGTAAAACGGGCAAAGTGGTTGCAGGACATCTTTCATAGGGAAGATCCTACACGACTGGTTACGGTAGGAATGGACCAGGTTAAAAGCACCATGGAAACCGGATTTGGTGCGGTCCTGGATATTCCCGGGCTCAACTATCGGGTGCATCTTTATCAAGAGGCCAATGAACGCTTCCCTCAAGGGCTCATTCTTGGATCGGAAACTGCCTCTACTGTGAGTTCACGCGGTGTCTATAAGTTTCCCGTTGAAGAGGCTACCATGAAGACTTACCCTGATGGTCAAAGTTCTTCCTACGATCTGGAATACTGCTGGTGGTCAAACCTGCCGGAGGTTGATTTTGAGATGCAGGATGACAAACCCTGGGTGATAGGTGAATTTGTCTGGACCGGATTTGATTACCTGGGAGAGCCGACCCCTTATGATGAGTATTGGCCGTCACGAAGCTCCTATTTTGGATTATGTGACTTGGCAGGACTCCCAAAGGATCGCTATTACCTTTATCGTAGCCGCTGGAATACTAAACAGGAAACCTTGCATATACTTCCGCATTGGAACTGGCTGGAAAGAATTGGAAAAAAGACCCCTGTCTTTGTCTATACGAACTACGACCGGGCTGAGCTTTTTCTCAATGGTGTAAGTCAGGGTATTCGAGAAAAAACCAAAGAAGGGAGCCTACAGGAACGGTATCGACTGATGTGGGACGATGTGCTCTACGAGCCGGGAACATTGAAAGTCGTTGCCCTTGATTCAGCGGGGAAACCCATCGCTGAGAAAGAAAAAAACACCGCAGGAAACCCCTATAAAATCAGCTTTGATGCAGACCGAAAGATGATAAAAGCTGATGGCAAAGACCTGAGTTTTATCACGGTTTCAATTGTCGATGAAGATGGAAATTTGTGTCCATTGGCCGACAATCGCATGCGATTTAAGGTTCATGGAGAAGGAGTCTATCGCGCATCTTGTAACGGAGATGCCACCTCTCTTGAAATGTTTCATGAACCCACTATGAAGGCATTCAGTGGACAATTGGTCGTTCTGGTTCAATCAACGAAAGAAGCCGGCGTAATCCACCTAACAGTTGAGACTGAGGGTTTGGAGAAGCAAACCATCACGATTCAAACCCAATAATTTGATGAACAATCATCTGGGGGATCAAATCTGAGAAGTGCTTACCATCCAGCTACCCGTAGTCGTTTCAGCTCAAATGGCTATTAGGATCAGTAGCATCCGATGCTCGCATCGGATTTTGCATACTGTGTTAAATAAGAGAATCGGATGATAACAATACCGATGCGTCGAACGTGAGCGGATTGCAGAAAGCAAGGAGCGACTGACTTTTCCGACTACCCATGGGCCCACAGGCCGATAGGCATTCCTGCGAGCAGAATACCCTAGGGAGGCTTTGAAAAACAACACCATTAATAAAACAGTTTTACTGAGAACTTTAAAAAGTTGTATTCAAAATGAGCTTTGTTTTAAATAGCAGGTGTTTCCAAAACGACGTTCTATCCCGATTGGAAACTCATAACGAACCGATTAAGATGGTGATGCTTCCGTCATTAAAACTCCCTTGAACAGCAAAAATAATCCCAACGACTCTTCACCATCGCGCACCGATTACCTGCACTCCAAAACTAGAGAACGGGTTGGATTTTGGGAACGTTGCGCTTTCGGCTCTGGGTTTTTACCGATATTTTTTGGAAATGCTGCAGTGAAGAGTTTCGCGATCCCCGTTTATCAGATGACCTTGGGTTTGAACCCGGTCGTTTTTGGACTGGTGATGGCTCTACCAAGATTCTGGGACGCAATTACTGATCCCTTGATGGGATATGTGTCGGACAACCTCCAGACTCGTTGGGGCAGACGAAGACCGCTAATCGTGATTGGTGGAGTGTTGCAAGCCGTAGCATTTGGACTCATTTGGATGGTTCCCTCCGGGCTGAGTGAAGGATGGATCATCGCTTATCTTTCCATATCGCTGATCATTTTCTATAGTTGTCACACCATATTTTCGGTTCCATTCATCAGTCTTGGGTATGAGATGACTCCCGACTATGAAGAACGCAACAAAGTGCACGCCTATGGAGTTCTATTTGGCAAAATCGGCGAATTTACCTATCAGTGGATCTTTCCAATTACCCAGCTTGCCATATTCGGATCGGTACTGATCGGAATCAGGATTGTCGGTTGGACTGTCGGTATCCTCATAATGGGACTGGTCGCGATCATTCCAGGCTTGTTTGTCAAGGAGAGATACTATCAACAGGCGAAAAAACAAACCAAAATTCCGCTATGGGGTAGCATGCTGGCAACCTTTAAGAATCAAGCCTTTTTGGTATTGGTTGGCATGGCCGTCTTTCAAATTGTTGCGGGAATAATGGCAAGCAGTATCGACTACTATTTATTGGTTTATCACCTTTGCGACGGGAATATAGCGGAAGGATCGGTTTGGAAAGCAATTCTTTCCATGGGTTATGCCCTGGTCGGTGTCGCCTCCATATATCCAATCAACAAGCTGGCAAATCGAGTGGGAAAAGAAAAATCTCTGAACATCGTGTTCTCATTGCTGTTTTTTGGAGCCATAGCTAAATGGTGGATTTATCATCCCGGAGACGGGGGAGTTGTGTTTCGATGGATCGATTCATCCCTGGATAAGATTCCGTGGTTGGCCACAAATGGAAACCATTGGAAAATACTGATTGATCCCATTCTTTGCGGGCCAGTGTGGATCGCGATCAATATTATCACTCCTTCAATGTTCGCTGATATCTGCGACGATGACGAAATGAAGCACGGGAACCGAAGGGAAGGCATGTTCGGAGCCGTTTTTTCATGGATTCAAAAAACCGGCTATTCTCTTTCTTTTTTTGGGACTGGTCTGGCACTTACATTTGCCGGGTTTAATGAAAAACTCGGTGGCCTACAGGCAGCAGGAACTTTTTTTAGTCTGCGAATTTATCTTAGCATATCGACTCTACTATGGGCCGTTATTACCATTTTACTGTTAAAATACTACCCCTTAACCAGAGAGAGAGTCTATGAGATCCGAGAGATTCTGGAGAGCAGACGCGGGCAACTTTAAGTTGCGTCAAATAAACTGATAACATGAATTTGAACGATTAAATAAAATGAAAAACCAGAACTTGAGCAGTAATAAATCGGTGACAACTGAAAATAAATTCCGGCCCGGGAAAAAAATAACCATTTACGATATCGCCAGGAAAACAGGATTCTCTGCAGGAACCGTTAGCCGTGTGCTCAACAATCGTGATCGAGTTAAAGCCACAACCCGGAAAAAAATACTCGAAGTTGCAAGGGAACTCGATTTGAAACCACAGGTTTCGGTCCGCACCCGACAGATCGCAATTCTGAGCGAACCCACATTTACCGATCGGATCGAGGGATATGCGGCAACATTGACTTCCCACCTGGCGTTTGCTTTTTCAAAGAAAAATATGGGGGTCACCCTTCCATCAGATCCAATGAATCAGCTGTCAGGGTTGTTTCTGGATGGAGTTGTTGCTGTAACCTTTGATACTCGACTACAGGAACGTTTAAAAGAAATCGAAACGACACTTCCGGTCGTCTACATGGACCAATTTGGAGCGGAAAATTCCTCCTATCGTGTGTGCTCGGATCACTACCGTTCCGGTTACCTTGCGGCCGAACATTTCGTAAAGTCCGGAAAAAAGCGATTAGCCTTTTTCGGTGGAGAAGGACCAGCTTTTGATGAACGTCGAAAAGGGTTTATTGATGCCATTCGTGAAGGAGGCGGTTCGCTGGATGAAGGATTGATTGTGATGGCTGCGCAACACGAACATCAGGCCGTTGTCACTCGATTACTTCGACGCGGAGCGGACAGTATTTATGTTCCTGGGACCAGTTTCCAAGCGATGGAGTGTTTACACCTTCTAACATATGTCATGGGAAAACGAGTCCCAGAAGACATCGCGTTGATCGGTGGAGAAAATGAGGGGATATCCCAATACCAATACCCTCCGCTCACTACAATTGAAGAACCCCTCAAAGAAATGGCGGAAATCGCGGCGGATTTGCTGGAAAATCTGACTTCTGGACAGTCCGTCAAAACTCGATCTACCATTTTACCTGTAAACCTTATCGAACGTAATTCTGTGATCTAGCCCGAATAAGGGTATACTGGATTGAACAAAAGGAAACACTCATTGCTTTACTCCACTCCGGTTAGCTTGGATGGAATGATGGATTCGCTATAATACCAATTTGCGTCTAATTCAATACGTGCTGCATAATCCGATGCCCTTCGACAGGCTCAGGATCTTTCAGACAAGCATTGGATACACCTCATCACCTGTAGCATCTCATGCTTGTTCATGACCGTGAGCTTGTCGAACGGCATGAGATCTGTTTCAGATTGAAGTCTTTTAACGCTAATCGGTATAACATCACTGGAGAATGGTGTTCTTCGCTTGCGAACTGGAATAGCCATTGTTCGCTATAAAAAATCCCAGTCGTTTTGATTCAAACACAAATACAAAATTGCCTTAAGTATGTTGTCTTGACCCCGATTAACCTAAATTAGAAAATAGCTGAATCCGGTGCTTCTATTCCCGGTGGAAATGATTGATCAATTCTGAAATGGACAGTGCTGAAATAAATTTTAGGAATCGGTCTTCCCAACTTATCGATTTCCTGGGTCATGAGTATGGCATGTTCATTTGTGATCTTAATGGAACATTTATCTATGTTAGCGAAAACCTTTATTCATTGTCGGGAAGTTCAGGCGAAAACTTAATCGGAAAGAGTTGGTCGGAATTGGGGATCACTCCCATTTGTGTTTCAAAAACTGAGCAAGCCTTCGCGCAATTGAAACTCGATCAATCTCCGGTAACCATCGAAATCGAATATGGTTCGCGAAATAAAACCCATCGGTCTGCGGAAATTCGAATGGTTCCAGTTATTGAAAACGGTGTAGTAACAGCCATCGATGGCGTGTTTACTGATACGACCGAGCAAAAGATTGCCGAGGAAAAACAACATATCATACAATTATCTATCGATCGCATTATCGACAGTGTCTTTTGGATCGATCAGCGGGCGAATATTGTGTTTGTCAACGAAGCTGCCTGTAAAAACCTGGGCTATCGTCGAGAGGAATTGGAATCGATGACTGTATTCGATGTAGATCCTTCGATTCCCCGCGAAGGATGGGATGAGCATTGGAATAGTATCATGGGGTCAGGTTTCCAGAGCATCCAATCTGTACACAGGACAAAGAATGGAGTGAACTTCCCTGTCGAGATCTCTGCTAATAAAGTTGAATATGGCAACAAACGTTTCAACTGTGCCGTCGCCCGGGATATCACCAAAAGAATCACAGTTGAAGAAGCACTTCGAAAGAGCGAAGAACACTATCGATCCACTCTTGAAGATCTTCTTGTCGGAGTGGTCGTCCACGATGCGAATTCCCAAATCATTGATTTTAACAAAGAAGCATGTCGACTTTTGGGATTGTCAAGTGTGCAAATGCTAGGAAAAGTAGCCACCGATCCAGCCTGGAAATTTGTAACCGAACAGGGTGAATCGATTCCGCTTAAGGATTACCCTGTGTATCGGGTATTGAATAAGTAAGAAAGCGATAAAAGATTATGTTTTGGGGATTTCAGATCCTGAAACCTCTTCAATTAAATGGCTTTCAGGAAAGTGGGGTTCCTTTATTTTCAGATGACGGCAGTGTTGAAAAAGTCATCATCAACTTTGTCGAAATCACCAATCTGAAACGACTGAATGATGCTTTGCAGAATTCCGAGGAAAAAATTCAGAAGTATCGTGGAATCATCACCCCCCGCGATGCATTTTTATACGCTTCAAGATGACAATAAGTTGGTATTTACAGGGGCAAATTCTTCCGCCGACCAGGATCATTGGTATTAAGCATGAGCCGTTGTTTGGTAAAAAATTGGAAGAAGCTTTTCCGGATCTTGTAGCTACAGATATTCCTGATCTTTATCGTAAGGTTGCCCTAGGGGAAATAGATGCACAGTCCCTTCGAAGTCCCTTATGGGAGACAGACGTTTCCACGGCTGCTATTCGGTGTGTGTATTTAGCAACGGACGACGTTCCATCGCGGTTGATTTTATAGATATCAGCGAAAGCAAACGTTCACAAAGGGCGATTGCAATGGCAAACCAGGAGCTCAAGAGGATCAATCGCATCATTACGACGGACGACAAGTATCCTGGATATCAATGAATTGTTGGACCGCATTCTAGGGGAAGCCCTCGAAATGGTGGAATTGGAAGGAGGAACGGTCTGTCATATTGACGATGATGACACCCTTCATCTTGTTGCCGAACGTGAAACATCTGAAGCCACCAAAAAGGACCTTTCCGATCACAAAATCAAAGTAGGAGAATGTCTTTGTGGAAATTGCGCCAAAGAAAAATGCCCCTTGATATTGCCGGATCGTGCATCCGTTTTAAACGTATTGCACAAGAGAAGCACAGAGGGAAGAAAATATCCAGTTTCACGCAGCCTATCCTTTTGTAGTAAAAGGAAAATGCGTCGGTGTTTTATGTTTGTTCACCAAAACGGACAAGAAACCTGATGAACGAAACCTTAAAACGCTTGAAACCCTCACGGCTCAGGTGGCTCTAGCAATCGAAAATGCTCTTTTGTTTTCCGCGATGCAAAAGGAGGTAGAGGAACGAAAAATTGCGGAAAAGGAACTTATTGTCTCAAAACATAATATTGAAGAAAGCGAAGAGACTTTTCCGCAAGTTGTTCGAAGAATCATCAGATCCGATTTTGCTGATGAGAGAAGATCAATTCATTAGCTGCAACCAAGCGACGATTCGGTTCATGGGAGTAGACAATAAAGAGAGTTTCCTCGGTTGCACTCCCGCGGATATCTCACCCAAAAGGCAACCTGATGGAAGACTTTCATCCGAAGCTGCAGTCGAGTTTTTAAACGCAGCCCACAGCGAAGGGTATTCGCGGTTTGAGTGGATGATCACTAATACACATGGATCTCCCATATTACTTGAAGTTGCTCTCATGCCGATCCAACTGAAAGGAGAGAATCTTTTGTATGTGACATGGAGGGATATTACCGAACGAAAACGGGCTGAAGATGGTTTGCGCTCCGCACTTTCACAGGCGAAAGAAGCCACTGTCGCAAAAAAGTCGTTTTTTGGCGAATATGAGTCACGAAATACGCACTCCAATGAATGGCGTGATCGGAGTTTGCTCAATTGTTATCCGAAACGGAACTTAACGCGGAGGCAATCCGAATATGTTGAGATACTGAATCAAAGCAGTGCTCAGATGATGGGAGTGATAAATGATATCCTCGACTTGTCCCGAATCGAAGCAGGGAAACAGGAATTATCGGAACAAACCATCACCCTTTCAGCTCATGTTTCAAATGTCATTGCTCCCTATCGGAGCCTCGCCAAACGAAAGGGTCTAGAGTTTGGAGTCCAAATTGACCCTGCCATTCCAGGGTCACTAATTGGGGATCCCTTGAGGATTGGTCAAATCATTACGAATCTCTTAAGTAACGCGGTTAAATTTACCGGAAAAGGATCCATTGGAATTTCTCTTGAGCTCCTGAAACAGGATGCCCAACACGCCATTGTGCAATTTGTCATTAAAGATACGGAGTGGGCATACCCGAGGAAGAATTGGCTAGCGTTTTTGACCCCTTCTTTCAGGTGGATAACTCAAACACACGTCGATTTGGTGGAACCGGACTCGGTCTTTCAATTTCCCAACACCTGGTTGAATTGATGCGAGGACAATTATTTCTCGAAAGCGAACCAGATCAAGGCACAACAGCGACCTTTGTGTTGCAGCTTGCGCTGACCGAAAAGGTCCCAGGTTCCAAGGAAGAAATAACAATGGAAGATCCGAATGAGGGGGGATTGCACATTCTGGTTGTCGAAGATGATGAAATCAGCAGTCGCCTCGTGCAGATTTCAATTAATTCCCTAGGGATGACCTCAGCGTTGGCCATTGATGCTTCTGAAGCCTTGTCGATGTTGAAAAGCACTCACTTTGATCTTGTTCTGATGGATTGCGGATTGCCTGGAATGGATGGCTTTGAAGCAGCGCGAGCCATTCGGAGAGGAGAAGCGGGTAAGGCAAATCAAAATATTCCCATCATTGCCCAAACTGCATTTGCCATGAAGGGAGATGAGGAAAAGTGTTTGAATTCAGGAATGAACCAATACATTTCCAAACCATTGGATTACAAGCGATTGGGTGAACTTATTAAAGGTTGGTCAAAGCGATAAATTAAACATTCTCATGAATCCATTTAATCAAACCACTAGAATGCCCCATTTTTTATCCGTCGTTCTGCCCGCTTAAGAGTTATTTGCAGATGCAAAACCGGTTAGCGTTTAAAAGGCTTCAAGCTGAAACAGACCTCATGCGAGCATGAGATACTATGGCAGATGAGGTGTAAAATACGATGCTCCCATCGGATTATTCACGTATTGAAATAAACGCTGATTGGTATAAGATCGAAGCAACAATGCTCTTAAACTAAAAGTTTATCGACAAAAAAACCGGTGAGCTTTTCACCGGTTTCAAAATTGAAGAACACTCAGAAACAAGATCAGTAACCTTCCCGCTCGGGGATATCGGTATAGTTCACGTTGAGTAGCAACAAAAAGTTGTATTGGTGAAAATAGGCTTTCCCTGATAAAGGTTCGGTAGAAAAGAGGTTCGAACCGTCTTTGTGGTACCCAAGAAGCGCTATTTTGGCGATGGAATCCTTCTTTTTGGTTCCGTAGAGTGCCAGTTCAGGTGTTTCAATGCTACCAACAGAAGGGATTGGAATTGGCAGTGAAGGCATACCAACTAAGGACTCAGATGCATCCATCCCCAATCCTCCCACACGGGCTTCAATGATCACATCAGCGTCATCCAGGTTGTGCTGTAATAGGGCTCCATTCTCACTCAATAGCGCGCGGATCGAGCCGATAACGTAGGGCTTGTCGTAGGATTCGACATAGGTTTCAACAAGGAATACCTTTTCTCCGGCTACTTGGGGAATTTCGACTCCTTTCAATGCGTTATCTGCCGCAGTACTAAGCAACAATTGTTCAATGCCAGCCCGAGCGGGAACGGTGATGTGGGATGTGGTGCATCCAACCATCCCTAGCAAGGTCATACAAACCAACGCTTTCGCTCCACCGGTGATCACTTTTTTATTAATCATTTTTTGTTTCTGAGATTGTTTTAATACTGAAAATGACATTCGCACCTTTTCTTGCCATTGTCTCATCAATGTGCAATCGCGAAGCTTGAACAGAGTAATTCTCTACCAATTGCGCAACAATAAATTCAACTCGTTTTTTCGCTAAATCCTTAACCTGAATCCGTGCACCGTATTTGGCTTCAAGAATCGCTGCCTTTTTTTCACTGATGGTGAGCTCTGTCTCTGATGGAAGGGCTGTGGATTCCTCAATTTGTTCAGCCACTTCACCATTTTTAACTTTCGGCTCAACCTTAACAATGGGTCGCATAAACGCTTTTCGCCTTTCACCAGCAAGATAGAAGGATCCTTGCCTGGTAGTCCTGACCTCGCTCTCTGATGCTAAATAATAGCCATCCTTTTTGCTCAGCTTCCTTTCCTGGGGTTGACTCTGTTCCTGTTTCCGAAACAGCGGTTGCATTTTGTTTTCTGCTTTTTCTTCGACTTTTTCGCCTAAGGCCCTCTCTTGCGCAGATTCTGGATCGAGAAGCAAAGCATACAATTGATCAATTTTCTCGGTTCGACTACTCCCCTCAACCTTGAGTAACAGTTCATCTAACAGGGCCTCACTGTAGGCAGCAACGTCCTTGTTAGGATCGACAGATCCCGTAACCCCAAGGGCAATTTTCGGACGGTCCTTAATCAACTCGGAAATGACTTCTAAAGACGCTTCGCTTTCTGCCAGCATCGTATCACTTCCGGGATAGAACTGAATGATGGAATGGTCCTTTTCTCCATCAATGCCCACAGCAGAAAGACCCTTGGAGAGCAGTCCACCGGTAACACCCGTCGCCAATCGAAAAGGAGCCGTCGCAGCGTTCTTGAGGATTTTTCGAAACACATCGCTGACAACTCCCAAAATGCTGAAATTGGGATCATCCAACGCTCCGCTGATAGGAACGTCCAAGGAAATAATTCCCTTTGAATTTTCTAGCATTGCGACCGCCATTTTTACAGGAGGAGGTGTTCCATTAAATTGCGGATCAATTTTTCCAAAACGGATGGTTTCAACCGCAATTTCATTGCTTGCATCCAATTGATTTGAATCAACGGTGCACTTAATTGAGCCAGAAAAGAATCCGTCAGAGATCTCATATCCAATCGCCGATGAAGCGAAGGAAGAAAAAGTCTTTAGAGGGATACCATCGATTGTACCATTCAAATTAGCCGAGTGTGTAGGGTCTGCCAGCACGATCTTTGAATCCAATTTGATTTCTCCCAGATCATCCACAACGATCGATAACACTGCGTCAGTGATTTGGGAAGGATCCAAAGAAATATTCTGAACCATCAAATCAATGGGTGTCATTGAAAAGTCTGCCGCGGGACTTACGCTGCTATCCGTCACATTCACAATGCCTTCGGTTATCCTAAAACTTCCAATCAAAACGTCAGGAAGTTGGGGTGTTTCAGTATTTCCCTGAACCGCTTCAATGGGGTTTTCCTCCGTGACTGCGGCAGCGGTAGTGCTTTCATCATTTGTCGCTTCAACATTAACATCGGATCCAGTCGGAGGCGGCGAAGCCGCAAGGCTCAACAATTTGAGCTGTCCGTCAGATTCCCTCTCGACTGATACTTCGGGTGCGATCAGTTCAATCTGGTTTATCCTCAGCGACAGCGGATCGAGTTCAAATTCCAATGCATCTATAACGAATGTTTCCATCCCCAACAACGTGTCTTTTTGACCCAACCACTGGGATTGAAGCCCTTGTAGTTGCAGATTCAAAGCTGCTTTCAGTGTTGGACTTCCTTCAGATGGCATTGTCGCATCCAATGAAATCGGACCCACTCCAAATTTTTCAAACCCCAACTGAACACTATTTTCAGCAACAAGAGTGGTTTGAAAGGTTTCAACGACGAACTCTCCCTTTCTCAAACTAGCTGTTAGTGGAGTATCCAGTGGTTTCGCCACTAAGTTGCATCGGAACGACAATAATCCGTCGTCGATCGTGACATCGGACAGTTCCTCCACAAAGGAAGAATAATCGGCGAGTCGTATTTGATTGATATCCAAATCGGCTTCAATCGTAAGCGGGTTGAACTGAAAATCACTTTCCAGCCGAATTTCTTCAGCCCCATCGGTCTTAACATACAGTGAAAAATGATTCAATAAATCAGGGTCATTCCTCACATCCTTCGTGAGAAAATTCACTGCCTCAATGCGTTTTTCAAATGGAATACCCCGCGAAAGGTCTTTAAGGGAAATTTGGATATCATCAATCGATAACAATCCGATCCAGAAATCAGGGATCTGCAAAGCGTCTGATGAACGAGGTATTTCGGAAAATTCTTCTTCCGTTTCCGGAACGACTGGCTCGTTAAGAGCCACCGCGTCCAATACATTGATGCTCCCATTTTCAGAAATCAGAACATTGAGATCAATTCCCTGAATCGTGAGCTTCCTCAGTCGTATTTCCTTGGCAAAAAGGTAAGCAAAGGGATCAACATTCACCGATACGCGATCAAGCTCAAAGATTCGCTCACCTGACTCCGAATCCAATTTTAGGTCATTGATAGAAGCAGAAAAAGTGATGGGATTGAGTCCAATCCTGCCAATACCCCATTGCCCGACAATCTTGTCATTAACGATTCCGAGTGCGATCAATTTTATAAGTAATGGAAGCACAAAAAATCCCACGACCAGATAAAAAATCGGTATCAACGCCGTTAGGATGCCAAGCCATCGAATTACTTTTTTTCTCATTTTGAAGGAAATATTTACAGAATATTTACGACACTCAAAATTAGTGTTTATCCTTTGGATGCAAGCACCAAAGTGAAATTAAGACTTAACGCGAAAAGGCTTCAATCGTGGCAAAATTAAACTTATTCTTCCATTGTTTTTGAAAATCGTATCGTTAACAGTTGAATAGAATCAGCTCCTGAGTCTTTTGCAAAAAGTCGCTTCACCCCCACCCCCATTCACTATGAAATCCAGATTTCACATGATATTGTTTGCATGCATGATTTTGAATACTGGATTTACACAATCATTAGACCCCAAAACGCAGCAAACCGATCCGGGATTACAGTTGTCTTTTGAGGCAACGCCGCTGATGCAGCACTATCTCGAAGAGCATCAACTATACGATTCGGAGTCAGCAATTCATGTTCGAGTCAATCGACTGCTCGATACGATTTTCGGGGAGGATAGGCTCGGATTCAGCAACGAACCCTTTGTTACCTTAGCTCCCGAACAAGCGCTGATTGAAAGACGAGGCAATTGCATTACCTTTGCAATGCTCATCGTGGCATTAACTCGCGAAATGGGATTGGATGCCCATTTCAACCAAGTGGCGATCCCCCCTCGTTGGCGACAAAATGGTGATGTCATTGTTGAAACAGGACACGTGAACGTTGTCATCGTTCACGCAGGAAAAAATTACGTCATCGAATGGCTCGACTATTATCGGGATTATGGAAACCAACTTATAGAAATCATTGATGACAGTCGGGTCCGTTCCCACTATTATAGCAACCTATCGATCGGGGCGTTTAGAAATCAAAACATGAGGGAAGCGTTTCGATGGGCGAATTTGGCCCTGCAAAATGATGAAAGTAATGCCAATGCCTGGCAAAATTTGGCTGTCTATAATATTCGCCAAAACGAACTTGAAAAAGCCGAGGCCATTTTGTTGGATGCGATCGAAAACGGAATCAAGCAACCCTCGCTCTACTTCACTCTTTCCCGCTTATCTGAAATGTTGGAGAAGACCGACGACGCCAAAAGGTATCTAAAAATTGGCGAAAAACATGCGAAGAAAAATCCGTTTTATCACTATCGGATTGCTCGTAAATCTCACGAAGAAGGCGATTACAAACGAGCCATTCGTGCTTACAAAAAATCGATACGAAGACTGCCAAACTATCATCTTTTCTACAAGGAAATCGCCAAAAGTTACTTACTATCAGGAGACCAGAAAAACTGGCGGATATCGATAGAGAAGGCCCATAAATTAGCGAAGAACCCCGAAACCCGTCAGATCTACGAGCGTAAATTGGCTCTTCCCATTGCAAGGATATCGTTGCGGACCAAAGACCAGCCCTCATCTATTTTTGAAGAAATGCTTTGGAGATAAGCAGTCCTTTCGAATCCTTGTTCATTGACGCCAGAGTTGACAAAAACAGTTTGGAATAGCGAGGCTCAGTTCAAGAATATTTAGCTGCAATGGCTGCCTGGTTTCCTCTTTTAGCAGTGCGAAACACAAACTCTCGGAAAATACGGTTAATTCCGCTGTGATTCAGATTATTCGTCTAATTTCATTTGAATAAAACCCCATTACTGCGTTTCATAGATGCGAAGACTTCTATCAACTCAACCCTTTTTTGCGTATGTCATTATGGAATAAAATTCGTGGAGAGCTCATTGATATCATCGAATGGACTGACCCCTCCAATGATACCATGGTTTATCGATTTGATAGACATCAGAACGAGATCAAGTATGGAGCAAAGTTGGTTGTTCGCGAGACTCAGCAGGCCGTTTTCATCAACGAGGGAAAATTGGCAGACGTCTTTAAACCAGGCACCTATACGCTCGAAACCCAGAACATGCCGGTGCTTAGCACCTTGAAGGGGTGGAAATATGGTTTCAATAGTCCGTTTAAGGCAGAGGTTTATTTTGTTAACACCAAACAATACACCGACCTAAAGTGGGGCACGAAGAACCCGATTATGCTTCGGGATAAGGAATTTGGTCCTATTCGGCTTCGAGCGTTCGGAAACTACTGCATTCGCATCGCTGAGGCGGACAAATTCATTAAAGAAATTGTAGGAACTGATGGCCATTTCACATCCGATGAGATCACCAATCAGCTGCGAAACTTAATCATCACCCGGTTTACAGATTTATTAGGTGAAAGTGGCATTCCTGCACTCGATCTCGCCTCCAATTATAACGAACTGAGTGACTTCATTTTACAGAAGATCCATCAGGAGTTTGCCGATTTGGGCTTGGATGTTACGAAGTTACTAGTGGAAAATATTTCACTCCCCGAAGAAGTCGAAAAAGCAATCGACAAACGATCCAGCATGGGGGTGATCGGTGATCTTAACAAATATTCCCAATTCCAAGCGGCCGAAGCAATGGAAGATGCGGCCAATAACCCAGGAGGTATGGCAGCGGGCGGAATGGGTATGGGAATGGGATTCGCAATGGCCAACCAAATGGGCCAAGCGATGAGTTCACCCCAACAATCGCAACCCGCTTCAACCCCGCAAACGCCCCCTCCCCTCCCTCCATCAACTCAGTATTTTGTGGCGGTGAATGGACAGCAACAGGGGCCATTTTCGGTAACATCCTTAAAACCGATGGTGCAAAGTGGGCAATTGACTAAAAGCACACTCGTTTGGAGCGAAGGGATGGCAAACTGGACACCCGCATCCCAAGTCCCAGACGTCAATCAACTGTTCGCGGCGACTCCTCCTCCGTTGCCTCCTCAGTTGTAACCCAACATCGGTCGAACCATGGATATCCCTGAAATCCCTAGCTCTGAAATCGACCAGACACCGGATGTTGAGGTCTTAGCTTCCGCTAAATTTTTTAAATGCAATAGCTGTGGGGCAAAAATGGAGTTTGTGCCTGGCTCATCCTCGCAAAAGTGTCCTTATTGCAGCCATGAAAATCCGATCGCGCAGTCTGAGGAGGATATCCAGGAGTTAGATTATCATGCGATGCTGGCAGAAAAGTCGGAAGAAGAGGAGTCCATCGAGCAACTCACCGTCAAATGCGAGCAATGCGCAGCTCAGTTTTCAACGGAACCCAATATCACTAGCCAGGATTGCCCCTTTTGTGGTACCACGATTGTGGCGACAGCCAAGTCGTCCAAACACCTAAAACCAAAATCGGTGCTTCCCTTTAAGGTAACACGGAAAGAAGGATGGGAGCATTTTCATCAGTGGGTTAAAAAGCTCTGGTTCGCGCCCAATCAATTAAAAAAACGCATTGGCAGTCAGGATAAGCTGAAGGGCATTTATGTCCCCTACTGGACCTATGATAGCGACACCACTAGCTTTTATTCCGGAATGCGAGGGATCCATTATTACGTCACCGAGACTTACACGGAGACTGTTGACGGTAAATCGCAAACCAGAACCCGGCAAGTTCGCAAAACTCGATGGTATCCAGCAAGTGGCACGGTATGGAATGCATTTGACGATGTGCTGGTTCTTGCGAGTGAATCCATTCCACGGGGTTACACCCGCAAACTCGAACCGTGGGATCTGCCCAATCTGACGGCCTACAAAGACGAATACCTAAGTGGATTTCAGTCAGAGAGCTATCAGATTAATTTGGAGGAAGGATTTGATATCGCAAAAACACGGATGGAGGACCCCATCAGGAGTAGCATCCGACGGGATATTGGTGGCGACGAACAACAAATTCACACCGTTAAGACCCAGTATGACAACATCACCTTTAAACACATTTTATTGCCGATATGGATCAGCTCTTATCGCTATAAAAATAAGGTCTATCGTTTCTTGATCAACGGTCGAACCGGTGAAGTTCAAGGCGAACGACCTTGGAGTGCATGGAAGATTACCTTTGCGGTCACGCTCGCAGTATTGGTTGTCGGTGGAATTATCTACGGTTTTAACGTAATGGATTCCTAACTTTAACCCGCATCTGGCTATAAATCGCACAATCAACTGGTGATTGCTATCATCCATTTGAAAAGAATTACGGAATGGTATAGATACACAAAATGGACCGATCGCAGCCCGCAAAGACACCCTATAATCAAGCTGAGCTTTTCATCGAACACCCTTCTCGTTTAGGTGAGGGACCCCACTGGCACAAAGATGGGCTGATCTGGGTCGATATCCTCAGTAAGACGGTTTTTCAAAGTCGACTCGATGGGAGTATGATCAGGCTTAATTTGCCAGCCCATGTGGGAGCTGTTGTCGAGTGGAAGGGAGCTTTACTCGCTGCTACTCAAGCCGGGTTCTATCCATTCAAGATCGAAACCGGAGTTGTTGGCGACAGATACTCTCAGTCCCCCATCCTTCCTTCATTCATGCGTTTCAATGACGGAAAAGTCGATGCTCATGGTCGATTCTATATCGGTAGTATGGACTACGACTGCAAGGAACCCTGCGGTAAACTGTATCGTCTCGATCCCGATGGAAAGGTCTCCGTGATGATTGAAGATACAACGATTTCAAACGGACTCGCATGGAATATCCCGCGCAACCTCATGTATTACATCGACACTGTAAATCCTCAAATTGATGTCTTTGATTGGAACCCTGAATCCGGGGATCTCAGCAATCGAAGAACCGCTTTTTCAACCCAAGCTCACCCAGGATCACCCGATGGAATGTGCATCGACACCAAAGGCTATCTTTGGGTCGCATTTTGGGGCGGCGCCCAAGTTGTCGCTTTCAATCCTTTTAATGGAAAACCAATGCACCGTATTGAAGTGCCTGCACCCCATACTACCAGTTGCTGTCTTGGCGGAATCGCAAACGATGAACTTTACATCACCAGTGCCCGGGAGGGACTGGATGAAAAACAATTGCAGAAATACCCGCTCTCCGGATCTGTTTTTAGAAGCAAAATTCCCAAAAATATGCCAATCGTTGGTTAGCGTGTAAGTAGAGAACGATGTTATCAAATTAGCGCAGTATTTCCTGAAGGAGCGCATGATTTCAATCGTGCGTTTTTGGATTTTCGCTTGGCAATTAAGTCACGACTGAAGTCATTACCTCCGTAACTCGTCACGGCGTAGTCTTCAGACGAAGCCGGATGCCCTGCGATCAAGGGAAAATTCCGCGCATGTCGTAGACTTTATCGAGGTATTGGATGGCGGCAGCGTATGATGCGATACGCATGCTGCATTTCTTTTCCTCTGCCATCTTGAGAACGCGCCGAGCTGACTTGCACATGATCGAACGAAGCTTTTCGTCAACTTCTGCTTCTTCCCATGTTTCCGACTGGCGGTTTTGTTTCCACTCGAAATAACTAACCGTTACCCCGCCAGCGTTACAAAGGATGGCAGGTAACACTTCTACGCCCTTCTTCAGTAAAACCTGCTCGGCCCGAGGGGTGGTCGGAGCATTTGCGCCTTCCACGATCACCTTACAATCCATTCTCTCGGCATGTTTGAGATCGATCATCTGCTCCAACGCAGCTGGGATAAAAAGATCCACCGGGGTGGAATAAAAGACATCTTCACTCACAGCTTCTGCGTTAGGATAATCCTTCACGCCACCATGTTTTTTCACGTATTCACTTAATTCATCGGCATCGATTCCCGAAGCATTAAAGATGGCTCCAGTATGGTCCATCACTGTTTTTAGCGTTGTGCCATGTTTTTTGAGTAATCGAGCCGTCCAAGACCCTACATTACCATAACCAATCAAACTATAGCTCAATTCCCCGATATTCATTCCCATTCCGGGGAGCAATTCCTCCAGCACAAAAACCAAGCCTTGCCCAGTCGCCTTCTCACGCCCTTCGGATCCACCAAATTCGATCGGTTTACCAGTAACAACTCCCTTGGCGATCACCTTTGAAGATGCCTCAGACATATTGGTATAGGTATCCGCCATCCAAGCCATGATTTGAGCATTGGTCCCTACATCCGGAGCCGGAATGTCATAATTGGGGCTGATGTTATTTCCTAAAGCTGCGGTGAAACGTCGAGTAACACGCTCAAGTTCGTCTTTGCTCAAACTTCGTGGATCCACCTTCAAAGCGCCCTTTGCTCCCCCAAGTGGAAGCCGAGCGAGTGCGCATTTCATAGTCATTAGCAAAGCAAGCGCCTTCACTTCATCCAACTTTACTTCGTGGTGAAATCGAATCCCCCCTTTATACGGCCCAAGGACATTGTTATGCTGAACCCGATACCCTTTAAACAATCGTTGGGTTCCATCATCCATCTTTGCCGGAAAATGCACCATAATTTCATTTTTTGGCTGTGAAAGAATGAGTTTCAACCGATGATTTACTCCAAGCAGATCCGAAGCATCAAGCACTGACCCAATGGTCTGGTAATAAACGTTATGGTCGTCATAATACTCTTCGAGTTCCGCGAAGATTTCACGAGCGGTTTGAGTGGAGTCAGAGTTCGTTTGATCCATGTTTTTTAAGGGGTGAGAAAATAAGAACACGTTATCGTGTTACTTCATTTTCGTCCCATATTTCGATCAGATTAGCAATATCTAAGAAAAAAATAAAAGAAGGAATTCAATCCGCTAAAGGTAAGATTCGATTCACCTCCGTTGCGTGCTTCGTTTTGATATAAAAATGAACCTTTCAGCACGCGAAGAGACAAATCATCCCTTTTCATTTGGCCCCAATCATTGTATGGTCAATATACAGTTCTAACCCCACCCCATAAGATGAAAAATACCTATTCTATCATCGTTCGGCTCCTACTCGGAGTCGTTCTTACTCACAGTGTGCTTTTCGCTCAGGATCCCACTTCAAATGTAAACACCATCAATGGAGATTACACCCTCGTTGTGAGTGGATTTGATTGGGGACCA
>CAXXVT010000028.1:0-45805 GCA_963676215.2 Opitutales bacterium | reverse complement strand
GTGGAACCGGGATTTCATATGAATAAAAAACATTGGAATACAGTGGTCTACGATGGATCCGTCGAAGATTCGCTTTTTCGGGAGTGGGTGGAGCATTCTTTTCGATGCGTGGTGCAAAGTATGCCTAAAAAGCGACAGGCAGAGTTGTTGGGAAAGTGGGAATCGGGGGAGACAAAAATGGAGAATACAGCAGAAAATCAATCGATTCGAAATTCCATGCGGAAGGGGATTTGAGCTTATTGGTCAGAGGAAGCGGGGTAGACTGCCCCATCGAGCGCGCAAGGATTCGTTTGGGTCGGGTCCCATCGTCACATCATTCGCCACGATTCATGCTAGTTGCGCACAATACCGATGAGCGGTTAATTAGACCGTGCACAATATCCGATGCGAGCATCGGATGCTACACTGCGTAAATAGTAGTATCAGATGCTCGCATCTGATGAAGGCCAATGATTTTCGTTCCTCAGACGTCACTGGGTATGGAAGGGCAATTCAGAATAAAAAAAGATCGTGCGCTCGAAAGCGACACGATCTCTTTAGTGAATGAGATAGTAGTCTCAAAGGGTAACAGCGAAATGCTATTCAATGTCGATGGCAGTCTTGCCGATGCCATGAACGTCGAAACCAATAGATTTCATTTTATTAAGATCGAGAACATTGCGGCCATCAAAAAGAAAGGCCGGTTTGCGCATATCTGTGTAAATTCTTTCGTAGTCGAGTTCCTTGAATTGATCCCATTCGGTCATCACGATGATCGCATCAGCCTGGTCTGCAGCTGCGTAGGGATCTTCGCTGATGTTGACGAAAGTATTAGCCGAACCATCCTCCGTTTTTACGGGCTGACGAAGGTCTTGGAAAATCTGTGTTTCCGTTACCTTAGGATCGTAGATGTGCAAATTGGCTCGTTCTTCGATCAGATCGCGACAAACGTAAATTGCTGCGGATTCGCGTGTGTCATTGGTGTCCTTTTTGAATGCGAATCCGAAAACTGCAATTTTCTTGCCAGTGACGGTGTTGAACATTGCTTTGAGCATACGACGGGAGAAACGACGTTTTTGATAGTCGTTCATCGATACGACTTGTCGCCAGTATTCTGCCACCTCGGGTAAGTTAAAAGACTCGCAGAGGTAAACAAGGTTGAGAATATCTTTTTGAAAACAAGATCCTCCAAACCCAACGGAACTTTTGAGGAATTTGGGCCCGATCCGGGAGTCTGTGCCGATGGAATGAGCAACCTGCTCAATATTGGCGCCCGTTGCTTCGCACAGTGCGGAGATCGAATTGATACTCGAAATCCGTTGCGCGAGAAAAGCGTTTGCCGTGAGTTTGGATAGCTCAGAGGACCACAGATTGGTGGTAATGATATTTTCCTTTGGCACCCAATTGCCATAAACGGAAGCCAGTTTTTCGATCGCAGCCTTTCCAGCGGCTGTTTCTTCGCCACCGATGAGAACACGGTCGGGGTCGAGCAAATCTTCGATTGCGGTTCCTTCCGCAAGGAACTCAGGATTGGACAGTACCTGGAAATTCAACTTACGGGAGTCAAAAATCTTTTTAAGAGATTCCGCTGTCTTAACTGGAAGGGTTGATTTCTCGATGACGATTTTTCCGCCTTCAGATACATCTGCAATGCGTCGGGCACATGCCTCGATGTAGGTCATGTCCGACGCACTTCCTGCACCCTCACCGTAGGTTTTTGTGGGAGTGTTCACGCAAATGAAAATCAGCTCGGATTCTTTGATGTGCTTATCCACTTCGGTGGAGAAAAAGAGGTTCTTCCCTCTGCACGACTTTACGATATCATCCAGTCCTGGTTCAAAAATAGGGAGGTGGTCTGAATTCCATTGATCAATCCTGGATTGATTGATGTCGACTACCGTCAACTTGACGTTTGGACACTTGTGGGCGATGACGGCCATGGTGGGTCCACCCACGTAGCCTGCTCCAATACAACAAATATTCATGAGAATGGTTAAGGAATTAAAAAATGGAAGCGACTTCGCAAAAACGTTTGGAAGCTTCTACGAGCTTTTCATCGGAAAGGGCTCCAATACTCAAGCGAATAAAGTTTTTGGGTGTTCCAGATGCATAGCTAAAACTACCGGGCACATAGATAACACCTTGAATTTTACATTTTTCACTGAAGATTTCGCCCATGGACGTGTCGATATGATCCGGCGCGCGGAGCCAAAAGAGTAATCCTCCGGCAGGTTTATCCCATTTCCAGCCTTTGTCCTGGAGTCCGAAGGCCCGCAGAGTGGAATCGAGTAATTCTGCCTTTTTTCCATAATGATCTCCCAGATGATCGATGAGAGGCTGATATTCTCCCCTTAACAATACCTGTTCAATGATGGCCTGGGAAAAATTGGACGTACCGAAGTCTTGGTTTCCCTTCGCGCACAGCATTTTTGCAAACCATTCACTTGAGGAACAGCAGCCGTAACCAATTTTGAGACCCGTAGCCAGTGGTTTGGTGTAAGTTCCCAGGTAGAGTTTAGGGAAGCAGTCGAAAGCCTCCAGACTCATGACACTGGGCGTTGGGTCCATCTGTTCGTAGGCGAGGTCCCTGTAGGCGGCGTCTTCGATGACTGGGATAACAAGATCCAGTGCTTTGAGAACTTTGGCGACACACTCCTTTTCCCAGCGTTTCAGGCAGCGAGAGGAAGGATTCGCATGGTATCCTTCGAGGTAGATTGCTTTGATTTTGTGGAGCTCGCCCTTATGTTTCAAGTCTTCGAGCATTGCTTCCAAAGCGGTCTCATCAATGCGTTCATTGTCGTCGACAGGGATGCCGATCGGTTTGACCTGCAGTCCTTGCAGCATCGAAAGATACACAAAGTAGGTCGGGCTTTCGACTAAGACATAATCTCCGGGGTCGCAAAGTGTGTGCGTGGCGAGGAAGAGTGCTTGTTGAGAACCATTGGTAATAAAAGTGAGATCATTGGAAAAGGCGCCTTCCTTTTCCATCTCCAGGGCATTCAATCTATCGCAAGTTAATTTCCGAAGGATGGCGCGGCCTTGGGTAGTGCCATACTGAAGATACTCATTGTTGGGATTGGTTTGGGGCAGTTCTGCTACCACCTTGTTCACCAATTGGGCGGGCAGAGAGGCATTGTCAGTAAAGCCGGCAGCAAGCGAAAGGATATTGGGAAATTCCAACGGAATCGACATCAACTGGTTGATGACGGGAACTTCCAGTGTCTCTCCAATGGATGAATAACGAATGGATGTTTCTGCCTTTATCATATTCCTACAATTCCTTTGATGAAGGGTTTTGAGTGACTCGTGAATCGAGCTCTTTTAGGCGTTGGGCCGTTCAACAAAGGTAAGTTATCTTTCATATCAGAAAGGCAGAAACAATCTCAAAATGAATTACTCTCTGATGGGTGCGAATTGTGTGGTCCTTGCTTGCAGAAGCATGAAAATGGATAAGCTTTTGTAACAGCCATTTCTGTTGCAACATCTAACCATGAACATGAACGCAGTTGTTTATAGAAAATACGGTCCACCAGAGGTTCTAGAAGTTGAAGAAGTTGAAATACCCCAACCGAGAGCCAATGAGATTCTCGTCAAAGTTGCGGCTGTCGAGGCAACAAAATCAGATTGTGAGTTGAGAAGTTTTCATTTCGCTGTGAAGTGGTTTACGATTCCCCTTCGGTTCGTTTTGGGCGTATTCCATCCAAGGAGAAAAATACTGGGCGGGTATTTTTCAGGTGTTGTTGAGGAAGTGGGAGCAGCGGTCACCAAGTTTAAACCTGGGAATGAGATCTTTGGCTCTACTCAATTGCGGTTGGGTGGATATGGAGAGTATTTGTGTGTTCCGGAAACGTATTGTGTGGTCGAAAAACCAACTAATCTTTCGCACTCACAAGCGGCTGCGGTTCCGTTAGGTGGATTAAATGCACTCCACTTTATGCGGCGTGCAACTATCCATGCAGGGGAGCAGGTTTTGATCATCGGAGCGGGTGCTAGTATTGGAACCTTTGGGGTGCAAATAGCAAAGCGTTTTGGTGCAGAGGTCACTGTAGTTGATGCCCCTCACAAGGAAGAAATGTTAAGAAGAATCGGGGCGGATCATTTTATTGATTACACCAAGCAACACTTCGCGGACTCCGAGAAGCGGTATGATGTCATTTTCAACATGGTGGCCAGCACTGCTTTTTCTGATGGCATGAAATGCTTGAAAGAAGGGGGTCGTTACCTGACGGCTAACCCGAAGTTCAGCGATGTCATCAGGGCGATGCTGTTGCCAAAATCGTTTCAGAAGAAGGCGATTGTAACTTTTGCCGCAGAGACGGAGGAAGAATTAGTAGCTCTTAAAAAAATGATTGAAGCAGACCAAATCGCACCTGTGATTGACCGAGTTTATTCAATAGAGCAAGCAGCTGAGGCCCATATGCGAGTCGAAAAAGAAGAACGAGTAGGTTGTGTCGTTCTGAGTGGTTGGACAGGGCTGTGTTAGAATACTAATATGTTCAACTTTCTGTCCCATTTTCACCATTCTCCATGTCTGGCAGTTGCCCGTCTTTCTGAACTATCCATTCCCTTTCGTTCCAATTTTCGTTCCATTCTTTCCAAATAGGCGTCATTCCTATTCAAAGAGCGATTCCTAAGTGAAATGCGGTCTCTCATGGATAAATGCATTTGTGGGTATTCCAATGTAATGGGAATCGTCACCATTAAATCATGCGAACGATCAGTGGTTTGGGTGATTTGAAAACGAGCTGCCGAAAGTCCATCGATTAATCGTTCTCCAATAATGGAATCGGCTATTTCTTCGGGAATGAAAATTTTTGCCGGACTGCCATCGTCCGCCAACTGCAGTTGCACGGTAAAAGCGCGTCCTTCCAAGCCCGATCCTGCCCACTCTGTTTTGGAAATGCCATCAATATTGATATTCAGTTCCTTGCTCAATTGTGGCGTCGGTGGGACTGGTTCCTGAGGTATATCAACGTCTGCTAGGGATATTGAGAAAAGCGATAATAACAAAATGCCGCTGACAAAGTGGCGCGATTGAAGAGATGATTTCAGGAGGATTTTCATAACAAGTCTGCTTGCTTATGCTATAATGATCGCCCTATTCAGAATAGCATCAAGCATTCGAAATTCGATCGAATTGAGAGAGGTTAACGAAAGGATGGCGAACCGGAGGAAGATTTATCCATTTTTCTAGAAGCATTCAGTGGTAGAATAGATGCAGAGTATGCACTTCATTGCTGAATGAATTCCCCGAAAAACTCTTTAGAATTTCGTTGCGATCTTGTCCCAAGATGAAGCAAGCTGGATGAAAGTGCAGCTTCACTGACACGACATGAATCCAACCGATAACATCTTCAAGACCATCTTTTCACTGTTGTGGAAGATTCTATTGTTTGTGGTGATACTGTTGCTGATCGCATCCCATTGGATGGCGGACTTCTTTATTTTTCGTCCTCCTCCGCCTTCATACACTGCGGATTATCGTTATTTTGGAGTGGAAACGAGTGAAGGCGAAGATATTTCTTGTCGGTTTTTGACCAACCAAACCTCCCGCTATTTGGTGATCTATTCGCACGGAAATGCCGAGGATCTTGGGGTGATTGAGAACTTACTCAAAGGCTATCGGCAGGCGGGTTTGAACATTTTGTCTTATGACTACCCTGGGTATGGGATCAGCTCTGGCGAGGCTTCCGAAAAGGCTACTTATCGAGCCATCGAGGCAGTGACCCAGTTTGCGATAGAACGACTGCAGTTTCCACCCGAAAACATCATTTTCCATGGAAGATCACTTGGAAGTGGTCCGGCCATTGAGATGTGTCGTAAAGGGGAATTTGGCGGACTTATTCTCGAAAGTGCATTCACTTCAGCTTTCAGTATGAGTATTGGTGTCAGCTGGTTGCCATGGGATCGCTATCAAAACTTTAAAAAAATTCGTTCCATCGCTGAACCTACTTTTGTTATTCATGGGACCAACGATGCGGTCGTGCCGTTTGAAGAGGGTGAAAAGCTCTTTGAGGCAAGCACCGCCCCGAAACTTTTTTATTGGGTTGATGGTGCAAAACACAACGACATCATTCCATTTATGGGAGATGAATACTGGCAAATTCTCGCCGAGTTTGTTTTGTATATTGATCAGGATTTGTAGGATCCCATTCCATACTGCGAGTGTGATATCGATAGGAATCGCTTTTTGAGGACGTTGGCACCCGGAGATACCGCGACTCGTAGAAGTTAGTTTTTTTTGTTATTTTTTTTTTGGGGGGGGGGGAACGGACTTTTGTAAGTGTTTTATCTAAAAAGGACGCTTCATTGAAGCGTCCTTTTTAGATGAAAAATTGAGTTTGAAGTCCTAACTCTGCACAAGGATTAAGGCCAAGCTTGAATGATAATATTCGAGCGTTCGCTTCCATTACGACCAGGGTAGAAGAGGTTCGATGCCACCATCCATCCATATTGGACTCCCGATTGTGGAAGCCATGGGTAGGCCATCGGAGTTCCTGAAAGGATGTTTTGGTGTTCGTAATTCAGGTTGCCTGCTGGATGTGGAATAGAACGATTAGTGTATCCCTCAAATACCGTAGCCCAGTAGCGACCGTTGCCCTGCGGAACTAGTATCCAAATGTTACCCGTGACATACCCGCCATTTTGATATGGGTCATAACTTTGCCAGACGTTTGTACCACTCACATTTACATTCAGATACCACGCTGGAGGTCCAAAATGAGTGCCAATATGAGGGTCGACCGAAGTGAGTTTCGCGCTGATATTGAAACCTTCAACACCTTGATTAGCTGCATTTCCTACCTGATCCACATCTTTCCAGTGGATGGCATCACCTTCCGCAACAATTGGAGTTGTAGGAGTTGTAGGAGTTGTAGGAGTTGTAGGAGTAGTTGGAGTAGTTGGAGTAGGTTTTTGGGCAGCGGCCTTTCTTGCCGCTTCTTCGGCAGCGACTCTCGCCGCTTCCTCCGCAATCAATACGTTGAGCTGATTGGTCTTTTGGTCTTTTAATCCAACGCAATTTACGTAGAGAATCTCCTGACCGTTACCGTAGACAGAGAGGGCGATGTTTTCCAACCCAGGCAATTGATTGATATATGCCTTTGCAAGATCGATAGTTGCTTGAGGTTTTCCTTCCTTAAGAGCCCAGACAGGTGCCAAAGACGCACGGTGATAATAAAACACAAATTTGATCCAAAGTTCATGCATGGACAGGAATTGAGCATTCACTTGATTGAATTTCTCGTTGATGGGTCCTTGACCACTTGAGATAGCAACAGAAAGTTCTGTAAACTGTTCCTGCAGAACCACCATATTCTGCAAGGCACTCTGCATTTGACCCACGATTGACTCAGCAGCTTTGTAGTAATTTTCCGCGCTTGAGAGATCGATGCCGATGGAACGTTGCCAACCTACTTTTCCTCCTTTTACTTCACGGTGATTATAAAAAGGCGTGGCAAGAGGATCTGATATATCAGTCTTGACCGCGATGTGGTAGGTTGCTCCCGTAACATCTGATTTTACCAATGGCCAAGTGAAGCCGAGTCCAGACGCATGCATTTTTTCTTCGGATACTGTCGGCAGGTGCGTCCAGAGAGTGCCCCACCATTCGGTGTGAAGTATTACCAGTTCCTGTTCTTTATTCCAGTCCCAGATCATGGGTCCGAGTATGGTGTGAATCACACGATTTTTGATACTGGTGTCTAACTCAAAATCGCCCAGCAATTCTGAGCTAAATTGGTTGTCACCGTTGTATACAATATCACCTGTGGGTAGACCGTCGGGAAGACTGTCAACTTGCGCAGATACGATGGTCCAGGTGGTTACATACATTAGGACTGAGAGCGTCAATAATCTTAAGGTTTTTCTCATTTTCAGACGACGTTTTGTTAGCGATAGGATTTACTAACGAGGTTATTAGTTACATTTTTGGTTTGAATTTATGCAATTTCCTCGGCTAAACGGTGAGTTTTGGTTATCTCGGTTGTCCTTCTGAAATTGCTATACGATTCTAAGCCATTTCCCTCATTGGACTAGAAAAGAAATTCAAGCGTTCAAAAAATCGCAGTCCAAAAAAAAGCAGGTGGGGTCAGCCCAATGTTTCATTATTCTTGAATTCACACGCTAATCGCGTTTTCTCACGATCCGACAGTCAAATTACCACCGCTTTGCCTGAGGACTATTTGCGCCAAATGATGTATTGATAGGAATTTTGCTTTTTGGCGCTGGGAGCGCCGAGGAGGGGATTAAGCCTACTGAAATTTTTAGGGCCTTCAGGTGATTGCCGTTAGGCTTGTCGCAGATTTAAACCCGAATAAGCCCATTGGGTTGCTGCTTCGATCGATTCAAACACTTCCACGAACCAACCGGAGTTGTGCCGCAGTAGCAGTGCCTGATATTGCACACACAATTGAGACATGACCGGATCTTTTGCTACCAGAGCGACTCGCAAATTTTTAACAGTGTAAGAAGCACCGACGTCATTCCCCGCAGGTAATACATATTCGGTATCGCTCATGTCTATTTTCTCAGCAGCCAGCGAATTCCAAATAACCTATTTCACAGTTTCTGAACGTAATGGAATGTTGTAAGCTGGCTATCAATTTGATGACAACATCGAAAATGGTTTCGACCTGATTGCTCAGATTCGACTGACGTTTTAAGATCCAACTCGAAATTCCGAATTGATGCAGAATCGTTTTTGGACCGTTCGATAAAAAGCCACGTGGTCGCATTATGGGTGTCATTCTCTAGGTCGAGAATGCCTCCATTCAGTGCTTGGTTTCACCTCCGTATTGGTAATGAATCTCCGTCCACCCAGGTTCCTGAGACCAGAGTTCGAGAGGGATAAGCAGCAAGACCGGTGATGTTTTGTTGAATTTTCCCTACTACAAATTCAATAGCCAACCTTCCGACTTGTTGGCATTCATGAATTACTCCCGCAGTCTTTCCGCTGGTATCGATCACAAACAAATCCGCAAAACCAATGTCTACTCCTACCTGTAAACCCAACTCCTCCAACGTAGGAAGACAGATCAAACTGTAGCTGAGAATGACGTCTGGTTGATAGGATTGCATCCAGCCCTTCATTTTTTCTGCCGGAACTGGAAGTAGCGCATTTTCTTTTAAACCGGGGATCCGATAATCATACACGAGAGGTGGAACTTTTGTTTTGTCGGGAAGGTTTTGTTGCATTGCTAAAAACCCGGTTGACCACGCCCGATCGACATACTCATCCCACGGTTCCGGTAGAATAATTCCAACTCGCTCGTAACCCGCATCCAATACGTTCTGAAAAGCCATTTGCGCTATCGCCTGCTGATCATTGGTAACGCTATGCATCGCGAATTGTTTCGGGAAGTAATCAATTTTGATTGACGAAAAACGGTCCCAATCAAACCCCTGCAATCCCATCGAGTTGGGGAAAAAAGACGACATGACAATTCCCCGAATTCCTCTGGAGGCAAAAACATCACTGAGTCGTTTTCCGTTTCCTCGATAAGATTGCAGCCAAAAATGGTCGAGGTGGAACCCTAATTGTTTCGCATGGTCTAATGCTCCTCGGAAAAACTCATCATGAGCGGGCAGTTCCTTCCATCCATACTCGGATTGCCAATTGGTCAAAAACGCAAGCGTTTCACCACGAGCCATCTCTTTTGATGTATGTCGATACTTATTGAGGGCACTTAGTGTAGGATCTGGGCTATACCCCAATTCCTCGGCGATTTTTTTTATTCGATCGACGGTATGTTGAGGCAGATTTTGATGATTACGAAGTGCCATCGAAACGGTCGTTTTATGAACGCCGGCGGCCTTCGCAATATCTGCCATGGTTACCCGTTTCTCCATCACTAGTCTACAGGTAGACAGAATTTTTGCTTTCGGTAAAGAAAGGAATAACTTACCACTTAAGATATACCCTTACTATTCCCCTTAGGCGTCCTAGGTATCAGATATCCCCTAGAACAGTCAGGAACACCACCCCAAACTAACACTATCAATCCTTCCCTATTTTTCTATTTAATTAAACGTTTAATTCTTCATGAATCGAGGACTCTCTACGATTTAGGAGGCAGCAGCATCGAGCCACTGAAGCTCTTTATCGCTTAATTAAACGTTTAATATCCCAATAAAACCCAAACAACTATGAAAATAAAACCCATAAATCACAGAAGTTGGTGGCTACCCCTCCTGTTGCTAGCTATCATTACTCCAACTACGGCGCAGGAAGAGGTCGATCGAGAAGAGGAAGATGTCTATGAACTCAGTCCATTTGTGGTCGATACGACCGACAATGTCGGTTACCTCGCCACCAGCACGCTTGCTGGCACACGATTAAACACTGACCTCAAAGATGTTGGCTCTGCTATATCCGTCGTCACCCAGGAATTTCTGCAGGACACGGGCGCAGTGAACAATGAAACACTACTCGTTTACACATTGAGCACGGAAGTTGCCGGCGTTGATGGGAACTTCACTAATGTTCCCGCTTCTGGTTCGTTTTCATACCAAAGTGCTGCTACGTTTCTAACCCCTCATTCGAGTACTCGTGTGAGAGGATTATCCTCTGCAGATAATACTCGTAACTACTTTGTCACTGAAATCCCGTGGGACGGGTTTAATGTAGATCGTGTTGACCTTCAAAGGGGGCCAAATTCCATTCTTTTCGGACTGGGCTCTCCAGCAGGTATCATCAATACGGGCCTTAAATCTGCTAATTTTTCAGAAAACGCTGGTGAAATATCAACCCGCGTTGGCCGCTATGGATCTTATCGTGGATCGTTTGACTATAATCGTGTGATCCTTGACAAAGAATTGGCGGTTCGTGTTGCTGCATTGAAGTCCAAGACAAAATACCAGCAAAAACCCGCTTTTTCGGATGATGAACGCTACTACATGACTGCCAAATACGAACCGGAATTTTTGAAAAAAGGATCCTCACGCACCACTATCAGTTTTAACGCAGAGGTAGGCGACATCACATCGAACCGTCCGCGCACGGTCACACCAGGTGACAATATCACTCCTTGGTTCACACATATGAACAAGTTGACAATCGATCCATACGACAACATGGATCAGGACTCAAAACGCCCAAATAGCGCTTGGGAACAAGACACGTATTCCGACGGAACTCTGAATCCAAACTATGAACCATGGATTGGAAACTGGGGCCAACTATTCGGAGGGGTTCTGGCGATCTGGGATGATGAAAACTCATCCACCATGTGGCAGTATTTTGCCGAGCCCGAGCGTGCAAGAGGTCACACCCCTCACACGGATTCAAATGGCAATGCGTTAAATGTGGCAGGCGTAGCACCTTCCCAGTTCCGCGCGATTCTTCCTTATCACATGGCAGCACAAAACATGGGATTGCCGAATGCAGATGACGGAGTCTACAAAAACCAACATCTGCTGGATCCATCCATCTTTGACTTCTACAACAAACTTATTGATGGTGATAACAAAAGGGAATTCCAGAATTGGGATGCCTTTAATTTCACCGTTTCACAAGGTTTCCTTGATGAAAAGGTAGGCTTTGAGTTCGTTTACGACGACCAAAACTACTCAAATGAAATTCTTAGACTGCTCGCGAATGAACGCCAAAACATCTACATTGACATTCATTCAACACTACCTGACGGAAGTCCAAATCCGAATGTAGGACGTCCATTTGTGACGGATGCAGGGCGCTACGGAAACGGATATTCTGAGAGCCAACGTGAAAGCTACCGCATCACAGCCTATGCTGATATTGATATCGGTGATATCATGAAAAAGGAAAATCTCTTAACACGTATTTTTGGCCGTCATGTGCTGACAGGAGTTTACTCATCCCAAACCCGCAAACAATACAGCGAAGAATTCCAACGCTATGCTACCAGCGCTGATTTTGGAAACTTGATCGGTTTCTCCAGTTATGAGGAGAATGATCGCCAGCTCAATACGGCTCACTATTTGGGTGACTCATTGATGAACCGCAACTCTGCGACTGGAGCGAATATTCCAAATATCCAGGCCATCCAAAAGCCACAGGACGGACAGGTTCGGGTTTTTGATACTCATTGGAATGCTACAGGCATCGATGTAAATGCTCCCTGGACAAACCCACGCACAGGCCTTTCCACCGTAGGAAATCGAGATTTGGTTCAAGGAGACAATCCAGCAAACTATGTGGGTTGGACAAACGTCCCATTCGATGTTCTCGATGCCACAAACCCTGAAGAACGACCTTACACACTCACTAATGCAAGGCGCATTAAGGATATCATCGATTCTAAAGTTTTTGTTTGGCAGGGCTATTTCTGGGATGGAGCAATCGTCGGCACCGTAGGATATCGCGAGGACACTGCAAGAAACTGGACAATCAATGCCCCAAAAAATGATGATCGCACCGTCAACATGAATGATTTCTCCATCAGTGGTGATGAGAATTCGAAACAAGAAGGAAATACAACCAGCTATAGTGTGGTCGCACACATTTCTGATTTGCTTCCGGAAAACATGCTGCCGTTCAACTTGAGCGTATTTTATAACGATGCAAAAAATTTCCAGCCAGCAGCGGGTCGAGTGGACATTCTGAACAATCCGCTACCTGCTCCATCAGGTAGCACAAAAGATTATGGGTTCATGATTTCCACAAAGGACAACCGCTATGCTGCCCGGGTCAACTGGTATGAAACCGAGGTGCTCTTCGACAGCAATAGTGCGATTGCCAACATTCACTGGGCGATTGGTATTCCAGAAAATTGGGCGCATTCGTTTGCAACCCGTTTCCGTGATGGTCTGATGGAATTCACACCAAAGGATGGAATGAGTCCGGAAGAAACCGCAGCACTTCAGACTGCAGCGGTCGAAGCCTGGTTTGCGAATCCTCCCACAGCAATCATTGAAGCTTGGGGTGGTGATCTAAGTGATGAATCCCTTCGAAGCAATCATCAAACCACCAATCCTCCAGCTGGAATGACTGCTACAGGAGACACCATTTCAAAAGGTCTTGAAATCGAATTGATTGCTAATCCATTGGAGAACCTTCGTCTCTCCATGAACATTGCTAAGACTGAAGCCCAACAAGCAAACGTCGGCGGTTCTTTCGTAGATTATGTTGAAGAACGTTTGGATTACTACCGCACCACACCTGCGGGTGATATCCGTATTTGGTCAGGTGGAGGGCCTTCCATCCTAGAAGATTGGGGCAACCGCTTCCTTGGACAATATGAGATCATGAAAGTCCTTGAGGGAACCACCACACCTGAACTGCGTAAATGGCGCGCAAACTTTGTCGCAAATTACAGTTTCACTGATGGCAAACTAAAAGGTGCTAACGCCGGTGGTGGTATTCGCTGGCAAGACAAAGTGGCGATTGGTTACCCGATCATTCCAAGAGCTGAAGGGGGCGTTGACTACAACATCGACAATCCTTACTACGGCGACGGACGCACTGAATTCGACTTCTGGGCGGGTTATGAAAAACAACTCAACGATAAGATTCACTGGCGTATCCAGCTCAACATCCGCAATGCCTTTGGGAAGGAAGAGATTATTCCAATATCAACCCAACCCGACGGTAGCACGGCTGCAGCCCGCATTGCCCCCAACATGGGCTGGGAGCTTACCAATACATTCTCATTCTAGATTAGTTTGATGGGACCCTTTTTTTGGGGTTATAACAAATAAAAAAACGGGAAGTCGGTGGATCTATGCCACCGGCTTCTTTTTGTTTTAAGAAGTCGGTACTTGCAGTCCCAACGATATGCATCCACCCCACTACCTTGTAGGGGCTTATGACAATGATTCGTAGAATCGAGTCTCATCCAGCGATTTGATTTCACTTGGCATAGGAGAAGCAATGGCTCGAGAACCTATTGATAATTGATAGGAATTTTCTTTTTTGCGCTGGAGGCGCCGAGGAGGGGGCTAAGCCCACTGAGATTTTTAGGGCCTTTAAAGATTAAGATGATTGCCGTTAGGCTTGTCGCAGATTTAAACCCGAATAAGCCCATTGAGTTGCTGCTTCGATCGATTCAAACACTTCCACGAACCAACCGGAGTTGTGCCGCAGTAGCAGTGCCTGATATTGCACACACAATTGAGACATGACCGGATCTTTTGCTACCAGAGCGACTCGCAAATTTTTAACAGAATAAGAAGCACCGACGTCATTCCCCGCAGGTAATACATATTCGGTATCGCTCATGTCTATTTTCTCAGCACCCAGCGAATTCCAGATAACATATTTCACGGTTTCTGAACGTTCATCCCCATAAAACTTCCCTTGAGCGTCAATTACATCCTTAAGGGTAACGGTTTTATAGGCATTGAGCTCAAGCCCTTGATGTGTCCAATTGAGGTGATAAGGCATCAGATGGAATTACTTAAATCAGCGTTTGATACGATTAATCAATATTCCCATTAGGAACTCGATTGTATAGAGGGTCGAGCATCAATTTTTATTCGTTTTGGTTGCAATACCCCGAAGCTTGTTTCATTTCGAATTTGTGTTTTCAAATGCCTCGCGGGCCTGCCCCTAGGATTCTTATACTGGATGACTCCGTCAGCAGGATGTTTCGACGAGAGAAACGAGGACAATCAAGCAAAGCGCGAAGCGACTATCGCTCCGCAGGATTTATTCTAATACTGGGAACCTGTTACCCGAAGGGTATCCTGTTCGACGAAGTCGATCTAATGAGTCCGCCTGAGGCGGATGAATGATGTTAAGATGCAGTTTATTAAACGCCAAAGCGTATTATTCTCTGAATTTTTACAAATTCAGCTACTTAAGTTTTCTGTCTCAGCAATATCACTAAGTTGAACTAGGACAGCGGGATCAACAGAAGTGGACAAGGTGCGATTTTAACAAGGGCAAGTTCAGGATTTTCCCCAAGTAAGCGGGAGAAGAAACCCTTTTTGTGCAGGCCCATCACGAGTAGGTCCGGTTGGTATTCTTTGCATTCATCCACTATGCCGAAAAGTTCGTTTCCGATAAACACCTCTGTTTTCACTTTAAGACCTTTTAGTGACGCGCGTTCTTTGAGGGTTTCTAGAACGGCTTTATCCTTTGTTATTTGATTGGATATAATATCGTTGGCAGTTGCCATATCCACACCAAATCCGGCCATGCCACCATAGGGTCCCATGACATTGGAATTTACGACTGATGCCTCGGGTTCCTCTGTGTGGAGTAGAATGACTTCAGCTCCAAATTTTTCTGCGATTCCAAGCCCCGCATCCATGATTCGATCGGTTTGGTCGGAAAAATCAACCGCGATGATAATTCGCTTCATATACATGCCTCCTTTCGGGTTCCCTTCAACTATATCGAATCTGGAAGAAAATGCAAATTTGAGTGAAAGTTCGAGGGTTTCCATTTCGGAGGCGATGGCATTGCAGAATGCTTCCCCTTTGCAACGATTTTACGACTTCTCAATCGTAGATCCAATAGTTTGACGACCAGACTTTGAATTGATCGGCTTTCCTCTGCCAGTCTGTGAGGAATTTTTCGACGTTGGCTTGTTCTCCTTTGCTCGATATTTCATCCCACCAAGCGTGAGATCCAACATGCTTATTGAAAAGATTTGCGCTAGCGTTGGCGTAGGGATTCTCCTGCTGAAGTTTGCAGGCTAGAGGCATCATATAGAAGCTTAGTGCAGTAGGTTGCAGAGTGTTCCAATTGTAGACCTGGACATAGGCTCCTTCGACGGGGTTATCCCGTTTGTCTGTGCCAGTGGTTTTGACAAACTGCACCCCTTTGAGTCCAAGTTCGTTGAGCTCCTTTACGAGGATATCGGTTTCGAATCCGGGTAAGCTGAGAAGTCGGAATGAATATTCGGTTCCGAATCCGTGTCGGAATCGGTTGATTTCCGCTCCCAGACCCGTCATGGCGTAGCCGAGAACTGCGGATAGAGTGGGGATGCCCGGTGAGGTTGGAACCCATTTAAGACCGGTTTGTTCCCAAGTCATCGACCTCTTCCAGCCTTTCATGGGGATAATGGAAAGCTTGCCTTTGTTGCGCACCGATTCTGGAAGATCGAGCCATCCACTAGTCCGTTTAGCAATTCTAGCGATCTCACCGATGGTAAGCCCATGCACGTAAGGGACCTGAAACGCACCGACGTAGCTGCGGAGATCCTTGTCCATTGGAGGCCCATCGACTTTGATGCCTCCCAGTGGGTTGGGTCGGTCTAACACTACCACTTCCACATCATTGCGAAAACATGCTTCCAAGGTTAGTCGTAAGCAGGAGACATAGGTGTAGGACCTTACTCCGATGTCCTGTAGGTCAATGACCATGATATCGATGCCGCTGAGCATCGCATCCGTGGGAGTGCGATATTTCCCATAAAGGGAATAAACCGGGAGTCCTGTTTTGGGATCGATCTGATTGTCGATCGGATCATTGGCCTTTTCATTTCCATAGATTCCGTGTTCTGGTCCAAAAAGTGCGACCAAATTCACCGCTTCGGATTGGTGTAGAATCTGAATGGAAGAAACTCCATCGGCATTCACTCCAGCAGGGTGCGTCAATAAACCGACTTTTTGACCTCGCAATGGCTGGAATCCGCTTTGTTGCAGCATATCAATTCCCGGGAGAACCTTTGCCGAGAGAGTGAAGAAGGAGAGGGTCAACAGAATCGCCGAGAACAGGGATTTTTTTATCATCACAGAAGGATTACAGACTGTTGAAGTAGGCGCGGATTAACGAGGGAGGGTTTCAAGGACACTTCGAACGCGTTCTTTCAAATGGATAGACTCGTTGCGAATGTTTTCTTCGATAGAAGCCTCTTCGAGGCCAACTTGCAGGACTCTCACTTTTGGATGTAAAGCGGTGAGATGATCTTTTGCTTCCTTGAATGCTTTTCCTGGCAATAAGGCGACCCATTTGTTCGCAGCTACAGCTTGACGTACGACCTCATAGGGTCCTTTGCCAGAGAGTGAACTCTTGTCGAGAGCTCCTTCACCGGTAAATATGATACTGGCATCCTCGATCTGAGCTTTGAGGTCGAGTATTTCACAAATGAGCTCGAACCCTGGGATGAGTTTGGTTTCAAAAGCGAGGGAGAGCCCGAACGGGAGTCCTCCGGCCGCGCCCATTCCCTCCGTATCTGGATTCACAGAACGAAGTCCATCTATCTCAGACAAAAGAGTCGCCATGCGTTCCATGCTCGATTGCATTGAGTTTTGGTCCTCCGGTAACAGTCCTTTTTGAGGCCCGAACACTGCTGCTGCTCCTTGGGGGCCATGAAGGGGATTGCGCACATCACATGCGACCCGCAATTGCAGCTCAGGTAATTGTAAGGGTGCTTCAAGTTGGACTATTTCATCCCACTCAAAAGGAGTGATGGGAGAGATCTCGGCCCCGTCCTCATCTTTTGCACAAAGCCCCAAAGCCTCCAGTAGTCCAACTCCCATGTCATTGGTGGCACTTCCGCCCATTCCTAAGAGAATGGAAGTCGCACCCTCGGTATGAGCATAACGAATGAGCTCGCCAACTCCAGCGGTTGTGTAGTGCCAGGGGTTGCGCGTTTGGTTGTTCACTAAATGATGGCCTGCGGCTTGGGCCATCTCGATGATAGCGAGCAATCCGTTGGCTGGCAGATCTAGGATTTGTAGAAGGCTTGGAGATAGTTTATCCAAAAAAACATAACCAACTTTGGCCTGCCCGCTTGAAAGATTGGGAAAGGTCACCCGATAATCCCGAAACACTCCTTGAAGTGCCGTGGTTACGATTTCACAAAACCCTTCCCCTCCATCGGAGAGGGGACGTTGAGTGACCTCGATCGCAGGATCAAACGCGTGAATTGCTTCACTCGCAATCTCACAAGCCTGGGACGCACTAAGCGACCCCTTGTATTTGTCGAATGCGAGTAGTGCTTTCATCTTCATCTTACGGGATGAAAATACAAAAACTGAATTTAGCGAATTTCAGCGCCAGTTTTTGCATCAATAATACTGAAGTTTTCAACGTGAATACTTGGGTCCGCTCGGAACGTGAGCTTCACATTAAATTCCTTTTCAAGATCGACCAAAATTGACTCATCTTCCTGTTTTAGGCGTTGGAGATTCATTGGGTGCAACAACACATAAAGGCGATGTTCTGAATCCGGCCCTGCGTGGAGACGAAGATGACGAACAGCTGCGATGAGGCGACGTTGGATCTCAACACTCATCGTGCGATCAGATTTCACGATACCGCGTCCCGAACAGTAGTGACAAGTTGTATAGATACCACTTGAAGTGCTTTCTTTATGGCGCTGACGACTCATTTGTAGGATGCCAAGCTGAGATATGGGTAGGATGTGGCATTTTGCCTTATCCTTTTTCATCTCCTGTTTCATCTTCATGTAGACGGAATTTCGATCCTTCCGTTGCTTCATGTCGATGAAATCAATGATTATCAATCCACCTACATTGCGCAGGCGTATTTGCCTTGCGACCTCTACTGCAGCTTCGAGGTTAGCATGATAGATGAAGTCTTTTCCATCCTTGTTGGCGCCTTTGTGACCCCCCGTATTTACGTCAACTGCCACAAGTGCTTCGGTTTCCTCGATGACGATCTCGCCGCCTGAAGGAAGGGGAACTTTGCGTTGAAAGGTTTGAGCAATCTGTTTTTCAATGTTGAATCGTTCAAAGATCGGAATCTCTTCCTTGAAATGGGTGATTTTTGATTTCGAACGGGGGGAAATGGCTGCAACCAGCGTGGACATGGAATCGTAGCTATCCTTGTCGTCAATGAGCACCCGATCAATTTTTTCTGTAAGGAAGTCTCTTACTGTTCGTTCTACCAGATTAGGTTCTTGATAGAGCATACAAGGCTCTGAGCTTTCCTTGAGCCGCTTTTGGATGCTTTCCCATATGTTGAGTAGGATATGCAAATCGCGCACAAAATAGCGGTCTTTCTTACCTTCACCAGCGGTGCGCATGATAACGCCCATTCCTTCGGGGATCGTCAGATCCCGGAGAATCCTTTTCAAACGACTGCGCTCAGCTTTGTCCTGAATTTTACGAGAGATACCACATTGTCCTGAAAAAGGCATGAGCACGAGGAAACGACCCGGAATCGCGATGTTGGTCGTGGTGCGGGGTCCCTTATTCCCAATCGATGCCTTCGTGATCTGCACGATGATTTCCGAGCCGATCGGATACATGCTGGGGATGTCTTTGATGGTGACCTTTTTGGACGATTTCTTTTTGTCCTCAGAGGTGTTATCGCGAACAATTTCCACCGATGAATCGTTTGCGGCAGGCAGGATATCCCAGTAGTGCAGGAAGGCGTTTTTCGGCATTCCAATGTCTACAAAAGCTGCTTTGAGCCCTGGCTCCAAATTCTGGATCTTTCCGCGGAAAATGGTGCCTACCATCCGTTCATCTCCAGAGCGTTCGACTTCAAACTTATCGAGCACCCCGTTTTTGAGCAACGCGATCCGTTTTTTCCAGTGGTTCGGAGTTTACAACGATTTCTGCGAAATCGCCCGATTTTCCACTAATAGAATTTACCACCTTTTGGATAATCGGTAGTTTTTTTTGCCCGATCCTGGGCGGCTTTTTCTAGATCCCTTACTGGAATGGTTTTTTGTGAAGTATTGTCGGGAGCTTTTGCCAGCGCATCGCGGTGCTCTGAGATTTGCTCCTCGGTCAAGTTATCTTGGTTTTGCATGGTTCGTGTTCCGTTGGACGGGTGAACCTTTTTCAACCATAACTGGTTACGTCTTCGGTAGAGTTAAGGCCCTGTTCAGGCGAATTTCTCTCGATACCGGTAAATACTTTGATGAAATGCAAGTAACGTAAAGCAGCTGAGTAAAAAGGTTCCTCCGTGACTTAAGAATGGTAGAGGGAGACCGGTGACGGGTGCGACACCCATAGTCATCCCAATATTTATAAAAACGTGAATAAATAAAAAAACACTGACACCTGTTGCCAGTATTTGACCAAAACGGTCGTGAGATAATTGAGCGATCCGGAGTCCATTGAAGACTAGGATCGTAAAAAAGATGATGACTGCCGCTCCACCGACGAATCCAGATTCCTCGGCTATAACCGAAAATATGAAATCATTGTAGGCAACTGTCTGGGGCAAATACCCAAGTTTGGCTTGGGTTCCTTCGGTCCAACCTTTTCCAGACCATCCTCCTGTTCCCACAGAGATGAGGGATTGGCGCACGTTCCAACTATCTCCCAATCCTTGCGGATCGATAAGATCGGGGGCGATGAACACCATGAGTCGGTTGCGTTGATAGTCTTTGAGTGGGAGCCATGAATGGGACTCATAGTCCCCCCTGTCTTCCAACGCGGAAAGGTTGTTTTCTTCAAGGAAATGTTGATAGCGATAAAGATCCACTCCCACGATCGAGACAAACAGCAACGTCATCACTAGCGAAATCTGGAAGAATCGCTTGTGAAAACCGGCGCTGTATAAAATGAAAAAAGTCATGATCGGTATCACCAATGCTGACCCGAGGTCCGGCTGAGCAAAGATGAATAAGGTCGGGATCAGCGTTACCACTGATACGACTGAAAAGGACGTAAACGTCTCAATCAAAGTTTGAAAGTGGAATTTTGAGAGTAATCTTGCAACTAAAATCAGTGTTGCAATTTTTGCCATTTCTGATGGTTGCAGCGTAATGAACTTCAAATCGATCCACCGGCGGGCATTATAGATCTCGGATCCCAAGGGTGAAAGGACCACTATGAGTAGGATAATTGTGGTTAGATATACGATGTGAGCGTATTCGAACCAAATCCGATAATCGACCAGCGAAACTCCAATGTAGATCACCAGCCCGATCCCGATCCAGATGAGTTGTTTAACCCATAGGTCGCCACTATTGTAGACCTGGGAAGAGTAGATGAACATGACGCTCATCACTAGCAGTCCCACGATGCATATGGGCGAAATCCAGTCAAAACGATCCCATCGGATGCCTTTCCACGAGAGAAAAAGCATCCGAATAAACTGGAACGGACTGGAATTGTGGCTCAAATGCCTGAGGATCTCATCAAAGAGATAGCTAAAGTTGGTTATTGAATGAGAGTAGGATCTTCGCAATGGGTTTCGACTCGCTGATTGTAGTCAACACCTTCGTATCCGAATCCAAAAAGTTTGAGAAATTCCTCCTTGTAAACATCAAATGCGGAGAGTTCCTTCAAATTATCAGTATCGATTTTATCCCAAAGTTCAAGAATAGCTTGCTGCACATCATCGCGCAATTCTAGGTCGTCGATGCGAATACGAATTCCTTCCGCTTGATCCGCGAGACCCTTGCCGTAGAGATGATCGGCATAAAGACGGTAGATTTTTGCTGAACGATGCTTTCATTGACACCCTTTTCTTCCATGATTTTTAACATGATGGAAATGTAAAGCGGCACTACTGGGATCGCAGCACTGGCTTGACTCACGACGGCCTTGTTGACCGATACATAGGCCTTTCCATTGATATTCGAAGACTCTTCGGTGATGGCATTGGCCGCTCGTTCCAGATCAATTTTAGCCTTTCCGATGGTGCCATCTTTATAGACTGGCCAAGTTTGTTGAGGTCCGATGTAAGAATAGGCAACGGTTTTGAAGTTGTCGGCCAATAGTCCGCGTTCTCTCAGATAATTGATCCAAAGTTCCCAGTCTTCACCACCCATCACCTTAATTGTTTCGGCGACTTGCTGTTCGGTTGCGGGTTCGATTGTCGCATCAAAGACAGCTTCCTTATCGGTATTGATAGATTTGCCCGTGAAATTTTCAGTTCCGATCGGTTTGATCACAGAGCTATAAACGTCCCCGGTGTTTGGATCCGTGCGCCGCGGAGATGCGAGGCTATAGACGATCAAATCGACTTTGCCCCAATCTTTCTCGATAAGATCGGCTGTCTTTTGCTTGATGTCGTTTGAGAAAGCATCGCCGTTGACGTTTTCTGCGTAGTAGCCATCTTGCTGTGCGATTTTTTTGAAAGAATAGGAGTTATACCAACCAGCAGTGCCCGCTCGGGACTCAGTGGAAGGACGCTCAAAAAAGACCCCAATGGTTTTTGCTCCCCAAGCATAAGTTGGAACAATGCGGGAAGAAAGTCCATAACCAGTGGAAGCTCCGATCACCAAGACATTTTTAGGGCCTCCTGCGATGGGACCCACTTTACGGGTATATTCGATTTCTTCTTTTACATGTTGTTCGCAACCCTTTGGATGGCACGTAACACAGACGAAACCTCTTACTGACGGTTTAATTATCATAGAAATAGTTTAAATTTTACTGACTTAACTGGTAATGATTTGGTATGTTACCCAACTAAGACTTTGCAAGGAGTCAACCCCAAGCACAGTTAACAATCGATATTACCCTTGATATGGAAGAAGTTTTAACTCCATCAATGCAGCCATGGAACGCAGATACTGTGGCTCATATGTTCAAACGTATGGGCACTGCGTACGCGGGTCTCACTGCACTTATCAGTCATAGCGACAGCGACGGCCAACGCGTATCCGTGAGTTATGATGCTTTGATGGAGCGAGCCACTTATGTTGCGGAAGGACTGATTGAAATCGGACTTGAAGCAGGAGACCGTGTGATGATTCTTGCTGATAATCGGCTTGAATGGAAAGTAACGAGTATATCGATCACATTTGCTGGTGCCATCGATGTTCCTCGTGGGAACGATGCGACCATTGATGAAATTAATTATATCATCAGTCATTCGGCTTCTCGATATTTGGTGGTTGAAAATCGGAAACACTTGGATCGTGTGCTTCGCAACCTGGATGACCATGACAGCCTCGATCATATTATTTTGATGGATGATTCGGAGCTTACGGATGAACACCGGAAAGATCCATTAATCATTTCACTCGATGAACTCGCAGAACTTGGGAAAGGGGTAATTGAAAAAGGAAAAGCGAAAAGCGATGAGCGAATCGAAGCCCTGAACCCTGAAAATACCTATACCATGATCTATACCTCTGGTACGACCGGGCGTCCCAAAGGAGTGGTATTGACCCATGCCAATTTGATGTCCCAGGTGATAAACGTACCGATCTATATCCCTAAAGGGGCTGAGATATTAACGATCCTCCCGATATGGCACAGCTATGAGCGTGCGTTTGAGTTGATTGCTTTGGCACGAGGAATCAAGATGACTTATTCATCGGTTCGATCGATCGGACCGGACATGAAAGAGATAAAGCCGCAGATCATGGTCTCTGCTCCGCGATTGTGGGAAAATGTGTATTCGCGGATTCAGCACAGTATTCGTTCCGCAAGCATTGTGAAAAGAACAATGTTTAAGTGTGCCTATGCATCCGCATTTGCCACCTTTACCGCGGTTTCCATATTGCGGGATCGCCAGTTGGAACTTCGCTACATCGGGATTTTTGAACGATTATTCCGAAAGTTGGTGGCACTGGTTGTTTTGATTTTTGCGTTTATTCCCTATTTTTTACTCGATAAGATCGTATTCAAAAAGCTTCGAGCAGTCATTGGCGGGCGGTTTGAATTCACGGTGTCTGGAGGGGGAGCCCTGCAGCCTCACATTGATCGATTTTTTAATTTTATTGGAATCAAAGTCCTCGAAGGTTATGGCATGACGGAGTCTAGTCCGGTGTTGTCCGTTCGATTGCAGGAGAAAGTGGTGATTGGTACGGTAGGCCCGATTTGGCCGGATACAGAGCTTCGTATAGTCGATCCGGAAACCAAAACTATTCTTTACCCCAATCCTGAAAACGCCCATGAAGGCCGAGGATTGAAGGGTGAAATCCATATTAAGGGTCCGCAAATCATGGATGGATACTTCCGGTCACCGGAAGAGACCAAAAAAGTTATCAAAGATGGGTGGCTTAATACTGGAGATCTGGGTGTCTATACTTTCAATGATTGTTTGAAAATCCTCGGTCGCACGAAAGATACGGTGGTATTGTTGAGTGGAGAGAACATCGAACCCGTTCCGATCGAAAATCGTATCTCTCAGTCGGAATTGGTTGCCAATTGTATGGTTGTAGGGCAGGACCAGAAATATCTTGGAATGCTGGTTGTACCTTCGGTTGAAGATTTCCAAGCAATCAATCCTGAATGGGATAGTGCTGAAAAAATTGTAGCGGCGAAAGAAGCCCGTTCTATGGTTGATGAGTATATCCACGAGGCAATCAGTACTAAAACAGGGTTTAAGGCCTATGAACGGATTCACTCTTGGCGTTGGATTGAAAAACCATTCGAAGTTGGAGAAGAGATTACTTCAACTTTTAAACTCAAACGGCATATCGTGACAAAGCGTTATCGTGAGGTGATCGAATCGATGTTTACCCTCGATTCAAAGAAATAGTGTTTGCTACAGGATTGAGAGGAACCATTGGCACAAGTGAGCAGTGAGGTTCAGCGCATCCTCATGCACAGCGCTGATTCCTTGGCTGATTAAATGCAGGATGCTCTAAGGATGAGCGGGTTTGAAAACCCACTCTCCTTTCTGCTATTTGCGACGTAGAATGCGAATATTCAAGAGCTTAAAAAGCGAAAGAGATCAGCTCTCTAATGCCTTGTTTTGTAGCTGAGTGAGTTCACCAATTCCCTTTTTGGCGAGTTCAATGAGAGTCAAGAGTTGCTTTTCAGAATAGGTCGCTTCTTCTCCAGAACTTTGAACTTCGATGAACTTACCACTTCCGGTCATCACGATATTTGCGTCAACGGAGGCTTCCTTATCTTCCTGGTAGTTGAGATCGAGCACTTCTTCGTCGAAGTACACCCCGGAGCTGATGGCCGCGACACTATCGACAAAAGGATCTTCTTTGATCACGTTTTCTTTCAATAGCTTTTGGATCGCCATCTTGGTTGCTACGTAAGCGCCCGTAATGGATGCGGTTCGGGTGCCCCCGTCTGCCTGTAGCACATCACAGTCGATCCAAATAGTTTTGTCTCTAATCTTCGAAAGATCGAGTACCGCTCGGAGAGAGCGTCCAATGAGTCGCTGGATTTCTATGCTACGTCCATCGACTTTCCCGCGCGAACTGTCACGATCTTTTCGTTGAAGGGTAGAATAGGGAAGCATGGAATACTCGGCGGTGAGCCAGCCAGTCTTAACCCCTTGAACAATCATCCAGCGAGGAACTTTATTCTCGATCGTTGCCGAGCAAATAACTTGGGTATCTCCAAAGCGAACCAACACTGATCCGGTTGCATTGGGGGCAAATCCAGTTACAAAACTTACTTCACGCAATTGATCATGTTTGCGTCCGTCTGGTCTTAGAAAATCCAACATAGCTGGTATTCAAGTATGGGAATTGCCGATAAATCAATCCCCTTTCTCTACGAATGGAAGAGAGTTATGATCCAGATTCGTTTTGAGATTGCCTACAATATCCAATTTAGCCCTTGGTAAGTCGCGATGGCTCCGACCCATGCGATCGTTGTCATAAACACAAAAGACATAAGGGCCCACTTCACATTGGCCTCACTTCGAATGACTGCCAACGTTGATCCGCATTGCTGACACAGGGCAAAAAATACCATGATTGAAAACGCTACGGGGATGGTAAATAGCGGCTGACCCTTACGGTCTCCCCGAGTCCAAGACGCACGATGCATCGTCTGCCGCAGAGAGGGAGAGTTTTCATCGACTTCGCCACCTAGGCTAAACATCACTCCCAGAGTGCTCACAATCACCTCGCGGGCCGGGAAACTCGCTAAAATCCCCACGGAGATCCTCCAGTCGAATCCAGCTTTATCGAACATTGGTTGAATCGTTTTGCCAAAACGACTCAAATAGCTCTGGTTGATGAAAGTGGAATCGATTTTTCGCGAAATAACCTGAGAAACTTCTGAGTTTTCCTCTAAGATTTGCTGTGCATACTCCTGCTCCGTCATACCCTGATTCAAATACTCAGTCTTTACCGATTGTATAGTAGCCTCCTCGAGTCCTTGGGGTCGGGGATAATAAAGCAGTGCCCAAATGAGAATGGTAATAACGAAGATAATCGTGCCGGCACGATAGACAAATTCTTTGCCCTCCGACCACATTCTCCATAGCAGATTGCGGACTTTCGGGACCTGATATTCCGGCATTTCAATGATGAAAGGCTTTGAAGGTGTCTTCTTCATGACCTTGTTAAGAATGTAAGCGGTGGGTAGGGACACCAGAATCCCGAGAAAATGCATCGCAAACAAAGTCATTCCAGCGACAAAGGGGCCATAACTTGGCTCAATCAATGCTCCAATGATGAGTACATAGACTGGCAGTCGGGCTGAACAACTCATCAACGGCGCGATGAAGATGGTAATGAGCCGTGCTTTGCGATCTTCAATGGTACGGGTGGCAAGAATGCCCGGAACTGCGCACGCGAAACTTGAGAGCAACGGCACGAAGCTTTTTCCGCTCAGTCCTGCCCAGCTGAACAGGCGGTCCATTAAAAAGGCGGCCCTGGCCATATAGCCTGTTTCTTCGAGTAAAGAAATGAATAGAAACAGGATAAGAATTTGAGGGAGAAAAATGAGGAAAGCTCCGACTCCTTCGACTACACCGTCGGTTATCAAACTCTGAACCTGAGGGTATTCCGCTAGCCAAGCGGACGTCATTGACTGCGCATTACCTTTGAGAAAGTCGATCAGGTCCATGAAAGGCGCAGACCACGAATAAACGGACTGGAACACCAAATACATGAAGAATACAAAAATGAGTAGACCCCAGAACCGATGGGTGAGCAGTCTATCAATCGACTCCCCTCGACGAATTCCTGGAGACGCTTTTGTGAGGATCACTCCCTGTAGTAGCTCTGCGATATGGCGATGTTGCAGCACGGCTTCCACCGTGTGCGGGTGAAATCCAGCTTTTTGAATTTTCATCCTACAGTCCCCGATGCTCTTTTTTAATGCAGGAGTAGTTGTATCCACTCCTGGCAATGTGGGCATAGTGCTGTCGAAAATAAGACGATGAGCTTCTGGAGTATTAACGGTAATGTTGGATTTCTGCAACTCAGCCTGGAACTCCTCGATAGCAGTTGCCACGGGGCGCTCCCACTGCAGTCGAATCATTTTTTCCTTATTTCTATGAGCGGAAAGGATGGCGTGCTTTAGCTCCGTGATGCCTTCGTTTTTAACCACATTAATGGGGATCACAGAAACTCTTAGATGACTGCTGAGCATCTCAACCTGAAGTTGTGTTTTGAGCCGGAGGGCAGAATCCCAAAAACTTAAAGCAATGACAATTGGGATTTGATGTTCAGCGAGCTGTGATACCAGGTAGAGGTTCTTGTTGATATTGGTGGCATCAACCACACATACCAGCACATCGGGCTTGGCAGTATTTGGGACATTACCGTTGATGTAATCGTGCACGATTTTTTCATCGGGCGAACTAGCCGCGAGACTGTAGGTTCCCGGAAGGTCCGTTGCATATGCGGCTTGATTATCAAGAAACACAGTGCCTGTTGCCATCGAGACTGTGATTCCCGGGTAGTTTCCTATGCGTTGGCGCAACCCCGTTAATGCATTAAAAAGGGTCGTCTTTCCCGCATTTGGATTTCCAACCAATGCAAGTTGAAGGGGTCTTTTCCCTTCGGAAATGACTGGTGTCGACGTTATCATTTAGTAGCAGTAGGAAAAGGATGACATTAATTAATCAGTGATTTGCACCGACAGGTTCAACGATGATAGCTGCCGCCTCTTTGCGACGAACGGAGAAATTTCTACCCTCGACCTCAAATTCGAGTGGGTCACCCATCGGAGCTGATTTGACGTAACGGATTGTTTTGTCGGGAAAGACTCCAAAGTTCATCAGTTTCTGGCATATAGGCGAATCTTGGTCCATTGATATGATCCGTGCCTGTTGTCCTCGCTTCAACTTTGATAAACTTAGGTGATTCATGTTGAAATATGATGTGATATTAGTAGCTTATTGAGACGATATCTCAATAACGATTTCCAGCAAAAGCAAATTGCGCCTGATTTGTCGACTCCTAAAGACAGTGAATTGAGTTACTTTTTGTATTTTTGCGAAAATATTAAACGATTAGATAAAGAAGTTAATGGAAGATCCAGGGACAGTAGACAGTCTTATTGTAATGATCCTTGTTGGTGGGTGTGCAATTCTTGCCGCGTGGATGGGATATTGCAGTTGGAAGAAGGCTGAAGTGAAATCATGCGGCAGCGGAAAATGTGGCTGCAGGGCGAAAATTCAGCCCCATATTGTCAAAAAAGGGTAAAAGTTACCCATTTAGAGGAAGAATATTGATTCAGGTTCGAAGGTTTTAGCCGATTAGGTATAATACTTTCTATGCAGTAAAACCTTGATCAACTGCGATTATGGACCGACTTAGTTTAGGCGAAATAGCTGATTACAACAACCGTGATGCGTTCGCTAGGTTGCGTACTAATAACAAAGCTACTGCTGCCACATTCTTAGAATCGGTACAAAACGGGAGCGATTATACGAGTCTTCGTTCCGATGGAATTGAGGGTAGCTATACCATTTTGAATGGGCTTTCGCAGCGGTTAGAACTGATCCGTGCGAATTTGACGACGATGTTGGGTTATGCCCAGCAAGGTGCGAGTGCGACCACGGAGAAGGATCGTGATGAAGCAATTGGTGTACTGAGGAGTTTATCTGGAGGGATCGATGACATCGTGGATAATACTGTATGGCAGGGGAACAAGTTGCTGAATGGCCGTTCAATCGACTTGAGCCTGACTGGTAGTGGAACAGGTGCATCGGAAAAGCTGGAATTGGAGAGCTATTACACCTCAGACGAAAAAGGGTTTAATCTCACAGAGCAACCAGCCGCCAGCCAAGGAACGATTTACTACGATTATTATGCCGCATATCGTAACTCCGAAGCCGGAGTTGTGGGGCTTGATATTTCTGAGGCTATCGGAAGCGACGTCGCCTCCAACCAATCCGAATTGGACCAAGGGAACTATCGAATTGAAATTAGTTATGCGGGGCCGGATTCGAGCATCACGATTAAGGATGCTGAGGGAGGGTTCATTAATCAAGTTGACGGTGTCGATTTGAGTGGAGACGGACAAGAGATTGTCGATTTGGAAGTGGGCATCTCTCTTTCGATCGAAAAACAGCAGATTCTGCAGTCGATCGACAAATATGACTATGAAAACGACGGCCCAGCGAAGCTCTATGCGATGATGTATTATGAGCAGACCTACGAGCACAAGCTTGAGCAAGAGGGATTTGAAGAGTTTTCGGACCAAAGTGTTACTGTCAATTATCAGAGTGATAGTGATGATGGAGCGGGCGGGGCATTGAGTTTTGATTCTATCAGAATCGCGGGGTTGGATAATGGAAGCCTTGGTCTTGAATCTGGCAACTACACCCTGTCAGTTAATTATAATGGAGAGTCATCTTCTGTCCAATTAAAGAGCTCTGATGGAAAACTTGCTTATCTGAACTATCGGGTGGATTTGAGTGGCTCTGATCCTGTTACCATCGATACGGGTAAGGGATTGGCCTTTACTGTGAACAACGATGGGTTTCAAGGAACCGGCAGTATTTCTGCGAGCCTCAGTTATGAGGCTGATGGCAATAACAACGAAGATTTTGATTTCGCTTCCTATGGAAATAAAATCATAGATGCCATTGAGCGATTAGATCAAGATCTGTATGAAGTCGCGAATACGATGGAGCGGGTCTACAGCATTTATCAGTATCAAAGTGGTAATTTTGGTGTAAATTCGAATGCAACTGCAGGAGGACAAGCGATTTCATTGATCACGGGATCCGCGGGAGAAAATTCGATTTTTGGTGCTGCGAACGGACTTCTCAATGTTTCTGCTGAGGAAATTTTCTCGAACGCCGCATCAGCAATTTCTGCTCAATCAGAAATTGTGTATGCCAAATACCTCGCCTAGTGTCCATCTATTGAATGCAACAATGGCTAAACACCCTCATCAAAAGGTAACGGCATATGAGCGTGCAAAGAAGCTCGAAAATCCGGATCCTGGAGAGAGGCTGCTCAAGTGTTACGACACGATTCGCCGCTCTGCAGCGGCTCACGATACAGGCAGTGTTCTGGAAGTGGTAACATTGCTCGAGAATTCCCTCAATTTTGAGGCGAACGCCCTGTTGGCCTTGAAGCTAAGACAGCTCTACACTCATATTCGAAAATGTGTGGAAATCGAGAACTTCCACGAAGCCTGTAGGATCGCAGATGAACTCCATTCAATGTGGCAACAGGGTCTTAGCGCAGTAGAGGTTGATCGCAAGGTCGCTGAATCGAGTTCAAAGTCTAGAATTCACGAAGACGAGAAAAACGACTCCTAAATCTTTGAGATCGAGCAAGGGTTCAAGCTGAAACAGATCTAGAGGATCCTGAGACTGTGTGATAACCTCACACATATGGCTGCATTCTTCAGAAACAGGGGCTAAAGAGTCTCAGAATCAGATATTTCATCTTTGTAAGTTGAGGAGTGTTAAACAATTGCATTCTCAGAAGCTTCAAAACCTATCAGATTTGTTATCATACCAAAGTGCGGATTAAAAACTGAATATATTTAGGTGTAGCAACCGATGCTTGCATCGTGTTTCTCAACGATATTTGCGGGATTTACGAGGGCATCCTGCAAGCAGGAGCCGCTACAAAAAAGGGTTTTGTTATTCAGTTAACAAAAAGCTAAATGGTGTCACACAGTTTCTCCTGCATTTAAGCAGACACGTTTGGAAGAAGTAATGACGTTAGCAAGGCGCCCAATCGATGGCCCCGACAGGTTCGCGGTCATGAACGAGCTAAGATACCACAGCATGGGAACAGTAACATCCGTGCTCGCATTGGACTTTGGATGCCGTGATCCAAAAACGAATCGGTATAATAGCAATGCCGATGCGTCGAACATGAGCGGATTGTAGAAAACGAGGCGCGACTGACTTTTCCAAATGCCCGTGCATGTTTGGGTTTTGTGCTCTATCCGGATTATTGGATGATGGTTGGCATTTTGAAAATTGGTAGAAACATCGCCATGACGATGCCACCGATGACGACACCCAGAACTACGATCAGTAGAGGCTCGAGGAGAGATGTCAGAGCGCTGACTGTGTTGTCGATTTCAACATCGTAGAAATCGGATATCTTTACCATCATACTGTCAATATCACCCGTTTGTTCCCCGGCCTGGGTCATATGTCGAATCATAGACGGAAAATAGGGAGTGACTGCCAGCACTTCAGAGATTTGCCCCCCCTGACTTACGGTGCGAGAGATATCGGAACATGCCTTTTCAATGTAAACATTATTAGCGCCGGATGAGACAATCTCCAATGATTGTAGAATTGGAACCCCACTTTTCATTAAGATTGAAAACGTACGGCAAAAACGTGAGAGGCTTACTTTCCTCACCAATTCACCGAAAATAGGGATTCTGATCAGTAGGAAGTCTTTAACCTGCCTCCCTTTGGGAGTTTGAAAAAATTTCCCTAAAACTTTGAATGCGAGTACTGCCCCGAGAATAATAAAGATTACATATTTTTTGAGAAATCCACTCAAATCAATGAGAAACTGGGTGGGTGCGGGGAGTTTTGAGCCGAAGCTCGAAAACATTTCAGCGAATACCGGAATGACGAAAATCAATAGAACATTTACGAGTACAAGCGCAAAAAGAATGACCGTGACCGGGTAAGTCATCGCACTTTTGACTTTCTTTGAGAGCTTTACTGACTCTTCGAAATAGGAAGCGGTTTTTTCGAGGATATCGCCAAGGCTACCGCTGGCCTCGCCAGCCCGAACCATCGAAACGAATAGTTTCGGGAATGCTTTTGGGTATTTTTCGCAGGCTTCCGAAAAAGTGGTTCCGCTTGCAACATCGATGCGAACTGCTCGGATAATGACTTGAAACACCAGATTGGCAGTTTGCTCTTGCAATGCTTCCATAGCTGAAACAAGAGGAAGCCCAGCCCCTAGCATTGAAGAAAGTTGCTGAGTGAAAATGGCTAGTTCTTCCAACTTAATTTTCGCCTTGGGTGCCTTCTTCTCGGCGGCTTTGAATTTGGCAAGTCGTTGGGATTCAGCAAAACTACTTTTTTTCTGCTGTTTCTTTTTGGGAGTTTTGTTGGCAGATACTGGAGAGGAAAGCGATGGCATGGTTCTATATGTCAATATAAGTCGCCACTATTCAATTCGATTTTAGTATAATGTCACATTTTTTGGTGAGTATTTTCGCAAGAAAACGACTTCCTTTGTTTTTCCGGGTTGACAGTAATTTACTTAATGCTTTTCTTCGGATTCTTTGATGCGGGTATAGTTTAGTGGTAAAACCTCTGCCTTCCAAGCAGATGATGTCAGTTCGATTCTGTCTACCCGCACCACCTTTCCTCTTTTTATGGGGTTTAGGGTGGCAGCTGCAGCAACAAATCGTCTCGTATCAGCCCGAATTATGGAGATTTCCTGCATTATTCCTCGATTTTCCTCCTCCTCCATCCACCCAAATTCCCGACATTTTAAATTTCTGACAACGGGGTTACCTCAGTAGACGTCATTATGGGCAATATCGATTACGCTGTCGTTTACGGACGTGGAGAAAATAAAACTGGGAGTGGAACTGTGGTTCATTTTTCTTCGAATCTCCTTGTGATCGAAATCTACGAGAAAATGAACGATATCCGGCTTAACGAGATGTTCTCAAAAGTGCGGTTATCACTCGGTCAGGTTCTTTTTTATAATGGGAAAGCTGTCGTGTATGAAATCGTGGATTCTTCCTCCATTCAGCTTGTTACGCTTGTTCTTCGGGAAAATTGCATTGCAGTTGGAGGTGGAGATAGTGAACCAGAGAATCAATTAGCATTTGAACGGTTTATCAGTCACCACATCAGTGAGTTTGATTTACCAATAGAAATTGAAAGAAAGCTCTATCAGTTTTCCTATTTCCTCTCTCAATTGATGGCTGGACTAAAGGTTTCGCGGTTGAAATCTGAGTATGGGTTAACCCTCATCGATTCTGCGAGCGCGAGGGGATCTCGAACTCAAATTAGGGTTTACGATATTGGGCTCCAAAAGTTGATTGTTCGATATCGTGAATTGGAAAAAGACCTGAGACTCTGCACGGATGAGCAACGAGTGCAAGTTGGTGATTTTTTCAAAAATTACGTTTTCCCAGTTTCTGTGGGATCTCGAATCTTTCGGTATTTCCATTCGACCAAACGGAGTTCCTACATCAATTATCGAACTTTGTTTTGCTTGAAATCAGATCAAAATGTTGTTCGAGGAAATTACCGTGGGTATCTGCTCGACGAGTTTTTTAAGTCTTGCACGGGGTTCGAAGATATCGAGCGTCGATCCAATTCCTGGGTAAATGATGTTAGGGAGTGGCTGGCTACACATACCGGAAACATGCATTTGCTGCTGCTTGGTAGCGATACTACTCCTTTTTCTTTGGCCAGTGACCTTACGAATGAAGAACGATCGCGGTTGGTCTTAGATATGTTCTGCCCTACTTGTGACGACCCAGAAGAATTTTGCACCGAACATTTTGGTCATTTACTAGAAGACTCTGAGCCCATTAAGTTTCGATTGATCAATGAGCCTATCACTAAGTTGCTACAGTTCTATTTTCGGAAAAAAACGGGTGATTTTTTATCATACGACCGTATTTACTCATCCAGTTTTATTGAATCGCTTTCTAGTAAAACCGCTGCCTACATCATTGCCTTCTGCTTGAATCAACTTAAGACCGACGGGTGCCTACAGTTTTACTCCAGGTTACCGGAATATTCTCCCGTTCGAGAGCATTGGTTGCTTTGGTTTGATCACTGGCTTGATTTAGAAGATTGGAAACGTTATTTACCGTTTAAACCTGATTGGACTCAATCAAACACTGACTTCGGTCAGCTGACGATTTTTAATCAAACTCGAATGCATCGTGAGCTCTGAATTTGATCGATAATGGAAAAAAGAAACATCAAAATCCTCTATGTTGACGATGAGGAAACCTGGAGAGTCGTTTTTCAGCGAAATTTAAACGGTGTCTTTGATGTGATTACTGCAAAAAATGCGGAAGAAGGCTGGCAGTTATTGAAACGTCATTCCAATGAGATCGGTGTGATTATATCCGATCAGCGGATGCCGGGGCGCCCCGGCATCGAATTGTTAAAGCAAGCCAGGGCCTACTATCCAAAAATTGTAAGAATTATTACGACTGGGTTCTCAGATTCCACCATCGCTATTCACGCTACCAATCAAGGAGCAGTATATCATTATATCAGCAAACCATGGAACGCGGATGAAATCGTAACTGTCGTAAAACGAGCGATAGATTTTTATATGCTCCGAAGTGAGCGGGACAGTCTGTTGGAACGGAAATTATCAACCATTCAACGTAAAACCCTCGAATCGAAGTTGCAGGGTTTGCTTGTATTGGCCGTGTCGAATGGATCAAGTATTTATAGGTCCATGAGTGGGCTGAAGGCCTATTTGAAGAGTATAAGATCTGACCCCGGAAAAATCACGAACGTAAAAAGCGTATTCAATCAATCCAAGAGTGAACTGGGTGGCTTGCTGATTAATCTGAATTTGGTGAAGCGTTTGAACGATAGTTTTGGAGAATTTTCTGACGCGAGTCTGAAGGATCATGCTGAGGTTCGAAACCTACTTTTGAGTGTTCGAGATGAGTTCTCTCAGGTGATTTATTCTGTTAGGAACTCGCAGATTGTGACCAGTGAAGAAAAATCCAGAACGGAAATGTTTTTATCCGAATTCTTCTTACGGTTGGTGCGATGTTGGATTGGAGAAGACCTGAATGAAAAGCTGTTGGAAATCTCGGAATCTGACACCTCCGAAGAAAATGGAGAAGGGAAACGATTTGGTGTCAAAATCTGTAAATACAGCGATCCATCCCCATTGAATGGTGACGACGAAGATGCGTTGTTTAACGGTATCAATCTTGATGAAGAGAAAGAGCTAGCTTGGTTGCTGTTTCTTTTCGCCGTTTATCATTGTGGAGGAACAGTGAGACCGTTGTATTTGTCCAACCAACGGCTGGCTTTTGAAATCGGGGAGTTTGAGACTGGTGTGGAAGACGACTTAGATTCAGATGCCGTGATCGCTGAATTGATTCGAAAATTCGAAGCCTGGAATTACATCCAGTTCGATCTCGAGACCGACGACGACTAAGTTGTTTGAAAAACGGATATGGAAACGATTGCTTCAAAGTTGCTGACTGCCTCCATGAGGTTGAGGAAAGCCGTAGACCAACTCCACTTTGCTCCTCCCACTGAGCAAGTATACAATCCCCTGGATTATGCGTGGGAGCCTTATGCGGACTACGTTGATAAATACGGAAACTCTGAGAAGAAAATTGTATTTCTTGGAATGAACCCTGGTCCATGGGGAATGGCGCAAGTGGGAATTCCTTTTGGTGAGATTGACGTGGTGAAAGACTGGTTGGGGGTTCGAGGGCAGATAGGGAAACCGTCCGTAGAGCATGTCAAACGGCCCGTGGAAGGGTTTTCCTGTAAACGCTCTGAGGTTAGCGGAAGAAGGCTCTGGGGGCTTTTTAGGGACCGATTCGAGCAACCAGAACTGTTTTTTAAGCAGCACTTTGTGTTAAATTATTGTCCGTTGGTTTTTATGGAAGAAACGGGACGTAATCGAACTCCTGACAAACTCAGCGCTGACGAGAAAGAACCCCTGTACGCGGCATGCGATGACCATTTGAAGGAAGTCTTGGAAGTTTTGAAACCGGAGTGGCTTATTGGTGTAGGAAAATTTGCTGCGACTCGCGCTCATGAAATCTGCGATGGGAATCAGTATAAGATCGATTGGATATTGCACCCGAGTCCCGCTAGCCCAGCTGCGAACCGCGACTGGTCCGGATTTGCGCAGAAAAAAATGTTGGAGATTGGTGCTTGGAGTTAACGCATCAAAAATGGGTTTTTGTTGAGTGATATCGACGCTCCTGAAATTTTGATACATTTTTAAGATAAACATCTTCGTTTCCTGCCGATAATCAATATCGATGATTGAAGAGACGCAGGAGTGGGGTGATTTTTCGGAATGGTTGAACCGTATCAATGATTGTATTGAGCAGGAGCAACAGCAAGAGACTTCCACTCCGAGTGATTCGGAAGCAGAATCAAGTAGTACCACTTTTAGCAATTTGCTGCTCGCACTGCAGCGGTGGGTTCGGCAAATCGAAGATGCACCCGTTACTACCTGGAAAGAAGAGCTTAGTGTCCGGGGATTGGATTTTGAAGATTTCGAGGGAGATGATCGTCAATATAGTGAGAAATTGTGGCGACTTATCGAGGGATTGGCGGGCATGCGGGTTTATGTGTCCAATTCGAATCATCTCTCCGATGGTGAGCTTTATCAGTTTTTGGTGCGTCAAATAATTGATCGTCCGATCGCCCAGGTTCCGCTGCACAAAGATTTGGGGTGTGATATTGATATTGTAGGGTTGGAAACACAGGAGGATCCGATCAATTGGCTTCAATACTACGCGAGTAATAGGGAACGGATGGAGTGGGCAAAACAAAACCCTGGAAGAGGGTTGCCGATGACAAAAAAAGCTCCTTATGATAGGGATAACAAGCTGCCAAAGTGTTGAATACCAAGGCATAGTAGCAGGGGATCTTTCTTATTACGACAGGTAATACCCCATCTGCTTCTTTGGGTGAAACAAATCACCCTTAACTCAGAAGTGCTGTAGAAATCAGGACTGAAGTTTTGTTCTGAAAATCGAAGATAAATGCAGTTGAGTTTGTGTGGTTTTGGTCAGTAATATGGGGAGAGTATTAGAAGAAATGAAAAAAGATAATCATTCGGATATAGAAGGTCCGACTCCCCCTAAATCGTATAAAAATCTCGACTTCCTCAATAGCCATGATGCGAGAAGCATTCGCGTATTGTGTGAACTGATTGAACCTGAGCATCGGTTTAGAAACGAAAACGTACAACACACGGTGGTGTTTTTTGGATCCGCTCGTTCTGTCGATACAGACCAAGCCCAGGAAAAATCACTTGCGCTTAAAAAACAGGCCTCTGAGACCGAGGATGTTGCTAAAAAAAATGCGCTTGAATCGAAAGCGGAGCATGTCATCAAACTCGCAAAGTATTATGATGATGCCGTTGAGCTTTCCCGCATGATAACGGAGTGGTCTCTCACAATCGAGAATGAGGCAGATCGATTCTACATTTGCTCGGGAGGAGGTCCAGGTATGATGGACGCGGCTAACAAAGGTGCTCATCTTGCTGGAGGCAAATCGGTTGGGCTTGGGATTAGTTTACCCTTTGAACAGGGCTTAAATCCCTCTTGCACGCCAGAGCTCAGCTTTGAGTTTCACTACTTCTTCACCCGGAAGTATTGGTTTTTATATCCTGCCAAAGCCCTCGTTGTATTTCCTGGAGGATTCGGCACGATGGATGAGTTTTTTGAGATGCTGACGTTGATCCAGACCAAGAAGATCGAGAAAGAAGTGCCGATTTTGCTTTATGGAGCGGAATTCTGGAATGACATTCTCAATTTTAAATCTTTTGAGAAATGGGGAGTCATCTCTGAAATAGACCTCGATTTGTTCCATATTGTCGACACTGTGGATGAAGCTGCAGCGATTCTAAAAGAAGAACTCAGCACAAATCATCTCAATCTCAGTTTTTAGGGAACATCCCCTGTCTGGAATAAACATTCCCTCGTAGTGGAGACCTTTCGATCCTTTCGTAAGGACGATAGGCTCGACTCCGAAGTCTTGTGCTCCTCTGGTTATTATTACTTGAGGAGTTGCTTTTCTTTTCGCTATCTATCTCAACCCCAGACTGCGGTTGCAACATGGGCAGAGGTGAACTGATAGAAGATTTTTCGGGCAGATAGCAAAGAAACAGAGTCCAATTTTGGAGCGCTTACTTCCAGTGTTTCCTCATCGATATTTGTGACTTCGACATCTTGGAATTCGAGCCATAGTCTGGTGTTGGGGAATTGATATTTGAAAAATGCTTCCTTGGCGCTAAAAATGAGGGTATAAGCGTTCCTTGTTTCAAGACCTCTCTTGTCGGCAAATGCTTCGACTCTTTTTTGTTCTTCAGGTGAACTGATTCGGCGTTTTGATTCGAGTGAGAGCCTCCCCAATGTTTCAATATCAATCCCTACTGAATGAGAGTCAGGGCGTTTTTTTCCAATACAAACAGAGCAGATATTCTTGGTATGGGAGATATTTCCTGTAAAGTTACCTGGCCAGAGGGCGCAACCATCGTTGTCTCTTAGAATAGCTTCAGTGGTTTGGGAACTCAAAGGGGAGGAAACCTTCATCAGCTCGTGGGCCATGACCCGGGCGGTCGAGAATTCCTCAATGCGCGGCCCTTTCATCGCGCTAGCGATTCGTTGCTCTGCCTGGATCAGCTCATCCCATCGATTTGTGACTTGGCGGGTATCGTGCAAAAAAGATGGTGGCAGGATCAAATCAAAGGCAGACGATATAGCTTCAATGTTTTCGGAAGTTGATGCCATTGGGTCTTTGTTTTAACCACTGTATCGTGGATTTTAGTGTGGCCTCAGCGTCTCTGAATTCAATTTCGAGCTCTTTGTTAGTGGCTTCGTTGTCAAAATACCAATAGTGAGCGGCATAATGATATTTTGTGGCCAAAGTTTTTGCCTTCACAAATGGCGTGCATTGCAATGCAAAGGCAACAAGCTGCAGTAGAAACCGGGGAATCCTGATCTCCCGGTACTGAGTTGAACAATTACTTTGTGTTATCTCAGCCATTTGGGAAAAGGTGCAATTTTCTCCGCCGAGGATGTATTTTGATGCCGTTTTCCCTTTTTCGAGGGCTGCCACGATGCCGGCTGCAACGTCATCGACATGGGCGACATTGGTCCCCCCTGGCGTTGTCAGACACACAGGACCTGCTGCAAATTCAATGAGGGTGGAGGCTGTTACATATTGAGTATCTCCTGGGCCATAGGTTTCGGTGGGATGAACCGTAATGATATCGGCCCCTTGGTTTTTTGCAGCGTCCATGCACAATTGATCGGCCTTCGCTTTGCAAGCGGCATATCGATAGCGCTTCGCATTGAGGTTGAATTCACTCTGAACCGTCCGCAACTGCATCGGATCCTGGCTTGATCCCAACGCCGCCGCACTGCTGACAACCACCAATCGTGCTCCTTGGGCGACCGCAGCATCGATCAGATTCTGGGTGCCTTCCATGATGATCGATTCCAATTCTGGCGAGTTGAGGTCCTTCCAGTTGGAAAGAGAAGCGCAATGAATGATCGCATCACAGCCATTAACCGCTTCCAGGATGGAAAGACGATCGCGGACATCTGCGAAGACTTTTTCGTAGGGCAGTCCTCTAAGACGGAGTGTGTTGCTCTTTTCTCTCAAAGAACAACGCACAGTATGATCCTGTTTCACGAGTTGTTTTACTACGTGGGAACCTATGAAGCCATTGCCGCCTGTAACGAGAATCTGCATGGGTTATCTCTCTTTTATTGAGGAGGAACTTATTGATAGTTCCGAACTTTGATCAATTCAATATTCCGGGCAAGCCCCTCCTCTTTTAGTTCAACGAGGCAGCCACAAAGTTGAACATTGTCTGTTGCCACCGGGAATCGACGTGGCATTCCATCTTTCATGCGCTCTACGATCGGGTTGATTTCTCTTCCGAGCACTGAGTGATATGGACCCGTCATCCCTGCGTCTGTTTGATAGGCGGTTCCCATTGGCAGTAGATTTGCATCGGCGGTAGGAATATGAGTGTGGGTTCCAACAACAAGGCTCACTTTTCCGTCGAGATAAAATCCTAGTGCAACTTTCTCGGAGGTGGCCTCTGCGTGCACTTCCACTAAAATCGCGTCGGCTTGTTCCTTGAGCTCAGGTAAGAGTTCATCGATCATTTCAATCGGAGAGCTTGCCGCTATTTTCATGAAGACCTGGCCCAAAATTGTGACAACCGCGAGTCGGAAACCCTTTTTTTCAAGAATGAGATAGGGACTACCCGGACAGCGAGAAGGGAGGTTTGCGGGTCGACATATGTAAGGAATCTCATCAATGTCGTCGCTAAACCCCACTTGGTCCCAAACATGATCTCCGAGGGTGATCCCATCGACCCCACATTGGTGGATTTCTTGCGCCAACTTTTTGCTTATACCAGCTCCGGCAGCTGCATTTTCACCGTTTGCGATTACAAAATCAATTTGATGCTTTTTGATCAGGCCGGGCAACTGAGCCTTTACAATCTGGCGGCCAGGTTTGCCCACGATGTCTCCAATAAATAGAATTTTCTTTGCCATTATTAGATGAATGAACATTTATGATCCAAGAAACAACTTGATTTTTAATTCAATCGCCGCTGAATTCTCCTGTTTTTCACCAAAATAAAACTGTCCAGTAACATGATTCCCGATTCGTCATCACAACCCGCTCTAAAAGGTCAACTTGGAACGCCCATGAAAGGTGCGGATGTCGTTGTCGAAGCTCTCATCCGTGAAGGTGTGGATGTTATCTTTGCCTACCCCGGAGGAGCTTCACTTGAGCTGCATCAATCATTGGTGAAGCGCGAAAAAGAAATCCGAACCATCCTGCCTCGTTTTGAACAGGGCGGAGGTTTCATGGCCCATGGTTATGCTCGAGCGACCGGGAAGGCGGGGGTTTGTATGGCCACCAGTGGTCCTGGGGCTACCAATTTGGTCACGTGTATAGCCGATGCATACATGGATAGCATTCCGTTGGTTGTCCTAACCGGGCAAGTCTATCAGGAATTTATCGGAAAAGCCGCGTTTCAGGAGACCGACTTTCTCGATATGACAATGCCGGTTGTAAAACACAGTTATCTGGTGTTGAAGGAAGAGGATCTGACAACAGCGATAAAGGAGGCTTTTCATATCGCGCAGACGGGACGTCCTGGGCCTGTCGTTATCGACATTCCAAAAGACATCCAACAGAAGGTATTCCAACCTTTTTATCCCGATGAAGTTGATTTGCCAGGTTATCCTGACGATCCGAAGGCAACCGATGACGAATTACTAGAAGTGTTGGACATGATCGCAAAAGCGGAACGTCCAGTGATTTATAGTGGTGGCGGAATCATTTCCAGTGATGCGAGCGAGAGTTTACGAGAATTTGTAAAGTTAACCGGAGTGCCTCAAGCTTCAACATTGATGGGATTGGGAGCGCTCCCCGCCGCCGACCCATGCTGTTTAAGTTGGTTTGGGATGCATGGTTCAGTGGCAGGCAATTGGGCGGTTTATGAGAGTGATTTGTTAATCTGTGCAGGTGCTCGATTTGATGACCGTATCACTGGTGATGTGAGCAAATTTGCGCCAGACTCTAAGATTGTACATTTTGATCTTGATCGTTCAGAGCACAATAAAAACAAAAAAGTGGAAGTCGCAGTTCATTCAGAGATTGGGTATGCACTCGAACGCATGAACCAGCTTTGGGTAGAAAAGGGTTTCAAAAAGGCTGATCTATCAGCATGGATGGAGAAGCTAGCTGGATGGAAAGAAACCTATCCATTCTCCTATGACGCTGGAAAACACATTCTTCCACAGGAAGCCATTGAAGCGCTCTATCAGGAATCCAAAGGTGAAGCCATCATCGCTACCGGAGTTGGGCAGCACCAAATGTGGGCAGCTCAGTTCTATCCTTTCGATGAACCCCGTCGCTACATCAGCTCGCTAGGACTTGGAACCATGGGCTTCGGGTACCCGGCTGCATTGGGTGCCAAAGTTGCATTCCCTGAAAAACAGGTGATCGATATCGATGGAGATGGTTCGTTTCTGATGAATGTGCAGGAACTGGCGACCGCGAAGATTGAGAAGATCGATGCAAAAGTGATGATTCTTAACAATCAACACCTTGGAATGGTGGTGCAGTGGGAAGATCGTTTTTATGATGGGATTCGAGGACAAACCATTCTTTGCGACAAAGACAATATGGGTAGTCCTGATAATCCAGACGCTATATACCCCGACTACGTTACGATTGCCGAAGGTTTTGGTGTGAAGGCTCGTCGCGTTTTTAAACGGGAGGATTTGAGGGACGCGATCCGTGAAATGCTAGACCATGATGGTCCCTTCTTGCTGGATGTAGTTGTTCCCCACACGGAACACGTATTGCCGATGATCCCCCAGAAGAAATCTGCAAAAGAGATCATCACCAAGTAGGATCGATCGTTTTCCAAGTCTGTGATTGATTCCCTGTTTTCAGGGAAATCAACTTTTCAGAATGCTTCCGCATCTTATATCGATTTGCGTTTAAAAGACTTCAAACTGAAACAGATCTCATGCGAGCATAAGATACTACGGTAGATGAGGTGTAGTATCCGATGCTCGCATCGGATTATCCACGTATTGAATTAAACGCTAATTGTTTCGACGACTGAATAGAATACCATCGTTTGGAGAGAGCCGGACCAAAAAGCCTGTGGCCTACACAACGCTGCTTCGCTGCGGCAATAAAGTGTTTAACTTGTAATTCCCCGTGGCTTGCCACGTGGGGCTGACTAAGGGAAAGTTTGAAAACCGTAGGTTTTCATTCAGATTGAGAATGTGGAATTGGTTCGAAGCAATCATTGTGTTTATAACACGCATTACCATCTGGTATTTCCTGTGAAATACCGGAAATCACTTTTGAAGGCGAAGATAAGTAAAGAAATCGCGGAAATCGCTTCAGAAATTAGCGAACGTTATGAGATCAGCTTTGAGAGATTGGGCTGTGATCTAAATCATATTCATGTGTTGTGCTCATTTCATCCCAAATACAGCATAGGGGAAACGGTTCGAAAGTTTAAGAGTTTGACAGCGAGGGAGTTGTTCAGGCGAATGCCCGAATTGAAGAAAGAACTATGGGGTGGAGAGTTTTGGAGTGACGGATATTATGCTTGTACGGTTGGAGAAGGTGGAAATTGGAGCGTGGTTGAGCAATATGTAAGAAATCAGGGCGTTGAACCTTCTAAAGTGCAACTTACTTTGTGGTGAATATCTAATTCAAGATACCCCGTGGCTTGCCACGGGGAGTGTCATTGGCTGAGCTTTGCGCAGTTTTTTTAGCTCCGATTTTTCGGAGCGGTTATAGTTCGGCAACCGCCGGACGATGTTTATTCAAAGTCCGTTTATTCAGTTTTTTAATAAGAAATCGTATGAATATCCGGCTCTATCCTTGAGGTTTTTTTGTAGTATCCAAAGGTATGGGCCTAGTGACTGAGGATGTTCACTGTCCAGTTCCTTTATGATTCTAATGGAATCGCTGTGAGTTTGAATCCACTGGGATACATGGTTCCACTCCTCCAATCCCCCTGGGTGCCCACGATACGAAAGAATGGAAATGAGACCCCCTTCTCTTAGTGATTTCAAACTACTACTGAGGGCTGTTTCAGTGGTAGCGGGCTGGGTAACCAAAGTTTTATCACCATGAGGGAGATATCCGAGATTGAACATCACGACCGAGACTGTTCCGACGGCACTGGAAGGGAGATGCTCGAGCATGTTTTGGTGGGGAGCCTCGATTAACGTGCATGGAGCATCACACTTTCGTGTTTTGAGAATCATGGTTGTCACGTCGATGGCCATTGTTTGCACATCAAACCCATATACCTTGCCGTTACTTCCGACTTTCTCAGCAAGAAAACAGGTGTCATGGCCATTCCCGACGGTTGCATCGATCGCGATATCTCCCTGTTTCAGATGCGGCTCAATTTCGTGATGTACTATGTCGACAAGTCGCATCTTGGAAAGTCTTTCGTTATGGTGAACAACAAAGTGCTCAACCGTTCAAGACTGGTTCTGGGTCCACCCATTTTCCATGTTCACGGATGAGATCGATCAGTGCATCTACAGCTTCGGCCTCCGGAATTCCCACTTTCACGCAGGACTTCCCTACATAGAGGTTTACCTTTGCAGGGGCTCCGCCGACGTATCCAAAATCTGCATCTGCCATTTCTCCAGGACCATTCACGATACAGCCCATGATGGCGATTGTTACCCCTTTGAGATGATCGGTTCTCGATCGGATTTTTTGAGTAGTGGATTGCAGGTCAAATAGAGTACGCCCGCAGGATGGGCAGGCAACAAACTCTGTTTTGGAAATTCTGGCCCGGGCTCCCTGTAAGATATTGTAGCCCAGAGCAGATGCTTTGAGAAGATTGGGTTCGGACTCTATACTGATGAGGTTCCCGCTCCCTTCGCATAGGATTGCACCCGAAAGGATACTGCTCTCCATCAGCAAATGAGCGAATTCCGGCCGTTCGGGTTGTACAAATAGATCACCCACGTTTCGAAGCCAAAGTGCTGGCGATTGCCTACTTGAGCCCAAGGTTGCAATGAGTGTCCGGTAGCTCCCAATGGCACTGCACCCTTGAAGAGCGGAACTGAGCGTTGCAAATGCTGCTTCCCCTGAATTTAGGGATTTAATTTCATTGGTAGTGCAGCCTGCATAATCGATGCACAACGTGATGCCGGAACCAGTTGGTATCTGCCCTTCAATCGCTTCAAGCGTCATCGCTGGGACATTGAGGATCCAATGAAATTCTGGAGCTGCTTTGAGGACTGGCAACAACTGGTCGAGAAGCGTTGGGTCTTTGAAATCAAGAACAAATCCCTCTATCACACCGATCCAAGCCTCAGTTAGGGTTGCAAGGGCACTCAACGATTCTTCTGAGTCGATCGAATGGATCCAATACTCAATTTTCGCTCCCTTTTGACGCATCTGAACCTCAGCGACCTTTTTGATGAGTGCCTCTGGCGTATCTGAGCTTGGAGTTCCAACAGCAACCTTTGCAGGCGCGTTATGGTTCCATACTGTGCCATCGGGAAGGTCCAGCGATAGAGTTTCCCGTTTTTGCGCTTGGTAGTAGTCAACCGTCTCCTCGATCTGAGTCGATTTGTTTTCCACTGCGGCAGATTTTTCCCACAGGGCTTCGGTCCACTTTACCAGTTCCTTGCCGACAGGCACTTCGTATACAGGATCTTCGGTCAGTGAAACTCTCAATGTATCTCCGAGTCCATCGGCCAGCAGGGAGCCGATCCCGATACAGCTTTTTACCCGTGCATCTTCTCCATCACCAGCTTCTGTCACTCCGAGATGAAGGGGATAAGCCATGTTTTCTTCCTGCATCCTTGCGACCGCCAAGCGATAGGCAGCGATCATCACTTTTGGATTGCTGGCTTTCATGGATAGCACGATATCGTGGAAACGATGGGATTCGGCGATACGGATAAACTCGAGAGCCGATTCCACCATACCTTCCGGGGTGTCCCCGTAGCGATTCATGATACGGTCTGAAAGCGATCCATGATTGGTTCCGATACGGACAGCTCTTCCTCGTTCCTTACACCGTAAGATAAACGGAGAAAATGCCTCATGGAGCCGCTCTATTTCTTCGTCATAGGCGGCATCGGTGTATTCCATTACCTTGAACTTTTTGTAATCGACGAAATTTCCGGGATTGATTCGCACTTTCTCCAGATGTTCAGCCGCTTCCATTGCAGCCTTGGGTAGAAAATGAATGTCGGCTACCAGCGGGGTATCAAATCCATCCTTTCGAAACTGCGAATGAATGTCCTTCAGCGCTCTGGCTGCTTTCATTGAAGGAGCAGTGATCCGTACTATATCACAGCCCGCCTCCGCCAATTCGCGGGCCTGAGCCACCGTGGCTGCTACATCCTCGGTTTTAGTGGTGGTCATGGATTGCACTGCAATCGGTTGCATTCCACCCACTTTGACACTGCCGATCGTTACTTCTCTGGTCAGGCGTCGGATGGTGTTCTGACGTGAGGAACAGTATGGTTTCATTTGAATCAGCTCAAAGGTTTATGTTCCGGTTTCCGGTAACGGAAAAACCTGGTTTTTGATTATTCGGTCTCTTTTTCGGGAGTAACAAAGACTGGGTCAATGATGAGTTTGCTCATCAATTCAGTTTCATCAACCGCCCGAGCG
>CAXXVT010000027.1:0-121084 GCA_963676215.2 Opitutales bacterium | reverse complement strand
CCAATGCCGATGTCTATGCATATGCAGCGGCTCAAGTAAAAGCGGCGATGGATGCCACCCACAAATTGGGCGGTTTGGGTTATACATTCTGGGGAGGTCGTGAAGGATACTCCACTCTTTGGAACACGGACATGAAGCGCGAGCTCGACCACTTGGCGAAGTTCCTGCACATGGCAGTGGAATACAAACAGAAAATTGGATTCAAAGGTCAGTTCTACATCGAACCTAAACCACGCGAACCATCCACTCACCAGTATGACAGTGACTCTGCTGCCTGTTTGAACTTCCTGCGCGAATATGGGTTGATGGACCACTTCAAGTTGAACATCGAAACCAACCACGCGACACTTGCGGGTCACTCCATGTTCCACGAACTCACCGTTGCGACAAACGCCGACGCTCTGGGTAGTGTGGACGCCAACCGTGGTGATGAACTCATCGGATGGGATACCGACCAGTTCCCGACTAATATTTATACCAACATCGAAACCATGCTCGTTATCTTAAAGATGGGCGGTTTAACAACGGGCGGTTTGAATTTTGATGCAAAACGTCGTCGTGAGTCCCACGAGCCTGTTGATTTGTTCCACGCCCACATCGGCGCAATGGACGCAATGGCCCGCGGCCTCAAAATCGCAGCGGAGATTCGTCGCGATGGACGTATCGATGAACTGGTCAAAGCACGTTATGCAACATTCGACGCAGGCATTGGTGCAAGCGTTGAGTCCGGCCAAGCTTCCTTCGATTCTCTTTCCGAATATGCGCTAAAAAATGGGGAACCACAACCGATCAGCGGTCGCCAGGAACTTTTTGAAAACATCATCAACGAATACCTGTAAGCGCCATGGCACTCACAATTGGAATCGATATCGGAACCTCGTCTACGAAGGCGGTAGTTTCCGACGAAACTGGCAAGATCTTGTTTGCCGGTGGACCGACATACGATTTTGACACTCCTAAACCACTTTGGGCTGAGAACGACCCAAAAAAATGGTGGGATGCCACACTCGAATGTTTCCGACTTATTTCGGAGAAGGTTGATATTTCGCAAGTGGTTGGAATCGGCCTTACCGGACAAATGCACGGTCTGGTATTGTTGGATGCTGACGGCAATGTATTGCGACCAGCGATTCAATGGAATGACCAACGCACTGCAAAACAATGTGAAGAACTCACCGAAAAGGTAAGCTTTGAAAAGGTCATTCAAATCACAGGCAATCCGATCCTGACCGGTTTTACCGCGCCCAAGATTCTTTGGGTGCAGCAAAACGAACCGGAAATTTGGGCAAAGGTAGCGAAGATCCTTCTTCCTAAGGACTACATCCGCTACATGCTCGGTGGAGCTTATGCAACAGACGTATCCGATGCATCTGGCATGTCATTGCTCGATGTTGGTGCCCGTGACTGGTCACCCGTGATGCTCGAAGCTTGTGGAGTTAAGCCTGAAATGATGGCAAAGGTGTGCGAATCACCCGACATCACTTGTTCACTTAAGGATGAATTAGCCGAAAAATTTGGTTTCAACAAAAACATCCCAATTGTTGCGGGTGCGGGTGATCAAGCTGCAGGCGCAGTTGGTTCCGGTGTTGTAAAGAAGGGAACCGTTGCATGTTCGTTGGGCACCAGTGGTGTTGTATTCGCTCAGGCGGATTCCTTTGAACCTGAACCAGAGGGTCGATTGCATGCATTCTGCGCTGCGGTTCCAGGAACCTGGCACTACATGGGTGTTCAACTCTCTTGCGCCGGTTCCAATCAATGGTTTGGTGATCAATTGGGTGGAGGTACCTCGTTCAAGGATTTGGACAAGGAAGCAGAGGAGGTCCCTGCAGGCAGCGAAGGTCTTTATTTCCTTCCCTACCTTTCAGGCGAACGGATGCCGCACGCCGATCCAAATGCGAGAGGAGCTTTTATCGGTCTTACCCTTCGTCACACCCGCGCCCACATGGGTCGTTCTGTGCTTGAAGGCGTTACCCTGGGTCTGCGCCAGGGTCTCGATATGATGAAGGATCTGGGGCTCGAAACCAAGAAAGTCATCGTCAGTGGAGGTGGAGCGAATTCACCGCTTTGGAAGCAGATGTTGGCAGATATTTTCGAAAGCGAAATTGTTACCGTAAATGCTTCTGAGGGAGGAGCGTTCGGATCAGCGATACTCGCGATGGTCGGAGCAGGAGTTTACCCAAGCGTTGAGGAAGCCTGTGCTGCAGTCATTGCAGAAACAAGCTCGATTCAGCCAGATCCGAAAACTTCGGAAATCTACAATGCAGCACTTGAGGTTTACAAAACTCTTTATCCCGCATTAAAACCCATTTTTCCAAAAATTTTGGAGTAAAAAGTCATATAGACACTTCAGATACAATCCGGCGGACCATTGGGGGATGTTGTCGCGCCGGAATAGGGGATATCCTCCGGTCCATTTTTATGGATCGGAGGTTTTTCTGTATCCCCAACCTGTTTCATCGGCTGCGACACGAGAGTAGAATCGTGTAACGCCGCAAAAAAGCCTCATTACTCTGTCCTGCAGGATGTTGTGAAAGGTGCAAGTTCGCCGCGTTGCACGAGTTTGGGAGCATTTCAATGCACACAAAACACATGCCATCTTGCGCTGCTTACTGATTTGACAACACCAAATCGTATCAGAGTAAACGCAGAATGCTCAAAATGGATGAACGATCCGTTCATCCATTTTCACATCCACAATAAACAATCCATTCATTCTCGGATTGTGTTCATGTCACATTTGCCTAAGTTCAGGCGAATATGGCAGACACGTTCCACATCCTAAACGGACGCATCGTGAATGAAGGCAACACGATGGAAGGACACATCGTGGTCAAAAAGGGTCGCATTACCCAAATCTCGACATCGATACCAACTGGTAAAGCCGACCAGGTGATCGACGCAGATGGAGCTTATGTGCTTCCGGGGCTCATTGACGATCAGGTCCATTTCCGCGAACCGGGATTTCCTAAAAAAGGGACCATTCGTAGCGAATCGATGGCAGCTGTGGCGGGTGGAGTCACCTCCTACATGGAGATGCCAAACACTTACCCTCCCACGACCGAGCAAGCTCGACTGGATGAGAAACATGCTATCGCTCAAAAAGACTCTTTCGCCAACTACACTTTTTACCTGGGAGCATCCAACACGAACCTCGAAGAGGTGAAGGCGGTAAACGGAAAGACCACTCCAGGCATCAAAGTCTTTATGGGCTCCTCCACGGGAAACATGCGCGTATCTGAGCCGGAAGTGCTTGAAAAACTCTTCGCTGTCTCATCGCTGCCAGTGGTCACTCACTGCGAGGATGATGACATGATCGCGCAAAACCTGGAACGTTACAAACCTGTCTGGGGCGACGATATCCCTGCCCGCTATCATCCGGAAATTCGCTCAAGGGAAGCTTGCCTGGCCTCAACCTCTTTGGCGATTGAACTGGCCAAAAAGCACGATGCCCAGCTGCACGTGTTGCATATCACCACTGCCGAGGAGCTCGAATGTTTTGAAAAAGGCAATATAGAAGGAAAAAAGATAACCGCAGAAGCCTGTGTTCATCATATGCATTTCAATGATAGTAACTACGCAGAACTCGGCCACCGTCTCAAATGCAATCCAGCGGTAAAAACAGAAGCAGACCGTAAGGCAATCATTGCGGCTGTCAATGATGGCCGTATCGATATTATCGCGACCGATCACGCCCCTCACGAACTCGACTACAAAAGCTACCCTTACAACAAAGCACCGTCGGGGTTACCTCTGGTTCAACATTCTCTTCAATTGCTACTTGAGCATGTGAAAATGGGAGAACTGACCATCGAAACGGTTGTCGAAAAAGCGTGCCATGCATCGGCAAAACGATTCGACATTGTGGAGAGAGGATTTCTCAGAGAGGGATATTGGGCTGATATTGTCATTGCCCGAATAGATGAAGAACTAACATCCGATCCAACCACTCCACTTTATTCTCAATGCGGTTGGTCTCCTTTTGAAAATCAATCGTTTCATGGTAAAATAATCCATACGCTTGTATCTGGCCATCACGTCATGGCCAACGGTCAAATATTGGGGGATCCCATAGGGAAAGCCCTTTCTTTTCGTCGATGAAATTAGCAAACAGCCTCTTTGAAAGAATAGCCGACTTTTTAAAGGAACATCCCCCGTTCCAATATATGGACGCCGGAGATCTTGAAACTCTCGCACGTACGGTCCGGATCAAATTTCATGAGAAGGATGAAATTGTTTTTGAAGAAGGAACCCCGAGGAAAAAGTTTTTCTTTGTTGTCAACAAGGGCTCGGTGAGAGTCACCAGTAGTCGGAATCGAAAACGGAAGCTTTCCGATGTTCGAAAAGAGGGAGCGCTTCTAGGCACCGGACATTTGCTTGAACCCGATGGAGATTATGTCAATTCGGGAAAGACGGAGGAAGACACCATTATTTATGCAGTTCCCTGGGTAGAATTTGCCAATTTACTCCCGCTCTATCCCGAGGTCATCCGCTATCTGAAAGCCAATATCAGTCTGCGTTCAGATTTCAAGATTCCCTCCATGGCGCATCGGGTCGAAATGTTTCCCGCCGAAGACGAAGTGGACTCATTGATCGGTCGCATCGAACAAACCACAAAGTTGAGTGAGTATGCAAAGGAGCGATTTATCTACTGTGCACCCACCGAAACCATGCAGGAGGTTGCGTTCAAGATGCTCCACAACAAAGCAGAAGCCATTGTTGTTACGAGTAGGGACGGACTGCCAATCGGCATTGTAACCAAAACTGATATGGCCAAAACCGTGCAGTCAGGTCGGGCTCCTAGCGAAGCCACTGCTCAGGAATTCATGAGCTCGCCGGTTATCACGATCGAAAGCGATCCACGCCTCGGACGTTGTCTCCGTGTGATGATGAAAACAGGGTTCCAACACCTCTGTCTCACGGAGGATGGCACCGCCCACAGTCCTGCTTGTGGAGTGATCTCAGAAAGGGATCTCATGTTGTACTACGGCAACAATCCAATGGTCATTATTCGGCAAATTGGGGAAATCAACAGTTTTGAGGAACTCAGCCATATGCGCCACCGAGCTGATATGTTGACTCTGCATGACTTGCGAAGTGCGGAAAGCATTGGTTGGTTCTCTGAGGTAGTGCACGACCTCAATCGCAATTTTGTTAAAAAGGTGATTCGCCTCTCTCTCAATACTTTGAGAATTGAAGGAATCTATATGCCTCCTTCCAGTTTCTGCCTCTTTTTCGCAGGTATTGGCGGGCGCAAGGAACTGTTCACGCGCCATGCGATGGATCGCGGATTGATCTACCGTCCCGATCATCCCGAAGATGAAGAAGCTTGTGCCAATTTCTACCCAAAACTGGCAAGTCGCATCAATGAAGGACTGCTTAAGTGTGGATGGACAGAGAACAAACAGGGGTTTACCGAAATAAATCCTCAATGGTGCCAACCGCTTCATGTTTGGAAACAGTATTTTAATGATTGGATAGGATCAGAAGACAGCGATGAGCTCTATCAGAATTTACTGTGGTTCGATATGCTTTTGGCGGATGGCCTCGAACATCTGCTCGATGAGCTTTATCTTGGTCGAAAACTGAGAATTGATAAAAACAAAACGTTCATTCGTCGTTTTGCACAAGCTACCTTGGACCATACACCAAACGCGGACGTGTATGAATCCTTCAACCAACAAGGAGACGATGGAAAACCGGAGCGCTTTGATCTCGATTCGCATGTCTACACCCCTCTGGTAGATCTCGCCCGAATGCTCGCCTATGCTCATGGAATTCAGGACATAACATCAACCTACGAACGTTTCTTATACCTTGCAGAAGAGGATGAAGAAAATAAGTCGCTCTACGAAGAAGCGAGTGAAGGTTTCCGGATTGCGTTACTAGTCATCGCTCGAACAGGTCTCAAGGAACAAACCGAAGGAAAATGTATTGATCCAGGAACTCTGAACAGTCTCGAGATCCAACTCATCAAGTCTACTTTCCGTACCGTACTAAGTCTTCAAGATTTGATAGAAGAAAAATACCTTGGAACTTCCGATGCCTGAATCACTTCCAAATCGCTGGGTTGTTTTCGATACCGAAACAACCGGAACCACTCCCACTCGCGATCGCATGGTATCGATCGCTGCCCTCGCAATCGTCGATCGGGAAATTGTCCCAGAAGATTCTTTCGAATGTGTCGTGCGGATTCCCTATAATTCATCCGCGGTGGTGGTGCATGGCATCACCAAAGAAGAAACACAGCGCGAAGGAATCGAAGAAAGTGAAGCGATTGCGTTGTTCTCCGACTATATTGGAGATGCATGTTTGGTGGGTCACCATGTAGCGTTTGATGTGATTGTTCTCAATCACGCCCGAGTGCGCCACGGTATGGAAATGATGGAAAACGGAGCAGTGGACCTCATGCAACTGGTCATGGCTCTCGAAGATCAGAATCTAATCAATAAACGCCCCGACTCTCATGACTATAGCCTTGATGGCCTGCTTGAACTTTTTGGTGTCGGAAAATCGGGCCGCCACACGGCTATGGGCGATTCGTTCCTCACCGCCATGATATTTCTCAAACTCCTCGCAACCTGCAAAGGCGAACATGCTGAACTACTGAAAGCCAATATCGATACGGATATCGGAATGGGAGGCACTTCTCGTTGAACGGCTCGAGAAACCTCATTTCCTGCTGGGTCGCAATCAAAACGCAAAAACAAGAGTTAAAACCATGAACATGTGGGACCAAAGATTTACCGAAACACCTTATTTTTACGGAAAGATGCCGAACGACTTTGTGGTTGCCTCGGTTTCACACATTCCAAAAGGAAAAGTGCTCTGTCTCGCCGAAGGAGAGGGCCGGAACTCAGTCTTTCTCGCACGATCGGGGTACGAGGTCTCTGGAGTGGATTTTTCCGAAAAAGCGGTTGAGAATGCAAAGCAGCTCGCCGCGGAAAATGGCGTTGAAGTCGATTATCAGGTCGGTGACCTTGAAAACTATGCCATTGGAGAATGCAAATGGGATGGGATTGTGTCTATCTTTTGCCATCTCCCACCCAACATCCGAAAATCCATCCATCAAAAAGTAATCCAAGGCCTAAAAACCGGAGGTGTTTTTGTGCTCGAGGCCTATTCCCCTGATCAATTGTCAATGGGTACCGGTGGCCCCAAAGATCCTGAGCTTCTCATGTCAATCGAAGATCTCAAATCTGAATTAGCCGGATTGGATTTTGAACTGGCGCACCAAACCGAACGCATCATCTTCGAAGGAATCGGGCACAACGGTCCAAGCTCTGTGACCCAACTCATCGGCATCAAAAAATAGTGTGATTAAACTCACGCTTGGCTTCGCGTTGAGTCAACGTGCCAACTGTGAAATGCCAGTCTCTTCGAACATCGCTATATAACCGATTCGCGTTTTGCGTAAAATGCTATCTTTACTTGCAGCAAGGTGTTCCACTTATGGAATCAACTCTTTGCAGGACTTCGAATTTGCCAAGGGAAACCCCTACGGGATCTCTCTGAAGGGTTTGTTTTTTACCAATCTTTTGCGCCCGAGCTAAGAAAAGGGCTTTTGTAGGTGAGCAAAGTGAGCCGTTTTATCGTGCTGCGCAGCAAACGATGTTTTCTCATTCATTCAAGTTGCTTTGAAACATCATCGATTCAGGATGATCTTTTTTTCGTTCTCGTCCCATTGAATGCTTTGTTTCGATCCGGAATCGTCCACCAATTCAATATCTAAGTCTTTGAGCGATCGTAGATCTCCAATTTGACGAGCCTTGCTTCCAGATGCTGCAGGCGCTACCCACCAAACGTTAATATGCGGTTGGGATTCCGGATAACGGTAGCGCGCGGAAGTGCTAGCGCGCCGTTCATTGTAAGCCCAACTATACCATCCTCGGATTTCAGGGTCGAGCTGTCCTCGGGCCAAATCCCAGGAACCCTTTTGCTTCTGGTTTAAGAGGGTAAGTGTCGTTTCCTGTCCATTGGTAAGCTCGATGGCCAATCCCTCATCAACACGAGTCACAAGACAATCGGGATGAAAATTCCACATGGTATCATAGAGATGAGCTCCGTAGCCCACCAGTTCATCCACAATCAACCAACCATTCCCTCTTACATACACAACCAATCGCTGTTGACGAATTTGTTCACTTTTTGGATTGCCTAGATTAAATCGCACAGTGGCAGCGAAGGCGTCAAAATCCGGCTCAATTTGAGAAAGCGTTTCCATGGGCTCAGACACTTTATTAGGAGGTCGTCGGGAATCAGTCTCGTCCACCCTTACCACGTTGTGCCCTAACCCATAACGAAAGTACTCTCGAATCGGACCGGGTTTGTAAATGTATCGTCCACTATCCACGAGAAGATCCTGTTCGCCGATACTAATACTCAGGTGCAATCTGTCCCAGTGCTGATGCGCACTGCCATGCGGCCCAATATCAAAGAACGCCCAATGCGCGTTATTCCCCCAACCATCCCGCATGATCGCATGACCCGCATAAGGGAAATATCGGGTGGGTGGGTGCTCCGGTTTTGCACCTGAAGCCCCATGATTGAGGATATATTGCCAATCCAAACGCTCAAAATAGAGATTGGCATCCACAAGATAGGTAAAATTGTCTTCCCGGGAGGAATCACTGTTCAACGGACCAAAACCAGAGGGTCTGGAAACATAGGCAAAATAGGTCCAAAGAGCCTCCACTCGTTCTCTGAAGAGCGGATTCACTTCCACCAATGAATTGCCATCGAGCATCTTAAGAATTCGCAGATAATTTTGCGCCACCACCTTTTGGTAGTGGTTGGCAAGTTCTTTGTAGGAACCATCTGAATAGGTTTGCCGAAACAATTCCTCAGATATCACTTCCATTGCACCTTCTAACCAATCACGCGATTCACTGAACTCCGGCCATGCAAGGGCACAAACGGCAATCGCCATTTTTTCTGTCATCTTATGATTTCCACCCCAAAACGAATAGTGATTGCGCAGATAATCCGCATGTTCCGGCACCGCTGATAACAGCAAAAACAAGGCCTCATCCGATAAGGCATCCTCGGAACGTTCGTAGGTGTATACAGCCAACCATGAATCAATCATGCGTCTGGCTGCTTCAAGTGCGCGCCAGGAAGATGAAAAGGTCAGATGGTCAGGTGGTGGGTGACGAGGAATCCAATCGATAAGGTGACGGCTAATGGTCTCAAGATAGCGTGGGTTTCGCGTGCTCTGGAAAGCAGTTACTAAAAATTCAAAATGAGGGTGACGATTGAGCATCCATGCCCATTCCTTATCCTTGTTTGGGCCTTTGTCTTCCCAATCAATCGTTCCGTCTACGTTTTTAGGCTGACTATAAGTCCTACTCTGAATCGTAAACATATCCTGTGTCGCGTCATCCGCTAATCCCAAAATATCCCCCCTCGGTGGAGGCAAATCTGGCTTCAACTGCTCTGGAACAGATTTCTCCCGCATGTACAACAATAAGGCTCTCAATGCGGTGGCAGAGTCTCCTTCAAGCCTGCTTCTTTTCACGGATTCCAAACCATCAAACTCAAGGTTTATCTGCTGAAACAATCGTTCCGTTCGTTCGGGATATTTCTGAACAATTGCCTTTGCGGAATTCTCTTCAACTTCAGGTTCCGCAGAAACAAATGCAGATACGGTTCCGAAAAAGAGGATGCCAAAAAAAATCAAAGGTGATCTTAACAAAAAGAGTCCGATACCCATTTTGCAGTGGTTTTGCAGCCTTACGTAGTATCGATTTTTGACAGAAACCATCAAAGCGCCTATTCAGAAAACCCTCTATTCTTTTCCAATCGTAGCTCCCAAAATCCGACTCAGCCCATAGAGCGAAGACCCAAGGACGATTGCCAACACTGGACGCAAAAGTTGAGTGGCGAAATAGTATCCCAAATAGTTGGGATTAAAATCCCATGCTGTCTCCAGCACATTCCCCAACAACAAGAGAACACCGCCGCAGATAAACAGCAGTGCAATCAATCGAACTCCAATTACTGCGAATACTTCTTTTGTCATTTTTTTGGGAAAACAGCAGTGTTTCGAATCATGGTGTGGATTGGCAATTCCAAAGTTGGAGGGTGCCATTGCCTCATTCAACAAATCAAATCGGATTAAGCCGATTTTAAGTCGCTCCGCTCGAACAGCACTTGTGCAAAAAACCGAAGGTCAGCGAGAAACAATTCTAAATAGGGGTGGCTCATTTTCACCCCTAAGCTCACTCGCCTAATCTCTACTTTGCTCAGGAGTCCAGCCTTGCAAAATGCGCAAATAACTCGCTCGTTCAATCGCACTCGGATCAGGTTCGAGGAGTTCACCCAAAGATCCACGAAGCTCGTCAAGACTTCCTTCTTCCGCGCTTTCACATAGTGCAGTAAAATCCTCCAGCATCGTTTTCAAAACTTTCACCCCATTTCTTAACAAAGGCGAAACAGTTTGGATCACGTCAGCACCACAAAGTATTGCTTTAAAAGCGTCCTCACCCGTTTGCACTCCACCAGACACCGCAATGTCCATCTTCAGGCGATTGTGCAAAATCGATACCCAACGGAGGCGTTCCAAGAAATCCACTTCATTCGAATACTGAAGTTTTGGCACTAGTTTTCGGCGCTTAAAATCAATATCCGGTTGGAACAACTGATTAAAAACAACAAGACCATTTGCCCCTGCATACTCCAGCCGCTGTGCAAAATTACAGATTGAAGTGTAGTGGGGAGAGATTTTTACCGAAATGGGAATAGAAACAGAATTGCGGGTCACATCCACAATTTCTACCAATCGTTTCTCTACAAACTCACTGCTATCATCATTATCGGTGGGCAGGGAATATAGATTGAGTTCGAGCGCATCTGCACCCGCTTCTTCGATCAATCGAGCATACTCAATCCACACTCCTTCACTGACACCATTGAGCGAAGCAAAAACCGGCAAATCCGTAGTCGACTTAATTTGCTGAATGAGGGCAAGGTAAGCCTCTGAGTTTGTTGGAAAATCTTTGGCTGTCGGAAAAACATCCTGATTTTCAGCCAACAAATTCCCAAGTCGATGATCCCCAAAGCCTGCGATATCGGCTTCATGGATAATTTGCTCCTCAAAAAGGGAATGCATTACCAGAGCCGAGGCACCGGAATCTTCCAGCCTCTTGACGCGATCCATTGAATTTGTCATGGGAGAAGCGCCAACAACGAAAGGGTTTTTCAGCTCAATTCCAAGAAACGTAGTGCTAAGATCCATCGATGAAATGTAAATATGATTTTCCGAATACGAACATTGGGATTTCTCCCACAGAGTTCCAAGAAGTTGTATCCATAAGGCGCTAAACGCAAGTGAGTTAGTGAAAAGTTGTGCGACTTCTTTCTCTAAGAATCAATGAGTTCGCGATTGTTCCCTAAAAACAAACCCCAATTAATCAAAACCCATACAGCAACGCAGGAATTCAGAAAAAAACAATCCATTCTCTTCTTTTTTCTTTTTGCCATAATCGGAATTTCTTTGAGAAATAACGAAGAATGGAGTCATCATTTGCAGCAGATCCAGAGCACATTCGACGGAATCAGGGCCGAACAGCCTGCGTATCCACACTAGGCTGCAGACTCAATCAATCCGAGAGCGTGGTGATTAAGGATCGGTTGACCCAAAGTGGCTACACCGTCATTGGGGAGAACCAAGCAGCAGATCTGTGTATCATTAATACCTGCACGGTAACAGACAAAGCAGACTCAAAATGCCGTTCCATGATCAGAGCACAGATTCGGCGGAATCCCAAAAGTGTCATCGTCGTCATTGGCTGCTACTCCCAAGTAGGATTTAAACAAATTTCCAATATGCCCGGCGTCGATGTTATCATCGGAAATCAGCAAAAACTGGATGTGCTGCAATACGTCGATCATCACAAAAATGAACGGCCGCTGATCGTTCGGGACAAAATCGACAAAAACGATTTCTCCATCCACACCGTTGGGGACTTACCCTACAACAAACGGGCAAATCTGAAAATCCAGGATGGTTGCGACTTTTTCTGTTCGTTCTGCATCATACCCTACGCCCGAGGACGAGCCCGGAGTCGAAATTTTGAAAACCTATTGGATGAAGCTAAAACGCTCGCACAACGCGGGGTAAAGGAACTGATTCTTACCGGAGTTAATATCGGCACTTATCGTTACGAAAATAAAGGAGTGCTCGAAGTTTTGGATGCGCTCAATGAAATCGAAGGCATCACTCGTATTCGGATTTCAAGCATCGAGCCCACAACGATACCGACTGAGTTGTTTGAGCGCATGAATGATCGAGAGCACGCGCTTCTACCATTTTGCCATATCCCCATGCAGTCCGGATGCGACCGTATCCTTGCGCAGATGAAACGGAAATACACCTCGCGGGAGTATTTTGACTTCCTTGATCTCGTAAACCGAGAAGTGCCTAATGCCTTTTTGGGGTGCGACATCATGGTCGGATTCCCTGGGGAAACAGAGGAGGAATTCCAAGAAACCTGTCGAAAGTTCCTGGAATCTCCCCTCCACTTTGCCCACGTTTTTAGCTATTCCGAACGCAAAGGAACAACCGCAAAACGGGCAGCCGATCCAATTCCCATGCCGGAGAGGAATCGGCGAAGCTTGCACTTGCGCCGGCTAAGTGAAAAGAAAAAATTCGACTACTATTCCTCCCATTTAGGAAACGAAGTTGAGGTATTATTTGAAGATCCCAAACCTAGCTTATGGAGTGGATTGACTGACAACTATGTTCGTGTCTGCGTGCAACGCCATCCAAACCACCCCGACCTTACCAATCGCGTCGCCCGTATTCGGCTCGAATCTATCGAAGCCGATTTTGTAGAGGGACGCTTCCTGGAATTAGCGGAATGAACTGACTGCACTTCTTTCAAATAGAAATCCTGGGGCACGGGCACTCATGGGTATCAAGTGATCTGAGTTTCATTTACTCCAATCGCCTCCCTAATCGCTATTCATCTGAGACTGAATTCATTCCTCCTTGAAGAGATCGATTTAGATTGAGCCGCCCAGAGCTCAGCATAGCATGAATCGCTTATGGAAATGTCATTGTTGTCAGCAGTGCTATTGCTTTTGATCATTCTCGATCCAATCGGGAATGTGCCCGTTTTCATCACAACGCTCGAACGCGTGGCTCCAGAACGGCGAATGCGGGTCATCGCCCGAGAGTGTCTAATTGCCTATGTGGTCTTAATGATATTTGCATTGGCGGGTAATCATTTCATGGGATGGATGCATTTATCCGATTATTCCATGGGTATCGCGGGTGGATTCATTCTTTTCATTATCGCCTTTCGCATGATCTTCCGACGCCCCGATGGTGTCTTCGGAGAATCCACAGGGGCGGATCCGTTCATTTTCCCCATGGCCATTCCACTTTTTGCGGGACCATCCGCCATCGCCTTTGTTCTATTGCTGACCTCAAAAGCACCCGATCGCCTTTTGGAGTGGGTTGTTGCAATCTCTATAGCTGCAGCCATTTCGACTACGATCATTTGCCTCGGATCTTCCTTAATTCGATTCATCGGAAAACGTGGCATGATGGCGATGGAAACGCTCCTTGGTTTGCTGCTCACAGTTGTCGCGACCCAAATGCTGTTGGATGGCATTGCCGTCTACGTTCTCCATTTGGAAACGTTGAAATAGAACCCTTGCTGGCGGGGTGATTGAGTCGTTCATCCTTATGATCAACACCACATTTTCTGATACTACATTAACATAGGATAAGTTTTTACTAATGATTCCATTGAAAGCGTCGATTTTTGTCGTCAAACTACTCATTTCGTTTTGGAACAAATAGCTTCCACTACTTACCTAAACTGAAACTAACCACGGCTTTGCAGCATTTCCAAGCAAGCAATTATCGGATTGACGAAAACCTCAGCAATTGGCATCAATTGATGAGTTCATTCCTTTTCGGTGCATTGCCAAAAAGGAGTCGGTAACGACATAAAAATCCCATTCATGAGACGATCCCTACTCGGATTCATTGCCATCTTCACAGCCTCTAGCGTTCATGCGTCAGGAGCCGTTTCACCTTACGCATACAAACTATTCGAGATTCCGGGAATTGGCCTTCCCGTGACCAACTCTATGTTGATGCTCTGGGTCATTACGCTTTTTGTGATTTTATTGATTCGGTTGGCAGTCAGCAAAGCGACCCTCGTGCCATCCACAGGCCAGGCCATTGTCGAAATGATTGTGGAGACGGTGGAAAACCTAATTGAGCCGATCGTTGGTAAACGACTCGTTCGTCCGACTTTCTGGCTGCTCTCAGGTTACTTCTTTATCATTTTGGTCAACAATTGGAGTGCATTGTTACCCGGTGTTGGCTCTATCGGAACCATCGATGCTCACGGACACTTCAACTATTGGTTCCGTCCTGCCAATGCAGATCTCAATACCACACTGGCTCTTTCCATTATCGCAACGGCAGCCTGGCTCTACTATGTATTAAGATATGCGGGCCTGAAAATGCTCATTGTTGATTTGTTCGGCAACAAAGCAGACAAAAAAGATGTCGGCACATTGATTTGGATTTTACTATTCCCCATTTTTTGGATGGTTGGAGCCATCGAAGTGATTTCCATCGCCTTTCGCCCCGTCTCCCTCTCCTTCCGACTTTTTGGAAATGTATTTGGTGGAGAAAACCTCATTCACAACATGATGGGGCTGTTTTCCTGGATACTCCCTGTTCCTTTCTACTTTCTGGAAATGCTCATTGGTCTCATCCAAGCACTGGTTTTTACCCTGCTAGTTGCAGTCTATATCGGACTGATCTGCAACCACGAGTCCGACGATGGGCACGCCCACTGATCCAATATTAACAATCAATTTACTAAATTAATTTCTGTAGTCGTCGATGACACCCATAAGAGAGATGCCATCGCGATTGCGAAACTAGTTAACCAACAAACCAAAAACATATGTTAGAAATCATCTCAAACATGGACCTGTTAGCGCAGTTGACAGGCGATCTCGGTAAAGGACTCACAGCCAGTCTTGGTTGTCTGGGTGCTGCAATCGGTGTAGGACTTATTGGTGCGAAAGCGGTTGAGTCTGTCGGACGCAATCCTAGCGCATCAGGTAAAGTGCTCGTTCAGGGCATTATTGGTATGGCATTGGCAGAAGCGGTAGCGTTTTACTCCCTGTTCCTATACTAATTCATTTGTTGGAGGAGTAGATAATTTCTGCTCCTCCGAATTTTCGCATTCTCAAGATCCCTTAGTTAGAAATCTACATGATTGACCTTCTTCAAATAGCAACTGAAGTAGCCGGCCACGCGGTTGAGCACGGAACTCACGCCGTCGCTGCTTCAAATCCAGTCGAGAAGATTGCCAACCTATTTCATGTCGAAGTGAAAATGCTGGCAGCCCAAATCGTCAGTTTTCTTCTGATCTTCATTGCTCTCTATTTTGGCGCATGGAAAAAAGTTCTCAACGTGCTCGAAGAACGAAAGACCAAAATTGCCGATGGTCTGCAATACGCCGAAGAGATGAAGACAAAGCTCGCGGAAGCGGAGCGCAAACAATCAGAAACCCTCAAAGAGGCCGCTCTGGAGGCCAAGGAAATCATCGCACAATCTCAAAAAGCTGCGAAGGACATGATCGAGAAGACTCAGTCTGATGCACAGCGTAAGGCCGAAGAAATAATCGCCCAGACCCGTGAAAACCTCAGTCTTGAGCGAAAACAAATGGTGGCTGAAGTCAAGGAACACGCAAGCCGGATGGTTGCAATTACAGCTGCAAAGGTTCTCGGAAGAGAACTAGACGAGAGTGAGCGCACCAAATTCTCAGAGAGCGCCGTCAACGAGCTCAGTAAATAACTTTCACCCTTTATTCAACGCATCTCACTTTCTATTAATGAACGCAGGAACCCGAAAACTCCAAAGTTTTGCCCGCCGACTACTTGAAATCTCCAAAACCGACGGAATCGTCGATGCAGATAAAGTTACGGCTGTTCTCGAAACTTTGAAGAAACAGAAAAAGCAGGGGCTGCGTAAGACGCTCGAGATTTATCGCGATGTCGTGCGTGAAGATATCCGGCAGTCAACCGCCAAAGTCTCACACGCCGGAGCCATTTCCGAATCCGCGATGAAAAAACTGCTTAAAACTCTTGAGAGCAAAGCAGGTCGTAATCTTACGCTTCAAATCCAAGAAGATCCGAATCTCATTGCGGGAATTAAGGTAACTGTAGGGGACTCCGTTTTTGAGCAATCTATCCAACAGATGCTTTCTCAGATTTCTCACAACTCGTAACGCCAAACCACTTTTAAAAAGACAAACCACTCACCCAGCAATTTACTGATGAGCACAATTATCGAACAAATTGAACAAGAAATCCAAAACCTGGACACCGGGGCTCAGACAACCAACGTCGGAAAAATAACCGCAATTGCCGACGGCGTGGCCCGCATTGAGGGATTGTCCGAGGTGATGTTCAACGAAATGATCGAGTTCCCAGGCGGACTCATTGGCCAAGCCCTGAATCTTGAAGAAAATGAGGTTGGCTGTGTGATCTTCGGTGACATCAGTAAGCTAAAAGAAGGCGACGAGGTGAAAACAACCGGCCGTCTCTTCTCCGTTCCTGCTGGCATGGAAATGCTCGGACGCGCAGTCGACGCACTGGGTAATGCCATTGACGGCAAAGGTCCGATCGAGGCGAAAGAATTTTATCCGGTCGAAAAGATTGCACCTGGCATCATGCCTCGTAAATCAGTCGATCAACCCGTGCAAACCGGTATCATGTCAATTGATTCAATGATTCCTGTCGGACGCGGACAACGGGAATTGATTATTGGGGACCGAGCGACTGGTAAAACCACCATCGCGATTGATACCATTATCAATCAGGCTAAAATCAATGAAAAGGGTTTAGCCAGCGGCGATGAGAGCTTCCGCCCCATTTATTCGATTTACGTCGCTATCGGTCAGAAAAACGCAAATGTGGCCCGCACCATCCGCACACTTGAAGAAGCGGATGCGCTGAAATACACGATTATCGTCTCTGCTCCAGCAGCGGATAACCCTGCCAATCAATACATCGCTCCGTTCTCTGGATGTGCGATGGGAGAATGGTTTATGCAGAACGGCAAGGATGCGTTAATTGTCTATGATGATCTTTCCAAACAAGCAGTAGCCTACCGCCAAATTTCACTTATTCTCAAACGCCCTTCGGGTCGTGAAGCGTATCCAGGTGATGTATTTTATCTGCATTCACGCTTGCTCGAGCGCTCCGCTCGTTTGAATGAAAAAAGCGGAAACGGATCTTTGACGGCACTTCCAATCATCGAAACCCAGGCCGGCGATATCTCGGCATACATTCCTACGAACGTAATTTCGATTACAGATGGTCAAATTTTCCTTGAAACCGACCTTTTCAATCAAGGAATTCGCCCTGCGATTTCCGTTGGACTATCCGTGTCCCGCGTCGGTTCCTCGGCTCAAACCAATGCGTTGAAGAAGTCGGTTGGTAATATGAAGTTGGAGCTTGCGCAATTCCGTGAACTCGCGGCCTTTGCCCAGTTTGGATCAGATCTTGACGCCAAAACAAAAGCGCAGCTCGACAGGGGTAGCCGCATTGTTGAACTTTTCAAACAACCCGCATTGGATCCACTTTCAATGGAATTACAGGTGGGGTTGATCTGGGCTGTTCAAAACAACTACTTCGATGACATTAATGTTGAAAAGGTCGATGAGGCCAAAAAAGCCCTTCGTTCCTACTTTGAAACCTCCGGCAGTGCCGTAATGAGTAAAATTGCAGCCGAACAGAAGATGACAGATGAGGTGAAAGAAATGCTTCACTCAGCCGTCAAAGGGTGGAAAAAGACCTGGGCATCTGAATAAATTTACGTTCCCAATAAGGAAATTCTCGAATGTCAAAAATAGCACACATCAAGCGTCGGATTAAGTCGGTCAACAATACCCGACAAATAACCCGTGCGATGCAATTGGTGGCTGCTTCTAAAATGAAGCGTGCACAAGATCGTGCATTAGCAGGTCGTGATTATGCGATGCTGCTTGCCCGCATGATGCATGTAGCCATCTCCCACAGCGACGACATTCAGCACCCCATGATGGAGGCTCGTCCTGTCAAAAAGCGCGGTATCCTTTCCATCACTTCCGACAAGGGCTTATGTGGAGCGTTGAATGGTAATCTTTTCCGTCTGCTTTCTGAAATCAAGGACGACTGCAATTTTGTGAATGTCGGCCGCAAGGGGAAACAATATTTGAGCCGCACAGGTCGTAACCTTGTCGCTGATTTCCCTGTTTCGGATAAAGCACAGTACGCGGAGATTCGCCCGATCGTGGAATACATGATCAACGCCTTTCTGGAAGGGGAGATCGATACCGTGGAAATCGCGTTTCCGAGGTTCGTCAATACCATGGTCCAGGAGCCGATGATTCTAAAAATTCTTCCAATGGTAGACTTAAATGACTGCCTGGCGCAGTTGAAGCTCAAGGACGAAGATAATACGCTCGATGCAACGCAAGACGAACGGGAAATTAAATATGAGCCGGATGTGCAGACTATTTTGTCTGAACTTCCCGCCCTCTTTGTAAAACAGCAAATTCATCAGTTCATCCTCAGTGCAAAAGCTTCCGAGCATTCGGCACGTATGGTCGCGATGAAGAGCGCGACTGACAATGCTTCCGAACTCGCAGACAACTTGACTTTGAAATTTAATAAAGCCCGACAGGCAGCCATCACACAGGAAATCGTGGAACTCGCAGCTGCAACTGCTACTAGCAGCTAATCGCAAGTCGGCATTCACAAACGCATTAACAAACCAAATTTAAACAAGAACACATACCTCTATCATGGCATCTACAGGAAAAATTGTTCAGGTAATTGGAGCAGTCGTTGACGTTCAATTCCCCGAAGGAGAACTGCCGGAAATCTTCGACGCACTTGAAATCGTCGTATCTGGTGATGGAACCAATCGTACACTCGTGCTCGAGGTGCAACAACACTTGGGCGAAGGCCAGGTCCGAGCCGTTGCGATGTCCACTTCCGAGGGTCTCGTTCGGGGCCAGGAAGTAAAGGCAACTGGCTCTGCAATCTCCGTTCCGGTTGGTGACCAGGTTTTGGGTCGTATCTTCAATGTCGTTGGTGATGCAATCGATGATAAAGATATCAAGTTGACTGATGAACGTTGGCCCATTCACCGCAATCCTCCTGAACTGGTGGATCAAGCGACAACAACAGAGATTCTCGAAACGGGAATCAAGGTCGTTGATCTCATCTGCCCATTCCTAAAAGGAGGGAAGGTTGGCGCATTTGGCGGAGCTGGTGTTGGTAAAACCGTTATCATTCTCGAGTTTATCAACAACATTGCGAAAGAGCACGGTGGTCTTTCTGTATTCGCTGGAGTCGGTGAACGTTCCCGTGAAGGAAATGACCTTTATCACGAAATGTCGGATGCTGGGGTAATTGACCAGGAAAACATCGCCAATTCGAAGGTAGCCCTCTGTTTCGGTCAAATGAATGAACCTCCCGGTGCTCGTATGCGCGTCGCACTTTCGGGTCTTACTATGGCTGAGTATTTCCGCGATGAAAAAGGACAGGACGTACTGCTCTTCATTGATAACATTTTCCGTTTTTCACAAGCAGGATCCGAAGTATCGGCCCTCTTGGGACGCTCACCATCTGCGGTAGGATATCAGCCAACGCTTGCACAGGAAATGGGTATTCTTCAGGAACGTATTACTTCCACTAAAAAAGGATCCATTACCTCTATCCAGGCGGTTTATGTTCCGGCGGATGACTTAACCGACCCTGCTCCAGCAAACACATTTGCTCACTTGGACTCCACGATCGTTCTCGAACGTTCCATTGCCGACTTGGGTATTTACCCTGCGGTAGATCCTCTAGCATCCGGTTCAAAGGCATTAGACCCTGCAATCGTGGGAGAAGAGCACTTCAACGTAGCTCGCGGCGTTCAAGAAGTGCTGCAGCGCTATAAGGATCTCCAGGACATCATCGCCATCCTGGGTATTGACGAATTGTCTCCTGAAGATAAAAAGGCCGTCTACCGAGCTCGTAAGATCCAGAAGTTTCTTTCTCAACCCGTGCATGTTGCAGAAGTATTCTCTGGTATTCCTGGAGTGTATGTTCCGGTTAAGGACACAATCAAGGGTTTCAAAATGATTCTAGACGGCGAACTCGACCACGTAGACGAAAGTGAATTCTACATGAAAGGTTCGATCGAAACGGTTGACACGACCAAGAAAGCGTAAACCGATCCACTTTTTCAACTTCAGTTCTTAGAAGAAAGCAATATGTCCCTTTTAGTTGATATCGTTACCCCTGAAGGAAAACTTCTTTCCCGTGAGGTTGACTCTGCCGTCATTCCTACCGCAAGTGGGGAAACGGGTATCCTACCCGGACACATTCCGCTCATCACCAAAGTCATCCGAGGGGAACTTCGACTGATCAGCGGTGCTGAGGTAGATCGCATTGCGGTAGACAAGGGCTTTGCTGAAGTCATTGGTAACCGTGTCGCCATTTTAGCTGAAGGCGCTGTGGATATTGATGATATCGACCTCGGATCGATAGAGGCCGCTCAGAAGCGTGCGGAAGAAGCGCTCGAAGAGGCCAAAAACGAAAACATGGATCCAGCAGAGGTCGAGCAACTGGAAACCCGCTTGCAGTTCCTCATATCTCAGAAACTCATGAAAGCATCGAAGGGCTAATCAACCCTTTATTACTAAATTTGGAGGCGTGGTTTTGATTTTTGAAACCACGCCTTTTTTATGCATTCCCTCCGACATTAAAACAATTTCTGTCTAATTCTTATCTTTGTCGGGTCCTCAGCTCAGCAATTAGAGTAGCCCCAACTCATCTGTGTTGGTCAAAGATTCGAATTTGAGATTGATCCATCTCTTCTTTTCCTTCATCTATTTAATTTATCATTGTTGGATCCTTAGCTCAGTCGGTTAGAGCAGTGGACTCATAATCCATTTGTCCGGGGTTCGAGCCCCCGAGGATCTACCAACCTTGATCAATTAACCCTTCCTTCTCCTCACATGGCCTACGTCCATATCCTCAAAGGAACTACCGGACGTCACTACATCAGTGCGACAGAAGACGTCGATGCCCGCTTGATTCGCCACAACTCCGTTGAAGTTCGTTCTGAGTAAAAGAGATGATAGTCGCCAAGAAATTCCAAAACTAAGAATTGATAACTGTGGAAGATCAAAGCATCATCAGAATCGTGAGATCTTTGTTCCCCCAACTTACCTTTTTTCTCTTGTTTGCATGCGAACTCATGGCGACGCCTCAGAGTGCAGACGAACTAGCCGCTACAGGAGTCATTGAAAATCTTCTCTCCCGCGACACTTACATGCGCTATGGCGAACAAGGACTGCACTATGCAGAGGCGTGTGCGGCATTGGGGGCATTGAGGGTAGCCGAAATTACAGAAAACGAAGTTCTACTTAACAGGCTTATTGCCCGATACGAAGTCTTACTTGATCCCGAAACTGACCTCATAAGCAAGCAGGCTCATGTGGATTTCAGTGTGATAGGAATAATCCCTTTACAGATTTACCTTTCAACTAGTCGTGAAGATTTCCTCGAACTCGGATTGCGCTTTGCTGACAAACAATGGGCCCATCCTCGAGAAGATGGACTCACCACAGAAACCCGATGGTGGATCGATGATATTTACATGGTCGGTGCGCTTCAAATCCAAGCTTTTCGAGCAACGGCCGATCCCGTTTACGCAGATCATGCGGCTCGTTTCCTCAAGGCCTATCTTGACAAACTTCAGCAACCAAACGGGCTTTTTTATCATGGTCCAGAGGCTCCTTTCTTCTGGGGCCGGGGAAATGGCTGGGTGGCCGCGGGTCTAGCTGAAACGCTCAGCTCTATTCCCCTTTCACACCCCTTGTTTGCAGAAATTCAAAGGGGTTATATCGAGATGATGTCAGCTCTCTTGAACTATCAAACCGAAACCGGGTTATGGCGTCAGTTGGTTGATAATGAAGGTGCTTGGGAGGAAGCGTCCTGCACAGCCATGTTCGCCTACGCGATGGAAGTGGGCATCCAACAAGCTTGGTTGGATAAGGTAACGTATCAACCAGTAGTCGACAAAGCATGGTCAGCCCTAAAGGGACAATTGGACCCGAATTTTAATCTGCAGAAAATCTGTGTCGGGACTGGTCAGAGCGAAAGTGTAGATTACTACCTCAACCGTCCAACTCATAGCGGTGATTTTCACGGACAAGCCCCCTTTTTGTGGTTAGCCGCTAAAAAAATGATGATCGAATAACGTTAACACTCACTGCTTCAAATACTGTAAGAAACAACAGGGTTACCCACCATTCTTGTAACAATTCTGACTAAAAAATACGGAGCTCTTTACTTGGAAAAACTTGTATGAGCATCAGACCAATACTGCATATGATTGTTGGAAGATGAATCGATCCAAACGCGTTTTAGTTGTGCTTTTTGCCTATCTGGGAATCACTTTGACAGTTCTTCTCAGTTCTGGAGGGCTTTCCAACCATTCATTGCAAACTTACTCAGAAAATCATCCTTCCGATGCTATTGCGGGAAAACAGCTTTGGCACAAAAAGGGATGTACAGTGTGCCACTCGGTTTATGGATTAGGCGGTCATTTGGGTCCAGATCTCACAAACGTGATGGACAGAAGGGATGGGGTCTATGTCGAGCACATCATAAAAACCGGATTTGCGAAGATGCCTGCATATCCACTTAAGAAACCGGAAATCGAAGCCCTTGTTTGCTATTTTGAATATCTGAATCAATTGGGCATTTATCCCCTTCAAGATCCCATGAATCAATCATTCGGTTCCAATCGATAAAATTGATGGAAATTGCGACTTTTACACCACAGACCAACGGGCCAGGAAGAGTATTGTTCTTCTCTGCATCCGTTACTTTTTTGGTTTCGGCCCTGATCGGCATGCTGGCTTCCCTAAAGTATGGGGTGCCGTCACAACACGCGGATTGGATCGCACACCTCCATATGGAACAACTGCGTCCCTTGCACCTCTTATTGGCGATCACTTCCATGGTCATGGGGGCCATGGCAATCACATACTCTATACTCTATTCTGTCGTCCCGGTTCAAAGAAAGTGGAATCAGATCTCACAGTGGATAGGTGCTATCACGATCATTGCGTTTGCACTGGCTGCTTCGATTTTAATTTTACGAGGAGAAGCGTCCGGGCGCGAATACGCCCCTTGGCCCATCGCGGTCTCCCCTTTGTTGCTTATCTCCGTTGGTTTGGGGTTGGCGATCCTAGCGAGTCACTATTCTGAGCTCTACAGTCTATCGCCAGAAGGCACTGTATTATTAAGTATCGGTTCGCTACTGACGTTTACTGGGTTTATCGAGGTGCACAGTTATCTCCTTCCGTCAGTTTACAACAATGGAGTCAAGGATCTCACTTCGCAGTGGCATGGCATTGATACTTTTGTAGCGGGAATCAACGTCATGTTGTATGCAGGCATGATCATACTGCTTCAGCAGCGACCCAAGCCTTTGCGGAAAAAACTGATGTTTATCATCGCTGGCTTTGGTTTATTAGGAACCTTTGGTCACCATCACTATGTCTCGCCACAACCAGGCTTTCTGAAAATTTTCGCCTTTTTGGCGAGTATGGTGGCGCTACTATCTTTCCTCCGTCATATCCACAGCTTGGCCCAAGAAGCAAAGCTCAAAAACGATGCAAGGCATCCACTCATGAGTCTCATGCTAACCGCAGAAACCTGGACCATCGTGGCAGTCGGATCAGGCATTCTTTTCGCAATTCCTCAGATCAATTTCTACATCCATGGCACCTACATTATTATCGCGCACGCCATGGGTTCGATGATTGGTATCAACTACATCATCATTGTAGCAGCCGGAATGGTATTCTGTGGTACCAAACAAAGTGATTCCGCGTTTTCAACGCGATGGGCTCTTCGTATACTAAACGCAGGTCTCGTCCTCTTTTGGGTTGGCCTCACGATTCCAAGTATTATCAAAGGAAATTCACGCACGCATGAAAGCTTTCAGGCCTATGCTACCAAGGTTGAATCCTGGTTTGTTGTTTTTCCGATTGCCGGATTGCTTTTGGTATCCGCCATTTTTGTCCTGTCGAGTGAGTTAGCCTGGATCAGTATTGGAAAATCCAAAAATTAAAGGCAAACATTGAGAGTCGAGTTTCTGTGTTAATACCGTTTCATGTTTTCAACCTAAACTCTACTTTTCCGAATTATCCTCATTTTTAGAATTCCAAAAAGCAGAAATAATCGATCCCGAAATATTGTGCCAAATGCTGAAAATGGCTCCTGGGAGCGCTGCTCCCACAGTGAAAAATTGATTAGCCAACACCACCGCCATGCCGGAGTTTTGCATCCCCACTTCAATGGCTATAGTGCGAGCAATGCGAGCGTCCCGAACGGCAACCTTTGTAATCCAATATCCGAGGCTTAGACCAAGAAGGTTATGAATCATCACAGCCAATAAGACCAACCCAATGGAGTGATTTAAACTGCCAGCATTGAGCGCGACGATGATGGCAATAATCCACACGATTCCACAGACAGAAACATGGGGCGAGTATCGCCTGACTGCATGACAAAATCGTTTGAATCGGGTGTTAATCAAAACACCAATTCCCACTGGTAAAATCACGATTTTCAAAATACTCAAAATCATTGCCGCAATCGGGACATCAATCGATTGCCCTAGATACAACCACGTCAGCAAGGGGGTCGCCATCAACGACACCAATGTTGAGACCAGAGTCATAGATACCGACAACGCAACCCAACCTCCAGAGAGGTGGCAAATGACATTTGAAGCCGTGCCACCCGCGACGCTGCCAACCAGCACCATGCCCACAATCCACTCATCTGAAAGGCTCAGAATCTTACCTATGAGGAAAGCGATGAGTGGCATTAACAAATACTGAATCCCAACGCCCAACAGAATAAGCAAAGGTCGCCTTCCAACTTCGATAAAATCGGTCCAGCTCAATGTCAGCCCCATCCCGAGCATCACAACCATCAACAACGGAACAATCGCAGCTTTCTGACCAACAAAAACTTCGGGAAAACAAAATGCGACAATACTCAAAGCAACCGCCATGAGTGGAAACCAGTAGGAGATTCGATTCATTGCGCAAACTTAGTCCCCGTCACATTTCTATCAAACAGGAATGAGAACTTCATTGATTAGAATAAGGCCAAATCTAAAACACCGGCCGCACGTCGGAGCTTTCGAGTTCTTCAAGCATGTATTCTGGGATTTCCAGCTCGGAGTCCACTTCCATGACAAAGCCTGGCATTCTTGATTTCACGAGATCAGAAACACCTGTGAGGCTTTTTTCTCGGTCTCGGTTTTGAGTCTTTTTGATTTTCTCAAATTCAAATTGCTCTCCCACCACTCCATTTGGAGATGGAATCCTGTTCTCTTTGATTCGACGATCAAATCCAAAAAGCTTGGAATATTCCATTCGATCGGTAGTCCCTCCAAGAAAACGCTGGAAGATGTCCTCGTCTTCTTCCTCATCTTCTTCCTCCACTACTTCCATTACGAAGTTTGCATCAAATATGACCCGACCGAAATGTTGATCAAATGCCACGCTAGTGGGAGAACTTGAAGAGAGCTCCAGTGGTTTGTCTTCTGCGTTAGATGAATTCACTCCCTTGGCAATCGTTTGGGCCAAATTCCCCGATGCTTTATTGCGGGCGGCAACAGCGATGGAACCGGATTGCACCGCCTCAGTGATGGTATCTGTAACTTCCCCTCTGGTCGCATCCAACGGATCGTAACTTGGAGTTTCCAACCGGTTATCAGCAATACTACGAGTTTCCTGGGTCTGCTCTGGCTGTGGTTCCGCATCCGAAGGATCGAGTTGATCCCCTTCTCCCGACTGGATAATGCCCTGTGGACTTTCCATCATGAGATTGGATTTTGAGAAATTTAGCTTCGCAACTTTGTTGGCCGTACTTGAATTCTCAATGGTGGATTGCGATTGCCTTACTTGAGTGAAATTTTGCGAGCTGATGGCTGTCTGTTTCACAGATACCGTGTCGGGGTAAGGATTTACCCTATTGTTGATGGGGGTTTCTGTCTGCAATGGCACTTCTACCTCAACCTGCTCCATGGTGTTGGGAGCCTGCACCTGTGGCAAAGAGGCAACACTTTCACGGATTGCAACTGCAATGCTTTCCTGTGCGAGAGCATTCATGTTCACCGTCATTTCCTGGAGATTCGTCTCCATGGTTTCCTCGATCTTTGAAGTGAGGTAAAGCGAACCCGACAGAGCAGCCAAAATCAAGTGGAGTAGGAAAGAAGCAATAAGACAGCGCGGCAACAGCTTGAGCTCCGAATCCAACAACAACTTCAGCAAATAGTGAATGGCGACCCCCGCCAGAACAAGGAGCAAAACAATGAGGATTACGTTCCGTAGCAGCTTGTAGTCAAATCGACTCAACACCTGCTTTGATTGAGTTTGGTAGTATTTTAACGCTCGCGGGTGAATGGAATACACGTTGGAAACAAATACCATGTCTGACCCGCGAGTCGCGAAAGTTGGAAAAGTTTCGTCCATTTTAGAATTCACCGGTAACCCGATGTTTTCCGGTTCAATATACTCTCCATTAAAAAACCGACTCACCCAAATGTCGTATCCGCCGATACTTCCTTCCCGATCCGACACCAAATAGAGTTGATCTGAACCCAAGGGGATAGCGGGCTGCATTTCATCCCATTCGGTATTGATGCTGGGCATATAATTCGCCGGACCGTAAATGGGCAATGTCTGCGATTCAGGAACTCCTTCGAGCACCACCATACTCTGATAAATATCCCAGTCGGAAGTATCTTCTTCCTCATTTCCATCGGATTCTTTCTGTTTTTCCGATTCGACCACAGCACCCAAAGGCTTGGGTCGTTTAGAAGAAAAGAATATCGAGCGTGCGGAAGGTCCAAAGGTTGCATAGGCGTCGTCCTGCTCAGAATTGACGCCCTGTCCGAGGTTTACCGGCTCAGTCCAGCGATCGCCGACTCGTTGGCTCATGTAGAGATCGTATCCGCCATAGGTGCTCGGACGGTTTGATTGAAAGAGGAGCCAATTTCCATCCCGGCTGAGACTGGGTCCTCGCTCATCATAGCCGGTATTGATGAATCCACTCAACGCAACTGGTTTGCTCCATCCTTCCTCTGTCAGCTCAGAAATAAAGAGATCCATATTATCGCGCGAAAAGGACCGTGAGAGAATGAGCGTCTTCCCATCTTCGGATAAGGTCGCTTCCTGGTTTCCCTTAAGGAGATTGAGCTCACCATGGAGAAACTCCGGTTGCTCCCATAGGTTCAAAACCAGTGTGGAATGAATCGCCCGTCGGTTGATGGAACCGCCATCGACATAATATCTTAGATAGCCAAGACCAAAAAGCATTCCGAGGCTGAACACCACGAGTACAGCCAACAGCAGGAAGAATGGTGATACCATAAATTTCCAGAGTGCTTTTTTAATGTTTTCAGAAATACCCATTCAGACTGCCCTGCTCTAGCGAAGCTTGCTTTCGGAAATCGTGATCAATGTTCGATAAGTATAGATGATTCTCTCCTATAGCGTTGTCATGTAACCAATGTTTGCCTCACTGATTCCAACTCTTCGACAGGAGGCAATTGCCTGTGCCACTTGTCCATGCAGAGCATTTTGATCTGCTCTTACCAACACCTTTTGATCCGGATTGCGTTGAACCACTTCCACAAGCTCATTGTTGAGCGATTGAAGATCCATCCGCTTGTCAGAAACGTAGTAACTGCCATCATTTCGAATGTTGATCACAAGAACCTGAACAGCAGAGCTAAGGGTCAAATCGGTTTCCGGCAAATTGACAGCCATATCCGTTTCTTCTTCGTGGAACGACATCGTCACCAAGAAGAAGATGATGAGGATGAACATGATGTCCACGAGAGACGAAGTATCAATAAACTGATCGTCCCCTGAACTTTCTCCGGAATCAATTCTCATCTCAACCCTCCAATTTCAAACGACTACGGAAGAATTTGAAAATGAAACTATTGCCCTTTTCCTCATACTCTTCAGCGATTTTATCGATCCGGTTGTTGAAATAGAAATACACGATCAATGTAGGAATCGCGATCGACAGCCCAGTCGCTGTTGTCACCATCGCCTGATAAATTCCTTCCGCCAACAATTCAGCTTTATTGATCGATTGACTGCTCAATGCGACCGTTTGGAACGCTCGAATCATCCCGATTACTGTTCCTAAGAGTCCCAAAAGCGGAGAGATACTTCCTACCAATCTCAACGATCGAATGCTGCGTCTCAGCTTACGAATTCGCAGACTTGCAGTATCGCCCATCGCTTTTTCCACGTCCCCGGCATCGTGCTCCCAATGATCCAACCCGGTCAAATACATATCGGCGAGCGGGCTCCGGTGATTTGCACAAATTTCTTTGGCCTCAGCAATCTTACCCTTTTTCCTGGATTCGAGAACTTCGATAAGCTCATCTTCAAGGGGTGCCGGAATCATGGCTTTGCGGCCCAGGCTTATAAAGCGCTCCATCGCAATGGTAACAGCCAAAACGGAACAGAGGGCAAGGGGAATCATTACAATGCCACCCTTTGACAGAAGCACGAACAATGAGTCCGTTTTTTCAATCGTTTCTGTTGTTTCGACGGTCTGTCCGCTCAAAACGCTGGCTGCCACCAACAACAATCCAACGCCTAAAAATAGTTTCCAGTTTTGTTTCTCAATCATTTGAGTCTGCATCCTTCCTCTTTTCCACAATTTATAAATTCTAATTTAAATCGTCACTCCCCGCTCCCGCAAGAGATCCCTTGCCAACGAAGCTTCATTGGTGTCCGGGAACTTCAAAATCACCTCTCGGAATCGATCGTTCGCTTCCTTTTCAAAATCTTGGGAATCCAAAATCCTGCCAATTTCGAGAACTGCACGAGCACTCCATACCGGATAAGCATAGTTCACATCTACCAAAATCAACTCTCGAACCGCTTGGTCATTTTCGCCCATTTTGATCAAACTTTGTCCGACTTGGAACTGACTCCTGGCCGCAAGTTCATCTCGTTTCCCACCTCTCAGTACGATGCGGTAATTCGCAATCGCCTGTTCGTATCGCCCGAGATTTTCCTGAGACCATCCAAGCCACATGATAGCGCGACGCGTAAACTCAGAAGTGGGGTATTTAGCGTAGTATTGGGAAAACACCTTTTCAGCTTCTTCCCATTGGCTCAGGTAGGTGTAGGTTTCCCCCAGACGAAGAGACGCCTGTTGGATCACCTTTTCTTCTTTGCCCGTCTTGCGAGCTTTTTCGAAGAGTGGCAAAGCGCTCTGATACTCTTTGCGCATCATACGAACCTCACCTGCTTGATAGGCAGCAATTCCTGTAAACTCTGAATTTGGAAAATCCCGAAGCATCTGTTCAAAAACCTCCGCAGCTGCGAGATCCTGCTCACGACCCAACAAACACCATCCCATTCGATGCAGCACTCGCTCACGCAAGCGGTTCTCCAGACTACCTGCCATCAATTCGTCAAGGCGAGAGATCGCACTGGTGTAGTTGCTTTCTTCGTATTCAATCTCTGCTAATTCAAAAATCGCCCGTTTGGTAAGATCATGATCGGGATAATTACTGAGAAGATCGTTATACCGGGCTTTAGCCGCTTCCAGATTCGCCAAGCCCTGATTGCACCATGCCATTTCATAGAGAGTGCGCGCCGCGAGATCATTGTCACGGACCCGACCATTGAGTCCCTTGAAGATAGACATCGCTTCGGTATACCTCTGAAGAATGGACAAACTACGACCGTAATAAAAAGAAGCTTGATCAAAGCGTTCATCGTTGGGATATCGCTCCAGAAAATTCTTTAGTGCAACCTGCGCGTTCCCCGGCTGGTCCATTTCAAGATAGAGCAAACCCTTCTTATAAAGGGAATCCGCCGCCAATTCATTGTCTGGGAAATTGCTCGCAACCTTATCAAAATAGGAAACAGCCCGGAGGAAATTATCCCGATTCATCTCGATCCATCCCAAATAGTACTGAGATTGGGCGAAAAATGGACTGCTCGAAAATTCTGTAGCTACCCGATTGAAATAGGTCTCAGCCAAAGTTTCATTGCCTTCGACATAGTTGAGTCTCCCCCAATTCTGCCAACGCCTGTGAGAGATACTCACTATCAGGATTATCCTGCACTAGAACTTCCAACGCGAGTTTCGCCTTGGCGACATCTTTTTTAGACTCGTAGGCCTGAGCCAATTTGATCTGTGCGATATCAGCATTGAGTCGTTTCGGATCTTCACGAATGAAACCTTCCAATGACTGAATCGCATTATCCCAACGTGCCAGATTGGAGTAGGTGAGCCCCTCAATGTAGTCCAACTGATCGAAGAATTCACCATCGGGACTGCCTTCACGTTTTAGCTCATAAATATCATCCAGAACCTCATTCCACCTCTTTTGCTCTGCCAGAATTTGAATAATACGGAACCGGGCCTCATCCGTGTATTCCGTCCGGCGTTCCCATGGCACAAACTGCTGATAGGCTCGAACAGCTTCATCAAGTCGATCGAGGAAAAATACATTTTCCGCCCGCATGAAAGCAACATCCCGGTAAGATGGATCATTTGGATAGCTCTGCAGGAAACGATCACAAACGGTTAAGCTTTCGATATAGCTCTCATTGTTGAGTAAGCAGTAAGCACGGAGTCGCAAAGCTTGTGGGGTAAGAATACTTTCCTCAAACTCACTGACAACTCGGTTAAAAACATCCGCCGCTTCGGAGTTTTGTCCAATTCCCATGAGGGCATAACCATACTCAAAAACAAACTGATTGAGTTCTTCGTCGTTGTTGAACTTGCGGATAGCTGGTCCCAGCACATCCAACGCTTGTTGGAAATTTTTCTGTCGTAGAAAGGTGCGAGCCAACCAGAGTGTCGCCTCTGCTCCAGTCTCCTGAACCGACGTAAGGCTGCCAAATACCTCCTGGGCACGAGCGTACTGATCATTTTCAAGAAAGGAACGCCCCAAATAGATGCCTGCTTTATTAAAGTACTCACTTTGCGGATACAACAATCGCAAATCTTCAAAATCCCCAGCGGCATCTGCATAGTTTTTCTGAGTGAAGCGAATGAACCCAAGTCGGTAAAGGGAGTTTCCTGCAAAATCTCCTTTGACCTCACGAGCAACAATCATGTGATTACCGGCGGACAAATCAAAATTGCCCATTTCACGCTGGCACTCTGCCAAGAGAAAGACCGAATGCTCATAGTATGGGGAACTTTTATGGTAGAGCTTAATGTCCTCAAGGATCTTAGATGATTCTTCGTACTGCTGAGTCTCATACAAGGCAAACGCACTGTAAAATCGGACCATTGCGATGTGTTCACTCTCAGGAATCAATTCGATGAATTCTGAAGCATACTCTTTAACTCCCTGCCATTTACCCTGTTCAAATAGGGCTTGAATCAGCCCCACCAAGGCCCGTTCCAGAGGATCCAAATCCTGAATGGAACTCGAAGCCAACTCTGGCGCCTCTTGGAATTGTCCGCCCATGCCTGGAAGATCTAGGAAAAGTCGTTCTTTCCCGCGATTCACACTCCACAAAAAGGATGTTTCCGCCTCCGCCGGACGACCGAGAATGAGCAAGCACTGCCCCCAAAGGTTGTACACCTGCTCCTTGCTGGGTGCTTCTCGTTCTCTGGCAAGACTCGCAAGCTGCTGCTCTGCTTCCGGATAACGTTCGAGGTTATAGAGTGCAACTGCTAACCCAAACTTCGCTCGCAAGATCTTTTCGTGCCTCGGATACTTGGCGATAAACGCTTTGTATTCGTCGATAGCGAGCTCATAAAGGTTTTTGTTGTAAAGCGCATTTGCGGCATAGTAGCTATCCAGCGCGGGATCATTGCCTTGGGCCCGGAGTGAAACAGAAAACAGCGATAGAATTGCGATAAATACTGTAGCTTTAACAAGCCGGAACATAGAGAGCCTTTCAGTCAAAAAATTAGAGAGCAAATTAGATTTGGAACAAAGCACGGACAACGGCCGTTTTAACAGGACATTTCGGAACAACACACCTCGGTAAACACTTCGCAAGCTTGATATGCAGTCAAGTTTAGAGTCAAGACGATATCCGCTATAGAGTCACTTCATTCACGATTATTGACAAGCAGTTTCAAAAATCGCTCAATTTTTCTAAAAAGACGTACCGATCAAAAATGCTCTCCAAACCAACGGAGCAGTTTTTGAGTCGCCCGTCCTCGGTGACTATCGGCATTTTTGTGCCCTTTATCGAGCTCACCCCAGGTAAGGCTATCTCCTTTTTGAATAAACAATGGATCATAGCCAAATCCATTTGTTCCGGAAGACGCAAAAGCGATGCTTCCCTCGCAGATTCCTTCGAAATTCCAGATTTCCCCCTCCGGTGATATCAGACACAAATGGCAGGTAAAATGGGCACCCCGTTTTTCCATGGGTATTCCATCAAGCACCTGTAATAGTTTTTCGCGGTTATCCGCATCGGTGGCATCAGGGCCAGCGAACCTAGCAGAATACACACCCGGTGCACCCTTCAATGCATCAACCGACAATCCACTATCGTCGGCAAGTGTCCACCATCCTTCGCCGGTTGGAACACTACTTTGTGCCGCTTGTGCTTTTAATCGTGCGTTGCCTCGGAAATCAGGTTCGGATTCGACCACTTCGGGCATCCCGCCAAACTGGGTTATGGAAACCACTTCCACAGGGTGTTCAGAGCCCGCGAACACAGTTTCAAAATCCCGAACTTTCCCAGCATTGCCGGTGGCAATGACCAATCGGATAGGTGCTTTAGTGTCGCTCATTAAGTCTTAATCCCGCCGTTGGACCAAGAATTGTAAACTCGCTGAGTAAACCGCATATACTTCAATCCATCATCAAAACTTGTCAGTTCAACAGGTTTTCCAGTCCGAATGCTGTTAATAAAATCTTCTTCAACTTTCCAGCCCCTTCTCGTTTGGCGTGGAACATCAATCGGAATTTCATAGTCGTGCCCCATTTTGGCAAAGAAAAGATACATTTCTAAGAAATCGATTCGCAAACTTCCTTCTGTACCATGGATGCGAATCTCCGAAACAGGTAGACCCGCATCGACACCTGTCATGTTGAGGACCAATCTGGTTCCATTTTTATAACGCCCGAGGACTGTGATGGTATCAGGGACCTTCACTTCCTTGATTTTCCCCCCCAACTTATCCTCTCGATACTGGGTGTAAATTGCAGCATCAGCAGTTAACCATTCGGGTTCATCGGAAAGCCACCGTCCCAACATTTCATAAAAAATGCCCAAGTTTAAGACATTGCAGCCGCTCAACTCCATGTCCTGTCGCCAATGCATGGGAGCCTCTTTGTCAATATTAGCTCGGGCGTAATGAGTGAGCACTATTTCCCTGATTTCACCCAGCTCTTCTCGCTGTATTGTGTTTTTAATCACATGGTCGAAATCAAGCGACATTGGAGCCGGGACCAACTGAGCCACTAGGTCTGGATGCGCTTTGGATGCGTTGGCCATTTCCATAGCATCAGTGAGATTCATTCCCATCCGCGCTTCACAAAGCACATGTTTCCCTGCCTTGAGGGCTTCGATGGTCGCGTCACAATGTAAATACGGCCAGGTCCCGATACATATTGCATCCACTTCGGGGTCCGCAACAACCTCCCGCCAGTCCCCGGCTATCTTTGGAATTTTAAATTCATCTGCAACAGAACGCGAGCTGGTAGGTCGTCGGTTACAAACAGAGACGATTTCGACTCCAGGGATTGCTTGAAACCCCGGGATATGTTTCGCGCGAGTGTTATCCCCTGCGCCTATAATTCCAATGCGGATCTTCTTATCCATAGTGTTGATGACCTTGAGCATCCCTCACTCCGCAAATCCTGATATCCTAAGGAGGAGGGAAAATCTAAACTGTAACAGGAAATGGATGAAATCCAACTTTTTATCAAAAAAGCCGCGATTAACACAAAGAGATAGGGTTGTAAGAGTATTCTCTATTCATCTTCTTTTTCAAGAATAGCGTTTTGTTGACGCGCAATATCATGAAGAGTGATGATCCCCAGCAACCTTTTTGTGTCCTTCTTACTAACCACCGGAGCTTGTTCCACTTCCCCCAACACCATAGTGTTAGCAGCATCACGGATCGATGTATCCGGATTGACCGTTACCAGTCGTTTTTTGGGCAGAAGCTTCCCTATGGTGTCACCGTTGCCCAAGTGTTTGGCTTCCTGAATTTCGTGTCGGGTAATCATACCGATTAAATCGTTCGCTTCATTCGAAACGGGGTAAGCATGATGACGCTGTTGGCGAATCGTATTTTCCAAGGTTTCTTCCACGGTATCTTCCGCTGCCAGACTGGTGACATCGTAGGTCATAATAGTGGATACAGGTAAATTCCGCCAATCTCTCTCGCCACGGTAACTCGGCATACGTTTGAGGTTCACCCGATCCTGGAGCAACAATGCATCGTATATTGGAATGGACCGAAGCTTTCCCGAAATGGCGTAAGCAATCATGTTCCCCGCCATCAAGGGAAGGATTATTGAATAATTCCTCGTCATTTCAAAAATAATGAGAATCGAGGTTAATGGGCATCGAATTACCGCCGCAAAAAAGACTCCCATTCCTAAAAGTGCACAGGCCGCATCCACCTTTTCTGGAACATCAAAAAACATCGTAAGGGTTTCCCCGAACATACCACCGAGCATGCCTCCCATGAACAATACCGGAGCAAAAATACCTCCACTACCTCCAAAAGAATAGGCAAATATTGTTGCAAAAAACTTTCCGATAAAAAGTGCCACAATCACAGAGAGCACCATTCGTCCACCCAGCACGGAATTAAGATCCTGATACCCGATACTGTAAACCCCCTCCGAACCTCGGGTCACTTCAAACACGGTATATGCAATCAAGCCAACGCTCAGTCCGCCAATTCCTGGCTTCACCCAAATTGGCAGCTTCAATCGCTTGTTCCAACTGCGCAACGCCAGCAACAATGTGACCCAAATATGCCCAAGAATCCCTGCCGTGACACCCATAACCACGGATACCAACATCCAATAGTCCATATGGTAATTGGGCAATTCGAGTACAAAGGTAGCATGTTCCCCAAGAAGGGACCGTGAGACGACCGCTGCAATGACTACAGCAACGAGAATCCCACCAAGCGCCTTACTGCTAAAGTCATCGAGCAACTCTTCGAATACAAAAAAGATAGCAGCAATTGGAGTATTGAATGCCGAAGCGATGCCTGCACCCATCCCAACTGGCACCATGTTCTTAACACTCGACTTTGCTAAGCCCGCCCACTGACCGACTTTGGAAGCAATCGCACTACAAATGTGAACAGTCGGTCCCTCTCGGCCCAAACTATTTCCAAGCCCAACAAATAGAGTCCCGGCGACAAATCTAAAAAAGGCTTCCTTGATATCGATATACCCAAACTTCTGATAGTAGGCTTGTTTGGTTTGGGGTATACCACTGCCCACCGCGGAAGGCGATAAATACTGCAAAATCAATCCAACCAACAACCCGGCAACCGCAGGCGAAGCAATCATGATTGCAACCTTTTCCCAACCTTGCTTTCCGTGAAACACACCCGTCCAGTGTTGATACACCCATTGGATCGATAGATGAAAACCCACTCCAGCCAATCCACATAAGATCCCTGAAATAATACAGAGCAGTAAAAATCGCTGTGCATCGGTAAACTTCCACCGCAACCAGTTCGGTAAATCTTTGATCGATGGAAGCAGCCTCGCTTGGGTCCTCGAGGAGGGTGATTCGGTCATTTTTTCGTCTTTTTTTTGCCCTTGATTTCCCATCCTCAGTTTCCCTAAATCCTATTCAATCCCTTTTATCGCATCGAGTTAGCGCCACTATACTGCTGTGTTCGTTTCATGGCCTTTTCCGCTTCCCTCATGTCGATTTTACGCTTCAAGGTCTCTCGTTTATCATACTGCTTCTTGCCCGCACACACACCGATTTCCGCCTTTACCAAGCCATGCTTCATGTACAAGCGAGTCGGAATGAGGGTTTTTCCCCCACTTTCGATTGCGCCCATGATCTTATTAATCTCGCGACGGTTAAGAAGAAGCTTACGTGGACGCACCGGATTGTGATTGTTCAAGTTGCCAAAGGCATACTCATCAATGTGGGCGTTGTAGAGAAAGACCTCCCCTTTTTCAACACGAGCGAATGATTCCGCAATCTGAGCCTTGCCCATGCGAATCGATTTGACCTCAGTACCTCGAAGGACAATGCCAGCCTCATAAGTTTCCGTCACAAAAAAATTGTGATGAACCTTACTGTTGCGGACTTCCCTGTTGCGCTCATTCTGCTTGGACTTACCCATGATTAGTCGTCTCCAAACGAACTATTTAATGAATAACGAAAGGCCGTAACCAGGCACTCGCCCCTTTCCAGCCCAAAAGCGTGAGGATCTCTTCGTTTCCTTATTAAAACTCGAGGTCTTAAAGGACGTCTTCTTCCACGTTGAAAAGCTGGTAAGTGATCTTACCTTCGATGACTTCACGTAGTGCGATGTCCTCAGGATTCAGTTTCTCAAGGGATTCGACCAACGGACGGCTACCGTGTTTGAGTTGTTTCACACGACGAGAGATCACATTCACCAAAATGTTTGGATCTTGAATTACCTTCTGCGCTTGTTTTAAGTATTCGTCTTTCAATTGCGGAAATTGGTTTGGAATTGATACCTGAAGTTTAGTCCCTTGCACCGTTTGTGCCTGAACCAAAAGGAAGGACAATAGCAAAACCACTCGAATTTTCAATGATAAAATCATGAGTATACCCAACATCGCTATTGGATGGACAACAACATCGACAAAAGAGGAAGCCGATACTATCGCCCAATCGCTTGTTGACGGGAATCTGGTCAGTTGCGCACAAGTGGCTTCACCGATTCAATCCCACTACAAATGGGAAGGGAAGATGGTATGCGATACCGAATATCGTATTACCTTAAAATTTGTAGAAACCAACGCGTCTGCTATTGAAGATTGGCTCGTCAAAAATCACAGCTACGACACTGCTCAATGGGTTTGGATCCGTGTCACAGGAGCCTCAAGTGCCTACAAGAAGTGGATATTAACGCAAGAAAACTGAATATTTGACAGTTTTTTGCAGCAAATTTCAAATTGGACTTGAAATGATGCCCTTCATTCCTTTTCATCGACTCTTTTCAAAACCAACAAAGACCCATGACACAGCACAATAGCTTTAAAGTAGGTTCCGCAGCCGGCAAAAAGAAACGCAACGTTCTTAAGCGTTTTGAGCGTGTTGATTTGCTCAGAAAACGAGGCCAATGGAGTGAAGGCGATCGCGTAGTCGGTCTCCAGAAAACCAAGCCAAACGTCTAAGGACGCGACCTTCAAAATTTTAATTCCGAAAGCCTGCTGTGAATCACAGCAGGCTTTTTTGCTTTACGCTGATAATTCAAGTACTGCCTTAGTAACCGCCACCATTTTGGGTCACTCACTATCCCTCAGAGAATAGGCCAGTCGTCCCTAAAGGAATAATTTCATCTTTTTGATTCTATTCCATCGATACTCTGACGATTCGTCTGGCTGTATTTGCCTTGGAATCCGAGCTCAAACGTTTTAGAAGCCAATGATTCCAATCATTGATTGCATAACATGAGTTCTACCCTATTAAAAAACGCCCTGAAATTCATCATTATGTTGTGTGTCTTCTTAGGACACACGATGGCAGCTACATCTCAAACAGTCCCCAACCCATCCCAGCCACTGGTTACCATCTACGCCATTGGAGATTCCACCATGGCTGATAAACCAACAGAGGGAGGCAATCCCGAACGCGGCTGGTGCCAGGCCCTCAAGACGATGGTTATCGAAGACGTTCGCTTTGAAAATCATGCGGTTAATGGGAGGAGTAGTAAAAGCTTTATCGATGAAGGTCGCTGGCAAGTGGTGCGGAACCAATTGCAGTCCGGAGATTGGGTTTTGATCCAATTCGGACACAATGATCAAAAATTCAAATCTCCGGAACGCTACACCAATCCCTACTCAGGATATCGAACAAACCTGCTCAAATTTGTGGAAGAATCGCGCGCAAAAGGGGCTTTCCCCGTGCTAATGAGTTCGATCGTGCGACGGAATTTTAATGAATGGGGCACACTCCAAGACACCCATGGTGCCTACCCCTTCGTTGCTCGTATGCTCGCCCAGGAAATGAACATTCCATTTGTGGACATGCAGGGACTGACCGAAACGATGATCAATGAATTGGGCATCGAAGAATCCAAGAAGATTCACCTGCTCTACGAACCTGGGGAGCATCCTTTTTTTCCTGAAGGTAAAACCGATAATACTCATTTGAGTCCTTACGGAGCAGAGACCTATGCGAAACTTTTCCTCGATGATATTCGCAGGCAAACCCTTCCTCTAGGACATCTGTTCAAATAGAAAATTGGATTAAACCAGAGAGTTACATCCCATCCGAAAATTCCATTCTGTTACCACCCTTGCCATGCCAAAAATTATCTTTGCTTTTCTCTGCCTCACCCTAACCACCTTAATTTCCGCCCATTTCACATTCGCAGAAACTTGGACTCCTGACCAAGGGGACGGAACTTATCAAAACCCCATTATTTTCGCGGATTATTCCGATCCTGATATCGTCAAAGTGGGGGATGATTTTTTCATGACGGCCTCGTCGTTTAATTCAGTGCCCGCACTTCCAATTCTGCATTCGAAAGATTTGGTCAATTGGAAGCTTGTAAACTATGCCGTTCGCCAATTCCCCGATAACCATTTTGACAAACCTCAGCATGGCAACGGCGTCTGGGCTCCTTCATTTCGTTTTCATGAGGGCTGGTACTATATCTACTGGGGAGATCCAGATCGTGGGATATTTCGCGTAAAAACTCAGAATCCTTTCGGAGAATGGGAAACACCTACCCAGGTCAGCAAGGCATTCGGAAACATCGACTCTTGTCCCCTTTGGGATGACGACGGAAAAGTCTACCTCGTACACGCATTTGCCAACAGTCGGGCGGGAGTCAAAAGCATTATTCAGGTCGCCGAAATGACAGTCGACGGTGCTGAACTAACACCGAATAAGCAGGTCGTTTTCATGGGGTATGACAAGCACACAACAATTGAGGGTCCCAAGTTCATCAAACGCAATGGTTACTACTATATCTTTGCACCTGGCGGAGGAGTGCCAACAGGATGGCAAACCATTCTTCGCTCAAAAAATGTTTGGGGTCCTTACGAAGACAAAATTGTGCTCGCTCAAGGATCTACCGACATCAATGGCCCCCACCAGGGTGGCTATGTTGAACTCGACAATGGAGAAGGCTGGTTTGTGCATTTCCAGGAACGCCAACCCTACGGTCGTATCGTGCACCTACAACCCGTTGATTGGATAGACGATTGGCCTGTGATGGGAGATGATAAAGATGGTGACGGCTGCGGAGAACCCTACCTCCAACATGCAAAACCATCACTTCCTCAACAACCGCTCTCAATCCCCGAGGTAGGTGATGAATTTGATGGTGAGTCGCTCTCGCTTGCATGGCAATGGCAGGCTAATCCATATCCAGGCTGGTTCAATCTGGACCAAGGTGAAGGACAGTTACGACTCAAGGCAGTCTATCCCCAAGAACCTCATCTGAATCTCTGGACAGTCCCTCAAATACTACTCCAGAAACTGCCAGCACCAGCATTTACCAGTGAGACTAAATTTGACCCTTCTCAACTCCTACCAGGAGAACGAGGTGGACTCGTGATGATGGGAATGAAATACGCCGTTGTCGCCGTAGAACGCGGCTCTTCCGGCAAACTTACACTAAAATACAAGCATTGTTTGGACGCGATGGGACACCAACCGGAAATCGAACAAAACTCGATCGAACTTCCTTCGGATACCTCTTCCATCATCGTAAAGTGCGTAATGGAGTCCGGTGGCCTTTGTCAGTTCGAATGGAGTTCCTACGGTGCTACGTTCCAATCCTTTGATACGCCTTTTCAGGCAGTTGAAGGGCGATGGATCGGAGCCAAAGTCGGTATTTTCGCCGAAAAGAACCGAGCGCTCGGAGAACAAGGATGGATCGACTTTGACTACTTTCGCATAGAGTAGAGTGATCCTTCTTCCTTTAGCAAAAGACTCCGATTGATGGGATAGAAAACTAGCGTAGTTGAATTTGCAAAAAACAGAGATTCAAGGCTCATGTTTTTACTCAATTGCACCGAATTCTCACCAATTTGATTCGGAAAGTTATTTATTAAAATAAAAAGAGAGCATTCTGCGTTTACTTTTGCACGATTCGATCAAGTTAAATCCAGGATGCTTTGGGGAGTGTTTGGAAATAGTCATTTCCCATACCCATTAGCGTTGAATTAAATACGTGAATAATCCGATGCGAGCACCGAATACTACACCTCATCTATCGTAGTATGTTATGCTTGTTCATGACCGTGAGTCTGTCGAATGGCATGAGATCTGTTTCAGTTTGAAGTCTTTTAAACGCTTATCGGTATGAACCTCCCCAACAGAGTTCTTTCGGAGAATAAAAAAGCCGGCCCTGCGAACTTCTCCGCAGCACCGGCTTCGGTTTACCCAATAAACCAAACTCAAAATCGTCTGTTTAATCCAATGCAATGCGGAAAATCGCGCAGCTCAGAGCACTGACCTTCAATCCCTCAGTGATATCCACTGCAGTGGATTCATATTCATCTACTTGGCGCGGTTTACCCGGAGCATTGAATGCCAATTTCGTATCTCCTGTCACCCATGTTACGTCCGCATTTTTCGCCATTTTAGCCCCCTTTAAACTGAGGTTCACAACGCTTTCCTCCTTGAGTGGATTCACCACGCTCACTGTAAGCACCTTGCCGTCTTCATCGAGCGCAGCAGCAACATCGAGTGGCGCATACTCGTCAGCAAGAGTTAGTGGAATATCACCGTAGTTGGCGCGATACATTTTGAGGACCAATCCGGTAGCAGCAAATTCCGCTTCGGTTTTTGTCGTCTTAATAGCCCCAATTACATTAACGGTCTGGGCATAATAAGCCATCTGCACCAAATCACTTTGGCGGTAGTATTCATTAAACCCTTCGGCTATGCCCAAAGCATCCTGCAGCTCATATATGCACCCGAGCTCACCATAGTGGTATTCACGATGCCAGTAGTTCCACTCATCCATCGCAATCGGGATCATATTATCTTTCAAATCCTCCATCTTTCCCTGCAACTCCCGATGTTGGTCACAAATACTGCGAATGAATAGTTTAACTCGAGTCACATGATCCAATAAAGGTTCGCGCTGTTGGTCCGTCCAGGGAGTACGACCGCTGTAAAAATGCTCAGAAATGAGATCCATTTTGTCCGCACACTCCTGCAACAATCCTTCAGACCAACCTCTTTCGATTTCCGGATCGGAAAGGCTCTTACTTCGACTCGCGATATCGCCCGAGGCGATTAACACCAAGGAATCATCCACTTCTAACATCGCATCAGCAGTGCGATTGTGCTTCAGCACATAATGATCGAGATGCATATAACCCAACTGCCAATTGCCCCACATTTCGTTACCCACACACCAGTATTTTACGTTGAATGGTTCCTTGTGACCGTTTGCTTTTCTCCAGCTTCCTCCAATGGTTTTTGAAGAAGCATTACAATATTCCACCCATTGGGCGGCAGAGTAGTGGTCGCCAAATCCGGTATTAGCCGCAATGACCGGAGCAGTGCCAATTTCTTGGCAAAAGTCGATGAATTCATCGGTTCCAAAATCATTGTACTCAACTCCAGTCCAAGCGGGGTTTTTGCGTGGCGGCCGACGGTCGCGATCTCCGATTCCATCCCGGAAATCATATCCACTAACAAAATTACCTCCCGGCCAGCGATAGACTGGTGCGTCCAATTCCTTAAGCAGCGCGAGTGTATCTTTTCTCATGCCACGAATATTGTCAGCTGGCATCAGAGAAGCCGTTCCGACAAATACATCTCCTTCCACCGCAGCGATCTCCAACATCGCTTTTTCGGTCGATGCAGATGCTTTGCCTTCAAATTCGAATTTCTTGTAGTCCTTGCTGCCAACTTTCACGTCGATGCTGACCACTTCCCCTGCTTCACTTTTCAGTGTTATCTTAACCTTTGCGCTGCCAGATTTTGCTTTAAGCCAGGCATACCCTTCGTAACCCATGCCCTCTACGAGCGACAGATCGAGCTGACGAATGCCACTATCTTCGGCAATGAAGGGTGTGTGATCGCCAACAAAAGAGTCGTCTGAAATCATCGATACAGAACCCGCGGCTCCCATCACTTGCCAAGGAGAAGCTCCAACCACAGGAAAATCAGTATCAACCAGTGCTTTGTATGGATCATATTCATCTGTTACAGGGAAATAGAATTTACGGTCTTCAAGCATTTCTGCCCAAATTCCTCCGTAAATACATCGGCCCATATGCTCGATGAATTGTCCATAAATCATCGGGTTAATCGGTGCTTCCGTTTTTTCGACATCCAGCTGAAGGTCAACTGAAGCAGCCTGCGAAATGATCGGCATCATAATTGCGCACAATATCCTTTTTGGGGTCTTCATATTCATAGAGTAATCAAATTTTCTGCTGCACGGCAAAGTGAAACCGTAGGGGGTGGAACAGAAAAAGCTACACTCATAAGTCTGCTATTGAAAATTCCGACTCACTTTACAGTAAAGCCCAACAATCCGCCAAACCGCAAATCCCTGCCGGGTTCTTGGGTTATTGGTATAGAGTGATGACCATAATGATTTTCCTTTATGGTGGTAGTGTAATTGTGAATAAAGCAAAGAGATCGCTCCAAGATTGGGTTAAAACGCATATTGGAGAGATCGACACCGCTCATTCGCAATAACGTACCAACTCTACAACGGACACGAAAAATGAATCGAATACGGCGTTGTTTGTTCGCTCATGGGATTTGATCTTGCAGTTGCAATCGTTCGATTACAAGCAATGCTGACATATCTCATCTCCCTACAGGGGCTTTGCTTGCGGAGCCCGCAAGTGCTCATTAAGACGGGTTTGCAGGCCTTCTCACTGCGTTCGTGAAAGCAAGCAAAACCCCTTGTAAAATTTAGAAATAAGACGTTTCAGAGATCGATTCGAAGTCGAATTTTTGGGGAAAACAGACTCCCAGTTGCAAGGTCCTAATTCGAAATCCCTGCTTTCGATACAAACTCTCTGCAATGCTTCCCTTCGATGCAACAATCACCCAAGTTTTTAACTCAACCTTGTGTTTCGACTCGTTCATCACAAATCGAATGAGTTGGGAGCAAAGCCCCCGTCGACGGTATTGCATGGCGGTTTCGACACTTTGAAATCGCGCTATTTTGGCATCCGAATCCCAATACAACCCCATATCTGCAACCAGTTTCTCACCGTCGAAGGCACCGTACCAAGACCCGATACCGCGCCCATTCAATTCACGGTATTGTTCAAATTTTCTATCGTTATACTCGCTATAGCTGGCAGGGTCGTGACCACTTTCGACACCAACTTCATACTGCAAATCGGCGACCGCATTCCAATCTGAATCCGAGGATATCTCTCGGAAAACGATTTCATCAGTTTTGATTCCATGTTTCTCAGAGCATGGCGGGCAGTCGTTTCTGGCGAGAACAGACAAGGGTTCGTATTCAAATCCAAGTTTCTTAAATGCCTCAACCGCTCCAATTGTTTCCGAGTCCCAGCCAAAAGCAACGTGACCTTTTTCGGAACCAAAAACTTCCCTAAAATCCACCAACCACCGCTTCACATCCCCCGCTGCAGGTGCTTCGGGGTAGAGTAAAAAATTTCCCCACCAGAAAGTCGGATTATTCTGGTTTCGAATCACCCAAAATCGTCTATTCCAATGCACTTCGCCCGACTGCCTGAGGAAAATACAGTCTGTCAAATAGCCCAAATTTTTCATTGCAATTTTCAATTATGAAGCAGCTGGTCTTTTTGCAATGGCAAACCAATCCCAACTATCGCTCTGCTCTTTGGAGTTCTCAATCGAGTTGTATCGGATTGCCTGGATTTTAACATCTTCAAATCCGCTACTTCCCAGCATTTCCTCTAACTCGTTCTTAAAGTAATGTTTGGTCCGAAACCCCTCCAATAGATGCACCCCCTGATGCAAATCAATCGCCTTCGTTCCCAGAGGCATGCTGCTCGCTAAACTCGCCTCACAGCTTTCGCCTTCATCAAGCGAAGCTTCGCGCTCCATGTGCTGTTCCATCAATACGGATTCCAATGCGGGAACAACCAACACGAGGCAACCTCCCTCGGCCACTTGATTCACAACCGCCCGCCACGCCCGCATCCTGTCATCATAGGAATGCATGATCAGCACATTGACACACAAAACCAGATCAACGGGTTCAAACGGCATCGGATCCAAACTCAAATCTACCTGATGGTAGAAGATATTGGAAAAACGAGCAGCGTGAGATCGAGCTTTTTCGAGTCCACTCATAGCATAGTCACACGCTTCCACTCTTGCATATCGCTCAGCCAAAATCGGGAGGAATTTGCCAACGCCGCATCCCAAATCCGCCGCTCTTTGAGACGACGTTTCGACACCGCTTTGACCTTCAATGCACTCCCGAATCAGACCCGCACGATCCCGATCCCATACGCTAACGACTTCGCATTCATAGTCATCGCAAACCCGATTCCAATAGTCTCGACTCAACTTATTGCCTTTCCTACAAAATCAGTGCCCATATCTAATTCTGGATTAGACATCAGCTTCAGAGCAATGGAAAAGCATAGTTCAGTGTTTCGACTTTCTCATATACCGATCTTTCTCCATTTTCCAGTCGACCCAACCAAGGCTCCGATAAAACCCTACCGCTCGGAAATCTGGATCAAGATGGGTCGTCAACCATATGCTTTCCCACCCTAAGCTAAAAAGCCATCGCTCCACCCGTGTTATCAATTCTCTGCCTATACCACAGCCTTCAAATTCACTGAGCACAGCAATCACCCACATTTCACCTTTCGTTTTATTTCCAATTGCGAAGCCAACAACTACGCCATCCACCTCCGCCAACCATCCCTGGTGAGTCCCAGAGACCAATTGCTGCTCAACAGATGCCGAGGTAATCCCCATCTCAGTCAATTCCCGCGCCCCGTTCTCGTTATGCCATGTCGCAACTCGCACCTGAAAGAGAGCTGGAATATCTGAAATCTCGATTAATCGATAAGTTACAGCTTTTCGTTTCATAAATCCGCCGCCCATTCACCGAGAACAAATGCTGGTTCCGAATAGAGTTCGATCCACTTTTTGTCTTCGGGGAGTTTCAATTGTCGTGATAGCGGATTCCGTTGACTCACGTCGACCTCATACCCGGTTTCCAGATCAACGCTATTGAACTCCCAATACCTCACGTTGGTAGGATCTCCGCCAATCGTACCCCAACCTTCAGCGGCAATTCTCCTCAACTTGCAGTTCAGCAACACCGCTTCGGAATACGGATAGTTCTTTCCATGATTGGTGGGAAGACGTGCAATTGTCGTTTCATGGCCTTCAGGGGTATCAAAAATGCAGTTTGCAAAAACATTCCCGTGATTTTTTTGGGTATTGCGAATCCACATATACGGACCATCTGAGACCAGTGTGCAATTTTTGAAAAAGTTGGCACCTCGCCCAAGAATAGTATCTCCCTGACCCTCGATACGACAATTCTCGTAATAGACACTGCCATTACTTTGCAGGGCGTCTCCCGATCCAATAATTGTAGTGTCACGCACCACAATTTCTTCACCATTGACCAATAACCCCTCGGCTTGAGCCTGCCGACAGAGATTTTCAATGGTCATGTTCTCCAGTCGAATACCAACCGAATGATCTACCATAAATACTGCCCTCCTAGAGGGAAATGACCCAGGGACTTCATTGGTTTTGAGGTTCACCGGATGCCGATTAAAGTTTTCTCGATTCGCATACCGCACCACCACTTTTTCTCGATCCTCTCCTCGAAGCATCACATTGCTCTTGTTTCGGAAATAGACGATTTCCTGATAAACTCCATTACGGATGAAGATCTCCACTGGCGTGGGATAATGATCGGGTATAAAGTCCATCGCTCCTTGAATGGTATCAAAATCACCGCTTCCATCCGTACTTACGACAAGCTTTCCTCCGTCTAAAGAGGGTGGGTGCGGCTTCGTGGAAAACACCCATTTATTATCCCCCTTTATTCCCTCGAAATTCCCCTCGGCAGTCGAAAGAACCCCTTCGTCAATCTCAACATAGTAAGTTTTCCCATATTCCAACAAATGGTGATGCAGATAAATTGTCGCAACATTCTCATTTACAATGATCGGATAAAAATGAAACCCATCGGTAAACCCACCAATGATCGTCAATTGGTAATCATCCGGTGTTGGAAGCGCTAACCCCGAGGGAGTTCCCGGTTTCGTATTTGAATTATTCAGACTACTAGACCCATAAACATAAGGTTCCGGTGAGTAGATTGCATTCGGCCTTGGGCTGCGCTCAATCGGCCCCAGCGGGGATGCTCATGTCCAGTTCATCGACTAACCGTCCATCGGCCGCATCATACACCCGAATTTTCCCATGACTCCCGACTACAGGAGTCTCTTCAAAGATCAGCTTTAGATGCAAATCAGGATTGATCTGCGTGGCATCGGGTTTGGGATACTGCTCGAGGATGATCGCCTCTGCATTGATTGTCAGAGCTACTAAAAAAAGGAGAAAGGAGCCAAAAAAGGTTCGGGGTAAGAGGGGTAATTTCATTTTGTCTGAAATTTTAGGGTTTCATAGCAAAAATTCCATATGAAAGATCTGAAAAGCGTTGTATTTCAAACTTGAATCCAATCGACCTCAATGCTCTGGAACAGGTCTCAATATCCCAGAAAAATTCTTCTCTTAAGGCTTCGACGACGTCATTCTGCTTGGTCTTTTCATAGTGGCCAATGCGATCCTCTTTCGCCTTTTGGTTCTCAACCATAAGATCCCCAAATACCGCAACTCCGTTGGGTTCCAAAGCATCCCACACTTTCTTAAAAAACAGCAGTTTTTCTGGCTCGGTAAGATGGTGGACCGTATAGGAAGTGACTACGGTGTTGAACACATCCAAATCTTCCCGATCAAAGACCGAAAGTATATCATCCTCAATAAACCTCCGATTCGAAATATGACTGCACTTGATCGCAGCAATACACTCCATTTCTTTGGAAACATCGACACTGACAAGTTCGCGACAGCACGGTAATAGCTTAGAAAGATTTCCCGTGCCAGATCCAAGCTCCAAAACTCGGGATCCTTGACTAATTTGAGCTTTTTCAGCAATCCAACTCAAAAGTTGTCCATAACCCTCTCGAATCGGATGATCCTCATTCTGCACATCTAAATCATATTCAGATGCCCAAGGGTCATGATTAAACTCATCTACATGCTCACTTCTCATCTCAAACAAGGGGTAATTCCATCTCACAACAAGCGAATACCTCTCAACCTCCATTGTCATACAAAAAAGAGATTCGTTGATATTTCACTAACTGATACGATGGAGATCAGTTCTTTTCAAAACAATTCAAACTTGACCCCAAACCAATGAACATGCGATCATATGTAATTGACAAAACATCTGCATTGATGCTTCATTTGTAGCCGACTCAACTCCCTCAAATGCATACCTCCACCCATAGTATTACTTTCCTTCCATTTTATCGATGAAACTCCGACTTTTAGCGGAGGAAGGCAGACCGCAGGAACGATTGGAGAAACTAGGCGCAGAAGCCTTGAGCGATGTGGAACTGCTCGCGATGTTACTGCGGAGTGGAAGTCAACAAAAAGATGTGCTCGAAATATCCTTTGATCTCATTGCCGAAGCAGGTTCACTGAGTCAACTCACCAAGTGGTCCGTTGAGGACTTCACCGCAATTCACGGAATCGGCAAAGTGAAGGCGCTCCAATTAAAAGCCGTAATGGAGGTCGCCAATCGAGTCCTTCAGGGGCACATGGAAGAACCAAAACTCATGGATAGCCCAGAAAAGGTTTTTTCGTTTTTCCAACCTCTCGCCCAATCCTTGGAAGTCGAAAAATTTTGGGTCTTGGCGCTAAACCGTAAGAACCGCCTCATCAAAGCGAAGGAAGTTACGTCTGGAACCGTGAGCGGTAGCCTTGTGCACGCTCGTGAGTGTTTTAGGGAAGCAATAAAGCTCAATGCATCGGCAGTTATTTTCGCCCACAATCACCCTTCAGGAGACCCCAGTCCGAGCTCTGCTGACATCAAAGTAACGCGCAATTTGCGATCAGCTGCCGAAGTGCTGGATATCGATTTGCTCGACCATGTGATTATCGGTCAATGCAATGCTTCTGAGGCAGGTCTTCCTTATTACAGTTTTGCGGACAACGGATTGATCTAAATCTTTGAATAAAAAGGGTTAAGGATCTCTGGCTGCAAGTCACCACGAGAAGAAGAAAACCTTTACCAATATGGATAAATGTGAATAACTTTAAAATACAAAGTGTTCCACTTCAGGTGAGAATCAACCGATACCTAGTGCATCCATTGGACTCCCGACTTTGCGGCGTCCAACGGCGGTAGCATCTCAAAGAGAAATCCGTAGCCATCGGTAATCAAATTCTGACGGGAATTCACTCAGTTTACAATACCGGCCTGAGTCGTTAAAAACCCATGATTTTAATCTGCAGTCAATCGTTCCATCCGGAACCAACTGAAGCCGCATCGATAGGCTTAAAAATGGCTCGGATGATGGTTGAAAGGGGACATGAAGTAGTCGTCGTCACAGAAACGGAGGCCAAATCAAACAATGCCACAACCAAAGAGAGCTTTCCAATATTCTACAATCCTTCACCACAACAACTCAAAGCTCTGTTTAAAGAGTCCGATTCCGTATTTGGAAATCACCTGAGTTTTGGGCTTTTGCGCCCGCTACTTTTCAGTATGCGCAAACCCCACTGTGTCTTGCTGCAAGACCATCTTCAAAAATCATTCGCTCGCTTTGTTTTTCAATCAAAAGTTTTTAAGACAGATCGGGTATACGCAGGGAGTAAGCATCTAGCAGATTACTACAAACTGGGAGACCGCATTATTCGCAACGGATACGATGCAGACATTTTCAAATCAAATAGCCTCGACGAGTCTCGTAAATTCGACTTTCTGTTTGCCGGCTCACTTACGAAAGAAAGTGGAGTCGATCTAGTAATTGATGCGATGCATCTACTCCCTCCAAATTGCACCTGTGTCATCGTAGGGGACGGACCTGAGAGAGAATCCATTGAAGAAGTTGCCCCTTCAAATGTGCAACTACTTGGAGCAATGGAAGCACCCTACAAGGCTGAATTGATGCGCCAGTCCAAATGGGTCATCTTACCCGATCGTGTAAAGCCAACATCCTCAACCATTGCGGTAGAAGCCATCGCCTGTGGGGCTCGAGTCATTGCGGCCAACCACGGGAGTCTGCCAGAGGCCGTCGGTCCTTGCGGCGTGTTTTTTAGTCCAAATAAAGTGCAGTCTCTCCTGATGACTATGCGAAAGGCCTTTGAGCGCGTGAGTCTACTCGGGTATACCGAGAAAGAACGGGAGAATCACCTCAAGCAGTTTTCACTCGACCTTCAGGTCGATTCCATTCTGCAGGTACTCAATCGTTAGATTCCGATCAAATTTAAAAAGTATCTTTCACTACTATCTCCTTATAAGTCTGTATCATCAAACCATCATTCATACCATAAACAATCGAGTTCTATGTTCCCCGGTATCCCCGAATTACCAACATCCAAACTATTTGATTACCAAGTTCCCAATTTCAAAAACACTTCCAAGTTCAAAAAAGGTTGTGCTGCGATTAAGCAAAAGGAGTTTCATTCAATCTGAAAACTAACAAAAACAAAGAATGCTCATTCGATTCCAACAATATGGACGTTCAACAATCGAAGCATCTCCAAATTATCTTTTTCTATGTCCGATAACGAATTGAGCAATTACCTAGTTACTATTCGCGCCACTAAATCTTGGTTCAAACTTGATTTGAAAGCGTTGTGGGAATACCGAGACATGCTCCGTTTCCTCGTCATCAGGGACTTTGTATCCAAATACAAACAAACCATTCTCGGCCCTGCGTGGTTTGTCATTCAACCACTCTTGATGACGCTTGTTTTCACTGTCATCTTCGGAAATGTGGCGGGCCTATCTACAGATGGCCTTCCCAAGCCCTTATTCTACCTCTGCGGGATGCTAGGGTGGACCTACTTCGCAACTTGCTTCCAAGGCACTTCAACCCAACTGATCACCAATGCCAACCTCTACCGGAAGGTCTATTTCCCCCGCATGATAGTGCCCCTTTCGGTGGTAGCGTCCAACTTGATTGCCTATGCGATTCAATTCATCACCTTTATCGTTTTCTGGATATTTTTCAAATACTTCAGCTCCGCGGGCCAACAATTTTCCATACAACCAACCCTGCTCTTTCTTCCATTCATCATCCTACAAACCGCGTGTTTCAGTTTAGGAGTTGGACTTTGGATGTCTGCACTAACCGCCAAATACCGCGACCTCCAACAGCTTTCTGGCTTTCTAATTCAGATTTGGATGTATGTAACTCCAGTGATCTATCCGATGTCAGTCATCCGAGAGGACCTGCGATGGATCGCCTACCTTAACCCAATGACGTCCATTGTTGAATCTTACAGAGAAATATTTCTGGGAGTATCTTCACTCGCGACATTCGGAATCATCATGAGCAGCTCAATCACATTTTTTGTGCTAATCTCGGGCGTCCTTGTCTTCAACAGAATCCAGCGCGACTTCGTCGACTACGCATGAGCGATCAACTTCATCCATTTTCTGCAGAATGACTAAACCGATCATAGAAATAAAGAACCTGGGCAAACGCTACCGTTTAGGGGAAATTGGAGCATCATCGCTCAGGGATGAAACCAACCGCCTTTGGAATAAACTCCAGGGTAAAGCTGCAAAAGTATCCACTGAAGACTTTTGGGCGCTCAAAGACATCAATCTCGAAATCAACCCCGGCGAGGTCGTAGGCATCATTGGGAAAAACGGAGCAGGGAAATCCACCCTTCTTAAGCTCATCAGCCGCATCACGGAGCCCACCATCGGTGAAATAAAACTGAGAGGTCGGATCGCGGCACTATTGGAGGTCGGAACTGGGTTCCACCCCGAACTAACGGGCAGGGAAAATATCTATTTGAACGGGACGATTCTCGGAATGAAAAAACGGGAAATCGACATACAATTAGATGAAATCATCGCGTTTTCCGGAATCGAGAAACACATCGATACACCAATCAAACGTTATTCCAGCGGAATGAATGTTCGGCTTGGTTTTGCAGTTGCTGCGCACCTTGAACCCGAAATTCTGGTAGTTGACGAAGTTCTTGCCGTCGGTGATCTTGACTTCCAAAAAAAGTGTATCGAAAAAATGGACGCCGTGTCCAAGAACGGCAGAACCGTTCTCTTCGTAAGTCACAACATGGCAACCATCAGCCAACTTTGCCCAAAATCAATTCTCCTCGACAAAGGAACCGTCAAACTCACCGGCCGCACTGAAGAAATCATCCAACACTATCGCTCCAAACAAGACTTCAATTTTGGTCAGGTGTTTTCAAATACTCACTTTGACTCACTGAAAATCATCGACGACCAAGGAACCCCCTGCAAAACAATCTCGGCGGACAGCTCAGTATTCATTTGCGCAACTCCAAGCAAGAGTCTGATCAATTCAAAAATTCAAAGCATCACCTTCGGTATAAACAATTCCGCTGGTGAAAGACTTTTTACAGTAGGCACCGACATCAACCCATCAAACATTCTTCCACTCAAGGAACAGGAGGAAGTGAACTGCGATATTTCCAACCTTTCACTCCCCCCCGGCGAATACTTCATTAAACCAATAGTAAGCACCGTTCAACAAGGGTGGATTGTTGAAGATGAACTACCTGCATTCGAGATCGTTTCTTCAGATTTCTTCAACTCTGGAAAAATGACCACCCCTGCTCTAGGAAAGTTCCTAAAACAAGCCGAATGGTCAAAAACCTCTCAAACATGAGCATTAAGTATTTAGATATCGGAGCAGCGGCAGATGAAGTCTATGCCCTTCCCCTCGCGGTCATGCTCCACTCAGCAGCATCCCATTTGCCATCGCAAACGATCCTCCGTGCCTGGGTCATTGAGAGCAACATCTGCACCCACACCAAACAACGAATCGAGTCGATGCTCAAAAGGCTCAATCCAGAAAACGAAGTTAATTGGCTCACACTGGACACCTCCCGATATGACTGTCTCCATACCCGAGGACATCTTACCAAAGAATGTTTCTATCGATTACTGTTTCCCGAACATCTAACCTCACTCGACACACTACTCTACCTCGATTGCGATATCATCGTAAACTGTGACCTGACCGAACTTTTCAATAGACTGCCATTCCAGGGAGAGAACATCATCGGTGCGGTTCAGGGATACGGTGCACCGTTTGCATACAATGAACGGGGCATCCCCAACTACGAATCGCTCGGGATAGACCGAATGTCCCCAGTATTCAATTCTGGAGTTATGCTCATAGATCTCAAAAAGTGGCGAGAGTTTGAAGTAACACGTAAATCCCTCGAAATTGCTTCAGGTCCCATGAACGAACACTTGATAGAAAATGACCAAACCACACTCAACATTGTTCTCCATCGAAAATGGGAAGTAATGGAACCTACCTGGAACGTAATGCACCCAATTTACTACTGGGAAAAATGGTTAAATTCTCCTCATAAAGATCAAATAAAGCCCTTAGTTAAGGACCTCATTGATCAACCAAGTATCCTCCACTATACCAGTCACTCAAAACCTTGGCATCGGGACTGCAATCATCCTTTGGCAAAACTGTTTTTAAACTATCTAAAGTCTAGTGGATGGTTTAAAAATCACCTCCAGTATTGGTGGTGGATGAAAACAAGAAAACCGTGGCAAGGCCATTGAGACTAATAACGACAAGACCCCTTTCCTTATTATTACGTGTAAGTGAAGTGATTGAGAAAACACCTCATTGGACACTAGTATTAATAGCGATCATTGCTGGACTCGTATTTTCTGGAGGCATATCCCTCAGTGCCAAATTTGCACTATTTGGCGATGGTGAGTGGTATGCGTATGACTACAAGGCTCAGCATTTGACTGCAGACATGTCCCTGATTCACGAAGCAGGGAGCCACGCAGCAAAACTGACCACCAGAGTCACTTTCCCCTTTACGGTTCGCATACTACACCTCAACCGCAACCGACTACCACTTTTTTTCCTATTCCAAGCCGCTCTGCTGACAGGATTAACCTACGCTGTGGTTTATAGGGAAACAGCTTCAAGAGTAGTCGCTGTATTCTCCACGCTTTTTTTTGCGAGTACGATCACTTGGTCCCTGAGTATTTGGCCAGCAACTGGTTTCTCAGATGGAACAGCTTGGATTCTCGCTCTGTCAGCATTACTAATTCCTCAACGAACAATCTTTCTATTAATTCCGCTTGGAGTTGCAGCCCTTTGGACCGATGAGCGCGCGTTACTAAGTCTCATTGCATGTCTTTTGGTGAGACTCTGGAATGACAGCGAACGACTTCAACTCAGTGAATTACTCGCTTGGGTTTCCATCCCCGTCGTCTATTTGACCACAAGACTCATTGCATCCAACCTGCTTCACTGGAATACCGCAACCGAAGGGATTTCATTAGCATCAATTATCCCTTCCTTATCTGATTCCTATCCCTATCTCTTTTTCACCTTCAGTTTAGGCTGGATACTGCTAGCAGCAGACCTCACTGCCAGCTTCAAAAACAAACCACTTCGCTCACTTCTAGTGACCATCTTCGTATTGGGAGTCATAATCATCTCCCACACTGTACATGATATCACCCGTTCAATAACTTACCTCTTTCCAATATTTCTGATTCCACTGCTAGACTTCAACGGATCAAAAACGCGCACCAATCTGAAAGATCCACAACTGAACCCGCTGATCGCGTTCACAATTATCACGTGCCTATTAATTCCCAATATTGAAATCATTCGATCCAGCAATTTCCACACGCGAACTTTTGATGGACAAATCTCTATGCTAAAAACGGACTTTCAAAGAAAAAACCAATAATCCTTTTATCGGATCAACAGCTGCTTGGTTTTTCTTTCCACAATGATTTTGAATATCATTATCGACAACAGCGGTTACCATCTTCAAAACCTTGGGGATGTTGCAATGCTACAAGGTGCAGTAAAAAGGATCAGGAAAGTGGTTCCATCGTGCAGTCTTTCAATTATTAGCTCCGACAAAGATGCACAATCGCGATTAATTCCCGATAGCAATCACATTTCAGCGAAGATTCCCAACTTAGCACACCAACACCGACTATTTCCAATCCCCCACCAACTCGTTCCATCCGTATTCCGGAGATATGTGGAAGAATTCGAACGCGCTCACAGAGTTACACATTGCCATCGCCTACTCGCGAAAATGAGGAACTCAAACGACCCCTCGGCTGCACAGTGGTTAAATCAACTATCCCAAGCAACCGCAGTCATCGCAACGGGAGGTGGATACCTAACCGATAATTTTCAACAACACGCTTCTCGGTTACTCACCAATTTGGCCCTTGCACAAACCTTGGGAAAACCCACAGCCATTTTCAGCCAAGGCCTCGGCCCAATCACAAATAAAAGACTAAGGCAAATCACACGTTCGGTATTAAAAAACACTTGCCAAATAGGCCTGCGCGAATTCGTAACTGGACCCCAACACTTGAAAGAAATGCAGATCGTTGAAAATGGCCAACCGACCATTGAAATCACGGGCGATGATGCACTGGAAATCCTGCCAAGAAATTCAAAAATAACCCAACCCTCTGAACAATCCCGCATCGGCCTTTGCTTACGACTGACATCCTATTCGGGTATCGACAGGAGCACCCTATCCTTTCTGCGTTCGGAACTTCAAACAATCGCAAAAAAAGCAACTCGCCCAGTAGAATTCTGTCCACTTCCGATCGACCTTCTAAACCCTGAGGAAAACGACGAAACCCATGCATTCGAAATATTGCAGGGGCTCCCCATCACAGAAAACTACCGATCCCCGACACAACCAATTGATGTGATCAACCTCGCTTCTGCTTGCTCATCTACAATCACAGGCAGCTATCATTGCGCACTCTTTTCCATAGCTCAGGGGATACCAGTAGTAGCAGTACAATCCAACGCATATTATTCAGGGAAGTTTGCAGGGATAAAGACCATGTTTCCTAAATCTGTCACCCTTTATGACCCTATAGAATCAAGCGAAGGAGATCTTCTCAAATGCTTGATAGCAGCAAACAACACTCCAAAAGAAGACCGCCAAAAGTGGGTCGAAATCACCGCCGAATACCGCCTCAAGGGACAACAGTTTTACCAACAGTTTCTCGACTTATTGGATCCCACAAAGAACTAGAATGGCTCCCTCTCCGACAGTTTCAGTCCTAATTCCCAACTACAACGGTGCCGATTATTTGGCGTCCGCAGTTGAAAGCGTATTGGAACAAAACTACACAGATTTTGAACTCATCGTTCTCGACGACGGCTCTACCGATCGGTCCCTAGAAATACTCGAATACTTCCAAAAAAAAGATCCTCGTCTAAGAATAGAGAAATTACAGCACGGTGGAATTGTTCAGGCACTCAACTATGGAATTCAAGCCGCTCGAGGAGTCTTCATCGCCCGCATGGATGCAGACGACAGGATGGAACCCGATCGATTAAGATTCCAAACAGCATTCTGTTCGGAAAATTCAAATACCCTCGTCGGAACTCAAGCCACACTTTGCGATCCCAAACTCCGCGAACTCGGATATCTCAATCCACCAGAAAATCATGATGACATCCTAAGGGCCTGCTTAGAAGGAATGGCATCCTCTCTCATGCACCCAACATTAATGGCACCTAAGGCAATCTTTGAGACTTTGGGAGGATACCGGGAAGCCTATCGCCACATTGAGGACTTGGATCTCTACTTAAGAGCTGCTGCGCAAGGATTTCAGCTGAAAAACCTAACCGAGTGTGTGGGACTTTGTTACCGCATGCATGCAAAGAGCATCAGCAACCAGAAAAATCAGCTTCAAATGGATCTGAAGCGGAAGCTGTTAAAAGAACTCGAAACAACTGAAAACTTAACACCCGATTGGAATGCCGTAGAGCATGCCGATCAAATGCTACCAAAAAATCGCTCCGACTTCTATCGCCGATGGGCAGTCATCGCCTTTTCCGAAAACAATCGCAAGATCGCATACCACTATCTGTTAAAGTCTTTAACGACACCTCCTTGGTCACTTTCCAGCACCATTGACTCACTCAAACTCCTAAAGGCATACACCCTTCAAAAGACCACGTTGTGAATCTAGTGAGAATATGAAGCCCATAGACATCTATGACAACACCTCAGGTTCTTTCAAAAACCTATCGCCCGCAACTCGACACACTGCGTGCAATAGCAGTCATCGCGGTTTTGTTCGTTCACTTTGTTCCAACCGATCATTTCCTAAAAGCTCACCTATCACTCCCTTATGGACGTCTGGGCGTGCGCTTATTCTTTGTTCTGAGTGGATATTTGATTAGCGGAATTCTGCTAGACGGAAAAAGATCTATTGAGGTGGGTCGTATTAGCTCCTTTCAAGTCTTAAAAAATTTTTATATCCGCCGAGGCTTGAGGATCTTTCCCCTCTACTACGCAGTATTATTAATAACCTCATTTACCTTGTGGAGCTCCATTCAGGACACACTTATATGGCACCTCTGTTATTGCTCAAATATTTTATACATGCTACAGGACGACTGGGTTCGCCATCTCCCTCACTTGTGGTCTCTAGCAGTTGAAGAGCAGTTCTATTTAATTTGGCCTTTAGCACTATTGTTCTCCCCCAAAAGGTGGGCCCCTTACTTCCTCTTGTCGATGATCGCCGTTGCAATAACCTGGCGTGGATACTGGGTTCACGGAAGCGGCTTCACCAGAGAGATGCAATTATTCTCAAATCTCGATAGTCTCTCCATAGGCGGGATCCTTGCCTTCCTTCAAAGACAAGCAAACTTCAGCATTTTTCGAAAATGGATGCCAGTTGCGGGAACCGCGGGATGCATCACCTATCTCATCGGCGCATTTTTCGCCTACCGAATTTCATGGATTGGAGACCTTCACGATATTATAGGATACACTGCAATTGGCCTGTTTTTCGCATGGTTAATTGTGAACGCAACCGAAAGAAAAGAAGGGGTCATTGGGAAAGTTTTGGATAACCCTATTCTACAATACATCGGCCGTATCAGCTATGGTATATACCTCATGCACACATTTACTCATGTGATATATACATTGATATTTCAAAAACTACAAATAAGCCCACCTGTTGAATTCATGATTGCAACAAAAACAATCGCATCCATTGGAATCGCGGCTCTGTCCTACTCCTATTTAGAAAAACCCATCCTACGACTCAAAAGGCACTTCGCATAATCGACCCGACCGAACTAACAATTTTGTTGAAACAGAATGAAAACTGAATCTACACGCGAAACCGTTGCCTATTATGGGCATCACAAATGCGCCAGTTCCTGGTTTCGAAGAATATTCGAAGATGTCGGCCGCTGGTGCGGTATGGCATTCGAAGGATTTGACAATCCATTGCAGTTCAACAACGACCTTCCAACCCACATCACAAAGCACAAGCTCGACTTAATCTCGTTCACCAATGCGGACAAGCAACACGTTCAGTCGCTAGGAGATCACAAGGCGGTGCACATTATCCGAGATCCGAGGGATGTATTGGTCTCAGCCTATTTTTCACATCGCTACAGCCATGCAACCGATGGATGGCCCGAACTTGCCCCACATCGGGATCGACTCGAATCTCTCAATGAAGAAGAAGGATTGATGGCGGAAATCGAATTCTCCGAATGCTATCTTCGCCAGATGTATGAGTGGGACTACCAAACACCTGGAATCAAAGAGATCAAGTTCGAACAACTCACCATCAACCCTTACGAGAACTGCCTCGAAATATTTGAGCACCTGGGTTTATTAAAGGACGAAGACTGCAAGCCACTATATCGAATTCGCGACTTTATAAAGATCTCCAATTTGAGCCTCAAACGCAGGCTCAACGGCAATTGGCCATTCCCACTTTCTTCGGACACAATTCCCTCCCATCAGTTGGTCACATTGGTTCACCAACAACGATACAAAAAGCTATCCGGCGGACGCAAACAGGGTGAATCCAACCAGAATAGTCATTACCGCAAAGGAAAGGCTGGAGACTGGGTCAATCACTTCACACCCCAAATCCAGACTATTTTTAACCAACATTACCCCGACATCCTCACACGGTGCGGATATAATACTTAAACGATATCCGTTCTTCTCGATCACCCATTTTTATGTTTTCCGACACCAAAATCAAACTAGATCACCGGTTACGGTTTGCATCTCAGATGATACGCAAACCAAGGTTGGCGGTTGCCGGATCCTATTACGGTGGGAATTGCGGAGACATGAGCCTTGGAAGGGTCGTTCAGGAACATGCCCAGGAATTGAACTATCGCTCTGGACTGCAGACATTAAGCAATCTCAGAGTTTGGCCAAGATCCGAAGCCATTCTACTAGGTGGAGGAGCCATCGGTTTACGAGAGCCCATGGAAACAGTTGCATCCCTTTACGACCCATCGAAAGTCGCAATATCTGGCGTGGACTTCCACGAGGAAACATTCACCCCGGAAATCATCAAGTTTCTAAAAAAGATACGCCACATCACTTGTCGGTTTGAACAACAAAGGAATATACTAACCGAGATATTACAACGAGACGATATTGAACGACATTGGGACCTTTGTTTCGCCCTACCCACTCCTCCATCAGTCAAAAGAGTCAACGAGACCCCCACTAAAATCGGCATAAACCTCCTGCCAATGCAAATGCATAACGCCAATGGCCGCTTCGAACCGAATCCTTATTACCGAGGTGGAACGAATGGAAATGAAAAACAGGGCATCAAAATTGCGGAAAACTACGCCGAATACTTCCGTTGGATATGTATTCGGGAAATCGAAAACAAAAACCATGTCGTACACCTACCCTTTACATTGGAAGACAACCTCTATGCTCGTGAGGTCCTAAAAGGGTTACCAGTAGAGTTCCACACCTACACCGGGAACTACAACGCAGTATTCAGAAAAATGAGTGACATGAAGCGATTCTATTCAAGTCGTTTTCACTCAGCCATTTTTTCAATGATACTAAAGAAACCGCTACTGCCCATGTGCTACAGTTACAAGTGTAAATGGTTGTTAGATGATGCGGGCGCAGGTTCCGAAAATTGTATCTATCCAGAAGACTTGTTGGATAACTGGAAGAAAAAAGCAGATACAGACTTCGATGGGTTCACAATGTCGGATATCCAACATCGAAATACCAAAAAAACAATCCATCAGTCGCTACAAAAAATCATCCGCGGGCTCTTAGAATAAGGCAAGAAAACACGAAGCCTAATTCTTAAAAAGTCTCATTCGACATTGATTATGAAGCTCCCCAAGAATTTTAGGCCATTCCAAAAATGAAAATTCTTTTTGTAGCCCCAACCTATTTTGACGAATCTTCGATTATTGGAGGTGGGGAACGATACGTTGATGCGCTAGCACATGCGATCGCAAATCACTGCCAGTTGGATGTCATTAGTTTCGGACCAGAAACGAAAACATTTCGCAAAGGAAAAGTTCAGTTCCACATCTACAAGCACAACCTGTTTAAACATTTCACGAAAACGAATCCCTTTGCGTGGAAACACTTTTTCAAAATTCGCAGAGGAGACTGGAATTTGATTCACGTCCATCAACTCTGCACATTCGTAAGTGATCTCGCTTGCCTGGCAGGGAGCTCTAGAGGAATTCCAATTATTGGCACTGATCACGGAGGTGGAGGAGCCTGGGTTCTCAACCAAAAACTCAAGGTTTACTCAAAATACAAACAAGTTATCGGACAATCCGATCATGCGGCCAGTTTGTTAGAAACACATTTTTCCGACCGCATCACCACCATCAAAGGCGGCGTCAATACGGACCAATTTCAATCCTCTCCCGCCGACCAGCAAAACCCATTTGTTTTATTTGTCGGGCGTCTGCTGCCACACAAAGGAGTTCATACCTTAATTCCCGCATTTCAACAGGCAAAACTGAAAGGCTACCATCTAAAAATCGTGGGACGACCAATGGATGAAGACTATTTCCGCGATCTCAAAGAAGCGGCGGGAAGTTCTCCCATCGAATTTATTACCAATGCATCGGATGCAACACTTCGTTCCTACTATCAATACGCAAGTATGACGGTGCTCCCATCCGAACATCAAGGAGACGACCTCAACCCCCCAGAACTGATGGGTTTCACCAGTTTAGAAAGTCAGGCCAGTGGAACTCCGGTGGTCGTGTCAGATGCTGGCCCCATGGGCGAGTTCATATTGGAAGGACAAACGGGGGAGATCTTCAGCGCAGGAAATGCCGAGGATTTGGCAGAAAAGCTCAATACCGTCGCGTCTTGGTACCAACGCCATCCTGCAGAAGAAATTGCGTATAAATGCGAACATCAGATTCAACAATTTTCCTGGGATGCACTCGCACAAAAGCACCTTGAGTTATACAATCAATACATAAATCACACCCCAAACTCATGAAGCTTTCAGTCTGTATTTGCAGCCACAATCCCCGGAAAAACTACCTCTCGAGGACATTAGAAGGGCTAAGGGAGCAATCTCTTGGCCTCAACGAATGGGAATTGCTGCTAATTGACAATAATTCCACACCATCACTAGAGCAGCACTACAATCTTAACTGGCATCCCAACGGAAAAATTATAATCGAATCCGAACTAGGGCTCACAGCCGCACGCATTAGAGGATTTAAAGAAGCCAACACTGACTTGGTCTTGATGGTGGATGATGACAATATTCTAGATCCTGAGTTTTTGAGCAAAACCCTGCAGATTGCTGAAAGCTCACCCGAACTCGGAGCGTGGGGAGCAAGTATCACCGGAGAGTTTGAAAAGAAGGTTCCTCGATGGCTGCGAAGAGAACTTCTGTTCCTCGCGATCCGCCCGCTGTCGACTATTCAACTGGCAGCACGCAACACCCCCGGGTTTCCGACACCTGCAGGAGCGGGTATGACCGTGAGAAGATCCGTCTTTGAACACTATATGCGGCAGATTCAAAACGATCCTTTCCGCAAGGGACTTGACCGAAAAGGAAACAGCCTGGTGTCGGCTGGAGACACTGACATCTCGATGGGCGCTTGGGACCTTGGGCTAGGTCTTGCAAACTTCCCCGAATTGAAACTAAAACACTTGATCCCCGCGGCACGAATGACTCCAGGTTACATGTGCAGACTTCATGAAAGCATGGCTTACAGCGCCTACGTCTTCAAACTCCTCCGAAACGAGAACCCTCTTACAACTCTTCATTCGCCCAATCGCATCATTCGAACGTTCGCACGAGAAATCCTCAAAGGTCGTTGGAACGGAGCTAGATTTTTTATCGCCCAAGTAAAAGGCTCCCGCAAAGCCCATCGAACATTCAAGGGTCAAACCCCAGAATCAGGTTCAACTCCCTCGATCTTAAAATAGAGAAATGAACATCCTGCTCATCACTCCGGCATCCTCAATCAAACGCACTTGGGGAATCACAAAAGTCGTCATTGATGCCTCCGAAGCAATGAACAAAGCAGGGGCTTCTTGCGACCTGTTTCCGCCACATTCGATCGACCCAAAAACTTACGAATCCAGTCTGCTAGAATATCTGGAGAATACTCACGGCAAGTATGATGTCATCGAGATCCCCGACACCTTGCGCTACGCAATTAATCCAAGAAAATACGCCCCTTTAGTTGTCACGCGATCAGTCTTACTCCCTTTACACCGCAATTACATTCACTACCCATCCCGTCCGACAACATTTCGCTCCAAAATTAAAAACGCATTCCTGAAAAGACAGATCCAGCAACGACAACAAGAGGAACTTAAAAAAGAACTTACCATCGTCCACCATCGCCTCAAGGAAGGACACTTGATCAACGTCGCAAACTCAATGGATAGTAAAGTTCTTCAAAAAGAGGGTTACGACCCCAACAGCATTCTCGTCCAACCCTATGGTTTGAACGATACCCGATTTAAGCACCTCAACTCATTGCTGGGCCCATCGTCGAACAAGACCCGCACCAATCTAGTGTTTTTGGGAACTTTTGATTTCAGAAAAGGTTGCCTCGACATTGTTGATGTTTACGAACGCTTTCAGCAAACTCATCCTCATGCAAGGTTAAGCCTACTGGGAACAAACGGGCTAATGACCAGCAAACAGCAAGTCCTAAGCTTTTTCCCGAAACACCTTCGGCAGCAGATCAAAATAGTAGAATCGTTTTCGGAAAACGACCTTCCCAGACTACTTGAAGACAGTGACATCGGGATATTTCCCAGCTACTGGGAGGGTTTTGGAATTAGTGTCGTTGAGCTACTTGCTGCTGGTATTCCAGTAGTTGCCTATAATGCGCCTGGTCCATGTGATATTCTTCCGGAGAAATGGTTGGTATCCCCAGGAGATACCGATGCCATGCTTGCAGCTATCAATGAACTCGCAGAGAATCGTGATCCAGTAGAAGCGAAAGCAGTAGGTGCGAAGTTTGAATGGACCAAAATTGGAAAAGCAACAGTCGAGGCTTACCGAGCTGCGTTAGAAAAAGCCTAACAACCTGGCGGTGCTCTCATTATTTTATCCATGCATTCCAACGCTTCAGGACCTTAACAACGCCCGTTTCAAACGCCACAACCGCAAAGCATTGTCGGTACCGATCCTATTTGCCAATAGAACAAAAGGTTTTCCTCCATGGGGATGAGCATTACAAAATCCAAGTTCTTTCATCCTCAATCTACATTGCTTTCTTAGATCAGGCACATGTGGATATGCGTCACAATAAAACACACTGAGTGCTTTCCATGACAATTCTCGAGCAATTGACGGTTCAAATTCTTCCATAAACTGCTTCACATAGGATCGATAGGAATAAAGCCACCTCTCAAATACCTGCCTCGAGTCTTTTCGTTTACTGAGACTTCCAGGTACATCCCGTCGAAAATAAAACTCAGCTCCTCGGCAAAACTTAATACCTTTCGATTTCAGGATGATCCGCATGAAATATTCGCCGTCATCGTTGAGACCCGCGTTCGAATCCCATCCATGAGTCGATTTTAGCAACTTTCGAGAAACAAGCCAAGCACCAGTAGTCATGTATCGGGAAAACTGATTGAGCACGGACTCGTAGTACTGTTGAGCCGTAAAATCACGCTCATAGATTTCATATCCTTCATCTAAAGAGCATTTTTCGCCCGAAACCGAACCCATTTGTCCACTATAAAGCCAATCTTCACCAAACTCTCGAAAAACAGAAATCTGGCATTCGAGCTTATCCCTCTTCAAAAGATCATCATGATCCAAAAACTGGATCAATTCGCCTTGGGATTGAGAAATACCAAAATTACGAGCTGCGCATGAACCAGAATTTCCAATTGGAAAATAGCGAATCCTAGGATCATCAAAAGTACGAATAACCGCTTCAGATCCATCGATACTGCCATCATTCACAACAATTACTTCCAGATTTTGATGGGTTTGCACCAAACAAGACGTTAAGGTCTCAGCAATGTAGTTCTCACTGTTATAAACAGGAATAATAATCGAAACGAGTGGCTCTATTGCGGGCATAGGAATAATGTAATCCAATGGAAGGTAGGCAAGATCCTACGATAAAGTGACATAAGCCGCAACCGGACTCCATGCAAATTCTTTTCATCACACCCACTTACGAACCTGGCAAAGATGGGGTTGGGGATTACACGCACAGGCTCATCAAAGAAGTTTGTTGCCAAAATCCACAGACCCGCTGCAAAGTAATCTCTTGGAATGACGACTTCGCTCTAGAAATCCACCAAACCGATGAATATCTTAGGCTGCCGACTCAACTATCCGAAAGGGAGAAGATATCACTTGCAAAGGCATATGCAAATACGTTTTCCCCCGACTGGATCAGCCTCCAATGGGTGCCATATGGCTACCACCCCAAGGGACTATTTTTCGAACAAATTTCAAGTTTTGCCAAAGTCACCACAGGCAAACCTCTCCAACTCATGGTTCACGAAACTTGGGTCGGCGCAAAAATCGAATCGACCGTCAAAGAAAAAGTAATTGGCTACGCACAACGCCACCTTTTCAAAACAATCATCAAGCGCCTAAAGCCGGAAGTTGTTCATACTCAATCAAAAGCATACCAACATTTACTTGCAAACATCGGCATACGAGCCTCATTGCTTCCATTGTTCAGTAACATCGAACCTACGTGTCCATCAATAGAACCCAGGGAGGACAATGAAATTCGACTTGGTTTTTTCGGCGCCATCCACCCAGGAACTCTACTGGAAAGATGCATCCCCAAGATACTAAAACTCGGGAAGCAGCTTTCGCGCGAAGTTCACATATTTCAAGCAGGTCGACTCGACCAAACTGGGCGCCTACTATTCGAGCAATGGCAGGACAAATGGTCCGATGAAATCCAATTTCACTCTTTAGGTGAGATGGATACCAAAGACGTATCCAACTATTTGAGCTCGCTTGACATAGGACTGTCCACCAACCCCCTTGCCCTTCTTGACAAAAGCGGAAGTATTGCCGCAATGGTTGAACACCGGCTCCCAATTATTAGCCTAAGGGATGATGTTCATTTCAAAGGGTTCACTCCGGAGTTCGATAAAACTCAGGTCATTGAACCAACTGATATCGCATCCCTTCGCCGGATCATCGAAAAAAACAAAAATATTTCTAAACAAACAAACCCTTCCATCCAGCAGATTGGAGGGAAATTCTTCGATTCCCTAAAACTCGTATCCAGATGAAAATTCTATTTTCAAGTTACGTGTTTCCACCTTCTATCGGTGGCATCGAGAAGGTTGGCCTAGAACTAGCCAAACTCATGAGAGAGCGTGGACACGACATCGTCGTAATGACTGATACACCGGGTCCAGATACCATCAATAATATTCCAATCATACGACAGCCTTCGAAACAAAGAATAACTGAACTTTTCAGAGAAGCCGACGCCGTATTTGGAAATCATCTGAGCCTAAGGTTAATGACTCCCTTGGTAATCACCGGGAAAAAACCTCATTGTATACTTCTTCATACTCATCTGCAAAAAAGTTTCATTCACAAATTACTCGCCTCCTTTGTGGTCCGGCGTGGGAAAACTTTTGCTGTGAGCAAATACCTAGCAAAGGCTCACAACCTCAAAGAAAACGTAATCTACAACGGCTACGATTCAGCTCTCTTCAATAATCCTAAACCCACCATTCGGCAGTTCGATTTCCTTTTCGTAGGGAGATTGGTCAGCGACAAAGGCATTGATCTGTTAGTGGATGCCATGCAACTGCTTCCCTCAAACTACACTTGCATGGTTGTCGGCGATGGACCCGACAGGGGCGAAATGGAAAAACGAGCTCCCTACAACATGAAGTTCTTGGGCCGATTGGACTCTCCACACATTGCAGAACTAATGCGCCAATCCAAATGGGTGGTAATCCCCTCCCGCTGGGAAGAACCCTTTGGCCTAGTAGCAATTGAAGCAATTGCATCGGGTGCACAAGTGCTAGCCGCCAACCACGGCGGTCTTCCAGAAGCGGTCGGTCCCTGCGGCTTACTATTTCGTCCTAACGATATCGAATCGTTGGTGATGAACATGAAAAAAGTAACCGAACGTGACAATCTCGTTGGGTTCACGGAACAGGAGCGCCTCACTCACCTAGCGAAGTTCTCATACGATCGACAGGTCGACAATATCCTCCAGGTCTTAAATCGTAAATGAATTCCACTGCTCCGACAAAAGAGAATATGAGTGTCGTCTACGCTTCTCCAAATCGTTCCCACCACTTTCGCTACGCCGAAGGACTGGAGGCTGAGGGCATGCTCAAAACGTTCGTACAAGGCTATCCTCGAATAAAAAAGGCACCGATCAATGTTACTCCTAAAAGAATCATGCATCGCGATGGTTGGCAGTTGGCATTTATCCCATTTTTTAGAATATTAAATGAACATCCGATAACTCATTCGATCAACCTACGGAGCAAAAACCACATCGATGATGGTCTGAAAATCGCTATGTCTGATGCTCAAATAGGGCTTTTCTACAATGGCTGCGGACTGAATTCTATTCGGCATTGGAAAGGGAAAAATCGCCAATTTGTATGCGAAGCAGTTAACAGTCACCTTGACTACCAAAGCGAATTACTAAAATGGGAAAGTACCCGATTGGGGATCGACTTTAGGGCCCCCTACCAACCCGAACGCTCAAAACGACTTGCGGAATATGAAGAGTCTGACTACATCCTCTGCCCGTCTGGATTCGTCGCAAAGAGTTTTGAGTCGAAAGGATTTCCGCGAGAGAAACTACTAATTAACCCTTTTGGTATCGGTGGTGTCGAAATATCCAAACCGAAGAAAAAAGCAGAGGCAAAGAGTCCATTTGTAATTCTCTATGTAGGATCCATAAATTATCGCAAAGGTCTACGATATCTAATCGAAGCCTTCAAATTGTTGAAAATTTCAAAAAAGGAATTATGGATCGTAGGCCCACGCCTCGACCCCGACGGGATTTCAGACCTATCAATCCCAGAAAGAGTCATCTTCAAAGGAGTGCTCAAAGGGGAAGAGCTCAAACAGGCCTACCAATCTGCTGATGTGTTCGTCCAACCGAGCATCGAAGAGGGGCTCTCCCTTGTTATCGGGGAGGCTCTCGGCCACGGACTACCCGTCATCGCCACTTTTAACACCGGAGCGGAAGAAATATTCGCAGACTCCGAATGTGGATTTTTAATCCCAATACGCGATGCCAAGATACTCGCGAATAGAATAACCCGTTTAGTGGATGACCCTGTACTACGCCAAAGTATGAGTTCCACAGCTATGGAAAAAAGTCGATCGTTCGGAGGTTGGAGTGCCAGTCAAAAGAACCTCTGCGGTCTAATGAGAAGCATACAAACTGGGAAACCAGATGAATAAACGACATCTCAGACTCCTTTTTTACGCATTGATTTTCACACTGATCTTTGAGGGGGTTACGCGTAAAATGCTTCCTGCCTCGACTGGGAAGTTTTTGATTCTGCTAAAGGATGTGATTTTAGTCTTCGTTGCAGCAGGGGTTATGACCAAACCCATCTCTGGGACCCTCAAAAACATCCGCAATATCTACCTAGGGTTCACGTTACTAATCAGCCCGCTCATAGTTTACACAGCTCTGAAAGACCCTATCCTAGCAGCATACGGAGCCAAACAATACTTACTCTACCCCTACGCAATGTTTGGGTTTGTAATTGGATTTCAAAACTACCGAACACGAGATTTTGTAATGCCCGTCCGTCTGATGACGGTCTTACTGCTGCCGCTGACATTACTTGCTGTCTTACAGATTTTCTTACCCGATTCTCACTGGTTAAACCTATCAGTGGCTGGAGAGGATCTAAGTGCGTTTAAAGCAGGTGGTAGACTTCGTGTTTCCTCAACATTCCCTTTTGTAGCACAATTCTGTTACTTTCTATCAGTTTTACTGCCAATACTTTGGGTAACAACCACTCTCAAAAAAAAGACCCAAAGTTCCAATCTTTTCAAGAAACTGGAGTCCCTTTATGTTCTTATCCCATTTTTCATCGTTGCAAACGTAATCACTGGTTCACGACTAGCAGTTGTGACCAATGTCATGGTGATATTATTCTCAGCAGGGCTCCTTCTGATTCGCGGAAAAACTCAGAATATCGGCCGACTGATTGCCTTTATTATAGGCCTCACAATCTCCGTGTTTGTCGCACGTTTGGTAGTGCCCGAAGCTTTCGCAGCCTATGAAGCTCGTACAGGAGACCATGCTGTTGTCGATGAAGCTGAAATGACAAAACGGGCGGACCACATCCTCACAGGATGGTGGAGAGTATACCAAAAACAAAACCCAGGGACTTTTGGTTTTGGGATTGGTGTCATGAGTAACGGAGTTCAAAACTTCAGTGGCTATGCGGCACAAATTAGAGACCGGGTTTGGGGAGAAACTGACCTGGCAAACACAGTTCTTGAAGGAGGGCTCTATTTGGTGCTGATTTGGATGGGCACACGTATAATCATCGTCATCACCTGTTTCCGACTATACACCACCATCCAACATCCCAAATTGATCTATGTCGCCTCTTTCACCATGGGCTACATAATATTCAATGGTCTCACGCAAACGTTAGGAATACAACCACCACTGGCGATTTGGTGGTGGATCGCAATTGGGCTACTTCTTCATGTAAAGCGCTTTGAGGTCTATCAATTCGCGATGGCTAAAAAACAGAGAGTCGCACTTGCCAAAAAAAAGAGAAACATTCAAGCCCCGTCGCCGGCACCCCAAACCCAATCAAAAGAAGAGCCTCCCGAGAATGGCCCTTCGACAACGCCTGTCCCACCCAAGCCCAAACCCCCTCCGCCACCACCCTCAGGTAACCGCCCCAAACTCCCCAAACTCTAAGATGCCAACACTTTCAACATAGAATAGATGCTACTCATTATTGAGAAACAGCCCGTACAATATCGGGCACCGTTATACGCGGAAATTGAGCGCCGACATCTCGGGGCTATCCAAGTGATCTACCAATCATCAGGTGCAGTCACACAAACCACAGACAAGGAATTTGGGGACTCATTCTCTTGGGATATTCCACTTCTGGAAGGCTACTCCTACGAAATACTGGAACACCCACGAAAACGACTCACACATCTGTGGAAAAAGCTGAATCAGCGATCAATTGACGGAATTTTGCTCACCGACTTCGATAGTCGAATCTCTCAGATCGCTCTGATCTGTTCAGTCCTGCTGGGGAAACCGCTTTGGCTGCGAATGGAAACTCAAGACGAAGCCTTTCAACGTAGTGAACTCAAATCAACCATCCGTTCCCATTTATATCAGCTGATTTATAGCGTTTTTTCGAGAGCACTTTTTATCGGGAAGCTCAATCGCCAGCACTATGAGAATCACGGGTTCAGCCCCCATCAGCTCTTCAGAGTTCCTTATATAGTTTCCAATCCCACCGGTGAGCTTTCAATTCCTGACAAGCAACAAAAGCGCGAACAGATACGCAAGAAATACAACATATCTTCATCCGCGAAAGTGGTTTCATTTTTCGGAAAACTTATCCCCAAGAAGAACCCTGGGCTAATACTCGACGCATTCGGTCATCTCTCCTCGTCCGAACGCAATCAGATTCACTTTCTGTTTGTTGGCTCAGGCGAACTTGAACCAGCACTCAAAAAACAAGCCGAACAAATAGGTTGCCATGCAACGTTCGCTGGTTTTGTCAATCAGAGTAAGATCCATGACTACTATCTGTCATCGGACATCATGTGTCTTCCGTCTCGTCAAATGGGAGAAACCTGGGGACTAACTGTAAATGAAGGACTGCAAACCGGGTCCAGCATCATTTGCTCGCAACATGTGGGATCCTCAAAGGAGTTTGGTGAGTGGGAACGAGTAAGAGTTTGCAACTCAGAGGATGCCGCCCACTTTTCAGAATGTTTGAGAGATCTGTTGAAGTTTGAGCCCAATTTTTCATGGTGCCTGCAACGGATGAAAAAAAACTACTCAATGGAATCCGCTGCAACCGATTACATAAAGGCAATTTCCAATGCGGGATTTGCAAATCCAAACAAAACTTGGCTCTCGGTTTAGAGCACCATGGCACACATACTCCAGACAGTCCTCATCGGACACTACCCAAATGATTGCCAAAGCAGTATGGAACGCTTTGATGCTCAAATCATTCAACATCTGCGATCATCTGGGGGAAACCATCAAAAATGGAATCCACCGGTCTTTTTTGGTCGTATTAAATGCTCTTCCACTGGTCTGGGAAAGTGGTTAGGATATCTCGACAAATTCCTTCTATTTCCACTAATTATCGTTTTTCGACTGCAGTTTCGCGTAAAGAACCCGAAAGAAACACTTTTTATACTACCCGATCATAGTCATGGAATCTACGTTCCTCTCTTCAAACCATTACCCCATGTCGTTCATGTCCACGACTTAATCGCAATTCGATCATCTCGGAACGACTTTTTTGACCAAGAATTGAGCACGAGCGGTCGGATCTACCAAAGGCTCATCTCAAGCGGACTGAAACAAGCTAAGTATTTCATTTGCATCTCACGCGCCTCTCAAAACGACCTCAATCGATACATTTCGCCGAAAAGTGCGTGCATTCAGGTCGTTCACAACGAGCTAAATTTCCCATACCGCCCCACGAATAAAGAAGCTCTTCCCAAAGATATAGATAAAAACCTACTGACCCATTCCTACCTAATGCATGTAGGTAACAGTCTTTGGTATAAAAACCGTCGGGGAGTATTGCAGATCTACAAACACTACGTCTCAACGACGACTTCAAAAACTGCGCCCAAATTGATCATTGTCGGAGCAGCTCCAACAATTGAGGACAATGAATTTTTAGATAAAGCAACCCTCAAAGGGAACGTCATTTTCCTACAAAATATCGAAAACGAAACGCTTCAGTTTCTCTATAGCAACGCAATCGGTCTCTTGTTCCCCTCACACTACGAAGGTTTCGGATGGCCCATCATCGAAGCCCTCGCATGTGGATGCCCAGTGATGACCACCGAGCGCGCGCCAATGTCAGAAATCGGCGAAGACGTAGCGAACTACATCCAACCAATGCCTGAAGAATGCAACCTTGAGGCATTCGAAAACTGGCTTATAAGTGCAAGAAAAATCATCAATAACTGGAACGAAATGACCCCATCCACAAAGGCTGATTCCATTCAAAAACGTATCGAACACGCACAAAAGTTCAGAGTCGGTACAGCCTTCAAACAGTATTTGAGGTTTTACGAACGAATCCAAACAGAGGCTAGCTTTCAGAATGAAAGAAAAGGGGAATAACTTAGCGATGCGCGTTCTTCATGTCATTTACTCCATTGACCCCATTCAAGGGGGGACTGTGGAAGCTCTGCTTCAAATTGTAAACGCTTCAAAAAAAAGCAACCAGCAACACGAAATCCTTACACTTGATGATCCAGCACTTCTCGTGAAATTCGGACACAATCAAACGATTCATGCAGTGGGGCCCACCAAACGATTCTACGGTGATACTCCCGAATTAGATAACTGGTTGAACCAACACCTTTCGGACTACTCATGCGCAATCATTCATGGTTGCTGGCAATATCACGGCCTTGCAACTTATAGATCCTGTCGGGAGAAACGAATTCCCTACTTCCAGTATACTCATGGAATGCTGGATCCATGGTTCAAGAAAACCTACCCTCTTAAACACTTTAAAAAATGGCTCTATTGGCCATGGGCGGAATTCCAAATATTAAAGCACGCAACCAAAGTCCTCTTTACTTGCGAAGAAGAACAACGACTCGCCGCACAGTCATTCTGGCTCTACAAAGTAGACCCAACAATTATCGGACTCGGCATCAAGAAACCAGAAGTCGATCTTAATCATTGTAAGGAAGTATTTCTCAACACTCATCCGTCCTTAAAAGGGAAGAGGCTTCTCACGTTCATGAGTCGAATCCATGCCAAAAAGGGAATCGATCTTCTCATTGAGGCAGCAATTGACTATCAAAAAAGCTATCCGTCTCGATCAAACCCCAACAGCCAAAGATTTTCGATTGTTATCGCAGGTCCCTGCAATGACGAAGATTACCTGAAAGAACTCAAAAAACTCAGCTCATCAATGCAAACCAATGGCCCAATCCAGGAAATCAAATGGATCGGGATGGTGAGGGACGAAATGAAGTGGGGCCTACTGGCAGTCTCTGAGGCATTTATCCTGCCTTCGCACCAGGAAAATTTTGGTATGGTAGTTCCCGAATCACTCTCCTGCGGCACTCCAGTGTTAATATCCGACAAGGTCAACATTTGGCGAGAGATCCGCAACACCAATGCAGGCATCGTAAAAACAGACACTCATGAAGGAGTCCGGTCGCTACTAGAAGACTGGGAACAACTCAGTCCAGAGGAACGGAAGTCGTTTCGAGAATGCGCAACTCAGTCTTTTGAGGATCGGTTCACTATCGATTCTAACGCAACTAAGCTCTTCGCGTTAATTGACGAACACTGCAATCCCTACCATTCGCAATGAATCATACTCAACTAAAACAGTTCGACCCCGCGAAAGGCCTTAACCGTGGAAACCCAAAAATCATCGAGTTGATATGGTATATCACCAAACGTTGCTTTTTCCTCACTTCCTTCCCATGGCCTAACTCGATTCAACTTAAAATTCTAAGAGTTTTTGGCGCCTCAGTGGGAAAGGGAATCAACATTAAGCCGAGGGTAAATATTCACCTTCCCTGGAAACTGAAAATTGGTGACAACGCTTGGATAGGGGAAGAGGTCTTTATACTCAACTTTGAGCCGGTCAGTATCGGTGCCAATGCCTGCATCTCGCAAAGAGCCTTCTTATGCACCGGGAACCACGATTACCGTGCAGAGGATTTTGCCTTCCGTAATGAGCCGATCGTGATCGGAGATGGAGCTTGGATCGGAGCCCAATGCTTCGTAGGGCCGGGAGTCAAAATTGGAGATGAATGCGTGGCAACCGCAGGTTCTATTATTACAACCTCACTTCCTGAAAATCAGATTTGCTCAGGAAACCCATGCAAGCCTATCAAACCTCGTTGGAAATAAATTCCTTAACCAATTTCATTACAAAAAAGGGCCTCCGGAAATTCATCCGAAGGCCCTTTTTAGTTTTTTTGGGGTTAATAGTATCTAGGATACCAAAATCTATGCAGGAAGCAAATCCTTGACCATGACTTTTTCGTCTGCGAGTTCACCTACAGTTGCGTCGATCTTTCCACGACTAAACTCATTGATGTCGACACCTTGAACGATTTCCCATTTTCCGTCTTTTACTCGGACAGGGAAAGAAGAGATCAAGCCTTCAGGAACGCCATAGCTTCCATCGGAACAAACACAGACACTCGTCCAGTCGCCTTCAGGAGTATCGTTGGTCAAAGACATCACCGTATCAATTGCAGCGTTCGCAGCAGAGGCGGCAGAAGAAGCACCACGGGCTTGGATGATTTCCGCGCCACGCTTTTGCACTCTAGGGATGAAATTGTCCTTTAACCATGCTTCATCGTTGATGACTTCAGCGGCAGAAACACCGTTGATCTTAGCATTGTAAAAATCAGGATACTGAGTTGCAGAGTGGTTACCCCAGATTGCCATATTGGTCACAGCAGAAACGGGAACACCCGCTTTTTGTGCCAATTGAGTCTTCGCACGGTTCTCGTCGAGACGAGTCATGGCGAACCAACGGTCCTTAGAAATTCCAGGGGCGTTTTCCATCGCGATCAAGCAGTTAGTGTTGCAAGGGTTACCGACAACAAGAACACGACAATCAGCAGCAGCATTCTTTTCGATTGCCTGACCTTGACCAGTGAAAATCTTGCCGTTGATTCCGAGCAAATCACCACGCTCCATACCAGCTTTACGAGGAACACTTCCCACGAGTAATGCCCAGTTAGCATCCTTAAAACCTTCGTTCAAATCGGACGTTGCAACGACGTCAGTCAAGAGAGGGAACGCACAATCGTCCAACTCCATGACAACACCCTTCAACGCATCCATTGCGGGAGGGATTTCGATCAAGTTAAGGGCAACCGGCTGGTCCGGGCCAAATACATATCCGGATGCGATACGGAACAACAGAGCGTATCCGATGTTACCTGCAGCTCCAGTTACTGAAACACGAATTGGATCTTTCATGATCCTGAACATAAGTTTTCTTAATGCTTTGCCAACCAAATATGAGTGAGAAAATGCGTTTTTTCTCAGCCTCAGTGCAAAAAAGCGGATTCAACCGAATAAGAATTGTCCTCAATACGCTTTGTTAAGCGAGAAGGTCATAGGTTTTCAACAACAGTTCTTCAGTGCCTTCCCAGCCAATACAGGCATCGGTGATGGAAACTCCCTTTTTTAGTTGTTCCTTCGGAGCAGGAAACTTCTGATTTCCATCATTCAAATTACTCTCCAACATGATTGCTTTCACGCATGGAAGTCCATTCTGACGGGAATTCACCACATCGAGCATCACTTCAGATTGTATTCGATGATCTTTATTGCTGTTTGCATGAGAGCAATCGACAGTGACCGATTCGGTAAGTCCACTCTTAGCCAATGCCGCCGCACAGTTCTTGATATCCTCTGCTGAATAGTTTGGACCATTCTCTCCACCTCTAAGGATAACATGGCAGTAAGGATTTCCCCGAGTAGAAACCGCGGAAGCCTGACCAATATAATTGATGCCCATGAACGTCATAGGAGCTGCTGCAGCTTTGACTGCATTGATGGCCGCTTTCAAATCTCCTGATATTGAATTTTTGAATCCCAGCGGCATCGAAAGGCCCGATGCCATCTGCCGGTGGGTTTGAGACTCGGTCGTGCGCGCCCCAACAGCAGACCAACAAATGAGGTCCGCGATAAACTGAGGTGTAATGGGATCCAACAATTCCGTTGCAGTAGGCAGCCCCAGCTCAACCAGATCCAGTAAAAATTTACGCGCCGTTTTTAGACCCAGTGGCAAGTTGCACGAATCATCAAGCATCGGATCCATGATCAACCCTTTCCATCCGACAGAGGTTCGAGGTTTCTCAAAATAGGATCGCATCACAAGATACAAACGATCTCCGACTTTGTCCGATAGCGCTTTCAACCGCTTCGCATACTCCAACCCAGCTTCAGTATCATGAATGGAACACGGACCCACAATAACCATGAGTCGATCATCGTTGCCAAACAATATGTCACTGATGGTACTGCGGAAAGAGGATACTCTATCCGACAGAACTTCGGACACCGGAATCTCTTCGCGAATCGCAAAGGGCGATGGCAGTGGTTCGGTGTTTAATACGTTTAGATCTGATACTTGACTCATCTGTTTTGATTAAAAGCTGTCCTTTCTTGACGGAGATTACAGATAGATCAACCTCATAATATGTCACCATTTTCAGTATTCCATGGTTTTAGTTCTGCTTGCGTCCACTTGTCTGGCAAAGATGCATTGACCTATCTCCGTAGCCAATTGACTAATTCAATCCCAATTCCCGATGAAAAACAGGTTTTTTATAGTCTATGGTTAAACGAAAATGGGCGAGTGTTAGCAGATAGTTATGGATTTGTTCAATCAGAAGATTCATGCCTTATATGGAGCTATTACACCCCGATTGAGTCGTTGATGAATACGATTCAGAAAAACATCGTTGCCGACGAAGTGGAACTGACAGATGTCACTTCAGATTTTGAATTTACAATTCTTCACCCCAGTGAAGCCGGTAATGAATTGATGCGAAAAACACTTCAGAGTGCCGGGTTCACTCACTCCTCAGATTCGTCGATCGTCGAGGGCGATGATTTTTTCGTCATTGGAGGATCTCCGCTGGGAAAGGACGATATCGCTTTTATCGCTGAGCCAGCATTTCATAAAAAACTGCATTCTGCGCTGAACCAAGAGATCTCAAATCTCAAAATCCTCAATTTGGAAAGCGATGCATTTGAATTTGCTCGTATTTCCAATGGAGTGACTGCCGTCCCAAAGGATTTGGGCCATCGCAACCTACCCCAGGAGGGTCGGTTTCGAGATCCAGTGATTGACTACCATAAAGGGTGTTTTCCAGGTCAGGAAATTATGGCCAGGTTTCGCAAGAGTGGGAAACTTAACAAACGTATCCGGGTGTTTGATATCGAGTGCAACAAAACCATCACTTCTGATAATTATGACATTCCTTCCAACATCTATTCAGGAAAAACTGCTGGTGGAACCCTCAGTAGCATAGCAACTCATGAGGATAGAACCCTTGGCTTGGGCCTGTTGAAGGAGCGATTCATTGATAAATCGCTCCACATCATCGGCAAAAACGGAACCGTCACGCCGGTCACTCTGATAGAGACATAAGTGCATGAACCCGATGATATAAATGGGTAGCGTAGCAACTCATGCTCGCATGAGATTCCCCTAAACAATGGCGTCCAATACAGACTGCAGATTGCCATCGTTTTTCGCACCACCCATCGCAAAATCGGGTTTTCCTCCGCCTTTGCCTCCAAGCTTTGATGCGATATCCCTGAGAATATCACCTGCCTTGCAACCAGCTGCAATCGCATCTGGAGAACACAAACAAACCACGGATACTTTGTCGCCTATTTCGGCTCCAAGCACGACAGTTCCTTCGCCAAGCTCTTTGAGGATTCGCACTCCCATTCCACGGAGTTCATTCGGATTTTCGACATCAAGTTTACCAACCACCCACTTCACTCCATCCACTTCTTTAACGTCTTTGGTGAGAGAATCAGCGCTCTTACTTGCGGCTCCCATCCGCAGATCCGCCAGTTGTTTCTGAAGCTGCTTACGCTCGTCCAATAAATCCTGAACTCGTTTCGACAATTCGACTGGCTGGCATTTCAGGGTAGCTGTAGTAACAGAAGTTGCGGATGCGATTTCGTTGAAATAACGAGCAAAAGCATCCCCTGCGACAGCCTCAATTCGACGGGATCCGGCCGCAATCGCAGACTCCTGCACGACTTTAATAAAACCGATTTCACCCGTGGTTCGGGTATGAGTGCCTGCACACAATTCTTTTGAGTAACCTCCAATGTCAACTACTCGAACGGTATCGCCATACTTGTCCTCGAAAAAGGCAAGAACATCGGCAGGTTTATCATCAAAAGGAGTTTCAAAATCAACCACTGAGTCATTTGCCAAGATTTTGGAAATGACCAATGATTCAATTTCAGCAACTTGCTCAGCGGACACCTTTTCGAAGTGACTGAAGTCGAAGCGCAATCGATCGGGAGTCACCAGTGAGCCTGCCTGATGAACATGATCGCCAATCACCTTGCGCAACGCCCAATGAAGCAAATGCGTAGCACTGTGATGGCGTTGGATCGCCCGGCGACGCTCGACATCGAGCGAAAGCTTTGCTTGGGCACCGACAAGAGAAGAATCAAGCTCGGTTTCGACCCGATGCATATAGATGCCATTCGGATCAATCGTCGTATCCACCACTTCAAAACAACGTCCGTCGATTTCAATACGACCCGTATCTCCAACTTGTCCGCCTTTTTCTCCATAAAACGGTGTAGAACCAAACACGAGATAGGAGCTGCCCTTTTCGGCCGGAAGCACATCTAACAACTCGGCAGAAAAATCCGTCCACTTTTCAGGTTCATAACCATCAAATTCAGTCGCCGTTTGATCTCCAGATTTCACGGAAACAATGGTCTTCTTTTGAGACGCTCGCGCTCTGTCTCGTTGTTCTTCCATCAAATGATGGAATCCATCAGCATCAACCTTCAACCCACGTTCGGTTGCGATCATTTGGGTCATTTCCAATGGAAACCCATAAGTATCATACAAGGTAAACGCTGCGGTGCCTTCGAGCGTGCCCTTCGTATCAGCAGCAAATCTGTCAAACATCTGCAATCCCTTTTCCAGGGTTTTGTAGAAAGACTCTTCTTCAGCAGATATCACTTTGTGAATGAGTTCTGCCCTGTCCTGCAATTCAGGAAAGACCGGGCCCATCTTCCCGATCAAAGGAGTCACCATTTTCGAAAAATCCCCACTCCGCATACCCAGTTTCTGAGCCGCCAAAATTCCGCGACGCAGAATGTGTCGAATCACATAGTTTCTTCCCTCATTGCCCGGAAGAATTCCATCTCCAATAGCGAAACACACTGCTCTCAAATGATCCGCCAATGCACGCATCCGAAAATCAGTCTGCTCTTGCTCGGTCAGATCCTGCTTACTGGTTGGCACCGTCGCCTGATAAACTTTGCCGCACAACTTGGTTACTTCGGAAAAAATATCAAAGAAAAGATCGCTGTCGTAGTTTGAAGGGATCCGACCAAACTCTGTCAGGTTGTTGGTGGAAGCAAAAATACCCGCAACTCGCTCAAGTCCCATGCCCGTATCAACATGTTTCGCTGCCAACGGCACAAAATCCCCTCCAGGAGTGGCATTAAATTGGATAAACACAAGATTCCATATTTCCATGCAATAGGCGGAATCATCATTTACAAGGGCACCTCTGGTATCCGCTTTCTCTGTAAGATCGATATGGACCTCACTACAGGGACCACAAGGACCCGTATCACCCATCATCCAGAAATTGTCCTTCTTCCCGCCGTATAGGATGTGTACGTCCGGGTCCAGTCCATCGGCCTTCAACACTTCGTGCCAAATATCATACGCTTCCTGATCAAAATCCGCGGGATCTCCCTCACCTGGTTTGTAGACCGTAATATACAACCGCTCTTTCGGAAGTTTCCACACTTTGGTGAGCAATTCCCATCCCCAACTAATGGCTTCCTTTTTGAAATAGTCCCCAAACGACCAGTTCCCGAGCATTTCAAAGAAGGTGTGGTGATAAGTGTCGAAACCCACATCTTCGAGATCATTGTGCTTCCCACCCGCACGGATGCACTTCTGAGTATCCGCAACTCGCTTTTGGGGAGCATCTCTCTCACCCAAAAAATAGGGCACGAAAGGATTCATTCCTGCATTGGTAAAAAGCAGGTTGGGAGCTGATGGCAGAAGGGGTGCGGAAGGCACGATCTTGTGACCTTTACCCTCAAAATAGTCCTGGAAGGATTTTCTGATGCTTGCGGAATCCATAAACTACTTAAGAAAGGCAGCAGTCCCCGGTCTTTCAATCTTTTACTTACGTATTGGAGTATCTGTTGCCCATTGAAAAAGGATGCTAATGAAACTCTGTACGAAAAAAGGGAGAGCTTGCGATTAACAAACCCTCCCTGTTTTCCAAGTTCTCACCCTAATGTATCATACGAATACTATGGAATGACAAATGGAACGACCGCTCGCGTCATCACGGGCCTACCCTTCCGGGTCGGTGGCTCAAATCTCCATTTCAGGAGGGATTCCAGCATAATAGCAGCTGCCATTTCTTCCGTCTCAAATTCCTTCACTATTGGCATTCTAACTTTGCCTTCCTGATCAATAAAGAACTCAAATTTCACTGTCGCTCCCGGGCTCCCTTGCACCAACTTTGGAGAGAGTTTTGGTTGATCCATTTCAATCGGAGTCGGAATCGAGTCCAGTTCGCTAAATGGAACTAAGTAGATGAAGTCATCGTTCATCGATCCAGTCATACTCATAAGTGTTTCGATTGGGCTCATCGAAACCACTGCGCCTTCATTTACAAACCTTACTGTAAATTCCATATAGGCCCAGGACGGCTTGCCTTCATACATTGGCGGTTTGATTTTCCAATCGCCAACTACACTATTTAAAGATCGAATTAGTTTCGGATCATTGGCGCGCAGTGCGACCCAATCTTCAACATAACCCTGGTCGTTGAAAAGGAAGGCAACATCAATCGTTGCATAGCCATTTACTTTCAAAAACTGTGAGTCATTCATCCAGGGTTTGGAGAACTTCTCGAAAACAAGTTGTTGCTTGTCGCTGTCCTCCTTACCGTAGCTCTGAAAGATCCCACAAAAAAGGGGTGCAAGGGTGAGTATGATGAGTGTTATTGTTTTGCGCTTCATTGGTCTAATGAGTTAAATTGATAAAGTTGCACGGCCCGCATTCGTATTGTTCTAACCCAATCCCCCCTCTGATTACTTCAAAAAATATTTGTGAAGGGTTTTTCTGACTTAGTTTGTAGTATTAAGAAGTATTAACCAAAAATAAGGGCAATGACCGAACACGAGGAACATCAACTCCATGAATCATTGAAGTCCTGGCAGGTGAATCTCGAAAAGGATCCGGACTTCAAACACAACGTTCATCACCGAATTCATGAGCAGTTTTTTTCTGAAAACGCTTCAGCACCTAACAATAGGGGTGCGTTGAGTTGGCTGCTGAAATCGATCTCCAATCCACTCTATGCCTCTGCGGTAACAGTGATGTTCCTTATCGCAACTACATTTTTGTCACTCCATTATCGAAAGGGGCCGTCATCCGAACAAGAATTGTTGTCCCAAATCCCTGATAGTTATCAAGCCGTGCTGGATCCTGCCCAAACAGCGCGGATGATGGTTGCAGAAAACAAACCCGGCTTCGAAACACTTTCCGAAACACCTGCCCTTTCCCGAGAGTCTTTTGAACAAGCTCTTTTCTGGATCGAAGAACAGGTAAAACTCGATAAACCGCAAAAGGTGAGTTTCCAAAAAATTCACGAAAGTTTTTTTACCAAATATGAATTGCTCTGCAGTCAATTGATCCAGCTCGAAAACAAATACCGTCAATTCGAAAGAGATAGGATCGCGGGTGATCCCATTGACCTCTTTTCAGTATACGCGAATTTTCAACAACAAAAAAGTATCTACCTACAAACGATCCAGCTTCAACAGGAGCTGATTCAAGAAGTTTCTACCTTGCTAACACCCCAACAACAGGGGGCATACGGCCAACTGTTTCATCAACTTCCACAGCATCCAGAGAGCACCCCACCATCCGCAAATCTGGAAAGCCCCACACGTGAATGGCAAATCTGACAACGAGCTCATGCAAGAGCTCCATGAAGGGAATAAAGCAGCACTCGACATAATAATGGAACGATGGGAACTTCCCATCAAAGCTTATATATACCGAATGACTCAGGCACCTGACTGGGTAGACGAACTTTCCCAGGAAACTTTCGTTAAGGTCTATATCAACGCATCCGGATTTGATGTCAGCCGACGCTTTTCGCCCTGGATATATACCATCGCCACCAATTTGTGCCGCAACTGGAGGCGATGGCGTTCTCGTCATCCATCTTTGCCTCAAACCCACAATCAATTCTCAGAAAAGACTGAGAACTGGGTCGAAAACCTCAAAGATCCTAGTCCAGAGGTTTCGAAGTCAATGGAGCAAAAGGAACATTGCGCGGAAGTAAAAAGCGCGCTCGAAAGTCTCCCCGAAACACTGCAAACCGCTCTTATTCTTTACTACTACCAAGGGCTTTCCTACGAAGAAATTGCCGAAGTGACCCACTGTTCTCGCAGAGGGGTAGAAACCCGTCTCTATCGCGCGAAAAAACTGCTTCAACCTAAGCTATCTAAATTGATGACTGTGTGAGATGCCGGAAAGCTCTCCCCTGATCCATAGATTGAGACTATTGGTTTTAACTGCAACATTTACATCCCATTGATTTCGCATAGGATGCCGTATCATGACAGATGCTAAGTCCAACGAAGAACAATGGATGGTCTATGCTATTAATTTAGCAAAAAAGGCCTGGGGGAACACGCATCCAAATCCAATGGTCGGATCAGTTTTAGTCGACGATGATAATCAGATCATTAGCGAAGGTTACCATAAAAAGGCAGGAGATCTCCATGCGGAACGAATGGCGCTCACGGACATTGAGCTCACGGGCAGACAGAAAACACATGCCACTCTTTATGTCACATTGGAACCTTGTTGCACACATGGAAAAACTCCACCTTGCACAGAGATCATATTGGAGAAAGGTATTCAACGTGTAGTGGTCGGCGCCATCGATCCCAATCCAGCGCATTGTCACAAAGGTATTTTAAAGCTTCAAGCACAAGGCGTCTCCGTTAAAACCGGGGTGTTGGAAAGACAATGCAAGGCATTGAATCCAATATTCCATCATCGGATGCAAACCAACAATTCATTGATTGCAGTTAAAACTGCAACCACACTCGACGGTAAAATCGCGACAGCGTTTGGGAATTCCAAATGGATAACAGGGCCCCAAACCCGAGCCCACGTAATGCACTGGCGAAAATACTTCCCTTCCATCGCGGTTGGAGCCGGAACGGTACTCGCAGACAATCCATCACTCACCATCCGAGATGGGGCAAAAACACTCGGCTGTGCTCGACGTCTTATTTTCGACCGCTCACTCCGAACCGAATCAAAAGTATCTGACCTCAAGGTGTTTAACGACACCTGGAAAGACCGCACGGTTCTCATCACGGGCGAAACTGTGACTACGGCTAGAACCAGACCCTATACTCAACGAGGAGTCCAAATTGTAAGACTACCATTTGGGGCATCGAAGTTCCCATTGGAAGAGTTTAGACAAACATGCAACACTCTAGGGATCGACGGAGTCTATATTGAAGGAGGAAGTTCGGTCATTAGTAGTTTTCTCGAGGTAAAAGGTGTCGACTACCTCTTCTGCTACCGTGCACCCAAATTATTCGGATCCCGGGAAGCGCCCAGCTTTGCAGATGGTCTATCCGTTGAATTTCCAGAACAGGCACCCATCCTTTCTGAACCCAATCATGAAATCATCGGAGATGATATTCTCACCCACGGTCCGCTGATTTATCCCTAAACGACCTACTGAAGTAAATCCCTAAAAATATCGATATAGAACGATTTTAGGATTTGATAAATTCGAATAGGGTTGGTCAAACCAAGGGTTTCATTCGCCATAGTCTTCGCTTTTTCAACCGAAAGATGACGGATTAAATACTTAATTTCGGCAAAGGAAGTGGGAGCGACACTCAGCTCATCAACTCCTAATCCAATCAATAGCGAAGAGAAGATGGGATCACCTGCCATTTCCCCGCAAACACTCACTTTGACACCCTTACTATGAGCACCATCAACAATATGTTTAATCGTTCGAATCACCGCTGGGTGATAGGGTTCATAAAGATCAGAAATCATGTCATTGACCCTATCTACAGCGAGTAGATATTGAATCAAATCATTGGTTCCAATGCTGAGAAAATCACAATTTTCCGCTATTGCATCGACAATCATCGCGGCACTTGGGATCTCGATCATGCATCCAATTTTGATATCTCGATCGAATTGGATTTCATTCGAATCCAATTCGGATTTAACCTCGTCGAGCAACCTATTTGCCTCAAGAAGTTCACCCAAACCGGAAATCATGGGATACATAATCTTGATATTGCCATAAACACTGGCTCTCAAGATTGCCCTAAGTTGAGCCTTGAATACGTCGGGAAAGCGCAAACAGTAACGGATCGCACGCAATCCCATGAAAGGATTGCTTTCATTCGATGAAAACCCCTCCGCCGCAATCAATTTGTCACCGCCAAGATCAAAGGTGCGAAAAACAATTGGACGACCTCCGGTTGCTTCAACAACCGACCTGTATTCCTCAAACTGCCGCTCTTCAGAGACAATTGCGTTATCTCTCAAAAAAATCGCTTCTGTCCTAAACAAGCCCACTCCATCTGCCTGGAGTCGGTCCATTTGTTCCGCCTCTCTTAAGCCCTCAATATTAAGAGAAAGTGGAATGTGCTGTTCATCAAGCGACAGCCCAGGTTGAGACATCTCCGAAGTAAAAACAGCAGCAACATTTTCTTTTCGTAGACGAAATTCTTCATACTCACTGATGGTCTCATCAGAAGGATTGATGACAATCACTCCCTCATAACCATCGATGAGGATCACATCATCTTCGCCGACCAATTCGCTGGAGTTATGCAACCCCACAACGGCCGGAAGCTCGAGCGAACGGGCCATAATGGCAGTATGACTGGTCGCACCCCCGGTATCTGTAATGATTCCTTTGAGATCCGCAGAGTGAAGGGAAGTGGTATCCGAAGGATGTAAGTCCTTCGAAACAAGAATACACCCGTTGGCGAATTCCGGCAGCGTACCAAGGCTGGTATCCGCATGACCCAATAAGTTTCCTAGAAGCCTTCTTGCTACATCGCGGATATCGTTAACCCGCTCCTTTAAATACTCATCATCAATGTTAGTGAAAAACTCGATGTATTTTTGGGAAACCCTGTGAAAACAGTATTCGACATTGTTTTTAGTGCGTCGCACTTCGTCGTGGGTCTCTCCAAGAAGCGCAACATCCTCCAGGACCATCAGATGCGCATCGAAAATCTTCGCTTCATCTTCTCCCAGATTGATTGCGATGTCACCGCGGATGCCCTGGATTTGTTTCCTTGTCTCCACAAGGGCGGTATCAAAGCGCTCGAGTTCAGCGTCGATACCAGTCTCGTTTACGAAATATTCTGGAATATCGAGTTCGCGTTTTTGATAGAGGAAACCTGGAGCGGTGACGATGCCTGGGGAGGCGGCAACACCTTTGAGCCTGATTTCCTGTTTGTTTTGATCCGACATAGGGGAAGAAGATAGAAGGAGTGTGAAAGAAGACTGAAATCTTCGAAATCAATCGTCTGCGGCAAACTCCACCGTCAAGAGGGTAAAGCGATTCTCAAGGGGGATCAATTACAATAGATCCATAATCACACTTGCCAAGCAATTTTAACACCATTGAGGCATTGAAATATTCAATAAATGCTGAAGATCGATTGCTTTAAGGAGAAACCATCGTGCACTCCTGCACAAAACAATGCTCACCCCAGCACTTTCGAACAAGCTCAACAATAGTGGTGGTGTCCATTGAGGCAGGCACTAAGCAATAACAAGCACTACCACTGCCCGACATTTTCAATTCAGTCCCCAATTGTTCATGAAACAGCTTCCGAAGAGTTGGAATTGGAAGGTATTTTCGATCGATCACAACTCCGAGATCATTGCGAAAAGGCAGATCTGAAAAAGAAGTCTCGTCCGACCTTAGCCAGGATTGCAATTCTGTTTCAGCTACTTTCGGAGCGGTATATCCGACAGGGAATCCCTCCTTAAGTGCACGATAAGCCCATGCGGCTGAAATCCCGAATCCAGGATGAAAAAGTAAGACTTTCATCTCTCTTAGCTGATCGAGAGTCCGACTTTTGACAGGAGTCACCCTTTCCCCTCTTCCCTGAATCCGTACGATTCCATTTCCAAAGAACAAAGGACAATCTGAACCCAGTTCCGCAGACCAATTTTGTAGCTCTTGTGGGTCCACCTGTTTTGAGTTGAGAGTATTGATCGCCTTCAATAGTGTTGAAGCATTGCTACTCCCTCCTCCAAGACCCGAACCAAGCGGGATCTTCTTGTCTAGAGTGATACTCAGGGCTTGAGCGAAACCAGTTCGCCGTCGATATAGCTCCACTGCCCGTCGAATCAAATTGTTTTGATTCCACTGTAATCGCGAATCATTACATGAAAAGTGATCAACGTTGTCCGAAGAAACATCCACAGAAAGCTTGTCTCCGAAGCTTAGTTGAGCCACGAGGGAATCCAATTCGTGAAATCCATCTGAATCCCGAATCCCGACAACAGCAAGATACAGATTAAGTTTAGCCGGCGACTCCCAACAATTCATAGCATCAACAAACACTGGATCGGTGACCTAAACCATTGTTTCAAGCGGAGCGTAAGGAAGGTCAAAGGTATCCGCAACCGCTTTGTAGGCGACTTTTCCATCCATGATATTAATACCATGACGAATTGAATTCTCTTTAGCCGCTTCAATGATCCCCTTATCTGCAATCTTTAGGGCATATGGAAGAGTAACGTTCGTCAGCGCGACAGTGGATGTAACGGGCATCGCACCAGGCATATTGGTAACACAATAATGAATGACACCATCCACTTCGTAGATCGGATCCTTGTGAGTTGTTGGTTTGGAAGTTTCAAATGAACCACCTTGATCAATTGCTACATCGACCATCACCGCGCCTTTGCGCATCGTTTTGAGCATCTCTCGAGTGATCAATTTCGGGGCCCGCCCTCCATGGACCAAAACACCCCCGATCACAATATCCGTGCGCTTCAACAAGTTTCGAATGTTCGCAGGATTTGACATCAACGTGAAAACATTCGATGGCATGACATCGTCCAAATAACGCAACCGATCGACGTTAATATCCAGAACAAATACACGGGCTCCTAGGGCAGCAGCCACTTTGGCAGCGTTAGTGCCGACGATGCCCGCACCCAGAACCATTACTGTTGCAGGCTCTACGCCAGGGACGCCTCCAATCAAAACTCCCCGTCCACCGTGTTCTCTTTCGAGGTATTTAGCAGCTTGTTGAACGGCCATTTTACCAGCAACCTCACTCATTGGCGTGAGTAATGGAAGTCGGCCGTCATCCGTTTCGATTGTTTCATATGCAACCGCAGTTGCACCAGAATCAATGATTGCCTTTGTCAAACTCTCAGAAGCGGCAAAATGAAAGTAGGTAAAAACAATTTGTCCCTTCCGGATCAGTTTCCACTCAGATTCCAATGGTTCCTTCACCTTCAAAATCATATCCGCCTGGGCAAATACTTCCTCTGCAGTCAGCCCTGTTGTGGCCCCCGAATCCGCGTAATCACTATCGGTAAAATCACTATTCAAACCTGCATCTTTTTCGACAAGGACCTGATGGCCTCGCTGAGTCAAAATCTCAGCACCTACCGGTACAAGCGAAACGCGGTTTTCATCTTTCTTAATTTCTTTTACAACTCCAACGATCATAGTTGTTCCTTAACGTTATTTTTTTGGGGGGTGTAGACTTAGGACTCAAATGTTTTTACAAAATCCGCCTTTTTTGATTCTTAAAAAACGCACTTCCGGAAACAAATGTATCCGCGCCTGCCTCCTTGACAACTGAGATCGTATCAAGATCCACACCTCCATCCACTTCAATCCTATATTTGAGATCATGAGCTTCTCTATATTCCACCATTTCTCGAATATTTTTTCGTGGTAGACTCAATAAAGGATTGCCCTCCAAAGCCGGGAAATACCGTCATCTGGAGCACCAAATCGACCTCTTCTAAATAGGGCTTCACCTCGGAAAAAGCAGTGTCGGGGTTTAACACGACGCCACAGTAAGCTCCCATTCCTCGAATATGACTCAATGTTGCAAGGATATCATAGTTCGGCTCCACATGGACACTAACAAGATCTGCACCGGCTTTAATAAATGCCTCAACATAGCGATGCGGTTCGTCCAGCATTAGGTGAACATCGAGAAACAGATCCGTTTCTTTTCGTATCGCCTCAACCGTCTGGGGGCCAAATGTGAGGTTGGGGACAAAATGACCATCCATTATATCCACGTGAGCCCATTTTGCGCCCGCATTTTCAATCTCTTGGATACTCGAAATCAAGTTAGCATGATTGCCAGCTAATATCGATGGTGCGATGTACTGAAAGCCAAAATCAAGGGACCTTTTCATCCACTTAACTTACCAATCCAAAAAGGCTTCTTGCAAGATATCATCTGCAAGATCACGCAACATCGCGGGCATTCGTTGACGGGCAGATTCGTTAAAACCAGGATCCCGAAAAACCTGTCCCTCTACACTCACTTCGCCTGATTTAGAAACGGTGCTATCGGAAGACTTCAAGGAGTAAACAGCAATCAATTCGAGTCGGAGCACATCGGACAATCCGGTATCTTTCGATCGCCGGGCCAAACTGTTTCGCTCCCGCGATGTCACTGTAACCCAAAGCTGTTTATCAGCCGCCTGTCTTGACTCCACTAACCGAAGCGACCGATTTCGAACCACCTGCTCCCTCAGTTCTCGATTGAGAGGAATTGCAACTTCAGCAATAACCTCCTCCATCATCACCGGGGCTATCCACACCTGAATGGGTTCGTTTCCTTTCGAATGACTTGGACGACCAAGTTGGTAGTGACCGCAACCAGCAACTGCGAAAAAAACAATTGCGACCCAAAACGATCTGGTGAGAAACTTCATTTCGTCCCCACCCTTGCCGTCATGATTCAGCACCAACGATATCGATATCGAGGACCCGAGAGTTAATCTGGTCAATCCGCGTTCGAGCCATTTTTGCAGTCTCTGAACTTGGAGCTACAGTAATCGTCTCGTTATAAAGCGCCAAAGCTGCGGTCTCATTGTGGATTTTCCTCAGATAATACTCACCCATCAGATACTTACTTTGCGCAAATATCTCTGTCACTCGATTCAAACCCTCTTCCGCTTGGGGAACAAGTTCACTCTCTGGAAATAGAATAAGGAAATCCTCATAGTAACTAATCGCTTCACGGGTTGAACCCTGATCATAGTTTGCCCCATCAATGAGATCAGAAAATACTTCAGCGAGTAGGAAATAGGCTTCTGGAGTCATTGTATGACCTGGATAGAAATTGATCAACTGATCCAATGCATCAATAGCGGTCGCTTCTTTGTCTAAATCCTTTGCGACGAGCGCGATATTCATCAAGGACAACGGTGCGTAATCACTGTAAGGAGCATTTCTCGCGATCACCTGGAAAAATTGAATAGCCCGGGTGTAGTAGCGCATCATTGGAATCACTCCCCACATTTTTTCGCGGTCACCCTCCATGATGCGGGTCGCTATATTAAACTGTGCACCGATCACTTCATCAAATCCCTCATACTCTGGGTAGAGAAGAATGATGTTCTGCATCATCAAAAATGCTTTTTTGAAGCGGTACGAGTCTTCATAAATTTTTGCCCAATTGAACAAGGCTTTAGGAGCAACGGATGAATAGGAGTATTCCTTCGCAATATACTCATATATATCCTTGGCTTTGCCCTTTCTTCCATCGATCTCGTATGAAAGTGCCTCTTGAAATAACTCACTGGCAATCGCTTGCTCCTCGGGAGTTACATAATAGGCCGGCCGGCGTTCCATTTCATCGTCTCCGAACCACTTCAATGGATTCCATGAAATTGCGTGAAGGCTCGACTGAGTTAAGAGTAAAAGACTCAAAAACAGGAGGCCTGTCTTCCGAATGTGTCTGAATTGTTCCATCATTCTACTTAATACCATCTGATCACGGATGCGGCCCAAGTCAATCCTGCACCAAACGCCACCAACAGTATATGATCTCCTTTTTGGAAATTTCGTTCAATTTTGGCTTCATCTAGTGCAATTGGAATCGATGCCGCCGAAGTATTACCATATTTTTGGATGTTAACAAAGATGGTGTCCATCGGAATATCCAAACTTCGTGATAATGCATCAATAATACGGATGTTTGCCTGGTGGGGAATGAGGCATTTTAACTCTGATGGATCCACTCCATGTTCCTCAAGAATGGATAGACCAGCGTTGCCCATAGCTCTTACCGCCAGTTTGAAAACCTCTTTGCCATTCATCTTAAGATAATGACCTCGATTTTTAATCGACTCCTCGCTTGCAGGAACTGCAGATCCACCCGCTGGAATATGAATCAACGGTGCGTTTTTCCCATCTGCTCCCAATCGACAACCTAACACTCCGTAACCAGGTTCATCTACGATGGACAATACGGCGGCTCCGGCTCCGTCTCCAAAAAGGATACAAGTTCCACGATCCTCATAATCGGTGAAAGACGTAAGTTTCTCGACTCCAATGACCAATGCATGGCTGTATTTGCCAGACTCCATCATGGATTTACCGATCTCCAAACCATAGAGAAATCCGCTACAGGCAGCGTTCACGTCAAATGCAGGTATAGGGCGACAACCCAGTTTCTGTTGTACCAAACAAGCAGTTGCAGGAGAAACCATCTCCGAGCTCAGTGTTGCTACCACGATCAAATCGATGTCCCCAGGTTCCAAACCCGCTTCTTTCAAAGCCTTTTGGGACGCTTCGACAGCCAGATCGCTTACTTGCACATTCTCACCAGCGACTCGTCGCTCTTTGATGCCAGTACGCGAAAGGATCCACTCGTCATTGGTTTCCACAATGTGGGTTAGATCTTCGTTCGTCAGTTTCTTCTCTGGAACTGACGACCCAATCCCACTCATAACAATAGATTGTTCTTTTGAATTCATCCAAATAATCTGGGCTTCAATGCCAATTTAGCTGATGCCAACATCAGACGCTACACAGCTGACAAATACTTTAAGCGCAAAAATACCAATACAATCAACCTTTAAATCTAAGGCTGTCACCTCAGTCTTTTGATGGAGGTTGAATCATTCGATTCACTCCTCGAATATCTTCTAGAATATGCTCTGTCATATCATGTTGAATGACATTGAGGGCAATTTTGATACCTCCCGCAATGGCCAAACGATCAGATGAGCCGTGAGCTTTAAATACAGGAGCATTAAGGCCTAAAAAGGGTGCAGCACCATATTCTGAGGGACTAAAATGATCCTTTAAACTATCAAACGCACCCTTGGCCAGAAGACCTCCCACTTTCCGAATCGGAGTAGCCGTTAATTCCTTTTTCAAATAACCACCAATCACATGAAAAAGCGATTCACATGCCTTCAATACAACATTGCCTACAAATCCGTCACAAACAATGACATCCACTTCACCATCGAAGAGTTGAAATCCTTCTACTAGGCCATCATAGCGAATGATGCCCTTGATTGAACGCATGAGATGATGAGTTTCGACCACTCTTTCACCTCCCTTGCCTTCCTCTGTTCCGATCGTTAACAACCCAACGCGGGGTTCCTCAACACCAAGGACGATTTTTGCGAAATTGGACCCCAGCACAGCATTGTGACATAGGTGTTCGGGAGTGGAATCCGGATTTGCACCCGAATCAATGAGGACTGTAAACTTGGAGAGCCCTGGAATAATTGTCGCAAGTGCAGGCCGATCGATTCCTTTAAGAGGTCGCAGTTTGATCGTGCCACCACCCATGAGGCTACCCGTGTTACCGCAACTAAGAATCGCCTGGGCTGAACCCGACTTAACCAAATCCAATGCAACCATCATCGAGGAATTTCGTTTCCTCTTGATTGCCTGCATTGGCTTCTCATCCATTCCGATAACCTCCTCGGCATGGACAACTTTCACCCGTTTATCATCAAAAAGTCCTACTTGCTTGAGTGCAGTATGCAGCTCATCTTCACGACCTACCAAAAGAATCGGACCCTTTACAGGATCAGATTCCATAGCATTCAATGCAAGTTTGAGCCCCTCAACAACCTCAAGAGGACCCATATCGCTCCCCATTGCGTCAAGAGCCAAGCTTCCGCGCACTTCGTCCATTATCTAAAAAAATACCCGATTTAAAATCGGGTAGATCAAATTCGTTGGATTAAGCGTCCGTCTCGATGACTTGACGACCGCGATACATCCCATTAGCAGGGTTCACACGATGTGGCATAAAAAGTGTATCATCCGTCGGATCCTTTGAGAGCTGCGGAGCTACAAAATTGTTAGCGCCTCTTCTCTTACGGCTTCTGGCTTTAGACTGTTTTCTTTTAGGCTGACCCATGGTCTTGCTTTCTTATTAGCGGTTTAATACTTGAAAAAAGAGGAATAAGATAGACCTTTCGTTCCCTTCGTCAAGCGTCTTTCCGGTCAATCTATTTTTTTTATCAGTCATTAATTCAAGACCAATACAATCAACACCGCCAATGCTATCCTATAATAGGCAAACAGCAGTAACCCATGCTTGGCAAGAAAACCGACAAACCACTTCACCGCAACAAACGCTACAATCGTCGCAATAGCAATGCCCGTAAGCGCTGGTCCCGGCTCAATCGTGCGGACTAAGACGTCCCATGACCCCAATAAACTATACGCGGAAGCGGCTGAAAGGGTGAGAAATCCCAAAAGAAAACTAAATTCGGCTGCAGATTTTGCGGAAAGTCCTGCCAAATACCCTCCAACAATGGTAACCATTGACCGACTCATGCCTGGCCACATCGCAAGGCATTGCATCACACCTACGAGCAGCGCACCCTTGTAACTCAACGTTTCGATAGAACCTTTTTCAGTTTTGGATGATTCCAGGTTGTCGTTTCCATGTTTCCGCTTGCGATTCCATTCTACCAGAATCATGACAACTGCTCCAACCGTCAGTGCGACCGCCACCGCTGTGGAATTAAACAGTTTGCTTTCGATCCAATCATTTAGAAAAGGTCCAGCCAAGGCAGCCGGTAAAAACCCAACTAAAATTTTCAACCCCAACGCCAAACCAGCAGGATCACGCCCAATCAACCCCATCAAAATTCCCAGCAATTTTCTCCAATAAAGAAACATGACCGCCAAAATAGCTCCTCCTTGAATCACAATAAGATAAGCGTTCCTCGCTTCACTTATCTCTGAGGATACATCTTTAGCATCCCCCTCCATAAAACGATCCGCAAGAATCAGATGCCCAGTTGAAGACACCGGAAGATACTCAGTAAGTCCTTCCACAACACCCAAAACGATTGCATCAATATAGGAAAGCCCACTGGAGCGCAGCTCCTCCACTGGTATCACTGCAGCCGACAGATTACTTGAACCCTCCAACTCCTTAGCATTCTCCTCAACGGAATCGGCTGAAACCGTTGCTACAAGGATGGAAATGATCCACAGACTACAGATGCAGCGGGTCAAACTGGAACAGGAAGGAAGAAGAGATCGAATGTGTCGCATAGGAAATGTAATCTTGAGAAACCCAATACATTGACAATGTCAAGAAAGAGGCAATTCTTCTTCCCGTTGTGACCACTCAAGATCCTGACTCTATCCTACAAGAACTTACGGCTTCGCTTAGCATTGGTAATGTTCTCAAACCAGAATCCATCGAAAGTGCAGGTGCATCATTGATCGCCGAAACGGTTTCGAACGAAGCGAAAGCCGATTTTCTGACAGCTTGGCAGCTACGTGGCGAAAGCGCTAGCGAAGTAGCCGTACTTGCTGATTTTTTCCGGGATCGTTCTCGAAACCCGGGGCTAGAATCATTTGCATCCGACGCCATCGATATCGTGGGCACCGGAGGGGACAAATCCGGAACGTTTAATATCTCAACGACAACCTCTATCATCGTAGCAGCAGGGGGGGTGCCCGTGATCAAACATGGGAATCGTTCGATCACCTCGAAGACTGGTTCTGCTGATTTGTTGGAGGCGATTGGAATCCCACTACAGGCAGAGGACTCACTACTTGTCGAAGCCATGGAAAAAACAAATTATACATTTCTGTTTGCTCCGGCTTTCCATCCCGCTTTCAAAGCAATCGTCCCGGTCAGAAAGGCTTTAGCCGCAGAAGGGAAAAAAACTGTTTTTAATATTCTAGGGCCTCTTATCAATCCTGCTCGTCCCCATTTTGAACTGATGGGCGTCTTTAGCAAAGCATGGGTCTCTCCACTTGCTGATGTGTTGACCCGCGTTGGTCTTGAGGCAGGAATGGTCGCCTCCTCCTCAATTGAAGGACAAAGTATTGATGAAATCACCTCGATCGGGAAAAACTCCATCAGTCCGGTTGGGAGCATAAAGGACAATGATGTTGCTGCTCTGCAAACGTTGATAGCAGAGAAGACGCTTGGAACTTTGGAAGACTTAAAAGGGGGTGATTTCCAGACCAATTTGGACATCTTTCACTCAATCCTCACTTACGAAGCGAATGCCACCCTACTTAATACGCTTTGTATTAACGCGGGTGCAGCCTTTCGAATTGTGGGAAAAGTGGATACTTTCGAAGATGGATTTGAAATGGCGACGGATTTGTTGAAGGGCGGAAAAGTTTCCGAATGGGTCAATCAAACTGCAGCGTTTTACAGTTCCAGATCATGAGTTTGAAATATTTTGGCACCGATGGAATTCGGGGAAACTATGGTTCGGATCCAATCACGGAATCCTTTGCACAGAAGATGGCGCTAGGATTGGTGAGTTTTCTACACACCGAAATCACCGATCCAGAAAAGAAAGTTTCTGTCGTAATTGGTCGAGATACCCGCTTTTCAGGAAAGTCGCTAACTCAGGCATTTTCTGAAGTGTTCGAACAAAAAGGCATCCGAGTTCTTGACATCGGGGTCATGCCAACTCCTCAAATCGCCTTTGCAGTCAACCATTTTGAGGCTACTCTTGGCCTTGCGATCACTGCTTCACACAATCCCGTCTCAGACAATGGGTTCAAGCTCTTCAACGCCGATGGAACAAAGTTTTCTCCAAAAACGGAAAGTTTGATAGAGTCGCACATCGACGGTCCAGTGAATACTAAGCCCTTCTTGACAATCGAAAGAGCTTCAAGAACACCGAAAGACCTGGGAACCGAGCTTACCCTGGCCTATTTCGAAAAACTCAGATCCCATTTCAATGCTTTGGATCTAAAGGGAAAACGAATCGTAGTTGATACCGCCAATGGTGCTACCTACAAAACGACTCCATCTCTCTTAGAGTCCCTGGGTGCGAAAATCATTTGCATTGCGAATCAGCCAAACGGCCAAAACATAAACGCTCAAGTGGGCAGTGAATACCCCGATCCATTGGTTCAAAAGGTTATTGAAACGTCGTGCGACTTCGGTATCGCCCATGACGGAGATGGTGATCGAGTCATACTGGTTGATAGTAATGGCGAAGTGTTATCCGGCGAACATTTCCTAGCTATTATCGCTCGTTATAGTCCCTCGATTGGATGCAGTAAAACCCGTCCGCTAGTTACGACGACTATGAGTAATTTTGCACTCAATTCCTATTTACAAGAAGCAGGGATTGAAACGCTGAGAACAGATGTTGGAGATCGAAATGTCGCTTACAAGATGTTTGAACATAAATGCGGTTTTGGCGGGGAAAACTCTGGCCACTATATCTGCTCTGACGTTTTGAGGACCGGGGATGGTTTGGTCGCCGTGCTAAAACTTTTAGAGGCCATTCAGGCAACAGGGAAATCCCTCGCAGATCTCAAATCAGAAATGCGGCTTTATCCGTCCGAGTTGCTCAATTTGAGGGTGAAAGCAAAGCTTCCTTTGGAATCTCTCAAAACCCTACAATCCGCTATTTCGTCAGCAGAGAGTCAAACTGAGGGACAAGGTCGCGTGTTACTACGCTATTCTGGAACCGAAAACAAATTAAGAATACTTGTGGAATGCGCCTCTGCGACTATACTAAATAAAGTCCTGGCCGAACTCAATGCGGCCGTACTGTCCGACCTTGAAGTTCTCTAGTATATACCTTTTTTGAAACTCACCTCTATCTATGACCGACCCATTCCCAAGCAAAGAGTCCCATTTGAAGGAATTGGACTCACGTCTACAGGCGCAATTTGAGAAAGCTACTGTGGCATTGTCCGAAGGAAATATCGGTTACACAAAAGAGCTAGCATCCAACTGGATCCTGAAATACCCGAATGTTCCAGAATTTCGGATGCTTCTTCGGGAGGCTCAAATTTGTGAAAAATATCCACGGAAAAAATTTCAACAAGCCCCTAAAGGCACGATTTCTGGTCTTCTAAGCTGGCTCAATTTCGACAGTAAAAATCCAAACCGAGCCATCCAGCAATGCGAGGAAAAGCTTCGCAATGACCCGCTCGATATTAAAGCCAATGAAATGTTGGCAAATGCGGCAGGGAACTTGGGATGGGGTCGAACAGAGATTTTCGCACTGCAAACACTACTCCTTCATCCCCAACGTAAGCCTCAACATGTGATTCGACTCATCGAGGTGCTGGTCGCAAAAAAGGAACTCGATAACGCATCCAAAACTTGCCAGGTCTTTTTAAAGGTATTTCCAAATCATCGCGATTTGCTGGCAATCCGCAATCGAGTGTCGATCAGTCAGTCGATGGAAAAAGTTGACTCCTGATTAATCAAGTCGATGACCAACATGGATCGGATAAAGCTCCGATCCCCTACAGGCGGAAAACGCTTCCAAGTTTCTTACCCAACAGCTTGTTCGCGCCATAGATCGTTAGCGACAAGAACACCATCGCCCATACTCCCAACGCACTGGCAATGAAGCGTCCATCTCCGAGGAATCCAAGCAATTCATAGATCGCTTTGGTTATGGGGTAGAATTGCTGTTTTTGAGCCAACATCAATGAATCGGATACCTCTAGCATACATTGGGAGAACGCAAGCATCGCCCCGGCAATCAAACTTGCCACGATAAGCGGAAGCGTAATCTTAAAGGCAGATTTCAACGGCGAACAACCAAGGTTCTGAGCAGCTTCCTCGTAGGTAACGCTACTTTGCTGAAGTCCCGCTACGGCAGATCTCACTACAAACGGAAGTTTGCGCATCGCATAAGCAATAATGAGCAACAAGGTTGGATTGTTGATCGGATTTAGAAATTCAAAAAACTGGCCTTTTTGAGTCATTGCGAGATATCCGAACGCAATAACAATTCCCGGGACAGCCAAGGGTAACATAACGCATGTATCCAAAATAGAGCGCCCCCATATCTTGGTGCGAACCAAAACAAATGCGACTCCGATTCCAAGAGACACATTAAGAACGGTCGCCATTACCGAATAAAAAAGACTGTTTTTAATCGCAGGGACAGTAAGGCTACTACCCAGAGCAAGTTCGTAGTTTTGGGTCGTCCAGAACTGGGGAAGCATAGAATCATACCAGTCTGCTGAAAATGACACCATTACGAGAACGAGGTGCGGCATTAGCGCGAGTGAAATAATACCGGCGAAAAGTCCAAAACACAGGGTTTGTCCTTTCCAACCCAGCAATTCTGATGAACCCGCATGACTTGCTTTTGACATCATCGCATGGCCCCGCCCCCCAAATATCAACTTCCCAGACAAATAGGCTGCTGCAGAAATAAACAACATGACTCCAACCATTGCATAGGGAAACGGATTTCCCCCGAGTTCCTTAATTCCTTTAAAAATTTGAACTGAAATCATGCGATCGTAATCAAATACCAACGGAACTCCTAGTTCCGTAAACGACCAGATAAATACGATGGTACAACCAGCAAACATTCCAGGACCAACTAAAGGCAACGTAACATTCCAGAATCGACGCCAACGATTAGCGCCTAGATTGGATGCCGCTTCTTCCATGGCAGGATCAATTTGTGCAAAAGATGCCACCAAGTTGAGATACATAATGGGGTACAGACTCAATGATGATAGGATAACGATTCCCCAGAACCTTCCCTGTCCCAACCAATCGATGGTTTCGCCAGCACTTAGCAATCCAACTGTTTCCAAAACAGAATTCAGAATTCCGTACTGCCCAAGTATTTGCCGAATCCCGATAGCACCCACAAATGGGGGCAGCATTATGGGTAAAAGGATGAGGTTGCCCATCAGCTTTTTGCCCCAAAACTCATACCGGTCAGCCACATACGCCAACGGCAGGGCAATCATCAATGACAAAATGGTGGTGAAAGTCCCCACTCCTAAAGCATTTACCAAACCCTCTCGGTATACTGGGTTGCGAAATACTTCGATCACATACCCAAAAGTAAATCCACCGGACGCATCCACAAATCCACCTTTAATCACAATGAAAATCGGCCAAAAAAAGAATGCTCCAAACACCACAAGGATAACTGTGAGGAACATATAACTGATAGCAGATCGCAATTTCATTGAGAGATGTGATTATATAACTTTAGAAAAACTGAATTTGAACAGGAAATCCTGATTTGACAAACATTACTGATTGCTGAGATCAATGAGTAGGCAACTTGCGGCATTTGGCCACTCGCACAATCCACTATGAGAACTTTCCGCTCTACATTTATCGCCCTTTTTCTTTTTCCCCTTCTAGTTCAATCGAGTACTATCTACCTAAGGGATGGGCAAGTTCTGGAAGGACTGGAAAACCTTCGTGAATTTGACAATGTGTTTCTATACGAACGAAACACCCGAAACATTTCGATTCCAAAGGATCGGATTCAGAAAGTCATCGATGATAACGGTGTTACGGTTTTTGAGCTGTTGCTTCGCACGATGAAGCAGAGAGAGGACACCACCAATACAGTCGCATTCGACTTTTCAATCAACGGACAAAACTTAGGTTTCGGCGAATGGTATCAAGAAGGGAAGTTCCGAGTGACCCGGGGTAGAATCTCCGACGGAACTTACCAAGAGTATTACCCCTCTGGGCGTGTGAAAAGGGAATACACATTCAAAAACGGCAACCTCAATGGTCCCTGCAAAGAATTCTACGCTTCGGGCATTGTTGAGCGTGAGAGCATCATGGAAAATGGTTTGGAAAACGGTCTCTCAAAGAATTTCCATCAAAGTGGACAGATCGCAGGCGAGGCGTTTTTTAGGAATGGTGAAAAAGATGGGGTTGCTAAACTCTATTATGAAAGTGGTGCGATTCAGAGCATCATGAATTTTTCCAATGGTAAAATGGTTGGCAAACAACAAGTCCTTTACGAAAGTGGCCAAGTTGAAGTGGAAGTCGAATTCGATAACGGAATTAAGGAAGGTCCAATCCGACAATACTACGAAACAGGCAATATCAAAATGGTTGGAGAGTTCAAAAACGGAACGTTGGAAGGTGAAGTGATCAATTATTACGAATCCGGTCGCGTAAAAGAGCGGAAGATCCTTCGAAAAGGCCGAATCATTGAAGGGTAATTAGCATCCGTCTGACGTTGGTTTTTCAATCCTTTCGCCAGCAAAGGATTGCGGATTGTGATGGGGTTAATAAAACACCGTGATTTCCTCATGGCTATATCTGTAACCTTCCCAAAAGCGAGGCGAGGCGGACAACTAGCAACAATTCCGGTCATCATATAAGATCTTGGGCTTCTCCACAATGCTCACGAGATACCGTTATGAAGCGGGACGTGGGGATTGATTAAAACCTATGGTCCCGTAGATCCGTGGGTCCTAGTCCAAAAAGTGTCGAAGTTCGAAGGCATCGGCAATTCGCTATTACAGTTTGGAAAGAGTATGGAGCTAACGATTAGAGCATTCTGTAAAAGGCTCATGCCGATTAGCGCTTAATTGCTACGTGCAATATTCGATGCGAGCATCGCATGCTACTGGTCATAACCTATCGTATCTCGTGCTTGTTCATGACCGTGAGATTGTCGAAAGGCAAGTGATCAGTACCAGTTTGAAGTCTATTAAACTCTCACTAGTAATCCGCATTTGGCAGAGCAAACGCGGAATGCGCCAATGAATCCTTTTCGGCAACAGGAACTCCTTGGAGAGGCAAAGTTGTCTCCATGCTTTTCCTATCAACTTTACGAATGACCAAAGTACATAAAAAAACTGCACCCGTTGCCAGGTGCAGTTTTTGCTATATGAAATCGAGCTTAATTTAGTTATAGAAGTTAGAAGATTCTTCTTCCGATACCGGACGTTCAAGCTGATCGCTTTGGACTTGCAACCTGAAACGAAGGTCACCACTTCCAACTGCTTTCACCCGAACCTTCCAAGTAGCCTTGGCACTTGGAGCAAGAGATGGAAGCATATCGAAGAATACTGAGTTGCCTTCCAAGCGAGATTTGCTGGCTCCTGTGGATTCAACAAATTCCATTTCTGGAGTCAATGTCGCTTCAACAGTGATACCAGTCGCTTCGAGAGAACCAGTGTTGGTAACTTCAATTTCGTAATTGATGAATTCCCCTACAGGAACCGGATCGTTGTCATCCACAACTTCCACGAGCAATGCTTCAATACCTTCAACGTCTGTTACCATCACAGCCTGAACCGTGTCAGCAGCATTTGCAGTAGCTTGAGCAGTAGAACGGGCAATCATGATACGCTCACCCACAACGCGAGTAGTAACGACCTTGGACTGCCCTGGAGTCAATGTTCCAACATTCCAAGTAACGGTGCGCCCTTCGGCAATTCCACCTTGGTCAGCAGAAGCCAATGAAGTTCCGTCTGAAAGAATCTGGGTGATCTGCGCGTTTTGAGCAACTCCATCACCAACATTCTTCACTTCAACAGTATAGGCAATGATGTTGCCTACATAACGCAATTTTGGAGCGTCTGCAGTGATCACGAGCTCTGGCTTAACCACAGAAGTCTGCAACGTTGCAACCGCAGAGATACCATCTTTGGCAGTTGCACGAAACTGAGTTTCGTAGTTACCAGTTTCAACACCCTTAAGGTTCACGTCGACTGCCTTGATTTCACCTGGAGCAAAATCACCAAGGAGTAGTTCCATGCGACTTTTGCCATCCTCTGTTAGGAGACCCTTAGGGAAGGTGTGAACCAACTTGGCATCCAAAACAGGAGCCGTTCCGCTATTTCGGAAGTTGATCGCAACCGGGATCGATTGACCGATGAGAGCAACACTTGGGTTGCTAACTGCCAACGAGAGTTCTGGTTGAATTGCATTAGCTGCAAGGGAAAGAGATCCCAATCCAAAACCAAGAGCAGTGTCTCCAGTGTAGCGGAGAGAACCGGTGCGGATTGACTTACCTTCAACAGTAATAGTTTGCACCTCACCAGGCCCAAATCCGTCAAATGTCCACACAAGCTCACCGTCCCGTTCTTCAGGATAAGGCTCAGCTGATACAAACTCCATGGAATCGGAGATAACTTCAGTGTGGACAATCTCATCCACGGTGAAGGAACTTTGATTGGTCAAACGAACAACGTAGCGAATATCCTGACCAGGACGAATTTCCGTGGGAACTTCGCGCTCGACAAGGATGAATGCATCCTCGCGGCGAGAACTCTGTGGAAAAGCCTGCCAAGAGTAACTAACATCGCTTTTGTTCTCATAGAGATTGTTAGATTGAGCCGGAGAAACAGTTTTCTCCTCCTTTGGCTCTGGAGCGGGTGGTGTGGTACAACCCGTGATAAAAACAAGCAGTCCAAGAACCGCTGTGAACGCGAGGGCGTTTTTCTTTGATGAAAATTTCATACTGTATTATCCTCGTATTTCTAAATTAGTTGTAGAAATTGGTTGCTTCATTTTCTTCGACTGGCTCGGTGAGCTGATCGGTTTCAACCACAGCTGTGAACCGAACATCACCAGCCTTGCGGGCCTTGATTACGATTCGCCATTCTGCAACTGCACCCGGTGCTAGGACCGGAAGTGAATCAAATACGACAGCGTTTCCTTCGACTTGCGCCTGAGTCGGTCCCGTAGCGTTCACATATTCCATTCCTTCTTCAAGGATACATTTGAGGAAGATGCCAGATCCAGCCAGGCTTCCTTGGTTGTCAACCTGAACAACATACACCTCATTGTCTCCAACAGGAACGGGGTCATTAATGTCACCAAGACGGAGCTTAACAGCAGCAACACCTTGAACATCTGTTACCATTACATCTTCAACGGCGTCAGCAGCGTGGGCTTCAGCAATTGCGGAGGTACGAACAGTCATGATGTCCGAAGTTCCAACCCGGGAACCAACAGTTTTAGATTCACCCGGAAGCAAGCTGCCAATACGCCATACAACAGTATTGTTGTTTTGAAGAACGCCACCTTCATCAGCAATGACGAACTCTGTGCCTGCAGCAAGTGACTGAGTGATAACGGTATCGCGAGCTTGTCCGTCACCATTATTGGCAATCGTAATCTCACTTGAAATAGTGTTACCGACAAAACGCATACTTGGAGCAGATGCTGTAATTTCAAGGTTTGGCTTCAACACCGCTGTTTCCATCACTGCATTGGCAGTAATTCCATCCCGCGCTGTGGCGAGGAGATCGACTGTGTATTTGCCAGTAGCTGAAGAGCTCAATACGACATCAAATGTTTTCAAATCTCCTGGGAAAAGATTTCCGATCGGAAGATCGAATTTATCAAGTCCTTGGCTAGTTACCAAACCTTCAGGGAGTACCTGAGAGAGATAAGCATCGTATACTGGAGCACTTCCAGTATTGCGGAACGTCAATTTAACAGGAATCGAATCTCCAATGATAGTATCAGCAGGAGCTTCAACCAACAAACCAAGCTGCGGCTGAACAACGCTGGTGATGGATGTTAAAGGTCCAATCACAAAATCGAGGTTCGTATCGTTTAGGTGATTCACTTGTCCTGGCCCTGGAGTGGAACCAGTGATTGCAATCACTTCAACTTGACGAGGCGCCAATGCTTTAAATTCGAAACGCAACAGATTGTCTCTCACTTCAGGAGAAGGAGACGCTGTTTCAAATTCAAAATTCGAAGGAATCCGTTCAGTCAGGATAACTTTATCAATCTGGAATGCAGAATTGTTTGTTACCATGATTTTATAACTGTAAGGAGATCCAGGACGGACTTCACGCGGTACCTCCTTGCTGATCAGAATCATAGTCTGTTCAGGAGAAGAAGCTGTCAGGGGAAACCCTTGCCAGTCATAATTAGTGTTTTGTTGAACCGACTCTGGAGAATCGATCACCTGCGCACTTCCAGAAGCATTGCTTTCACCAACTAGCTGCGCATGCGCAACGAATGGAGAGAACAACAGGAAACACAGGACCGATACCATTGGGAAACGGGTCAACGGTTTGATTGTATTTGATTTCATATCTGCTCGAATTTGAGAGTGAATGTCGGATGTAATAAGGCTTTCAACCGAAAATTGCAGTTTTACGCGTCCAACTACTGAAGGCAACTGTTTTACGGGAGAATCAGATATAAAAAACTAATTTTTCCACTCGTGAAAGATAAATTTTGAAGCGTTAGAACTTCAGATTGTAGTTTTTGTTTTTTTTCCATCAAAAGTTTGACTTGATTCGAATTTCTACTTTTTATCAGCCTTTCGATTTTATTGGTGGGATATCCAAGCTGGCCAAAGGACTCTGACTGTAAATCAGCCGGGCATAGCCCTTCGTGGGTTCGACTCCCTCTCCCACCACCATTTTAAAAATGCGCATCCCCAAAGGATGCGCATTTTTTTTTGCTATAGTTTTCCACCTTAAATGAAAAACGTTCGGCGAGGGAGACTTCTATCTTTTGGAGACAGAATGGTAATTCAAATAACCTTTCTTATCATTTCGTTTCGATCAAAGTGGTAAAGATTCAAAATAAAAAAACACTCCCGGCAAAACCGAGAGTGTTTCCAAATTATCTTTTAGGGTGTTGCTCCCCCAATTAGCGTTTTTCAGTAGGAATGTAATCCCGAAGTGGCGCACCTGTGTAGATTTGACGAGGACGGTGGATACGAGAATTGGAATTAGTTGCGATCTCATACCAATTTGCTATCCATCCAGGTAATCGGCCAATTGCGAACATCACAGTAAACATTTCCACAGGAATGTTCGCCGCTTTCAAAATGATGCCACTATAGAAATCCACATTGGGGTATAGCTTTCGCTCAACAAAATACTCATCGTTGAGTGCTGCTTGCTCTAAGTTGTGGGCAATATCGAGCAAAGGATCGTTAAGACCAAGCTTCTTTGTAAGAGTATCAGCAACTCCTCCGATAATTTTCGCTCTGGGATCGTAGTTTTTATAAACTCTATGCCCAAAGCCCATCAGTTTGGCTTTTCCTTCCTTTGCAGCCTGGATAAATTTCCGACCGTCATCTCCATCTTGGTGGATCTGTTCGAGCATTCGAATAACTGCAGTGTTGGCACCCCCATGGAGAGGACCCCAAAGTGCACAAACTCCGGCCGCCACTGAGGCAAAAAGATTCGCACCACTTGAAGCAACCATACGAACCGTCGAAGTAGAGCAGTTTTGCTCGTGGTCAGCATGAAGTAAAAGAAAGAGATCCAATGCATCTGCAAGACCATGATGATCTTCGAAGTTATTGTAAGGCTCTGAAAACATCATGTGGAGAAAATTCTCCGTGTATCGAAGATCTGACCGCGGATAAACAAAGGGAAGTCCCATTTGTTTACGATAGGCCATTGCCGCAACAGTTCTAACTTTGGATATTAACAATGCAGCAGCATCATCAAAAAACTCAATATCCTGCTCGCGATCATTGGAGGCCATTTGAGGATAGTAACATCCTAAGGCGTTTAACATTGAGGATAGAATCGCCATGGGGCGGGCTCCCGAGGAAAACCCATCAAACAAGCTATTCATATTGGTGTTAATCGCCGCATTATCTCGGACACGACTTCGAAAAGCCTGCAATTGGTCCGCTGTTGGCAATTCACCATAAATGATAAGATAAGAGGTTTCAATAAACCCGGAATTTTTGGCTAAATCCTCAATAGAGTAACCACGGTTACGAAGAATACCTGCCTCTCCATCGATGTAGGTAATATCACTTTCACACGAACCCGTGTTTCCGTATCCTTCATCGAAAGTAATGTGACCACTGTCCGCGCGTAACTTCCTAACATCAATCGCCTTTTCATTTTCCGTCCCCGTCATGATAGGGTAAGTGTAGGACTTTTCACCAATGGTTATCGTAGCTGTCTTATCCATAATTTTTGCCGCTTTGTCTTGTTGTCATTAAGTAAGGGTAGCACGGACTGAAACCCTCTATAACCTCAAGAAGTTTTTGTAAATTTGCAATCCGATTGCCTGACTTTTTTCCGGATGAAATTGCACGGCATAACAATTTCCTCTTCTAACAGCGCTTACAAAACGCTCTCCATGCTCTGTAATACCCCAGTTTATAGCCTCTTCTTCGGGTTTCACAAAGTAGCTGTGATCGAAATAGAATTGGTAATTACTGTCACAGATCACGTCATCCATACAGTTTCCAGTCTCATCGAACTGAACGCTGTTCCATCCCATGTGTGGAATTTTAAATGGGTGGGAAAGTCGAAACCGAACAACACGCCCGGGAAAAATTCCCAAGCCAGTCGTATCAAATTCTTCGGAATAATCGAACAAAGCCTGAAAACCTAAACAAACTCCCAAAAATGGACGATCCTCGTTTACCCACGATTTGACCCATCCATCCAATTTCCGCGAGTGGAGACCCTTCATACAATCACCCAATGCGCCGACTCCGGGCAGCACCAAATGATCGAAGGCATCTGGATCCACTGGAGACTTAATAATGGTCGGACTCCCTCCAACGTGTTCTAACGCCTTGCAAACAGAATGCAGGTTACCCATTCCGTAGTCGATGACCGCTACTTTCGCCATGCTTTTTTAATACTGATGGATTATAGTTTTCCCTTGGTAGATGGGAGTTGACCGGCCTGACGAGGGTCAATCTGTGTGGCTTTGTCCAATGCACGAGCAATCCCTTTGAATTGCGCCTCGGCAATGTGATGCGGTTCATCCCCGTACTGAAGGTTAAGGTGGAGGTTCGCCCCCAACGTGTTCGCAAATCCCTGAAAAAACTCCCTGAGCAAGAGAGTGTTGAAATCTTTGACGAAAGTTACCTGATATTTCACGTTGTAAACAAGGTAGGCTCGATTGCTCAGATCCAAGACACAGCTTACGAGTGTCTCATCCATCGGTAATTCCATCGAGCCATAGCGCACAATTCCAAGTTTTTCACCAAGCGCTTCTTTGAAAGCATCACCCAAAGCAATGCCGAGATCCTCGATCAAGTGGTGGTAATCGACCTCCACATCGCCAGTGGCCTCTAACTCCATGTCAAACAGTCCGTGTTTACAGAACAGCGTCAGCATGTGATCCATAAATGCGACCCCGCAGGTACCCGTAAAGGTTCCCTCTCCATCCACATTGAGTTTGATGAAGATTTGAGTTTCTTTGGTGTTGCGTTCGATTGTAGCTAAGCGGTTGTTGCCCATCGTTTGATTTGGTTTTGAACTTCGTCCATTTGTTCCGGGGTTCCAATCGAGATCCGGACACCAGACTCGATTAGTGGATGATTCGAAAAATAGCGAACCAGAATTCGGTTCTCAACAAGAAAGGAGACCAAGTCCTGAGCAGTTTCTTTGCTCTCCACACCCTCGGCATTTCGAGGAAATACAAAAAGAAAATTGGTCGATGATGGAAAAACCCTCCAATCCAGTTGCGTCTCGAGAAACTGCTTCATTCTGTTTCTGACCTTGCGGATCACCTGGTGTTTTTCTTCATAATACTCCAGATCCATCAAAGCTGCCATTCCACCTGCTTGCGAAAGGCGATCCACATTATAAACATCACGGATCTTGTGAAAGGTTTCGATCGCGTCCCTTGGAAAAATACCAAATCCCAATCGCAATCCTGCTAATCCGAACGTTTTGGAAAAGCTCTTCACGACAATAAGGTTGGGGAATTCGTTCATCATGGGAATAGCCGACCACTCTGCAAAATCCCCATAGGTTTCATCCATCACAAAAACCGCCTCTTTCTTCCTAATCAAAGAGCGAAAAGCCGAAGCATCAAAAGCCACACCGCTCGGCGCATTCGGGGAAGTTAGTAGAAAGACCTTAGCCTCCGCTGCAGCCATTGCTTCAACCGGCAACCCAAAGTTTTCGCCATACTCAATCGGTAGTCCCTCTATTCCATGATTTCCGAGTAGAGTCGTGTAAAGAGAATAACTGGGATTCAAATAGGCTGCTCGCTCACCCGGTTCCAACAGACCGCGAATGCAACAATTGAGTGCGTCGTCGCATCCGTTGAATAGTATGATTTGATCGGGATCTACATCGTTCTGCGATGCAATGGTCTCCCGTAGAGCTTTCCCCGTAGGTTCAGGATAAAAGCGCAATTTGTCACAAGCCTGAGTGATTGCAGCCGCGACATTGGGACTGGGATCAAAAGGAAACTCATTGGTGTTCAGCTTAATCCAATCTGAAGTATTGCGCTGTTCGCCCGGCGTATAGGCTTTCCCTTTTTTCATGCGCTCCGGAATGTAGTTTGACCATTGGAAGGGGGCTGTCATGGGCTACTTTTACTTTCGTGAAAATTTCAGTGATTTACCTTCAGGCTCAAAAGGCTCGAGTAAGGCTGTCTTGAAGTCAAAACCATCTTCAAAGTCCGCGATATTGTCTTTGTCGTTCTTTCCCAATACTCCGACTTGGATAAGGTTGAAAACAATATTCCCAAAATCTTTAGAGTTATTTAGCCCCCAGTGTTCAAAAACTGTCAATGCCATCGGTCCAAACTGTTCAAGAGCAAAGGCACGAATCCCCTCCAGCAACTGTTGTCCAGAAACATGTTTTGATTCGACTCTTTTTTCGTCTTCCTTAAGGGATTTTAACGTGTAATCAAGCGAACCTCTCACGAAATAATAGGCGCCTTTCGCGTAACGCCCATCGTTTGCAAGAACTTCGTCTATCACGTCGCTATAACTCTTTTGACTCATCTTTTTACACAAAAACGAGGACCCCGCTGGAGCCCTCGCCAATGGAAATTCTGTTTAAGATTTACTAGTATTTGTAATGATCCTGTTTGTAAGGACCCTCAATCTTAATACCAAGATAATCCGCTTGTTTCTCAGATAAAGTCGAAAGCTTTGCTCCAATTCTCTGCAAATGGAGGCGGGCCACTTCTTCATCAACGTGCTTCGGAAGGATGTAAACGCCCGGTCCATATTTCTCGAGGTTCTCCCAGAGCTCAACTTGAGCAAGAACCTGATTTGCAAACGAGTTCGACATCACAAACGATGGGTGCCCCGTCGCACAGCCAAGATTAACGAGACGACCTTCTGCCAAAATGAAAATGGATTTCCCATCAGGGAAGAAATACTGATCAACTTGTGGCTTTATGTTTAAGCGCCTCACACCGGGAGCTTTGTTAAGCCTATCCATCTGGATCTCATTATCAAAATGACCGATATTACAGACAATCGCCTGGTCTCTCATTCCCTCCATGTGATCAAAGGTAATAACATCGTAACAACCGGTAGTGGTGACATAGATATCACCTTCACTGAGGGCATCCTCAATCGGCATCACTCGATAACCTTCCATTGCTGCCTGAAGGGCGCAAATGGGGTCAATTTCTGTTACAATTACAATTGCTCCCATCCCACGTAGGGCTTGAGCGCAACCTTTACCAACATCACCATATCCACAAACCACGGCAGTCTTCCCGGCAATCATGACATCGGTAGCCCGTTTGATACCGTCGATCAGAGATTCTCGGCAGCCATACAAATTATCAAATTTGGATTTGGTTACCGAATCATTAACGTTTATCGCAGGAACCAATAGTGTGCCTTCTTCCTGCATCTTGTAGAGACGATGAACCCCAGTAGTGGTTTCTTCGGAGACCCCTTTCCATTCCTTGACCACCTCGTGCCAATGAAACGGGTTTTCTTCGTAGACCTCTTTGAGTTTCGCCTTGATAACAGCTTCTTCCTCGCTGGAGGCAGGTTCATTTACCCAATCACTTCCATCTTCGAGTTCATAACCTTTGTGAATAAATAGGGTCGCATCACCGCCATCATCAACAATCATCTGAGGACCTTTGCCATCCGGCCAAGTCAAAGCCTTGTAAGTGCACCACCAGTATTCTTCAAGGCTTTCACCCTTCCAGGCAAAAACCGGAACACCCGCAACTGCAATTGCAGCGGCAGCATGATCCTGGGTGGAGAAAATATTACAACTTGCCCAACGAACGTCCGCGCCGAGATCCACCAACGTTTCAATCAAAACCGCTGTCTGAATCGTCATATGCAAGGAACCCATGATTCGCACACCTGAAAGCGGTTTGGACTTCTTGTGCTTTTCACGGATAGCCATCAACCCGGGCATTTCCTTTTCTGCAATATCCAATTCACGGCGTCCAAAGTCCGCCAAAGAAAGATCCGCTACTTTATATTCCAATGCAGTTTCCACTGGAGTTTCTGTTGTCATTTTTTCGTTCATGTTTTGATTCCGATGATTACGACTTAGAAGCGACGAATGCCTTCAACTCTTTAGCCTTTTCTGTGGATTCCCATGGGAGATTCTCTTTACCAAAGTGCCCATAGTGGGTCGTTTGGCGATAAATGGGTCTCAGAAGATCCAACTGTTCTACAATGGCTGCAGGTTTAAAGCTGAAACAATGGCTGACAGCTTCTGCTATTAATTCTTCTGAAACTTTCCCAGTCTCAAACGTATCAATAGCAATACTGAGAGGTTCTGGATACCCGATAGCATAAGCAATTTGAATCTCGGCAATATCAGCCAGTCCCGCAGCGATGATGTTTTTCGCTACCCATCGGCACATATAGGCGGCAGATCGATCCACCTTTGAGGGATCTTTGCCAGAAAAAGCGCCACCTCCGTGGCGACCCCAACCTCCGTAGGTATCCACGATGATTTTACGTCCAGTTAATCCAGCGTCACCCTGCGGTCCTCCAACGACAAATTTACCCGTAGGATTGATAAAATACTCAGTATTTTCGGTGAGCAATTCAGAAGGCAATGTCTTCTTAATAACTTCATCCACGCAAAACCTCTCAATTTCGCTGTGTTCCACTGCTTCCGTATGCTGGGTCGATATTACGACATTTTCAATCGATACCATCTTTCCATCTTCGTAACGAACCGCTACCTGAGACTTACAGTCAGGCCTCAACCAAGGAGCTCTGTCACTATTCTTCCGAATATCGGCTAGTTCTCTTAAAATACGATGCGCAAACATAACCGGCGCTGGCATGAGTTCGGGTGTCTCATTACTAGCATACCCGAACATGATCCCCTGGTCTCCGGCACCTTGCTCTTCTGTCGCCTTTCCATCAGCTCCTTTCGCATCAACTCCTTGGGCGATATCAGGGGATTGAGAAGTAAGAGCATTTACAAAAAAGACTTTGTCTGCGTGGAAAACATCATCGTCATTGATATACCCTATATCTCGAATCGCATCTTTAACGACTTTCTCATAATTGAACTTCGAAGCCGTTGTGATCTCACCTGCTAAAAAGACACAGTTACTCTTAACAAGAGTTTCGCACGCAACGCGACTGGAGGGGTCTTGCTCGAGGCAAGCGTCGAGAACACTGTCAGAAATATAATCTGCCACCTTATCCGGGTGTCCTTCTCCAACAGATTCAGACGAAAATATAAATTTTTTAAGCATGTTTTTGAGTTTGATTGATTTCCTAAAGATCCACAAAAACCCCTTTTTCGGTCAAAATCAACCGCTGAATGGAAGAAATAGAATCATAGAGCTTGTTTCTCAAATAGCCAAAATAACAATTTAATAAGCACTATCGGGCGGAGAAAAAAGCTCTGATACTGTTTTAAGAATAATCTCAACATCCATCACTATCGACCACGAATTGATATAGGCTATGTCCATTTTAACTCGCTGTTTGATCGATTCATCATCTGTCACTTCCCCACGAAACCCATTTACTTGAGCTAAACCAGTCAACCCGGGCTTCACAAAATGTCGAATCCGGTAAGTGTTAACCGTATCTGCAAATGCATCATCATGCTGCAACAAATGAGGACGAGGACCAACGATGCTCATGTCCCCCTTCAATACATTGATGAACTGTGGAAACTCATCGATGCTCCTCCTTCGCATAAACGCACCAAACGGGAAAATCCGATTATCCGCCTTGGTCGCCTGCTTTGCTTCATCAGAGCTATCATCCTCATTATACATGGACCGAAACTTAAATATCTTGAACCGATTCTTTTGAAACCCACTGCGATATTGACGGAAAAAAAGCGGCCCAGGGGCTTCCTTCGCTTGTTTTATCATCACCCAGGCACAGAGCACTGGCAACAACCCAAATACGATTGGAAGCGACACGACAATATCCAACAATCGCTTTAAAACTCGATTGATAGGGTTTTGTAGAGGCTCATCATGCAACATGAAAAAAGTGTGAGCACCCTGACGGGTGAAATGCACAGGCTGATCGAAATACTCATCCCAAAAATTGTAGACCATTACATGACAGCCAAAGTTATCACAGAGAGTGAATATTTCATTAAACCAATGCCGAGACTGCTCACTCTCGAGTATGACAATCTGGTCTACAGCATGAGCATCGATGATTTTCTCCAAATCCTCCATGCACCCCAAAACGGGAATCTTGCTATCTGTAACTTCCGATGCTTCATCGGCAATTGTAACCAACCCTGCGACTTCAAGTCCTGATCTTGGCAATTCGTTCACGAAATTTGATAAACTCCGAGCCTTCTTTGGACTGCCGATCAACACAGTCGTAAACCGCTGCGTTTTGCCAAATAAAAATGCTGTCAACAGAACCGGAAGATATCGATGAAGCAAAACCAAAGTCGGCCACAAACTCACAAGAAAGGTCGAGAGAAAGACACGGGAAATTCCTTTGTCCTTTGTCACAAACACGATAGCAAAAAGGACCGTCAATATCACCAATGTGTCTTTGTTGGCTGTCCCAAGGGCAGTTAACCAGCGACTCGATGGAGGCTTTAGAGAGACGACCTTTTCTTGATAACCAAGGCGCACCAATTGCGCTAGAATGATTCCCAGGAAGTAGACACCGTAATTGGTTTGTTCATACGTGATTTTACCAATCAACTCAGCACCCACAACAAGATGGAGTGCAAACCAACCAACAATCCAAAGAAAAATGGCCCAGGATTTGATGGCAAAGACCCCACTATTGCGCCGAGAAATCACGTTGTATTAATAGAAATTTTGATTCGAGAAATCGAATCTCTATTCTTCAAATATCCTGATTATTTACGAGAACAATTTTTCAATCAATCGCAGATCACGCTTAGTCGGTCGGCCCATCCCTTTGTCTCGTTTAAGGGAAGGAGCTTCTTTTGCCGCCTTCAACATATCAATGACCTCCTGCGGCGTCGTCTCCTCAACCAATGTTGCGGCCTCTTTCGCAGACACTCGGTGATTAACAAGTCCAAGAATGAGATAAGACCGATCGGCTCCACCCCTGCGCAGCTGAAATTCTAGCCCCGGTTTTACCAACCGGGAGGGCTTCACGCGCTCCCCATCAATGCGAACTTCACCCGATTGACAGGCTTTCGAAGCCAAACTCCGGGTCTTACTTAACCGAACATGCCATATATAGCGGTCCATCCGCATTCCTTTGGACTCAGTTTCTATATCCGGCGAAGTTTTCATATTAAAGTAGGAATAATTGGAAAGCTTGTAAGCCCCAATGCAAGCAAGCAACGGGAAATAATCAAGGCCATTGTAAGAGAGCCAATCCCAATGCGAATCATAATTTCATCATTTTCACTCTATTCCTTTTGGTAATTCTTGACATTGCTTTTAGCCCTTACAGTATTCCACCTTTAATTCGTTGCGGATGGGTGGCAGAGTGGACGAATGCGGCGGTCTTGAAAACCGTTGAGCCAGCGATGGTTCCGGGGGTTCGAATCCCTCCCCATCCGCCATTATACTCTTGACAATCAAGAACTTAGAGAGGGCAGACCAAGCCCAACGACAAATCACTCTGCAAGACTGCTCTGCGCATAAAAGCGCATAATTGCATCAAAAAGGTTCTAAAAACAGGAACAATGCAGGAACAAGAATCTAAAGAGTTTTCAAACGGTTCTGCCAATTCAAGTGAAAGACTAGTCCTTTGCCCTAGAAATGCAGTAACTCAATTGGATTCACCTGAACAAACCTAAGTGTTAACCAAATCCAATGATATTGGGTCCGCTCAATTGCTCCAGGTAGATTTTCTTTCAATCTTCCCCGCCTCGTAAAACAACACACTTTTCATTTTTTCGTTCTTTCATTCCCCCTAACAATAATCGCGAAAACGAAAATTGGGACCCAAGATCACTAAAGTATTCTCAACAGAATAACGACAGCAGGTTTCTAAAAATTTGAAGTCCGCCATCTGCTTTGATTGCAATGAAAGATGCAATTTTCCAAATTGATTTAAATTAACACTATCAGCTTTCCATTCGAGGCAAAAGGTTAGGAACAGTTTGAACCAGCACCTATGGAACACCACCCACGAAAAGGGCACTTTTTCACAACTCTAAGATTCTCCTTTTTGATTCGAGGTTGGATAATGTTCAGTTTTCGCTCGGAACTTTGCGCTATATCTTCTCGCGACTTGGGAGGTAAACGTTCGGAACTCTTTTCATTCTGTAAAAGTCGATTTCGTATTTTTGATTTGAGCGTGTATCCTCCAAAACTTGTTTAATCAGATCACCTTTCGCTTCAATTCCAAAAATAACCTCCTTCACTATTCTTTCCTGAAAAGAATACTCCCCGAAGAATCGACCTTTGACAAAGCGTTCATCTTCTCGAAGTTGACCATACTTAATTAGTCTCCACTCATTTTCATTTGTCCAAGATTCTGATTTTGTTCTTAGAACCGGATGACTAAAATCACGAATTCCTGAAGTTTCTGGAATTCCAATAGTTGGAAGTTCTTTTTCATAATTCACTTCGAACAGCTGAGTTTTTCCATGGTCTTCTTCAAAGAAGACATCAGAAGTATCAAATCCAACAACAAACCCGGTATGATTGGATGCGTAGTGTGACCACATAGTTACCTCTCTCCAACAATCTGTCAGTGATAGAATCAAGCATTCATCGTTTACAACATGAGGAATAACCGATTGGAACTCTTGTTGAGAACTTACCATCATCGCTCGAACATTCGATTCAATCTGGGGGGAATGGATGCGACAAAAGTCAGAGAATGACCCGGTGAACTTACCAGTTTTAACTCCATTCTGATATAGCATCTCGGTGATTTCTTGTCGTTTTTTCACCATAATTGAATCACTCATCGTTTTTGACACCTGAGCACGAAACTCAAAAGGATCGTTTAGATCCGAAGCCTTCGAGAAGAATAACGATCTGTCCTTGAAGATTGAAAGAGCGTTCGGATCTAGAAATTTATACAGGATTGGAGGTCTATTTTTCATTGGTTGTTCTCACAGAATTAAAATTTTATTCATGATCTATCAGTTTTTTAACCGGGTAGATTTTCCTTCACTCTTCGACTGCTCATGAAACAAACCACTTTTCATTTTTCCGTTTTTTCACACTTCTGTCCTCAGGAAATCTGCGGAAACGAAAAATGTTAACCCCGTTTGTGGTGATTTTCATGAAGAAAAACCCATTTAAGGAATCACAATTTGAGAAAATACGATAGCTACGGAGGAAGATTATCAAGACGATAATGGTTTTTCAAAAAAGGAGCCCCAAATACTTTTACATGTTTCCCCTTTCAACGTTTCTACATTTACACTTATCCGATCATTTTGATGACCTTCGAATGATTTCCCTATGATTATTAACTTCAAACGACCTCTTCATGAACAACAATGATAATGAAACCCATGAGACTTCTCGGAAACAGATGAAAACTCTGCTTCATCCAAAAAATATCCTGAAATCATTGGCGTCCCAAGTCCCTGTGGCCTCAGTCGGGTTAGAAATGCTCAACCAGATCGAAGGCGAAAGAATCGAGGATAGGTTAATACAATTGGAAAAGGACGCAGTATCAACATCGAAACTAAGATCTCTCGAACTCTCTTCCAAAAAAAATCCAACAGCTACTACTGACTGGTCAGATGCCGCTTCAGAATATCTTTCGAGGCATGTAGACTTGGGAATTATCTATGATGCAAGCTTCCATACTCCTGAAGAAACAGGCCGCGAACTTCTTCAAATAGTAGCTCATGGATGCATGATAGGAGGGGATGAATTCATAACCTGCAAAGAAGCAATCGAAAGGGCGTCTATGATAGCTGAAGTCAAACGAGGCACGGTCGTTATCATTCATGGAATGGCTAGGTATGATTTCGAAATTGGTTCGATCGATGAAAGTTCCGGCTTATGCCTCTGTAGAAAAACCAACCTCGATATAGAATGGTGGGAACACTACAAAATGACTTGGACGAAACATGGTTTGGCCAATCCCAAGGAACCCTCTTCTCCCCCTAAAGTTAAGGCAACGGTCATGCCTTACATAGGTAGAGATGTTGGATTTCTTTTTTCCGGTGAAGCAGAAGATATTCAAACAAAAGATGACCTCTACTCCAAACTACAATTTGGAAGCAGTAATATTTCTCATTTTCGCAGAGTTAAACGCGATTGCTTAAAGAGTTTTGTCACAGGGGTTCTACCAGAAAGAATTCATCATTCTGGATCAGCTGTTTTCGGACGTGACGGAACTCTATTGGGAATTCTTTCAACTACTGAAAAATACCCATCAGATACTGGAGATCGCGCTGTTGTTCGAAGTCTCATAGGACACCCAAAGTTTACAACGAGAGCCAAATCACCCAACAAATAGTGAGCAAAAACGAAAATCTTAGCACATCGAAAGTGTCTGACTATTTTAACCAAGCCTTCCAATTTTCTTTATTCGGAATAGTCTTGCCTAATGCCTCCCTCACCGAAGGTGAAGTCCATTCATCATCCCATCCAACCAATACTTGTAGGGCTAGATTTGCTTCATCGATTGGCCCATTAAAGTACTTTCTCAATACATTTCTAACTATTCTCTCCCTCAAATTTGAGTCCATAATGGGATCAAATTTGATAACTTTCCCAACAATCAAGAGTCTATGTAACTCGCTTGCATTTCTATTATTCAAAACAACTTCGATTGCTTGGGACGCGTCTGTCATTCCAGACATGCACAAACACGTAACATGTTCCCACCAAACATCAAAAACCTTGTTTGATCTAAAGAATTCATTCCAATGACCTTCCTGCCTCAACCATTCCGCAGCCAAATATTCCTGAAGAGCTAAGTGAGAGAATCCATAAACATCCTCAGAAAATTTAATTACAAGACCATGGTTTGCGCATAGTTGGCGTAAAACCATCCTAGAATCTTTCTCTGGAACACTGTAGCGAGGAAGTTTCAATTTTAGAAACTTGATAAAGTTTTTCTCGTCCCAGTATCTATCTCCGTTTTCGTGCATGGAATACGCGATTTCCATGTGCAAAAATACTTTCTTCTGTAGATCAAGAACTGAAAACGCATTCGCGCGCACAACATTTCGCCTAGAATCCCAATCCCACATTAATGAGTCTACGCACTGAGAGAAAACCCCCGCAGGACGCGATGAGATATCAAGAAATCTTCTGTGCGCATTACAAATAAGTAGCAGCAGTAAAGGCCGAGATGCTAAACTTAACATTCGGTCATTTTTTTGAAGTTTCCTTAGCAAGGCTTCGGCACTATCTTGTCGGTCTCCATGCCACTTCTTAACTATATCAAAAGAAGAACTAGGACTCAAAGGCGCCAAAGTTAGTTCTCTCATGTAGGAAAATTCTTTGTTGTACGCAGAAGCACGTACTGCCAAAATAAATTGCAATGATGGATACTGGCAACTGAGCTCTTTGATCTCCCAAACAATTCGCCCAAACTTCGTATTTCCTAATTCATCTAGACCATCAACACAAATAATTGAATTCGAAGCGTCATCATCCAAATAGCTGTAACAATCGGGGAGATCAATGTCCACGAGAACCTTAGTTATTGAATCAATCAAATCTAATGAACTCAAATCCGAAGAGGTAAAATAAAAAGGAAATTTAGCGTTTTTTGATTGAAGTTTATTCCACAAGACATAAGCGACTAAGGCCGATTTTCCTTCACCTGCTTCACCCAAAACAACAAAACTTTCCTCCATCTTAATAAGACTTGAGGCAGGGAAAATATTTATATCATATTTTCTGAAGAAAGTGTCATGAAGGGCGTTTTCTCGATGGAAATCCAAACGTTGGTCCTGTTTTCGATGTCGCATTTCCTCAATTATTTCATCTTTTTCTTCTCGAATTTCTGAAAACGAAACCCCACCTTCAAATGCGGATATCATATTATCGGAATATCCTGCAGTCGCAGATCTAAAATTGCGCATACGCGCTCGAAACCTTTCCTCTTGGGTTTGCGATGCGACATGCTCTTTTTGTTCTGGCAGATCTGCACCAAAAGCATCATTTCTCCCTTCTTTCAACGATTCTGACAACTGGTTCTCGTGGTGAACTCTCAAATTGTCTGCCTTATCTAAATGAAACGAAACAAGCGCAACATCTATTATATCTGGAATTGAATAAGCGTCTTCTATTTTTTGTTTTTCATTCCTGTAGGTTACGCTGAACCTCACCCTATTCGCTATTCGAGTAAAATACTTCCTGATTTTGCTCTTAATACTAATTTTTGAAACAGAAGTTTCGGAAGAGTGAGAAACAATCTTCTTCAAAAGAGTGGCCGAAAGGTTGCCAGTGACCGAAACAATGAGAGTCGTAATAGGATCCATCTAAATATTTAGGGAAGAAAAGGTTCATCGGAGGCTACACGGCTGTAACCATAAAATCTAGCCATTTATCGGGTTTATTCTCTGTCGCCAAATTTTCACTTCTCATTCGGAGTATCTAATCTCATTTGTCCCTGCTTTTCCCTCTCACTTCGACTCTCATCAACGAACTTCAATTCCTTCTTTTTCTTGTCCCATCTCAGATGCTTTGCAAAGTCTCCCTCAAGCTTCAAAGCATCATAGGCCTTGGTTTGTCCACATCCCGCAATCCGCATCAACTCTGTCACCGCCTCACGTTTTGGAAGCTGCCGACCACCGAAGTCAAACAATGCTCTAATATGATCGTCTGTAACTTTTCCAACGGTGCTCTCTGATGGCTTACCTCCACCATCAAATTCTTCCCAATTGAATTCTTGCACGGCATCAAACAAACCGTTACAGCGCGTCCACGCTGTCCTTTTTCCTAGCTGCCCATTGTTGTTTTTGCAGCACGTAAACACTACTCTCTGATCCTCCGGACTGTCAGTTGCCGACTGAAGAATGAAAACCGACCTGGCAACGCTTCCAAGAAGATAAGATCCTGCCAAAAGATTCAGTAAAGCCCTTCCATTGGCTTTCTCTCCAACTCTCGGTTTCCTAGTATGAGCCACGATCACCAAAGCCGGCGGGTTCTCATGCGGTAAAGACAGCTTGATTTGTTCATATGCATCCGCATAAGCCCGCATGTTATCGTCTTTTGAAACTGCATTCCACGGATCCAAGATCAATACATCCGGTCGAAACTCTTTGAGCATCACTTTCAGATCACCTCTAAAGTCTTTGTTTTCAAAATCCATTCCCATTGGAGGCGGGGGACTCACTCTAATATAGTCATCGATATCCTTGGCATCGATCGAACCCATTCCTTCAAATTCAGATTTCAATCGAACTCGCCCGTTTTCATTCTGAAGAATCAAGGTCTTAAAATGTCGGTGTGTCTTAAACCCAAACCAGTCTTTCCCTGTAGCACCCGCAATAGCCAAAGCTGTTCCCGCCCTAGACTTCCCAACTCCAGGAGCACCTCCAATTACGCAGACTTCACCTCTTGATAAGTGATAATCTCCAATCATCATATAGTCTTCAGGAACCTCAAACTTCATCAAATCAAGGGGACTTAAGAACTCAAGTCTCGCTCTAGTTTCACCTTTGGGCGCGCCGCCAAAGCATTCCTTGATAGCTTCACCGTTTTCATTGAAGGGTTTACGCAACTCATTCGGGACATCGTCAGATTCATCCGACAGAGGATCAAATACGCCTGCCCCGCTCATGGCATGACCTCCCCTCTAAACTTTGGCGTTCGTTCCCAACAATCGGCATCTAAGTTGACCAGGTCATTCAAATCCTTTCCCGCATTGCCATCCATTGTAACTATTCCCGAAAGATCAAAAGCATCAACAATTCCGCCTGCTGCTTTTATCTCTTTTGCCCATGCAATACAGGCTTTCATCCCGGCATCATCTGCATGAGGGAAGATCCTCACCTTCATTCCGCTAAAGAATTTCTTAGCGTCGTTGTCCAGTCGATGGCTAGCGGCTCCCAGCATCGCAACGGGGAAAACGCTATCAACTTTTCCTTCAACCATTATTAGGTGAATCGCTGCCAATAAGTCAGGTGCTCCCTCAACCAGCACCATTTGAAACGTTCCCGCTTCTCTCGCTCTTCTCGATGAAGTCTCAAGGCCAACCGGGAAGGATTTACCAGACCCGACACAATGCGCCTTCCTTTCTGATATTCCCCCATAGGACTCCCACTTCAATCCATCAAGGCGCCTGAACTCAATGATTCGTTTTTGTTCATCGGTGATAGCCCAAGCCTCCCGATTGTATAATTTCCCAAACTTCAAAAATCCTATCCTTTCAGCGCAAGCAATAGCCTGGTCACTTAACCCCCTTAGCATTGCGAGTCTCTGTTTTTGCTGTTTTGTTCCAGCTCTCAAATTCCCGGCGTGGTATTCAATCCCCCGCGAATTATTCCAGGTCGATCTCCTTTTACCAAAGGCTTCCAACCACTCTTTTCTTTCACCCACTCAATAGCCTCCGCGGTGTCCACCCCAAGGCCCTTCTCCACGAAATCAACGACATCACCGCCTTGACCATCTGCGAAATCATGCCACTTCAAACCATCCTCATACACAGAAAATGATGGATTACTTTCATCCCTAAATGGAGAACAGCAGGATTTGGCGGGCTTGCCTGGCAGTTTCAACTCTGACCAGGCATGTGGTATACGATAACGGGCCTTAAGCGTCCTAAGATCTTCGTATATCTCTGCCACAACACATTTTACCTCATTTGCATCGCATTTTGAATCAGTTGTGAGGACTCAAGACTGATTGTACCACTCTGAAGCATTTGCTCTATTTGCTTTGCTACTGACACCTCATCTTTACCTCCCAATTCGAAAAACTGGCGAATATCCCTTGCAGGCAATTGTGCAACCCTCGCAACTATCCTGCTCTGTATTGCAGGTGTCCTCGCACTTTCTGGGACCGAACTTATTTGCTGCAACACTCCCATCAATTCACCACTGAGAGCCTTACGCATTTGCTCACGATCCCTGCCTCCTATCCCGATGAAGTCACCAGATTTAGAATCACCCTTAGCAAGCATCTCATCATTATCAGCCTGCCGTCCCGAAACATCAGACAAATCATCCAGCATCGAATTCACTTCATAGTCGGTATTTTCACGCCGCTCTTTCTCCCAATCCTGCAGATCTACTGCCTTCTTGCGACTAGTAGCCTGTTTTACGTAATTTTCCACGCTAAAAGGATCATCATAAAATCCGGGATCTTCAGGTTTTAACGCCCCAACAGATCCAAATGGACCCGTATTTTTGAATTTGGTCCTTTCTCCAAGTAAGGCCAATTCTAAAGCATTACGGTGTTTCTGCGCTATCTGCTCTTTTCTGTCCGCGCTTTACGATCAAGCATGTCCCGTTCCCACGATACCTTTTCCAATGCCCTTCTACCGGCATCTTTGCGCGCCTCATCTTGTTGGCGAATGCTATCATCATAGTATTGTTGCCGCTGTTCCCGTTCAGCCCTCTTTTGGTAATTCTGATTGCCAGTGCTCCAAGTATCATCGAAAGCCTGACCAAAACTTCTATATTTTGGTGATAACAATGTCGTCGTCATCTTCATTCTCCTTTTCTCTTTTTTAAATCAATAATTAGAAAGTTGCTTCCCAAGCCTTCACATCATTCGAGTCACCTATCATATTGGTCCATTCCCCAACGAAATTGCCCTCGGTCATCACCCCCAGCGGAATGAACAGAGTTGCACCCAAAAAGATATATCCCCGCATTTGGGAAACAGGTTCACGCTCTGGCGGTTTATCTACAGGCTGATCAATTACGAACCCCCGCTCATGTGAGCCAAGGACTCCAAAAACATTATCCTTTTTCTCTTCTTTATTTACGCCAAAAATAAAGGATCTGGGTTTGTAAGCTTCCATGAATGCCCACGGATTGCATATCTCCCTATCACGATTCACTGTTTACCCCCTTCTTTCCAAAATGAGATTTGAGAAACAAGATTTGTTCTGACAAACGCTCAATCCATTCGCTATTAGTCATAAGACATCGCCCAACAGCTTCCTCGCATGTCTCCACTAATTTGAGATTCAAAACAGATTCAGAACCTAACCCTTTCTGCATCAATGCGAGCCCATCAAATATACCCGACAAACAACCAATTGACTCCAACGCTTTTTGATAAACTTCCATCTCATGTTCACAGGAACCGATATTGGAGCTGAGGTGCTTAATGCTCATTTCCACCTTAGCAGGATCATCAACTAACTCTCTTGCAGATGGCGAAATCCTAACCAATTCCTCAAATATCGGCTGGGTTCGGCCCATCCACGGTTCCCACCTATCAAGGATTCTTTTTAACAAGCATAGGTTTTCGATAGTCAGCAGGTCCTCCTGCTGTTCAACTTCCAACGCCTGGATCATACCTCCACCGCCTTTCCGATGGTTCGCTTTTCGATAAGATTTTTTAAATCTCTTGTGTTGTATCTTACAATTCTGCTAGCCAACCGTGTTTTTCGAATAGGCAATTTGTCGACCGCACGGCGATCGCGTATACCTATGATAGGTGAAATATCCTCAAAACTCGCCCAAAGCGGTAATGTGTCAATCTGGTCCATAAATCTATATCCTCTCGTTTCAGTTATTTCTTCTAAACGAGAAGAACCTTAGCATATAGACGAAATCCGATGTTCAACTTTTCAACTAATCAGCAAAGACTTTCATTATCAAATCGATCCCTTCATATGGACCGTGTTTTAGGCAGCATCCTTTCAGTGGCCTTTCACAAAGGGCAGATGCAATGGAAGCTATTCACCTTCAGATCAAAGAGGACAGTCAGGATGAAATTCTAAGAATGACTTATTCTCATACAACCCACTTTGAGGATTCCTATATTGCAACACCCTCCTTGATCGTCCCTCGGAATCATCAT
>CAXXVT010000026.1:0-81536 GCA_963676215.2 Opitutales bacterium | reverse complement strand
GATTGATGGGGTGGGATTGCTCCTGCACCAGCAGTGATACCAACCAGACCGGCGAGCACACCATTGAGACCCATGGAAACGTCAGGTTTCTTCAAGAGAAGCCAGGAGATGAAAATGGAACCCAATCCACCACCAAATGCAGCCATTGCAGTCGTAACAAATACGCGGGATACACCTTCAGGATCGGCGCTCAATACTGAACCACCGTTAAATCCGAACCAACCGAGGAAGAGGATGAAAACACCGATAGAAACGAGAGGCATGCTGTGACCGAGGATAGGTTTGATAGAACCGTCAGCGAGGTATTTTCCTTTACGTGGTCCAAGGACGATTACTGCAGCTAAAGCGGCAAAACCACCAAATGCGTGAACCAGTGAAGAACCAGCGAAATCAACGAATTCAGCTCCGAAAACAGAACCAAGTCCGCCGTTGAGCCATCCACCGCCCCATTCCCAAGAACCTGTTACAGGGTAAAGGAAGGTTACGAGGATTGTCGCGTAAATCATGAATGATGGAAGTTTAACACGTTCTGCAACCGCACCGGATACGATGGTTGCAGCCGTGGCTGCGAACATTGCCTGGAAGATGAAGTCTGCCCAGTATGTGTAATCCGCATATGCGCTGGTCATGTTTGCAACGTGGTCTGCGCCCGAGAATCCATTAGCGATTGGGCTACCTAGAGCAAAAATGCCGTTAAAGTCACCTGGATACATCGCGTTAAATCCCCAATACATATACCCTATTGCACCGATACAAACGATGAATAGATTCTTGAAGAGAATGTTAACGGTGTTCTTTGATTGTGTCAGCCCTGTTTCAACGCAGGAAAAACCAAGGTGCATAATGAAGACCAAGGCAGCGGATACGAGAATCCACAAGTTGCTGATAGTGAAGTAGGCAGCGTCTGGTGAACTCATGAAGGCTGCGTAGTCCCCGCCAGCTTCAACTGCTGCAGCGGCATCTGCAACGGCATCTGCCACAACATCATCTGCCTGCAAGTTTAAACAGAAGAGGAAGCTAGTCAGAAGTATTCCTGAAAATAAGTGGATCAGCCGCTTCTTTTTCAATAGTGCTATCATAAGGAATCAATCTAGTAGTATTGTAAATAAGACCCCGTCGTGGGGTGCTTGTCGTCAAGCGAGGCCTTCCTTGCAATATGCATGCCAATAACCAAAAAGGACGTTTTTCCTGAGAAAAACGTCCTTCAAATTGAGTTTTGGTCGATTTTGACCAGTGTTTTTTACGACTTGCGACTATACTGTTAGGCCAATTCGCAAGTCTCGCAGCTGTTTGGCATCGACTGGACCTGGGCATTTTGCCATCAGATCTTGCCCCTTTTGAGTTTTTGGGAATGCGATGACATCGCGGATCATGTCTTTCCCTGTCAAAATGGTAATCAAGCGGTCAAAGCCAATTGCAATTCCTCCGTGGGGTGGTGCACCAAAGCTAAATGCTTCCAACATGTAACCAAAACGGGTTTGCACGATGTCTTCCGGGATGCACAGCACGTTTTCAAAGATTTTCTTCTGAGTCTTCATATCATGGATACGAATGCTACCGCCACCGATCTCACTGCCGTTGAGAACACAATCGTATGCCAAGCTCCGTACGGACTTAGGATCAGTTTCCAATAAATGAATATCTTCTTCAAGTGGAGCAGTGAAAGGATGATGGGCAGCCGCAAATTTGCCAGTTTCTTCGTCTTTCAACATCAGAGGAAAATCAACAACCCATAGGAATTTATAATCTTTAGGATCGATTTTCAGTTTTCCCCGTTTTACCAGAAGTGGAACTGATTCCAGACGAATACGACCTAAGATGGTGCAGGCAGTATCCCACTCGCTGGCAGCGAAGAAAATAATGTCGCCCTCCTCCATTTGCAGTCCGGTCCGTAATGCTTCTTTTTCTTCTTCGGAGAAGAACTTGATAATGGGAGATTTCCACTCGCCATTTTCAACTTTGATAAACGCCAGTCCCTTTGCTCCAAGAGATTTAGCCATGTCCTCCAAGGCTTTTAATTCACCCTGAGTGACATCCGCTAGGCCACTAACTTTGATGGCTTTGACGACGCCACCGCCCTTGATGACAGATTGGAATACCTTAAATGAAGAATTCTTGAAAGTATCGGAGAAATCTTGGAGTTCGAAGCCAAATCGCAGATCTGGTTTGTCCGAACCATAACGATTCATCGCTTCTTTATAAGTCATGCGAGTGAATGGAGTTGGGATCTCAACATCGAGAATCTCCTTCCACAACGACTTAAGCATGCCTTCCATCAGTGAATAAATATCTTCACGATCGATGAATGAGGCTTCGATATCAATCTGAGTAAACTCAGGCTGACGATCCGCCCTCAAATCTTCATCCCGGAAACAGCGGGCGATTTGATAGTATTTTTCGAGACCAGCCACCATGAGCATTTGTTTCATCTGCTGGGGTGATTGGGACAGGGCGTAAAACTCACCAACATTCAACCGACTGGGAACGAGAAACTCTCGAGCCCCTTCGGGCGAACTTTTGAAAAGATAGGGTTGTCTCAATTTCGAGATATCCGCATTGGTCGAGGTAGTTATGCACGATCTTAGAGGCTCTATGGCGCACCTTGAGCGTATGCTGCATGGACGGACGTCTAAGATCGAGGTAGCGGTATTTAAGGCGCAAATCTTCACCAACCTTTTGGGCCTTTTCGTCGTCGAGCGGAAAGGGCGGAGTTTGGGAGATGTTGTAGACGTGGATCTCTTCGCAGAATATTTCCACCTCACCTGTCACCATACTGGTGTTGATCGTATCATCACTCCTTGGTTCTACTTTTCCTTTTACTGCGATGACGGACTCAGGTTTGAGAGCGCTCAATTCAACCGAATAGGTTTTGGAAGGATGCATTAGCACCTGAGTCAAACCATTGCGATCCCGCAAATCGATGAATAGCACTCCTCCGTGGTCACGGATGGAGTCGATCCAGCCAACGAGGCATACCTCTTGGCCGTTATGCTCTTTGGTAAGTTCAGAGCAGTGATGGGTGCGTTTTAGTGCGGTTGACATGGCGGTTGAGTCTATTGAAAAGCTCTGAATGAAAAGCTGTGCATTAAAACAAAACAAGCCTAAACTGGGGAGAATCAGTATTCATAAGGACTCATTGGGTCGAAAATGAAATAATGAGTTGTGAAAATACGGGTTTCACATTAGGTGTTAGCTGTTGTTTTTCACGATTCTATGGCTAAATCCAAAAGAAACGGTTCAGGATGTGCAATTGCGGGAGCGGGATGCGGATTGATTATCATCGTAGCGCTCGCTGCAATGGCAGTTGTTGGGTATTTCGGATTTAAAATGTTGAAAGGTTCCTATTCGGGGATCAAGCAGCTGGCCGATATTGCCTTGATTGAAAATGAGGTAGTCAAACAAACCGTCTATGTTCCTCCCACCGATGGACTGTTGTCGTTGGAACAGGTCGAGTCTTTGGTTTACATCCAAACACAGATCAAGGATGGCATTGGGCCGCAGTTTGAAGAATTGGTGAGTGAGCATCGCACCCTGGTCACCGAGCTCGAGCAAATGAATGATCTGCAGAAGATTCGCAAACTGCTAAGTATTTCAGGAAAACTCGTGAAACCTCTTAGCGAAGCAAAACGGGCCCAGATTGATGCGATCAATCGAGAAGGAATTTCGATGTCAGAATATCGTTGGTTGCAACAGCAGGCGATGCAGTCACTCGGTATTCCACAGAAGAAATTTGATATCCGTGGAGTGTTAGATGCTGCAAAAGGAGAAGGAAACGAATCTACGACAGAAGATCAGACAGAAATCGTAGTGCATCCCGACAACCAACGTTTACTCCAACCTCATGCGTCAGTCCTTGTGGAAACGCTGATGTTTTCGGCTATCGGAATTTAATGTTGATAAAACGGGGCCTTGTTCATTGAAAGGCCGTTTTGTTGGGGGTCTGGTAATGATGACCGTATCTTTATTCGCAGAGTGGGTGGCGACCAAGACGAACCCCTCGTACTTAAGAATGGCAAAGCAATGATGGCGGATGTTTGTGAGGCATTCGATGACGACGACTAAAGTCATCGCCTCTTTAAAAGAGGGTAGGTTGGACTTAAAAAGGAGCGCATGAATTTATTCGTGCGAATGGCGGAGGTTATGACGCTGATGAAAACTCGTTGTCGGGGTCGTATTCGTAATCGTGTTCGGATGATCGATCGATACCGACAAGGATGACGATTTCGCTCCCTTTCCTATTTAGGGCGGTTAGAGAATTCCGAAGAGAGGAAAAGCATCCGCCAAGGCGAACCCCTACTACATTAAATTGGAGTTTTGAAAACGTAGGGGTCTGGCTTGCCTGATTCTTAGATTCCGATTGGAGAGAATCGAAAACACCACTGATCCGCCGGGATCGGTGAGTCTTATTAAGATGACTGGGAGGCAGATGAAAACTCGGTGTCGTGATCGGATGATCGATCAATTGCGATCAGAATGACGAAGAGGATCAGGATAAGTTAGTATATCATACCTTTCGCTCGAATTGCCCATGGTATAAGAGGCCTGGCAATCACTGGACAAAACCGCCGCTTTGTAACGAATCATTCAAATTGACCTGGCTGCAAATTTGAAATGTCTAGCTGATTGCTAAAGTGGAACCCCTCCGAGCTAACCCTTGCAGATTATTCGGAGAGGGAGAACAAAGTCACTTTCAACTCTACTGATACTTAAAGGGTGAGTAGGTGTAGGCGCCAACTGGATCGCTGAAAAGGTTCAATGCTTTGTCAATTTCTGCCATCCATTCATTGATTTGAGCCTTCGCTAAGGATTTTTTCAAAGGCGATTGATTAAGCTTCGTTTGCCCCAGTCCAAGTGCAGCGGCAAGGGCTTCATCTTCGGACATCTTTCGGGGATAGTCGTAAACGGCGTAGTCATCCACTTCCAATTCAGCTGCTTGAGCTGCATATGCGATGGCTTCAGAAAGTCCGCCCAACTCGTCAATCAGTCCGTTTGATTTCGCCTGGTTTCCCGACCATACCCGACCGCTTGCAATGCTGCGAATATGGTCGACAGATTGGTCACGATATTCTGCAACTGACTCGGTCCACTCTTCGTAGAACCCGGACATGTAATCCTGAACTAATCCGAGTTGCTCATCTGTTTTTGGCTTCGAAATACTCATGATATCGGCATTTCGAGTGGTTTTAACCTCGTCAAATGTGATTCCGATTTTCCCTGCGCCTTCGCCAACGTTAACTAACATTCCAAAGATACCAATGGATCCTGTTACGGTGTGAGGATGGCAAAAAATGTGGTCGGCTGATTCGGAGATGAGATATCCTCCAGATGCGGCATAGCCGCCCATGGATACAATTAACGGAAGTCCCTGTTTTTTTACCTCAAGCAGCTCGTCTTCTATTATTTTGGAAGCTGTCGCGCTTCCGCCTGGGCTGTTGACTCGTAATACGATGGCCTTGGTTTTTGAGTTTTGCCGAGCTTCGCGAATATTGGATACAATCCGTTCGGCTCCAGCATCATAGTTTTCTCCCTGACCGCCAACGATCGCGCCTTCGGCATAAACCACTGCGATTCCATCACCCGATGGCTTCTTTCCGAATTGATCCTTATCGAAGACGTATTTTTCGAGGCTTATTTGTTTAAACGAATCCGTTTCATCATCATCGCCCGTGATTTCAGCGAGTCGTTCTCGGATTTCAATGTGGGTTACGGTGGCGTCGCACAGACCGGCATCGACTGCCTGCTCGGCAAAAAGAATTGGATGATCATCGATCAATTTCCGAATCGTGTCCTCGTCGATGTTCCGAATGGTAGTGATATCAGTTAAAATCTGACTCCAAAGATCGTTTAGTAATAACTCAGCGGCTTCTCTGGCCGGGTCACTCATATTGGTGCGGGTGTAAGGTTCGATCGCCGATTTAAACTCTCCGACCTTCACCGCCTGTACGCCAATGCCAAATTTATCAAAGGCATTTTTGTAATACATGCGTTCACTGTAGAGTCCGGGAAGCATAATGGCGCCTGCCTTATTGATGTAATACTCGTCGGCTGCTGACATTACATAGAGATCGCGAGGACTAGGATTGACGGAATAGGCGATAATCGGTTTTCCACTTTCCTTAAACGATTCGAGCGATTCCCTGAACTCGCTGAGAGTGGGGTAGGTGCAGCCGTAACCCATCGGTTGAAACGAGCCTTGCAGCAATAGACCCTTAATTCGGCGATCCCCTTTGGCTCGCTCGATGGTCTGCATGAGGTCTCTTACGTTGTAAGTGGGAGGAGTTCCATCATCGAAGGCCATCATCAGCATATCTTCAAGTGATAGACTCGGTGGTGTGTCCACGACATTCATGCTGAGGTCAACGGTGAGGATCGCCTCCTTGGGAAATTGAGGTTGCTTTTGGGCAATAGAGGCAACAATCGCGAAGAGTATGACCAGTATGATCAAAAAAGCAAAGGATGTGGAAAGGACCGCGATAAGTGCGTTTTGTAGCAGAAATTTGAAGAATCTTTTCATTATCAACACCACTTTCCCACAGCGAGCGCAGAACTCAAGCCAGAATGGAAGCTAAAAGGCAGGATTAATCTAATCGCGGGTTCAAGAATTAACGCCGAACCAAGCCCATTTTTGTGACAGAATGAGAATGGTTCAGCTAATGATAGATCGAACCTAATAACGTGTAGAGACTTCCCCACACTGCCTATTTCCTTCTCAGAAGAGTCGCTCCCACGCCATCATGCTTTTCCATATGAGGAAGAAGAAGCGTTCTTTGGGCGACTTCAAAGTCAGATCCGTCAGCAGATTCTAAAAAGGCGTTGATCACGTCTTTGTTTTCTTCGGTATCAAAACTACAGGTGCTATAGACGAGCTCACCTCCAGGTTTAAGTAATTTACTGCAGTGAGACAGTATTTTGAGTTGGCGGGCAGGAACTTGGGTATAGTCCATTGGAGAAAGCCGCCACCGGATTTCGGGGTGTTTCTGAATGACTCCAACACTCGTGCAAGGAGCGTCCAGCAGAATCCAGTCGAACGTTTGGTCTTGTAAGGATCCCGGGATGTCCTTTTCCCAATCAACCACGCACGTTGATATCCCGCTAATGCCCAGGCGTTTCATGTTGTTCTCAAATAATTCAAGTCGCTCTTCAGAGAGATCAGCCGCGATCCATCGGAGGGGTGATTCTTTGGTATTTTCAAAATGTTTATAAAAATGTACCGATTTCCCCCCTGGGGAGGCACAGGCATCGAGAAGATCATGCGGTGTTTTTGAAGTCGAAAACAGGGCCGGTGCGACTGCGGTGGAGGGGTCTTGGATATAGAAAGGATCTTTCAGCAGCGTTTGCAGGTGCTGCCGCCCGGATTTTTCAACCCGAAAGAACCCTGGCCATTGACTGGGCTGCAATCCGCATTCTGAGGCTTTATTCGATCGTTCTTCGGGAGGGAGATTATCGAGTAGTCCATTAATGTCATGAAGATAGGTTTCTGGAATTTGCTGATTCCACTGCAGGATGGATTTCGTGGTTTCCAAACCGAACTGTTCTGCCCAGCGATCGATCAACCAATTGGGATGACTATAAAGAATGTGCCATGTTTTGGGTTGGTCGAGTCCCTTCAGCTGCTCTTTTAGTGTCCGAGAAATGCACCGGCACACTGCATTCACGAATTTTGCCTCCTGTGGAGAGCAAAGTTTTCGAGCAATATCTACAGTATGATGAACAATTTTTGCATGATTGATTGTTGCTTCCGCAGATGCTTCTGGCGACTCCAATAATTGAACGATTCCCAATGCCAACACCGCTCGTAGTTTTGGTTTTGGCGGCCGTTTCGTTTGATTTTGCACCAAGTGAACAATTAGAGACCGGTTTCGCACAATCTGCATAAGATGGTGAAACGCTGATCGTTGCTGGGGTTGTTCCCCAGTCCAGGTCAATTTGTCGAGTCTCAAAGAGTTCGGATCCTCCAAAAACAATTGGATGGTTTTTACCGGTCCACTCCAAAAGGCGGGGTTGTGTAATTTGGATTTCAAAAGGCTAAAAAGTTAAAAGTTTAAGTCGTTGTTACAGTTTTCCATGCTTGGTTTGTTCAACCCTTAGATTTTCCTTTCAGAAAATGAGTTGCAGTAGGAAGAAAAAGTATTGAATAATGCATGTTACCTGCAAGCAGAGTATTGGTAACCATTTATGAACGTAGAGGCAATTGAGGAATTAATAGCTAGTAATCCGAAGCTTAAAAGCGCTCGGAGGAACTGGCATTGATGCAACCGGGCACCTATTGTGTTCATCGCAGTTGGGGATTTGGAAAAATCGTCGATTACGATGAGACCGAAAAGCGGTTGATTATCGATTTTGAAGAAGGCAAAAAAGGGCATCCCATGGCTCCGGCTTTTTGTGTCGGAAAATTGGAAGTGTTGCCTGAGGGGCACATCCTCGTCGAATCTCGGGAGGACCCTGATGCGCTCGCTGAGCTCATCAAGCGGAAACCCGTGGAGTTGATCATCCGCATTCTTTCTCAATCAGAGACTAAAATCGTGTCCAATATCGAAATCGAGCGGCAATTGAGCTACTTGATGGAGAAGACAAAAGCCCGCAAGTGGTGGACGGCGACTAAAAAGCTTTTGGTTAAAGATCCCAGGGTTGCGGTTCCGGCTAAGAAGACCGATCCCTATGAGCTTCGGGAAGAACCGGTTACACCGGAAGAGGAGATCATGGAAGAGTTTTATGCAACTCAGCAGTCCAAGCAGAAGATCATTCTCGCAGAAAAACTATTTGCATTGTCTGTCGACAAAGCGGATCTGAAGAAATATCTGCCCGATGTGTTGAAAACACTTACGGACGCTATCATTGAGACCCGCGTTCTCTCCCAGTCGGAACGACTGCATGGGGTATGGGTGCGCAATGACCTTGCTCGGGATACTCATACCGACGTGGAAAGCCTGTTGCCGACCTCTGCTTCCATTATCATGGAGAGTGAGGACGATCTCATCAAACTGGCAGCGGAGCTTCCGTCATCCTATTACCAACGCTTTCTCGACCTATTAACGCGTGTTTATCCCGATAAATGGGAAGACATCGTGATTAACTTGGTTCGACACAGCGAAGGTAAATTCACCAACGAGTGCACCCAGTTTCTTGTGGATCGCAAGAAGGTTGATTTGTTGGCTAAGTCTTTGGACCGTTGGCTCAATGACCAAACCATCCGTGGACCCATTTTGTTATGGATGCTCAAGAATAGAGGCAGCCGTAAGTTTGGTGAAATGATTCATGGCTTCGTGAATCCACGCTTTTTAAAAGCGATTTTCTTCGCCATTGATTTTGAATCGTTGCAAAACGCCAGCACTCGCCGAATTCCTTTGGCAGACGCTGTTATCGATGATGACACTCTCATCCCCGAGATTTTGTCCGATGCCAACGAAGAAACGGCTCGCGACCTGGCTCAGACTCTCATGCTCAATCAGGGTTTCGAAGAGTTGACCAAAAAATCTCTACTTGTGCGCTTTATCCGTATTTACCCTTCCATCCAAGGACTTGTGGCAAGTCGCGAAAGCGGTGCAAAGGAAAGCAAGGATACAGCTGGTCTATTGGTTTCTCAGGAAAGTCTCGATGTTAAAAAGGAAGAGTATGAAAATCTCATAACCATCCAAATTCCTGAAAACAAGAAGGCCATTGAAGTGGCTCGCGAGCATGGTGATCTCCGTGAAAATGCGGAATACAAGATGGCTCGTGAGGATCAAACCACCCTCATGGCACGGAAGGCACAGCTCGAAACTGATTTTGGCCGTGTTCGTGTGACGGACTTTTCTGAAGCGACAACCGAAGAAATTTCGTTGGGTTGTGTTGTTGAGTTACAAGCTGGTAATTCAAAGAAGACGCAGACTTATTCGATTTGGGTGCCTGGGACAGTGACCCTGAGTCCAACATCATTTCCTACAAGACTCCGTTGGCCCAAGGCCTTATCGGTAATAAGGTCGGAGCGAGTGTGGATATGGAAATTGAAGGTAAGAAATCCAAGTGGAAGATCAAAAAGATCGAACGCTGGTTGGATAAGAAGTAGAATTTCTACCCTTCTACCTATTTGAGAAAAGGCGGTTCCAATGGGACCGCCTTTTTTCGTGCCCAATGATTTGGCAAGTTACTTCGCGCTTAGAGCACCCAATGACGACGACTGAAGTCATCGCCTCCGGAAGAGAGTAGGCAGATGGTAAAAAGGAGTGCATGAATTTAATCGTGCGAATTGCGGTGTTCATGACGCATGACTAGATTCATTCAGTTGTTATGGTCACTGCTCTAGCATCGTTCACCCGAATACTTCGGCCGTCATCAAGTCTAACCCCTCCATTGGAGCAGGGGTTTGAAAACCGTAGGGGTCTGGCTTGCCAGATCCTTAGATCCCGCTTGGAGCTAATCGCATATCAATTATATAAAGAAATATGCGTTTTGTTCATTATTGGAAGTTGGTATGGCCTGCTCGAGGCATCCAATGACGACGACTGAAGTCATCGCCTCCGGAAGAGACAAGGTCGATGTTGAAAAGGAGCGCATGAATTCATCCGTGCGAATTGCGGAGTGATGGAAGGCTGAAAGAAACGGGACTAAAGGGCCGAAACGATACGTTTGACCATCTTGGGTCCCTGATAGATGAAACCGCTGTAGACTTGCACTAGCGTTGCACCGGCATCGAGCTTTTCCTTCGCATGGTCGCTCGTTTCAATTCCGCCGACACCGATAATGGGAAGTTTTCCATTGGTAAGTTTTGAGAGAAATTGGATCACCTTCGGTTGAGCGGTTGCGAACAGGTGCTCCACTCAACCCACCAGGAAATTCATAGTGTGAGTTGCTGCCGGTACGATCGATGGTTGTGTTGGTAGCAATGATTCCATCCCAACCATTTTCCGTCACCAATAGCACAATCTTTTCGAGCTGATCGTTACTGAGATCGGGTGCGATCTTCAAAAGAGTCGGTACGTGCCGCTTGCCCTCAGCTACACGTTTGTTGTTACGATCTTTAAGGGAAGACAGAAGGTCACGAAGATGCTCTTCATCCTGTAGTTTTCTTAGGTTTTCGGTGTTTGGACTCGAAATGTTGGCGGCGATGTAATCTGCCAAATCTGCTACCTTATCAAAGTTTTTAATATAATCTGCTGTGGCTCCTTCGATGGGAGTCTGTTTTTGTTTCCCGATGTTGATGCCGATCACACCTTGATAATTGGGACATTTTTTCCGAAATCGACTGACTCTATCGACAAGGGCATCAACCCCGGCGTTATTAAACCCCATGCGATTGACGATGGCATGGGTTTCTGGGTATCGGAACAACCTGGGTTTCGGGTTTCCTGGCTGAGGAAGTGGAGTCACAGTGCCGACCTCGACGGATCCAAATCCGAGTCCCAGCATCGCTTCAATAACCTCCGCATCTTTGTCCATCCCCGCAGCCAATCCGATGGGATTGGGGAATTTCAAATCCCACAAGGAGACTTCAGAACCCGTGGGTGCTTGCGCACATTTTTTCATTGCCCAAAGAGGGAGCTTTAACCCAGTGGCAACTTTCAGAGATTGAATACTGAAGTTATGGATGGTCTCCGGATTAAATCGAAAAAGACAGGGTCGGATAAGTTGTTGATACATGGCTGTATGGGTGACGAACTGATAAAACTTCGCAAATGAGTCATTTGGCAATTGATTTTTACGGGAAATAACCTAATCCAGAAAAATTCGTCTCGTTTAGAGTTGAAAAATTAAACCCACTTCTCTGGATAGTTAGTCACACTTTTCAAACATTCGGTATTCTAAAAATTTATGAGCAAGTCATCTCCAAAATTGCAATGGGTCAAAGTGCGCCTCGGCGAAGATTTAAACTGGTGGGTTCATGAAACCAGTGATCCGATCCATTGGGATGTGGACGGCTTGGGAATCATTGATCCCCGGCAGGCTTCTGCCCTTACAGACTCTCTCGATTCATTGAGAGAATACGGGTTCGACGCGGAACTTTTTGAATCTGCCTTTTTTGCGTTTCGGGTTCACGCCAAAGCCGACAAACAAACTGTCGAACTTCGTCGAGTACAAGAGTCCTTTCTCGAGCTTGATGAAGAGTTGTTTTTACTTCCGGATACTTTAGACGAAGACAAGAGCACCTATGCTGATTTCCTCGACAGTATAACCCGCTATCGTGTGAAGCTCCTGAACGATCTCATCGATTTGGCGGAAAAACTGGAAGTTGACGAAATTGAAGACTCAATTCGCGAGGACCAGAACAAGGACTACATGGAAGGCAAAGCCATCCATTTCTTCAACGAAGTCTCCGCAATTCTCGATTTTGTTCCTGCGGGATACGAACTCGAAGATGACGATAGTGGCAAAGATGATTCTGATGACGAAGACATCGATATCGACATTCCAGATTTCGAAGAAGGAAACGAGACCATCGTGGAAGACGAAACCATGAAATGGGATGAAGATGAGGATTTCGAAGATAAGGATGACGAGGACAAGGAGAAAAAAGAGGAATCCGAAGAGTCTGCACCACCCAAACGTGGTCGCCCCCGCAAGCAGGAATAACGCTTTCCGCTGCTAAAGATTTTACCCACGGGTGTTTTGGTTTTCCAAACACCCGTTTTTTTGCTCCAGACACTCCCACAAGCACCCAGCGTTTACGCTGACAACACCAAATTCTGTCAGAGTAAACGCAGAATGCTCTTATTCAATACGTGTATAATCCGATGCGAGCATCGGATGCTACGCCTCATCACCTGTAGCAATTATCTAATGCTCGGATGAGATCTGTTTCAGTTTGAAGTCTTTTTTAACCGCAGAATGCTCTAATACCGATTCGCGTTTTAAACACGATGGATTTTTGTAGAAGGTGTTTCTCTTCGAATCTCCCTAAAACTCAACCTTTGAGAGCGCCGGTTAATCCAAAGAGGGTGCAATCGCTTGGCTGAAGTAGGATAGAATCATATCGGCGCCAGCGCGTTTGATGGACAATAGCGACTCATAACGGCACTTTTCCAAATCGAGCCAGCCTTGCTGGGACGCCGCATGAATTTGTGCATATTCGCCAGAGACTTGATAGGCGGAAACAGGAAGAGTCGTGTTTTCTCTGACATCCCGTATAACATCGAGATAGGGACCTGCTGGTTTCACCATGATCGCATCTGCTCCCTCTTCGATATCCAGCGCCACCTCTGTCATCGCTTCTCGGCGATTCGCAGGGTTCATTTGGTAGGTGTTCTTGTTGAGGTGATGAGTTCCTGCGGCGGAAGAGCTACCTACCGCATCCCGAAACGGACCGTAGTAGGCTGAGGCAAATTTTGCAGAATAGGCGAGGATACAGGTGTGTTTAAATCCATTGGTTTCGAGCGCCTCTCGAATAACTCCGATCCGACCATCCATCATATCGGAGGGCGCAACCCAATCGACCCCTGCGTCTGCGAGCAACAGAGCCATTTCTTCGAGGACTTCGACGGTTTCATCATTGAGTACTTCAGTTCCATCTTCACTGAGTAATCCATCGTGGCCGTGAGTGGTATAAGGGTCGAGGGCAACATCGGCGATGATCGAGAGTTCTGGCACCTCCGCTTTGATGGCTTTGATAGCACGAATCACAAGTGTTTCCGGATTGGTGGCTTCCGTTCCGACAGCATTTTTAAGGTGTGCGTTGATGCTTGGAAAAAGGGCAATCGCTGGGATACCGAGTTCGTGCACCTCAACTGCGGTCCTCACGAGTTCATTAATGTTGAAACGATAGACACCGGGCATCGAGTTCACTGCTTCGGCTGGCGAATTTCCATCAATCACAAAAAGGGGTTGAATAAGGTCTTCCTTTTTCAACCAAGTCTCCTGGGTCATAGCCTGGATGGATGTGCTTTTACGCAGACGACGTGGACGACGGGACAAATACATAAGATGATTAAAAAGTATTTTTGAGAAAAATTCGAGTTCAACTCTAGAAAATAATTCATTCCCATTTTGTTCGTTTTGAACCCAGCGACAATGGAACGAATTCCGAAGCCTTTTCCTGGGACTTCCTCAGTGGAGTCGTTTTGAACGAGATTTATAAGAAAATGAATTGTTTGTTGGGGCAGTGTTCCACTAGTTTGGAGGTTTTCACTCAATAAATAACATTCAAATTACAAATCGAAATGAAATCGATGACACCGTTGGAAGAACTTAGACATTCCTGTTCGCATATCCTTGCGACCGCCGTACTGCGTCTGTTCCCAACGACGAAGCTCGATATTGGTCCGCCAACTGACCAGGGCTTCTACTATGACTTTGATCTTGAGCATCGCTTCACCAGGAAGATCTGGCGAATATCGAGTTGGAGATGAAAAAGGTGATCAAGGAAAACCAGAGATTTGAAAGGGTTGAAGTTGAGCGCGAAGAGGCGAAGAAAATAATCCAGGAATTTGGACAAGAAGCCTACAAATTGGGTCGTCTCGATGATATCCCTGAGGGGGAAGCGATTTCGTTTTACCGCAATGGAGAGTTTATTGATCTTTGTGCGGGTTCTCACATCAACTATACCAAGAAGGTAAAAGCCTTCAAATTGCTCTCTATAGCGGGAGCATACCACCGTGGGGACGAGTCCAACAAACAGCTTCAGCGAATCTATGGAACGGCCTTTCCTTCCAAGCAGGAGCTCGCAGACTATCTCACCATGCTGGAGGAAGCGAAAAAACGCGACCACCGCAGAATTGGGAAAGAAATGGGACTTTTCGCCTTTGATCCCGAACATGTTGGTCCGGGTCTCCCGCTTTGGTTGCCGAAGGGATCGGTGTTAGTGGAGGAAATCGAAAATCTCGCCAAAGAGACTGAATTTGAAGCGGGTTACGAAAGAGTGCGTACCCCCCATCTTGCTAAAGAGAAAATGTACCAAATAAGTGGCCATCTTCCTTATTACGAGGACAGTATGTATCCACCCATTGAAATCACGAAGATGAAGGCGGAGAGAAGGTAAAATACTACCTCAAAGCGATGAATTGTCCGCACCATCACCGCATTTTTGCATCCCAGCCCAAGAGCTATCGTGATCTACCCGTGCGCTATGCAGAATACGGCACTTGTTATCGTTATGAAAAGTCCGGTGAGTTGATGGGGCTAATGCGGGTACGATCCTTGCAGATGAATGATGCGCATATTTATTGCATGGAGTCACAGTTTGAATCCGAATTTCGTGCGGTAAATGATATGTATCTGAAGTATTTTAAGCTCTTCGGTATTAAGAAGTTTCAGATGCGCTTCTCGACTCACGATCCTGAGCGTCTTGGTAAAAAGTTTGTGGATGAGCCTGAGCTCTGGAAGAAGACTGAAGACATGGTACGCAAGGTGTTGATAGACTCGGGTATTGATTATGTCGAAGTCCCGAATGAGGCGGCGTTTTATGGCCCCAAGATTGATGTGCAAGTCTGGAGTGCGATTGGCCGTGAATTCACACTGGCGACCAATCAGGTCGACTTTGCTGTGCCGGGTCGTTTTGGACTGACCTACACAACGAATGAAAATGAAAAGGAAACCCCACTTTGTATTCATCGAGCGCCATTGGGAACCCACGAGCGGTTCATCGGGTTTTTGATAGAACATTTTAATGGGAACTTCCCTGCGTGGTTGGCCCCAGAGCAAGTTCGACTGCTGCCAGTGAACGATGGCTATCAAGAGCTGGCGCAATCGATACGCAAACAGATGTTTGACCGTCAGATTCGTTGCTCAGTGGATGTTCATTCCGATAAACTTGGTGCCAAGATTCGCCGAGCCGAACTCGACCGAGTTCCCTTCATGATCGTGATTGGCGAAAAGGAAAAAGAAAGCGGAATGGTGTCCGTTCGATCCAGAATCAGGAAAGCCTTGGAAGGCCAACATTCGGTTGAGGATTTTATCCAGAAACTAAGGACCGAAATCGATGAGCGGGTTATTTCCGATGGATTCGATTCTTGAGGTCATTAGAATGAATTCAATTTCCTAAATAAAACGGTGAGCTGGATAGAGCTCACCGTTTTATTTGATAGGAGAATACAAAATCGCAGCTTTGTCCTGAACCTGCCAAAAAGATGGCGTCAGCTCAGAATCATTCTGTTGCGGATTAGGGGTTGAAAGGATTCATCAACGTTCGCAGTGAGTTTTTCTCACTGTGGTGAACATGATGCGGAACTTCGTGGTAAAATATCGAAACCTCATCTTTCGCAGGACTTGATCGGAAAATAGGGAAATTAACAACTTGTTTGTAAAAACAATTTAAAAATACGGAATTTTACTTGAATTACAAGAATTCTTTCTTCTTCACCCTGTTCGGCTCAATTTTTATAAAATAAAAAGGCCGCGGAAATGGTTCCGCGGCCTTTTGAAAATATGAGTTTATTAGTGATTACTATTCGGACTCTTTAATGAGATGAACATCGCGTTGAGGGAAGGGAATAGAAATACCCTCTTCATCAAATCGAAGTTTGATCGTTTCATGTGTATCAAAATATACACCCCAGTAGTCCGCAGCATTTACCCAAGGGCGCACTGCGAAATTAACGCTGCTATCACCGAGCTCCACTACTCCAACTGTTGGCTCAGGGTCTTTTAAGATGCGCTCATCTTTATTTAGAATATCCCAGATGACATCTTTTGCCTTTTTGATATCATCGCCGTAGCCAATTCCGAAAACCATGTCGACACGACGAGTTGGTTTGGCAGAGAAATTGGTGATACTCCCACCTGTGATACCAGCATTTGGTACGATGATCGCCTTGTTGTCAGGGGTTTTCATCTTGGTTGTGAACAGACTTATCTCTTCAACGCTACCAGTTTCGCCACCTGCAGAAATGAAATCGCCCACTTTGAATGGACGGAAAAGGATGATGAGAACGCCCGATGCAAAGTTGGCGAGAGAGCCCTGAAGAGCCAAGCCAACAGCCAAGCCCGCAGCACCGATAATGGCAACGAGTGAAGTGGTTTGAATTCCCACCACGTCGAGAACCGCGATCACAACAGCTGCTAACAGCAGGGTATTGATGATATTCCCGAGGAAGCCAACCAAAGTTGGGTCCATGCCCCCTTTGGTGAAGCCCTTTTTCGCAGCATTGGCTACCCATTTTGCGACCATCTTCCCGATGACAAACAATACGATAGCAAGAATGATTTTAACTCCATATGCGGCAGCAAAATCCATGGCTACCTGGATCCATTCGTTAAGTTGCTCAGCAGAGAGAACAGAGGTTGATTCGTTTTCCATAATTTTATAAATTAGTTTGCATGAAAACAAGAAACCGGAGTTGTTAGAATATCAAGCCAACAACGCATATTCCTTAACACCTTGATTGATTTGTGCTTATATATTGATAGGTTGCTATCAAATAACCGTAACGTTTTTTCAATTACCCAATCACCTTCAAATTAACCTTATGGACGCAAAATACTGGATCGATACACTAGGGCTCAAAGAACATCCGGAAGGGGGCTATTTTCGAGAGGTCTATTGTTCTGAGGAATCCGTTGCGAAGTCCTCTCTACCAGCTCGATTTCAGAGCACCCATGCATTATCTACGAGTATTTACTACCTGCTCGAATATGACGACGTCTCCCGGTTCCATCGAATAAACCAAGACGAAATTTGGCATTTTTACGATGGAAGCCCTCTGATGATTTACACTTTACTTGAGAAGCGGATGACCGTGCATCGACTGGGACGCTCTCCTGCGAAAGGCCAACTTCCATGCAGGTCATTCCTCATGGAACATTGTTTGCTGCCGAGCTCGAAAACAAGCGCTCTTATGCACTATTGGGATGCACCGTGAGTCCGGGGTTCAAGTTTGAGGATTTTGAACTCCCAACCCGTTCCGAACTTGCCCACGAATACCCGGAACACCTGGATATTATCCGTCGTTTTACCCACGAAGGATAGCGAGTGATCATCTGCCCTGGCAGCGTTGGGGTAGGTAAGACAGTCTCAGGTTGGTAACCCCAACCATGGGCTTGATACTGGGTAATGCCGTGGCAGAGGACACTGAAACCACATCGTCATCTCACTTTGCGTTCCTTAGCCAGTGAACCATTTTGACAAACCCCTCGTTCGACCCGTAAGCGAGCTTGAACAGGGGGTATTTTGTATAAGCGATGTCCAGGAAGAATGCGATAAAGGGAGGAAAGGGTCGGCCTCCGACAAATCCGATAGATTTCCATTTTCGGATCGTTGCAAAACTCAAATAGTCTTTAAGAACAAATCCGGGGGCATCCACATCATAACCTTTGCGCACTTCAATGATGCCTCTCAGAACTTTTGCTAGATGCTGTCCTTGCTGCATCCAGGCACTGTCCTCTGCCGGAACTGTTTTTCCAACAGAGTCCAGAACTTGAATCAGTTCGGGTAGAAGAAAAATCCTTGAATCGTGTCGTAATCGGAGATCCGGTCCGACTTTTGATTTCCAGGAAGAAATGGCCTCGTCCCCATCCGTTACCTTGCTGCGTATCCATTCAGGAAGCTCAGCACGGTGGGCTTCAAGTGGAATCCATTCTTCATGCGCTTGCTCAGCGGTAGAGGTCTCTAACATCGAAATCGACTCCCATCGCAATCCTGTGGCAAAACGATCTTCCAATTTTGCATCCACCTTGCGATTGCAGAACTCAAAACCGTTTTTGACTCTCAGAGTCACTTTGCTTGGGGCATTCTTTCCGAGACGCATCAGAGGAGGTTTGGTGAGGGAAGAGGCAAGATCGATGGCCTTGGGATCTGCTCCATCAATGAGGATTTTAGGATGAGAATATTGAGCTAAGGTTGATGATTGAAAGTGAACTGCATCTGTTACGGTGTTGATGCATGCGGCATCTTCGGTGTCCTTGGGTGATGGATCGCTGTTACCGATGAGCAGATAGTCATAGCTCAGTGAGTCTTTTTCACCATCCAAGGTAAGGACTCTGTTTTCGGAATCAATTCCTGTCACTCGGGCACTAATAAAATCCAGATTTTTCCGTTTGGAAAACCGAACTCGAAGCAGTCGGGCGACATCCTTTGACAGCAAATGACCTGCCGCAACAGCATTTCTAACAACCTGTGGCGCATAATCTGTGACCGTCGAAACGACCTTCACTTCAGCCCAGTCAGATTTAAACTTTTCGCAAAATGCCACCACGCTGGTGCCATGTCCGACAATTACGATTTGTCGTTTTCGTAGATGGGTTGTTGGATGATTGCTGGAACCTGTCGTTGTTGGCATGGGAAAAAGGGATTTTTTTATTCGCTTTGGGTCACATTCCTCGAAGTTGGCATCGTTTCAAATTTTCATTTCAAATGCCTCGTGGGTTTTCTCCGAGGGTTCCTATTTGGGTGCGGCCAGAGATTGAATCGATATACGCGAGCCTTCTGTCACTTCTCCCGGTTGGCCGTTGGGATCTTGATTCAATAACACCCCATTGCTGTCGAAATATCGGATGATCATCGTTCGCTTTTTAAGTGAACCCTCAAAACTGAGGGTCACAAAATTGCGTTGTGCCACCCGATCAGCCTCACCCGGAAAGATGTCCACTCGATAAGGGTTATCTTTGGCATCGGATCCGCTCCATGAGCCTGACGTTAACGGAGAGGTCGTAATATCAAGGATGGGGTGGGGATCACCATTGGGGTTATTGAATGCTCTTTGGCTCACTTCGCCAAAATGCACATCCCCACTCACAAAGACCACTCCACCGATTTTTTCTGCGACTATTCGATCCATCAGGTATTCGAACTCTTCCGTATAGTTCGTGTAGGAATCGGAGCTGTAGGGGGAAAAAACCTGATTACCAATACAGATGACATTAAATGTTGAAGGGTAGCTACTGCTGCTCAAATTACGCGTTTGGCCTGCTCGATATTTCAAAGTATTGATCAACCAATCGATTTGTTTCTTCCCGAGAAGGGACCGTGCGTGGTCTGGATCATTGTCGGACATGCCATCGTAGGTTCGGTAGGTGCGATTATCGAGCAGGTAAAAATTGACATCCCCCCAGTTGAAAAAGGTGAAAATGCCGGGAAGTTCTGGAAGCCCGGCACTCGCGTTTCCACTGAACAAATTAAAAGCATCGGTGGTCGCTTCCTTATTCCAAAAGTCCCAGCCCGAGTTGTTGGGACCATAGTCATGGTCGTCCCACGTCGAGTAGTTTGGCATCGTCGCGAGCATCGCTCGCATTTCTGGAGTCGATCGGGTGTGGGTCCAGCGATGGTAGATACCAGTCTTGCTCGTCCAATCAGGTTCCCGAAGGTAAATGTTATCGCCGAGCCATACAAAAAGCTCGGGTTTTTTTTCGTAGATAGACTCAAATATCTGGTAGTCTCCACCGTAGGGTTTTCCGTTTAGACGATCATATCCGCCTTCTTCATTGATGTAAGCGCAACTTCCGAGTGCGACGCTGAAATTGAAAGGCTGGTGTCCAGTTTCGCGGAACCTCCAGTTTTTGGGGGTGGCGAAGGTGAGTGGAATCGCTCCAGTCTCTTGATAGCCCTCTCGGAAAAGAGGGACATTCAGTTTCCCGTCGATTCTAACCCGATATCCGTAGGTGGTGCCTGCGGTTACCTGATCGACGATACACTTAGCCACGAAAGCTGTCTTTTTTTCTGTGGAAATTGGATCCGTTTGAAAGATTGTTTCAGGGTCCTCAGTATTCCAATACTCAACGATCACTTCCCCAGGAGCATCTGTCTGCACCCAAATCATCGTTTCCGCCATGGTGGAATACCCGATCATGGGACCAGTGAGTAGTTTGGCGTTGCCTTCGCCAAATGCGACAGTGGTGGCAATGCCAAAAAGGATGGGAAATAGGAATCGTTTCATGGAATAGATGGAAAGTTTCGCCAGTTGATTTAAAAGAATCTGAATCAATCTTTGTCATCATCATCACCATCAGGAGTGACGACATCAATCGCTGTTTTTGCGGTGTGCCCCGCGATGGAAACAGTCGTATTGACCGCAGTTGCAGCCACCGTTCCTGCGGTCGAAATTACAATGCATCCTGTTTGAACGAGAATCCAAAGCATCAATACAAAGGGCAAAATCCGTTTCAACAATGACATGACAATAGAATTTGTTTGGAAATGACTATTAATTGCGTTTCTGCGATTATCCCCATAAGAGGTAATTTCTGTGAAAGAGGCAACTTCAACTCCTTTGATCGAGGTCGTTTGTGCGATTATTCGGCACCCCGAAGACCCGGATTCGTGTCTGGCAGCTCAGCGTGCAATGCAGGACAAAACGCTTCCGGAAAAATGGGAGTTTCCGGGAGGAAAAGTGGAAAAAGGAGAGTCGGAACCCCAGGCATTGGCGAGGGAAATACTGGAGGAATTGAGCATAGCGGTTGAAGTTGGAGAAGCACTAACCCCAGTGATTCATCATTATGAATCCTTCTCGATCCGACTCATCCCTTTTGTATGTGCATGGACCTCTGGTGAGCTGCATGCGCACGAGCATGCTGCTACCCGTTGGATCAATCGAGGTAACCTTCATCTTCTCGATTGGGCCCCCGCTGACTTGCCAATTGTGCTAGAGTGGCAGGAAGAAAACAATTAGTAAGACCGAAAATTGAAAAGGATCGCATCAGTCCTCGCCTAGAGGCTTCAGGCTCCGCAATAGAGCTTCGCCCAGATTGAAAATGCCCCAACAAGTGGCGCTGGAGTTTGAGAAGGAGCGCATGAATTCATTCGTGCGAATTAGCGGTGAAGCAGATGGTTTTTAAGCGTAGAAGTCTGGCTTGCCAGATCCTCGAATGAACCTGTTCGGTTAACTTACGATTCTGTGTTGCAACAGCTGGATTCGCCAAGGAGAAACCCTTTTCCCTAATAAAGACGAAGGACTGTGTTGTACAGATAGGAATTGTGATCGTATTCGGACAATCGATCGATACCGAAAAGGACAACGATCACGCCTCCGGTTAAGGTGTCCAATCGAGCCACGATTTATCGTTCAGAGAGGAATTGTTTGTACAGTTTGTAGTAGTCGGTGTCTTTGTAGTCGATTGAGCTGATGGGGTTTTGATCAAAGCTGAAAATCTTAGCCCCTTCAGAACCCAGCAAAATGGGGGAATGGGTTGCGATGAAGAATTGGGCATGACCGTCTTGCGAGTAACTTTGCAGTATGTCCAGCAGCTTCAGTTGATTTTTCGGGGACAGGGCGGTCTCTGGTTCGTCCAGAAAGTAGATGCCCTCGATTTTGTATCGAGATTCGAAGTAGGCCATCATGGATTGCCCGTGAGACTGAGCTACCAGAGACTTCCCTCCAAAATACTTCAATTGCCCTGGATCTGAGGTAGCCCAACCATCAACGATTTTGCGGAAATCATTAAAAATCTCTGACCCAAAATAAGAACCGTTGATTCCCCTTTTTGTCCACTCTATCGATAAATACCGATGAAGCTGTTTTTCGTAGGGATTTCCTTCGAGACTGATGCCATCATTTCGATTCCAGATATGGATGTTTGCGGCAAGCGCAATGGCTTCGAGCAAAGTGGATTTTCCAGTGCCGTTTTCCCCAATGAAAAAGGTGATCGAAGTCTCAAACTGCAGCTCTTTGCTGTGGTTAAAAATTGGCAGAGAAAACGGGTAGTGTTTTGCAGTTGGGTATTGCTCGGGATGCAGATTGACGCTCGAAATGTGGAGGTTCGACATGAAAATGATTTTATTGCTGTGAGTTTTTGAGCAAAGACAGGTATCGATCAATCAGTTCGGGGCCATGAACTGATTTTCCGTGCCCTGCGATGATGCTCTCAATCTCAAGCTTGGAGTTCTTTAGTCGGTTTAAGGTAATTGGATATTCATCCATATCTGCCTGTTCCAAATTTCCGAGGAAAGGTTTGAGGATACAGCCTCCGTAGAGCACCTTTTCTTCAGGGAAATAGACAAACACTCCGTCTGGAGTATGGGATGAGCCGAAATAGAGGACCTCGATTTTCCCCTGTTGCAATGTGAAATTTCCAGCGTGGACGACGGTTGATAAACAGCGCTCTATTTGAGGAAAATCCTTTATTCCCCTTCGAGTCCATTCGCACATGGAGTCCCAATCGGATGCCTGTAAGTCGTAGGTGTGTTGAGTGGAGTGGATGTTGCATCCAATGCTTTTCCAGTAAGCATTTCCCCCTGCCCGATCAGGATGATAGTTGGTATTGATAACGTCTTTGATCGATTTGTCCGTAACCTCCGAAATACAAATATGCAGCTCTTTGGCAGTTTCGGGAGTCCATGTTGCACCCACCACAGTTACAGAATCTGATCCAATAAAGACGACGCTGTTTTCTCGGGCAAAGTAACTGTCTTCGCTGACAAAAATGGTTTCGGTTAGTTGGACCAGCGAAACTTGCGAAAATCCGCAGTTCAACAAATTCAACAGAAGCAGACTGGATCCCCAAATCCTCATTTCAATTTTGCGCTCATCCAGATACTTTCTCGAGACCGATTAGCTCTTCGAGAATCTCCGATGCATCTTGAACAAATTTGGGACATTTTTCTTTAAACAAGTTTTGCTCTTTTGCTTCCAAGAACCCTTCTGGTTTGGACAAATCACATCCAATTAAATCCTTGCAGTTCAGGCACCCATTTCGTTTTTCAAATTCGGTGGAAAACGCCTCGATTAAATCATAAACTTCCGTCCTATCTTCAACGCGTTCACTCTGCTCCCCTGCTGCATGCATTCCCAAAACCATATAAGCCCCGGTCACTGCTCCACAGGTGTTCCCCATTCGCATGCCCGCCGCGAAGCCTGATGATATTTTGAGAGCATCCTTGTCGCACAATCCACAGTGAGTGGCGTAGGCAGAGAGAATGGCCTGCGAACAAGCATATCCATTGCGAAATTTTTCCACGGCTTCCTGGGTTCTTTGCATAAAGCTAGTTTTGGGAGCTTAGGAGATCGACACAAGCATCTGTCATAGTGTCCAAGAGTTATTAACCCCCATTTATCCGCAGATTACATTTCCTAACACACCATTGACCCTCCGTTTTGTGGGGATTCGCCACTATTATGTAGGGTTCGCCGTGGCGATTCCATCTGTTGCCCCACAAAACCGTAAGTGAACCGACTAAGTTCATCAATGGATCTGGCAAGTCAGACCCCTACTTTATCTCTTCCTTCATCATTAATCCTAACATCGCGCTCCGCCTCTGGCAGATCGCTGGTGTTCTCCCATCCCTCGAACGGCATATCTTATGACTGGCCAATATGCGATTCGCTCCAAGCGAATCATCTGCGTCGGACGCTAACGTCCGACATTAACGCGCGCAGCAAGTGATGTTATTTAGCTGATCCTGGTTGCGTCTTTTTTTATATTGTAGGGGCTCAACTTGATGAGTCCACAACGTTTAGTCGGCATCGTTTTCGTCATCCCCAAGGGATCGTGGACATACCTGTCCGCATCTCGTCTGTCTTAGCAGGACATGCCTTCCCTAAACCCAACATCACTTGTCACGGCATTTTCATCCGGGCGAAGCTCTATTGCGGAGCCTGAAGCCTTTAGGCGACGCCTGATGCGCTCCTTTTCATTACTATATTGCTCTCTCCCGGAGGCGATGACTTCAGTCATCGTCATTGTTTCCCCCTCGGTCGAACCGACTTCCGCCGACAAACAAGTCACCCAGAATACCAAATCTGCGTAAATTGGTGTTCCGAGGCGAACGCCGGCATCTTCAAATTTCTTTCGCACCCAACAAAGTCGGGTATGAGTGCCGCTGCGCGCTGAAGTGGTTCTAACTTCTGCCTCACAGGCATTCGTCATTCTTAATCTTCGGCGTACCTCGGATTCTGATTCAAATCGAAGACGAAGTTTGCCATCTGATCACGCTCGGTCCATCCCCGCTTATGGTAGAATTCTCGCTCGTAGGATTCGCTGGCCTTTCCATTGTTAAGGGATAGTCGGGAACACCCCCTTAAACGCGCTTCGTGTTCAATCTTTTCAAGCAATGCAGTTCCTAAACCTGTGCTTCTGGCATCCGGCCTAACGAATAGTTCGGTTATGTAGGCTTCACCGCCGTTTAGGAACAGAAATGGTGCCCAGTGGACCGTGCAATATCCCAAGACTTCACCTTCTACAGACTCGCCCACGTAGGCAGTGGATCTCTCTGCGTCCTGGCAACGTTCAAGGTTCGAATAAATGACTTCGACATTAATTTGGTGCCCTCTGTCGGCCACAGTTTGTAATTCTGAAACTGATTCAATGATCGATGCAATGGACTCAGCATCTGCGGTCGTTGCTTTTCTAATTTTCATCTTTCCCGACCTATTTTTCAGTTTGATCTTTAAGTCAGCAAGGTTGGTTTCCTTTAGGGAATGAAGCATGAGATCGTAGTGCTCGTTTTTAAGAAATCGTGTCACTGGATTCGGGATCAGGACGCAGTAGAGACCCGCAGCGTTTGCGGCGATACAACCATTCGGAGAATCTTCAATTGCGATCGCGTCCTCCGGATCGATGCCTATTTGGGTGAGAGCAGTTTGGAAAAGGTCCGGCGCAGGTTTGGGCTGTTCGACATCGTCGAGCGTGACAACCGTTTCGAAATAGTGAAGTAAGCCAAATTTTTTGAGTAAAGGCTCCACCCAATCTCTGGGTGAACTCGAAGCGATGGCTAATTTGATTCCCTCTTCTTTCGCCTGTTCCAGCAATTCAACGATTCCTGGTAGAACTGTTTGCTTTTCGAGTAACCCTTTGGAAATGGCTCTTCTTTTTGGGTTGATCTCCTCCCAATCCAGACTTCGGCCCAACGAAGACTCGAGATACTGAACCGTGTTGAATCTGTCGTCCGAACTTCCGATACACCTGCCATACAGCTCAATGGGAAGTTCAACCGCATGGTCTGCATAGGTAGATTTCCATGACTCGTAAACAGGCGTTTCAGTGTCCAAAACCGTGCCGTCGAAATCCAGGATGATTGCTCTCATGATGGTTATGAATTTGTCGGAATTGCTACGTGGTATTTCGGTGGAGGTTGAGTTTCATTTTTACGGTTTCTTCGTCATCGTCGAACCCTTTTCCATAAACCACAAACCCGTTTTTTTGCAGCACCTTCTGAGAAGCGAAATTTGAGACTACTGATTCCGCGACAATGGTTGTTATTTCATCGTGGTGGAGCGTCTCTTGAATGAGGGAGTAAACCGCAAGCGTTCCATATCCCATCTGTTGATAATAGGGAGCGACATTATATCCGATTTCAACCAAACCATTCAAAGGTTCTGAATTGAAACCGCCGGATCCGATGACCTTATGGTCGTTTTTAAGCACAAACAATCGAGGCATAATCCAATGAGTGGAATCTTCTTTTACCGCCTCTTTTAGGAGGAACTCTGGCGGCAAGGCACCACTCACAATTTCACAATCTCGAAATAGGGGTTTGTCTCCAATCAACGAGAGCGCTTCAAGCTTAGTTGGGATTTCCAGGAGCATTTGTTTCGAATGAAAAGTTTGAAGACGATGCTAGGCGTGGGACTGCCAGGAGTCGCTAAGACGACTGTTTTGTTTGCGGGTTAATGATTCCATACAAAACGAGGGTATGAAATTCGCCATCCTTGAATTCCTCATCAATCAAAATTCCCTCCCTTTTCATTCCTATCTTCTCCATAACCTTTCCCGATGCTGGGTTATTGACCATGTAACGCGCGGAGATTTTATGATATCCGAGGGATGAGAAGCCATAATCAACTATCTTCTTCGCCGCTTCTGTGCAGTAGCCCTTATTCCAGTAGGGGAAGCCGATCCAATAGACTAACTCAGCCTTTTTTTGGTTGGGGTTGGAATTAAGACCCACGGTGCCAATGATTCCTTCTTTGTCCTTTATCGTTAGTGCGAGAACGAGACCCCTGTTGCTGTTGAAATTGGCCTGATGAGATGAAATCCACTGTTCTGCCATTCCATCTTCGTAGGGATGAGGAACATTCAAAGTCGTGTCATAGATTCGGCGATCTCCGGCCAATTCTTTCACTCTTTGGGCGTCAGAAATCAAAAAAGGCCGCAAGATGAGTCTTTCAGTTTTGAGAATGGGTGGATCGGTTGTCATTGTTTTATACCGTTCGACTGAAATACAGTCTTCATCATTTTCAACTAATTGACCTGACCTTTTTGATAACTCCCAAACTTCTGTTGCCCTCAAATTTGCGACAATAGTTTGGTCTTTGTTGTTCTTCGTGCATGCAATGTCCCTCACCTTCAATTCAAGGACATTACCCACGGTATTGATGTAATTATCAACCGGATTTATCTTGGTATTGTTTAAAAAGCTGCACCGATGATCTTCATTTATTTTGCATAACGCAAAGTTGCGAATTATTGCCGCAATGTGTCAGGAAATTGACCAAGCAGTTTGGTGGATCCATTGTTGTTGATCAGCTTAAGGGTAGCTTCCAAAAATGAATCTCTGTTTTCAAGGACGTCCTCTATGCTCTGCTTAACCTCATAATCAACAGGAATTCCTTTCCCCTTTTCGAATCCTTCGACGGCGGTATAGAAAGCTCCATTCCCAACATAAATCCTGAATTTTGTATGATCCAAGTCGAAACTTTGTGGATTTCCACTACAGAAAAAGGTAGACCCGGTGGCCTCTCCTATGAATGTTGCGAGGTCGTGGTACTTTACTAAAGAAGCAAAGTGACCAGAGCTCGAACCGATGAGTCCGTCAACCCATAGAAAAAGACTGCCTTCAAATCGATTTTCTTTGGGATTTCCCTCTTCCTTAAGATGCGGGTAGGATACCGAAGGATCAAAATACACATACGGTTTATCAATCAAGTATCCTAAGAGTTCTGCTGAAGAGAACGGATCACCCCCTCCATTTCCCCGTATGTCAATTATCAGATTGTCTATCCTTTTTGAACGGATTTTTTCGAAGCTGCATTTTAGAAAGTTGTCATATAACTCTCTTTCATCGTCGATGTATCCATTCATAAAGGAACGGATTTTCAATCTGGCTAGAGAGGAATCCTGGTAAAATATGAGATCCAATGCTGGGTTTCCGCTTGAGGTTTCCTTTTCCGCCTTTTTTCGATTGAAGTCTCGTCGTGGTATTGAGCGGAGCACCCTTTGTTTCACAACTTCGGATGCTACTGAGTTTTCTGGCAGTTGCTCGCGCCGATGGTTATGGGGTTCCAAATACGTAATTTCATATTTGCAAGGGTATCCGCTTCGCAAGGAATACAGCAGGGGAAAATAGTGATCAATTTCGCGGGTAATGTGGGTAGAAATCCCTCCGTCCGCGCCGATGGTTTCGGCCAAACCGTCAACAATTTCTGGGATACTCCTCCCATTGATCGATGAAATTTCTGAACCTGCGAGTATCGTCATTTGATCTGGATCAGCGGCTTTTGAAACTGGGGTTTGGTCACTCACTGCCCAGAGCTTTTCACCATCATAGTAAGTTTTGATAGGAAAAACATTATCCTTTCTTAATCCATCATTTATCTGCGCAAAGGTGTGATAGCATTGCGGATAGGCACATAGTTCAGAAATTAAATTGTAAAATTCATAGACCGTTAATGGCTCGCTAATGCGGGTTCGCAGCGTTTCGACCCTTTTTGCGAAATCTTCCTCGGTTCGATACACATAAAGATTTGTGTGATTATCCTTCAAAAGGCCAACGCACTGATCAAAGTCTGCCAGATAGTCTGTTTGAGTAAATGATTTGCGGTTCTTTTCACTGGAAACTGCAAGTTGGGTGAGGGTAAGGAAAAAGAGGAATATGGAGATGGATTTCATCATGTTAACAACGTCAAAGGGAGGGATTCCGAGGAGCGGCCTGCCGGGCGACTCGTCTGCCATAGCTCATCGAGCGAAGGTTTAAGCTTGTGGCGTTGGCTGGGTCGACTGGAGCGGTTCCGAATTCCACACAAACTTATTGTTCTGCCATAGATTCTTTTTGAGATTCAGGGCACTTTTCATCAGAGCTTGTTTTAAAGCTTTCCTGAAGCTTTCGTTCAGATCTTCTAGATTTTGTTTCATAAGAGCATCTGATCGTTTTCGGTGTTCCGCTAGAAATGCTTCTTCTTTTACTTTTTTTATTTCGGAGGTGAGGTCACGAAATGCAAATTTTGCTTTCAAACCATCAGATTCTCGTAATTGCTGCAAAATGTGGTGAAGAACCCCAACATCTTCACTAAATCCTAATTCAATATCAGTGTCGCAAAAACGGATGTAAAACTTTGCAGTGTCAGCTACGGCAATAAGGACTTCCGGTTCCCACTTATCTTTATATCTCAAACTCCACAATTCCCGAAAACTGTTGGTATAACTCATATAGGTGAGATCACCTTGGACAACGATTTCGTGAATTTTATCTTTTTGAACTTTCGGTAAGTATTGAGCCTTCGAAAGCGCTTCTTTTCTACGATGTGGATAATCTTGAGAGGACCCATCCAGGAAACCTCGGTAGAATTCTACATAGTAATAATCTTCCGCGAAAGATTGGAGAGTGATCGATAATAAGATCAGAGCTAGGAGGATCGTTTTTTTCATCTTAATTATAACGTTCGAGGATGGAATTTCTTAGAATGCCTGCCATCGCTCATTGAGCGATTTCCTCAGGCATCATCTGGAGGAGTTGTTCAATCACCCGTTTATTGGGCTGTTATTGGGCGAATGTCTTTTTGTGTTTTTTGATTTGTTTGAGCGCCCAATCATAGTGACTGGAAGAGGCCGATATAAAATAGGCCCCGAGAGAGGTTGTTCCTGTCCATTTGTATCTTTTCTTTTCAAAAAGTTCTTCATCGGAATGACTCTCGATCAATTTCCTTAGTTGAAGAAATGATTCGTTCAGGAGGGCTATCCCTTCTTTCAAACTGGTATTCTGATACTTTTCCCAAATCTTTTTGTTTAAATTAGGTAATGTCTTCCAAGTATAGCCTTCTGCGGGAATCTTGGGTTTCTCTCCACTCATTCCAACTTGATACCAATCCATCATCATTAAGTGCCATTCGTGAAGGTGGACGACTGTATCTCTGACATTTTTATCCCTGTGTTCATATTTGAATGCACCGTTTAATTCTTCTTCGGATAGCGATTCAATGAGGGAAAATAGCTTCTCAAAATTGCATGCTCCTAATTCAAGAAGGGTTGTTTTGTCTGTAGGTCTTGGCATGATTGTTCTTGTGCTCAACGCCGACGAAAAGTGGCATTCACGCCGACTTTTCAATCGATCTGTTGGGATCTGATTTCTTTATTGCAATGTAACGGAAACTTCTGATCTCGGGGCCACAACAATCATCTTCGATTACCGCTTGAACTTTGGTTCCTTGAGATTCCAAATAGTCAATGATGGTGGGTCTTGAAATGCCATGCATTTCCATTTCTGGTTCATCTCCCACGTTGAAGAAATCGTATGATGCGCTTTTTTTTATTTGATCGGGCAGTTGAAAATAAATTACGCCATTTGGTTTTAGAACCCGAATAAACTCTTTCAAATACAAAAGGATATACTCTTCTTTCATATGCTGGAGGGTTATCATCGAGACTATAAAATCGAATTGGTCGCTTTGAAAAACGGAGAGATTGCATTGTGGATTGTGAATGAAACTGCAATTGCTTCTATTGAATTTTTTGCTGTAGCTTTCCGCATGTTCAAGCATGTGCGCTGATACATCAACTCCTACGACTTTTTTGAAATGTCCTGCGAGATTGATGCTCAATCTTCCCACTCCACATCCAAAATCCAAAGCCAAATTCTTTTCTGGTTGGATCCAGGTATACGTCATGTGCTCAAGTATACGTTTGATCGCGAGTTCTCCTTTATCGAAAAAGTCTTTTTCATCCCACTCAAAATCCTTCGGTTTTCCAGCAGTTAAGACCGCCCATAGAGGAACTGTTTGAGCAAAGGAGTCCCATGTTTTTTGAAGGTTTTCTAAATTCATATTTTTTACGAATGCTGAGGTTAGGAATGCGGTGTGTCCGCATTTCCTGTGTTGTTTTACTCGCTGTTGAGAGGATCGATATTGATAGCTCGGGACCGAGAAAGCTCGTTTATTGCGTCCACGGCCCGCTCTGCCATCGTATTCTGTACAAATATATGATCGTGGAAATACCCGGCAATTACATTTGCGCTCACTCCATGCTCAGCAAGCTTATTTGAAATGGCTGCAGTTAGGCCCACTGCCTCCAGGCTTGAATGAACGTTTAGTGTGATGGCGCTGAAGACGGATTCATATTTGAGTTCGTATTCATCCGCCTTTGATCTCGGGATGACGAGCGTGAGTCCTTCGTCTTCTATTACCGCAGCAATGGGCTCCAACTCCGAATGATCTCCATATCGCGAGTGATCAAAGGATAAGAAGACGAACTCCCCGGTTAACAAAACTGGAGACATATCCGATAGAAGTTTATCCAAATTGCTTTCGCCGGTCATGGTCATCGATTTTTGCGAATGTTGGACGTGAAGCGAATAACTCACCGCGTTGCTTCACGTGCCGCCTCGTTTGTACTCGTTTTGATTTTGGTGTAAATGCTTTCAGGGATTAGATCTTTTCGGATTGAAATCTCTTCTTCATCCAAGGTTGAGAATCTCAAAAAATCCGAATCCTCATGGGTTTCTATTATTTCGGAGAATGGAACCGATACGAAGTTTTCGGGCTTCTTAGCTTTCCAGAATTTGAGTCCGCTATCTTGGAATTCGAAACAATATCTCTTTTTCTCTTTCCATCTTTTTGATTCGAAAAACCAGAGGGCACCTAATCCCCAGAATACGAAGCCTTGAATTGAATACTGACTCCATTCGATTCCCCTCCCATCGTAAAAATGAAGACCAATGGAGACCGTTCCAAGAAGGAGCCAGATAGAGGTCAAAAGAATGATTTTCCTTTTACTGACCGATCGTCCTATGCGAAGAAGTTGATTCATTTTATTGCGGCCGGGTTCATGTGAGACTTTTTCTTTGAGTTTCTGATGTGAAATACTGTTCAAGGGGTGTTTTTGTGCAGCTCATCATGGTGAAGATTGATTCCGAACCTCTGTGCTGTCCGCGTTTGCAAACACGGTCTAGGGAGCCACTGTTTCTTTATTCAACATTTGTTGATATACTTTTTCAAAAAGCTCCTGGGGCAGGTTTTTGTAACAACTTGCAAGCACCCTTTCATCCATGGGGCCTAGATTTAAATCTTTTATCGGTTCTGGAACCTCAAGTTTCCCTATATTTTGGGACCATGCTTTTGTAACTGCCTCTTGGATCGAAGTTTGGTCTTCTGCGCTAAAACCCGAATCCGTTGAAATTCCATAATCAGAAATGAATTTGGCACTAAACATATTTCCAACGCCAGCCATTTCCTGATGCTTTTTCTCTTCGTATCCGTCGCTTTGTTCATCTGCTAGAATTTTTTTGAGTTCAGAATCAAAGCTAAAATGATACAAATCTGGAAACTGCTCCTTTTTCTCATTCTCAGTCAAAAGACCCTGTGTCTGCACGATAAGCCTCATTTGTTGCATTCGCTTTTCCCACAACCTTTCAGCGATCACCATTTGCTCTGGAGTCAGGTTCAGGCCTCTTACATTTCTCATAAAATTCTTTCGATCGAGTTCAGCCTGACCTGGAGACGTTTTTTCTCCGTATATGATCCCCTCAATGATGCTCATTTTCATATGCTTTCTTACCTCTTCAGGCGATGGGGCTTCTTGATTCTGAGACTGAGACGAAGCTAATTTCATTTGGCGGATCTGTTCCTTCAGTGAGGCAATTTCTTCGAGTTGATCATCCGTGTGGGACGGAACTTCTTGCTTCTCTGACACTTGAACAGGTTCTGCGTTTGTGGGATCGACCTTTTCTGGTGCGCTATGCCAAAACGCATAACCGCAGGATAACCCGATAATAAAGGTGAGAGAGGATAGGAGTATTGATTTTTTCATAAACTATTTGCTGAGCGTATTGTCGCCACTCAATATGTCCTTTTTGAGATACAATTTCATGACAGGGTCACCATATTCGTATTCTCCGGTTAGTTTGAAACCACATCTTTCATAAAACTTTTGAGGCCCTCCATCTTCAAGGATAACACCCACGAAAATCTCCGTTGCATTCGGATAGGCCTTTATGTGCTCAACAACTTGAGCCAATGCTTTCGCTCCAAGTCCGAATTTTTGATACCGGGCATCGATCATAAACCGCCAAATATAATACCTTCCTTTATCCACCTCTTCTTCCGTCATGACAAAACCAACCGGTGTCTCGTCTGCATAGATGGCGCGAAACCAAGCCTTATCGTAGAAATTCGCTTCTGCTAGTGATTCGGCGTTTGTTGCGACAAATCGATTTTGAGATTCCTCAACCGAAAGCCTGCATATGTCGCGAACCGTTTTGGCATTAATTTCCCTCAAAGAAACTACGCTCTCTTTCGAAACGGGAGGACTCTTGAGGTTGTTTTTCACTATTTTTTCCAAGGTCTAAGTCTTAGGTTCCGACCTAACAACGTGAGGGTTGGAATGTATTGATTCGGACTGAGTTGTTGGTGGAGCGTTCATTCTTGAGGGGAATCTACGTCGGCGGATGTAACGGTGTTTCCGGTTTCACGGCCTCTTTCAATTTCTTTCAATAATATCTTGGTAATCCTTTTTTGCCTTTGATTGATACTTCCCAATGCAAATGTGCACAGGCAAAAAACGGCGACGATCATCACTTTCAGGTCATTTAAAAGAAAGGCGAGTAGGAATACCGCCAATATGACAATCAAACCCCAAAATGGAGTTGCGATGGGAGAGAACCCTCCTTGCACATATCTTTTGAGGTCATCGATATCTCCCAGTTCTGTTTCGAAGGATAGGGATTGATTTTTACCTGTATTTTTCACGAATCGCACTATGGCCCAGATGCAAAAAGCCAGGAATCCCAATATTAGCAGGAAGGAAGCTATTTGAGAAAATATCATCGGCCACGATGCCGTGAAATGCGATGTGATTTGTGGGACAGTATTTTCAGCGAGGAGTTTCATTTTAGTGTTTTGTTTAGCAGTGTTCGAGAGTGAATCTTCTGAGCTCTTTCGGAGAACGGATATGGAAGACGTCCTTCTTTCCCTTGTAGCTTTCTACTAGATTGAGGAGTTTTGGTCGGAGGTCTCTATTGATCATCCAGATCATCTTAAACATCTTCCATGTCATCGGAGCAAGATCGCATCCTTCAGGCTTCTCGACGAACTTCGGGGCCACAAGTGCTTTGATTTGTCGTTTAGCCGCCCACCATAGATGAATCCAAAGGTTGTGATCTACAAAGATGATGGTATCCGACTTTTCAAATCTCTCTTCGATGGTTTCCCATGGACCCCAGCCGTCGATTAACCATCGATTGTTCATCATGATACAACGGATTTCTTTTGCCACATCCTCCTCAGGAACTGGAGACCAACCCGGCTTCCACTGGAGTTTGTCGACAGTATGGAGTGGAAGTTCGTGTGACTCTACAATTGCTTTGCTGATCGTTGATTTTCCGCCCGCTGCGTTTCCTATGATTGTTGCTTTGCACATGATTTCTATTTCTCCAACATCTGAAGTCGATCAAGAAGGATCGCGGTGAATCCCCTACGACTGTCTGGTTTTGTCTAAGTATTCAACTAACTCTTCAATCGATTTTACAACATGAGAGGCACCTGATTTTTCCAGCTCTTCAAGAGTACCGTATCCCCATAAAACTCCCACACTGGAAATCCCGTTTTCTTTTCCCGCGTTGATGTCATAACTTCTATCACCCACCATTACTGTTTCCGATCTTGAGAGGGAAAAATCATCCATCAGGTCTCTAACCAACTCAACTTTTGACAAATTCAGATCGCATCCTCGAATTTCGGTAAAATACCCAGACAATTCGAAGTGTTCCAGTACACTATGCGCGATATCCGTTCTTTTGGAAGTAGCAACAAATAGCGGGTGACCAGTTGATTTAAGGTGATTTAACAGTTCGTCGATACCCTCATACAATGTATTCTCTCGATAACCAGTTTTGGTGTAATAATCGCGATAATACGAAATTGCCGTGGAAATGATTTTTTCATCTTCGGTGTTGAACAATACTGAGGCAGCATTGCTTAAAGAAGGACCGATGAATACCCCTAATTCTTCTTTCCTCTTTTGGGGTAACCCCATTCGAACCAATGCGTGATTTAAACCGTTCGCTATTCCAACCAACGGGTCACTCAGAGTTCCATCGAGATCGAAGAGGATATTCATTTCACTTTTTCACAATCTGGAGGTGAGGAGTTCCTCTCCAGTAACCTGTTCGCGGTTGTTTTGTATATCACCTTAAATCTTTCGCAGATGAGCATCATGTCTTCTGAAACTTCGGCTCCAATGGGCGGTAAAACCCGAGAGAAAAATTGCCAGTGGCCTTTTCTCCAATGTTCCAATGATCCGTCACCTTCACCCTCATCTCGGGCAAAATCTTCTTTAACGTCTTTAAATTTTTTGAGGGAAACTTCGATAATCTCGGTAATACAAACAGGTGCTCCAGATCCATCAACCACCACTCTTCTATCTCCCTCTTGAGAAGGTGCGTAACCTTCATGTTCATATTGAAAAAGAGAGCCACAAGTTGCCGTTTTCTTTCCTTCCAAAATCAGGCTAACCAATTCGTCTCTCATTTCTGGACTATCTCCATATTCGTCGATCTCAAAAACTTCATTCTGATTTTTTTGAGAGTTGTCTGAGTTTTTAAACTCTTCCCAGAATTCGAGGATTTCTTTTGGATGTTCCATTTTTTATTTTGCGAACGTTGAGGTGTGGTAAGACTGAGCAAGCATCTTGTTCGGACTTACTTTCGGGATATCTTGTAGTTCGCGACGGTGTAAAGATCATCGAGTTGCTTCTTTGCGGTGAGATCGATGGTCAAAGGATATAGCTTTCCGATCGGGGTGGCATCATCATAAGAAGACTTCAATGACGGGTCGATTGAGAGATCTGATACCCCGTCACCTGTTTTCTGCGTGAAATAGAACCCACACTTCAAATACTGTTTCCAAGCAGAAATCCAAAACACCGTTTTCTTCTTGCGGGTCATCTTGCAGAGCCATGCTCCACCATCTTTGTAGAACCGCCATTTCGGTGAGATGTCATAGGGAGGTTTTGACAGCGTCTCCGTGAGAGTTTCGTAAATCGAGAACCAAGGTCCGAGTTCGGTCTTCAGGGTGTCGGAAGTCAGATCGAGATCCGGGGACGTGAGTCGCTTTTCGGGTTCCATTTTTGTTAATCTTTCGATGAGGGATGACTGACTGTGGAGCGATCAGAAATTATTCTCCAGCTTCAATTTTTGGAGCGAATGAACGTGAAGGGGGTAAAACTCACCTTTGTTGGCAACGTTTTCCGTAAGCTTGTAATACTCTTCCAAATCACTCTCCGCGAACAGTCTCAATGTGATTTTTTTACCCTTTATCATGATCTACTTTCTTTGAGTAATTTTCCTTTTTAAGGTCGAGTGGAGGTTAGATTTCAGATTGAAGTGAAACCATAGATAGTTGGAATAAAGCATTTAAATTATAGCTTTGACCCCTGATATTGTTTCTATGCCTGCCTTGTTCTCGTAATTGTTGTTTATTTTTGGAGTTTTCAATTCTTCTTGGGGTAGGATCAAATCCTCAAAATTCATTTTTTCCGGCTGATTGGGATCATTCTCAACGTTGGAGTTAAGACTTTAAAACAGCGAAGCGGCTCTTTCTATTTTTTCTCTTCTTTGTCTTTTTTAATTCCGGAGAGCGAACCAATCGCAACTCCGAGTCCTACCCCGATGGCGACACCGCATCCAATGCCAAGTGCGATATTTCCGAGGGCTAGACCAATTGCTACACCCAGTGCTACTCCAAGGGCAGATCCGATTGAGATTCCTAATGCAAGGTTTTGAATATTCATTATTTTTTTTGAGAACGTCAAGCTGAGGGATGCCGAAAAGCGGAGCGTCTCGGCATTCCTCTCGATAAGCTAATAGGTAAATTTGAGGATTTAGCGTAAATAAAGTAAGGGTTGGAGATCAAATTATGGGAATTGCAGTTCCTGTAACAAATTAGATCACCAACCCCAAACAAGTGAAATGAAAATTACCCGAAAAGAAGTCAGCGATCAATGTAAAAACGATGTGTTGTATATCGCCTGCGATGTCTGCAAATCCAAGTTGGATTATTATAGTATGAACGAGCATGGAAACATTCAAGAGCGTTGGACAGGCGTAGTTGAAAATAAGGAATTATTGATTCGAGCGGAATTGGCAGAGCTTTTCTCTCATGCTCAAGAAAGAGGCTATCGAACGCTTAAGATCATATGTGAAGCCACTGGAATCTATCATCGTCGACTATTGCGAATTGCTCGGGAAATGGGCTTTTACACGGCACTGGTTAGCGGCGAGGCAGTGCACAAGAGTCAGGTGATAGAGAGCAATGATTATGGAAAGACAGATACCAAAGATACTCGCACCATTTTTCTGGTATCGCAGAAGGGCAAACTACTGCAGGATCGTGCTCTAGCCAAACACTGGTTGTTGTTACGCCAGCTTAATCTCAATTACGAACGTATTGAGAAGGAAATGACGCAAATAAAGAACCGTTTGCACCAAGCCTTATTTGAGCTTTTTTGCGATCTGAGCTTTAAAAAGGATTGGATATTTAATGGTAAAGCCAGTGAGCAAATCGCAGAGTTGTATGGGCTCAATCCTTACCACATGGTATCGGACGGCCGTAGTGGCTTTGTTGCTAAGCTCAAGCGTCGAAAGATTCGCATGCAAACGATCAATCGAGTTTGGCGTGATGCTTTGCAATCCACTCTATTTGAACAAGATACAATGCATATCAATTGGTTGGAAACGGAAGTTCGTGATCTTTTCCGAACGCTTAAGCAGTTGCAAGATCGACAACTCAAATTGCGTTATCGTATGACCGGAGAACTCGATACATTGCACAAGTTTGGAGAACTCTCAATTGACCCTCATGGTGGTCCTATTGGCCCTTTCATGTTGGCTCGTATCCTGGCTGAAACAGGCCCGTTGAAAGACTTTAAACACCACCGTGCTTTATGGAAGTATGCAGGAGTGAACATCCGGGAAAAAGAAAGTGGAAAAATGAAAGGACAAGATAAAATCAGTAAAAAAGGCCGTCCTCGATTACGCCGTTGCGCCCAACAAGCTTCGTTGAACCTTGTAATGAAGAATGCCCTTTTTGGGGCATATCATCACCAAAAGAAACAACAGGGCATGGCCGGAAATAAAGCCATGTTGGCAGTGTCGAGAAAACTCCTGAAATTGCTCCATGGAATCGAAAAGTCCGGAAAAACTTACGATCCAAAACGTGTTTTTAAATCCGAATCTCAAAGTAATATGTCGAATCAAAAAGCAGCTTAAGCTGTATCTTTACCTTTAAGGAACGCTTGTCAGAGGATCGCAAGGCGGTAGTCGCTGGGTCACCAGACGATCAACTCGATAATCAATCTGATATAGTCCCTGACAAGCGTCCTTCATCACACTGTCGCTAAAGCTTAATGGCGACTGTTTGGATCTATCCAACAGATCGTAATCGATGATCATTGCAGGTGATGAAGATCCTTAACCAATTAGATTACCAAGTAGTCAAAAGCAATCCTTCGGCTGCTTTTGTGTTCCCATACCGGGCTCATCCGAGGAAAGATTTTTAATCTTTTTTCTTGTGCAGTTCACCTAAGATGACAGCCTTGTTAGCATCATATTTATACTCCAAGTACAGATGCTGATTATTAAATTTCAAGAAGTCGTCTATCCCTCTAAATTCTTTGACAAGCATCAGTAAGACATTGAGAAACAATAAGATAGATGAGGTTGTAATATTGAAGATTTCTTGTTTTCTTTTTAATCGAATTTTTTTGTTCAGCGAGACAAGAAGAATCACAACCGCAAAAGCTGTGCTGGGAAATATAAAAACTATATCTTGAATCACCATAGCACGAAGTTCTGCAATTCCAATCGATTGATCTGCCACTGCGATTTTGTCATATCCTCTAAAAGGTAGCAACAAACCCAGAACGAAATGGACGAGGAGGATTGCGAAGAGGATTTTCATTATTATTTTGCTAGGCATTATGGTTGGGTGAAGGGAGGAAAAATAGAGTTTGTCTCCATAAAACGAGGATTAGACCGGAAAAAATCCGGAACAGAGTGTCAGTCAGCAGTTCAAAATGTACCACCTGTCAGCACTTCAAAGTGTACCACCTTCGAGGCTGTTTTTCATAGGTTAGTTGTTGTTTTTGATCAATGGAAAACTACTTGTTCTGGGTTGTTACCCCCTAGCAGGAGTTTGAGGACGGCGATGAGTCCTCATTTTCGTTAGTTTGTTGCTCGATTTTGTCCTTCATTCGGTAACTTCTGCCCTTGATCCTGAAGATCACAGCATGATGCAGGAAGCGATCCAGGATCGCTGTTGCAGCGGGAACATCACCGATGAGTTTTCCCCATTCTTCAATGGGTCTGTTTGAGGTCATCATAGTGGATTTGGTTTCGTATCTGCGCATGATGATCTCAAAGAGATATTCGCCGGATTTGGGCGGGAGTTGTTTGATGCCCATGTCGTCGATGATCAGCAGATCGCATTTGAGGTATTTGGCCATGATGCGTTCATGTTTGTCAAAGAGGTCGTCTTGGAGCAGCTCATGAACGATGTCGAAGATGGAGCGATAAAGAACGGTTTTACCCATTTTGATGAGGTTGTGTCCGATGGCTTGAACCAGATGGCTTTTGCCCACTCCAGAAGGGCCTACAAAGAGTATATCGTGCTTTTGATCGAGGAACCTGCCTGTGGCCAACTCGTAGATATCCTTGCGGTTAATGGTTGTATTGAAGCTAAAATCGAAGCTTTCCAGCGAGCGTTGATCGCGGAAGCTTGCCGCACGGCTTCTTCGTTCGATTTGACGTTGGTTTCTCACGTTGAGCTCGTCCTGAAGGATGAGTTCCAAAAACTCGGACGGATCGAGTTGATTGGAACGAGCCTCCTGGATCCTCAATTCGAGGCTTTGAGCCATTCCTGAGAGTCTCAGTGCGCTAAGATAATGGTTTATGTTTTGCATGATAGTTGTGGTTAAAAAAGTTCTTTGGTTGAGAGGATTTTCCCGTAGCTTTCGGTGCCACGGATGAGCTCATGTTCGCTGATAAAGTCCAGACATGGCTGCTCGATTTTGCTGTGCAGCAGTTCTTCGATTTCGCGCAGACGGAACTGCCCGTTAAAGAGGGCTTTTTTGCAGACTTCATCGACCTGCTTCTTGCTGTGTTTTTTGCATTTAGAGAGCAGTCCCTGCATCACTCGGATGGCCATTTCAGGACGGTTCTCGATTAGTGCATCAGCCCACAAACAGGCACCTTCTCCAACCCCGGCGATTCGACTGCGCCAGTAGTAAGTGCTCTGCTCCAAACTGCCACGAGTGCCTTCCACTCCGAGTGCCTGGCTAAACTGCCCGGGTTCAAGTCGGGCATGCGAGCGCAGCAGCTTCATTTTCAGATTATAAATGCGGATCATCCTCGCATCCCATCTCGCCCACAGTTCCCGCCCAATATACTCGCAGGGCACATCATAGTAGGCCTTTTGCACTTCCACATAACTGTCACGGTGCACCCGGCGTTTGCCTTCACTGAAGCTCTCAAACAGGCTCGCAGGCAGGTCCTTTAACTGCGCTTTTTCCTCGGTTTCAAAATGAGCTCCCACTTGTCTTTTTGTGGTGCCGTGCAGGCGCTTATCTGCAGTGTTTTGCTCCCAACCCAACAGGAACTCATTGATGGCTTGGATACTTTCAAATTTACGGGCCTTGAGCGCGTTTTTGACGTATTTGATCCCATTCTCGACTTTGCCCTTATGCTCCGGAGTTCGTGGACGCGTAGGCATGACTGTTGTCCCGTAGTGCTCAGCAAAACTCACGATCTTGGGGTTTAGATCAGGATCATACCAGTGCGCCTTTATCACGGCCGCTTTGAGGTTGTCTGTGCACAGCCTTAAAGGAACTCCACCAAAGTAACGAAACGCGTTTTCCAGGCATCTCAAGAAGCTCTCACAGCTCTGATTCAAAACCGCTTCGCTGTAGGACTTGCGCGAGTAGGAAAGCGTGATTCGAAACAGGTTTACCCGCTTGAGCCTTCCACTTCCCTGATCGAGCAGGTTCATCACTCCAAAATCAATCTGCGCTTCCTGTGCTGGATCGCACTCCATGCGCCAAACACGTTGGGGAGTCTCCTTCTTGAGCTTTTTAATATAGCGTTGAACACTGTCATACGCTCCAGTAAAACCGTGCTCAATGATCAGATCCTGATGGATTCGCCTGGCATCCAATCCCAACTCAAGTTTGCCTTCTATTGTTGAGCGATACCTATCGCAAAGACTGCGAGTTTCAGGCTCATCGCCGGTCAGCACTTTGGTACACTTTGAAGAATCGATGTAACTCTTTACCGTCTTTCGGTGAATCCCAAGTTCCCGCGATATCCTACGCTCCGACCAGCCCTGATCTTTTAGTCCCTGTATTGCTTTCTGTATGTCCATCTTGAGTCGATTTGCCATGGTTTATCCATAGCAAAATCCGCCTCAAAAGTGGTACACTTTGAACTGCTGACGAGTGGTACACTTTGGGTGCTGACCGACAACAGAGCCATCCTGTTTATGTATGAAATACGATAAACAACAAAGAGGAGACAAACTCATGAACGAAAATGTTATCTATGTAGGACTGGATGTCCACAAAAAGGCAATCGAAGTGGCCCTTGCCTTACCTGGCCGTAAGGGCGAAGTGTTAAGCTACGGAAGTATCAGCAACGATCTGCATTCGATCAAACGGCTGGTGTGCAAACTACGAAAAAACCATCCTGACTGTGAACTGGATTTTGTGTATGAAGCGGGCCCGTGCGGATTTGTGCTCTACCGTTATTTTGCCAGTCGCAAACCAGCGATAGCGTGCACGGTAGTGGCCCCTTCGCGCATCCCCAAAAAGAGCGGAGACAAGGTGAAAACAGACCGAAGAGATGCATTGATGTTAGCACGTTTACATCGAAGCGGTGAGCTCGAATGCATTCATATACCCGATAGCAAAGATGAAGCCGTGCGTGATTTGTGCCGGGCGCGCACAGATAGTCGACAAGACTTGATGGCGGCGCGCTTTCGAATCAAAGCGTTCTTATTGCGCCACGGCTATCAATATCGAATGAAAACCTCCTGGACCCCTTCCCATCTGAATTACCTGCGCGAACTGCGCATGGAAGATCCCTCGCATAAAATGGTGCTCGAGGAAATGCTCATGCACATGGACTCAATCCAGAACAGAATCGATCGCTACGATATCATGATCAACACCACGGTAAAGGGCTGGAAATGGGAACCGGTAGTCAAAGCCTTGCAATCGCTCAAAGGTATCAAGGAGCTCACAGCAGTGGTGCTGGTAGCAGAACTTGGAGACATTCGCCGTTTCGAAAGTCCGCGTCAGTTAATGGCCTATCTGGGAGTGATCACAACCGAATACACTAGCTCAGAAAAGCGTCGACAGGGAGCGATCACCAAAGCCGGAAACTCCCATGCGCGTAGCTTCCTTGTTGAAAGTGCACAACATTACAAAAACACACCTAAGATAAGCCAGAACCTCAGTCGTCGACAACAAGGCATCAGTGCCGAGATCAAGGAAATCGCATGGAATGCACAAGTGCGACTTTTCAAACGCTACTGGACACTGGTGAACCGAGGAAAAAACCGAAACACCGCCACTGTGGCAATCGCCCGTGAGTTGATCGGTTTTATCTGGGACATTTACCGAAAGGCTGCGGTGAACTGCTAAAAACACTTCACCCAATCATTGAACCCTTTACAGGAGCTTGAGATACATGAGATTGGCAATCCGCGATGACGTTATGAATGACTACATTTCAATCAATTGCATTTGATTGAAATGTAACCACCGTTGTTAACTAGGGTGCGGCCCTGCCTACGATGTCTAAATAAAAGGCGTTAACCAATACGCGCATATCAGCAGAATCAATCATCGTGTTTCGCAGGTAGAACGAGCTCCTGCAAAGGCTTCAATGACACAGTCTAAATACCATGAAAAAACCATTGAAAATAATGGAGAGAACCTCTGTTTCCCTATTGACAACACCCAACCATATCAACGTCAAGGTGTGGGATTACGACTCGCCGAAGGCGGGGAAGTAATTCCACACAACCGCTTTGTTCGAACTAATTGTTTTCTAGCCATGTTTGGTAATAGTCAGTGAATTCCTTGCAGATATTTTCTTCCTGTTTCGTCACGTCAAATGAGTAACCGATGGGATTTCCTTCTTCGTAGATCAAGAGCATTTGAGTAGGTCTCATTAACGTGATGAGCTTGTAGGAAAAATAGATAGTCATTCCTCCTAGAAACACTAATACTTGAATTTTTAGTATAGGGTAAGGATACTTTAAAAAGGCTAAAACTGTCAGAAATATCGAAATAGGTGTGAGAAACAAAAAAGGTATCGCGTAGGCTCCAAATTGCTCCTTTTTACGAACTCCCGATATCAAATCACTTTTCTTTAATTTAATATTTAGTGGATCCGGTCCCTCTGAAAATGTCTCCTCTTCATCTGTAATTTCTAGATGGTCATGGAAAAAACATATTTTTCTGATGTCTCCAGTGTGACCAAAAAAGTATCTTCTCAGGGGTTTCATTTGTTTTCGAACGTCAAAGTCGTGGATTTCTGACTGCGGAGCGGGCAGAAATTCACACGGACTGCCTTGTTCGAATTTATTATTTAAAAAGGAGGGGAATCATCCTCTTCCGGAACACTATTTCCTTCCAAACCTTCCAAGACATCGCCAAAAGTTTCCTCTATCCTGTAATAAGAATCGGCTACTTTTGTGTGTAACGATCTTAACGTTTCAACTTCTTCATCTGTCATATCTTCCTCAGAATATAGCCTGCCCACTATATCACCTCTAAAATTCAAGACAGAGAAACCGTATTTATCTTTATTCTTCCACACTGCAATGCTGGACTTTGCAAAATCCACTTTGTATTGCTCGCTCCCTGGGGCAGCTTTCCAAGTAATGATGCCCGATTCTGTTTTTTCTTTGGCCTTGCTGACTAAGTCAAATAAATCATTTTTTTCCATGGTTTTCCTCAATTATCTTTCTAATTTGTATCTGAACACTTTTGAGTGTAGCGGATTGCTCGGCGATAGAATCCAATACCTTTGTGTCAATTACAGAACCATCATCGTTGTCTAGTTTATGCTCGTAGTTGGATTCTAGCAGTGAAAATGTGGATATTGCGTCTCTAAAAATATTTGTCTGTTTTCTGTTAAACTCTATGTTGGATTCTTGTATAGATAAAATTTTTAATCTCACTTCGTGGAGTTTGTCTGGTACATAAATGTAGGAATTTGTCCTAATTAGCTTTTTGATTTCTGAGATTGAGGTGAGCGTCTCGGCAAAAAGCCCAATAGTATTATAATTGGTTAGATCTTTTCGAAATCCTTTGATCGCAAGAGTTGATAGCTCACTACTCTTTTTTACTTTTCTGATTTGAAGCAGAGCTACGACCAATCCGATAATTGTAATAGGAAGCCCTATAAGGGTGGCATAATCTGCGATTTGGGATGTCATTATTTTTTTCGAACGTCGAAGTCGTGGATTCCTAGGAGCGGAGCGAGTAGGAATTCACACGCACTGTTTTGTTCTCTTAATTATTGTTTTAAATTCCATTCAAATTGGTCTTTGAAATCTAGAAAACATTCAGGACAAATCCAACGATCATCTTCGTTTACGTATGCTTCACAGATCACATTTTTCGAATCTTTTAATTTTCTTTCTTCCAAAATTTTTATTCCGCAAAACTCACAGTGATCGTGATCCCAATCCAGTCTCGGACGCTGATACTGGCGATAAACGAATTTACTTTTCTTTAAGTAGCTCTCTTGACCCTGGAGGCGCCAATCTGATTCGGGAGGATTCATTTCTTTCTGAGAACGTCAAAGGGTGGGATTCTGAACCAGAACAGTTGTGTGATATCGATGTAATGTGTTCATAATCAAAATTAAATGTTCAAATCGCGGACGGGTTCAGAATTCCTACGCCTGCCTTGTTGGCGTATTCATTCATTATACCAGACTTGGAGTGATTCGGTCTCATTAGGATTCTCTTCAATAATCTTTTTGATCCCTTCGGGTTTTTCGGAGGTGTTGGTTGAGTAGGAAAGCTGATCCAACAAATAGATATATCCTTTCAAAAACTTCTTATCTTTTTTTATCTGTTCGTAGCGACCACAGAGTGAACTCATTAGTGAAAAATTTCGGCTTCTGTCTTGGCAATTGAATACGATTAGGTCGAAAGCTCCTGTAGTAAAATACTCATTTTGTTGTAGCTTCGGAACTTTTCCATAACCGATCGTTTTCGCAATGGAAAGAAGGCTTTCAACTGTTTCTTCTTTATTCATTTTTTCTGCCAACGTGGAGGTGAGGGATGCTGGGTGGCGGAGCCACTCGGCATTCCTCTCCGCCGTCTTGTTGTATTCTTGTTATTATTCTATTCGGTAGTTCAATTCGCTGTCGAAAATAATGTGTGTGTTCTTTTCAATCGGATGAACAGACTTGTCAGATAAAGTTTCGAATGTAGGTGAATCAGAAACTTTGATTGCAAGCAGAGGAGACTTTTTGTAGCTGATTTTTGCAAATTTGGGTGATGCTCGGACGCTCATATCAAGCCAATTGTCAGCGTCCTTTATCGTTACAGATAATCCATGTGCTCGAAAACATATATTTTCTCCTTTTGGATATTCGATTGCCTCCAATTTTGCCGTAACTTGTTCTCCTTCCGGTTTTTGAAATTTAACACTAATCGGTTCTCCAACTGAAATACTGCTGAAGAGTTGATCCATTTCATCCTTGTTCAGGTTCCATCTTCCATTAATTTCAATAATTTTATCTCCGGATTGCATTCCACTAATATCTGCAATTCCTCCTTTGAAAACTACGCTGATCTCAATGTCGGAAATTTCATCGATGAAGTTTGGAACAAATGCGCTTTTGAAATTATACTTTGATGTGAACCCCCAGTAGACATAACTGTTTTCGACGACCTCATATGGATCGAGATCAATTATTTCATTTGATTTCCCAATTAGTTGAAGAACTACGGACAAGCAGAGAGTTATGAGGAAGAGGAATTTTTTCATTTATTTATACAACGTCAAACTGAGGGATTACTGGCACGCGGAGCGGGGCAGTAATTCCTCTCCAGTGCCTTGTTGGAATAGGTTCTTTTCGATTAGGTAACTGCAAGGTCTTATGGTTCTGATTATGAAACCGAAGCCTTTGAGATGCCCAATTTGTTTAAAATTCTTTTTCAGAATACCCTTGGCTTGAAGTAAATGGAGTGAATAGGAGGGTGGATAAGTGAGCTTGTAATCGCCACTAAAATAAAATCCTGAATTTACAAGATTTACCAGTGTATTGTCCATTCGTTTTGGATCTACAGAGATGCTATAGAAACCACTTTCATTCTTTTCTGGGGAATATCCGAGATCTGAAAGTATCGTTGATGCCTCCGGTGTGAAATAGTGAAACTCTATTCTTTCTTCCGTTACAAATGCGACGTAAGTATGTGACTCTTCGGAATATTCGTCATCGTCCTCAAAAACTGTGACAACTGTTCTGTTTCCAGAGTCCCAAGTGTAGCATTCTGACCAAATTTCTTTCGTTTTGCGGTTCAAATATCCGCACCCCTGATAACCATTTTCCCTATACTTCTCAAAATCAGAATAGTCCCCTTTCCTTACGTCCTTGAGTTCCAAATTATGGAAGTATTTTCCTGAGGGGAGGTCTTTGTTCATTTTTGTTTTCCAACGTCAAGGTGAGTGGATGCGAGGCGCGGAGCGGTGAAGCATTTACTCAATAAGCTAATAGGTAAATTTGAGGATTTAGCGTAAATAAAGTAAGGGTTGGAGATCAAATTATGGGAATTGCAGTTCCTGTAACAAATTAGATCACCAACCCCAAACAAGTGAAATGAAAATTACCCGAAAAGAAGTCAGCGATCAATGTAAAAACGATGTGTTGTATATCGCCTGCGATGTCTGCAAATCCAAGTTGGATTATTATAGTATGAACGAGCATGGAAACATTCAAGAGCGTTGGACAGGCGTAGTTGAAAATAAGGAATTATTGATTCGAGCGGAATTGGCAGAGCTTTTCTCTCATGCTCAAGAAAGAGGCTATCGAACGCTTAAGATCATATGTGAAGCCACTGGAATCTATCATCGTCGACTATTGCGAATTGCTCGGGAAATGGGCTTTTACACGGCACTGGTTAGCGGCGAGGCAGTGCACAAGAGTCAGGTGATAGAGAGCAATGATTATGGAAAGACAGATACCAAAGATACTCGCACCATTTTTCTGGTATCGCAGAAGGGCAAACTACTGCAGGATCGTGCTCTAGCCAAACACTGGTTGTTGTTACGCCAGCTTAATCTCAATTACGAACGTATTGAGAAGGAAATGACGCAAATAAAGAACCGTTTGCACCAAGCCTTATTTGAGCTTTTTTGCGATCTGAGCTTTAAAAAGGATTGGATATTTAATGGTAAAGCCAGTGAGCAAATCGCAGAGTTGTATGGGCTCAATCCTTACCACATGGTATCGGACGGCCGTAGTGGCTTTGTTGCTAAGCTCAAGCGTCGAAAGATTCGCATGCAAACGATCAATCGAGTTTGGCGTGATGCTTTGCAATCCACTCTATTTGAACAAGATACAATGCATATCAATTGGTTGGAAACGGAAGTTCGTGATCTTTTCCGAACGCTTAAGCAGTTGCAAGATCGACAACTCAAATTGCGTTATCGTATGACCGGAGAACTCGATACATTGCACAAGTTTGGAGAACTCTCAATTGACCCTCATGGTGGTCCTATTGGCCCTTTCATGTTGGCTCGTATCCTGGCTGAAACAGGCCCGTTGAAAGACTTTAAACACCACCGTGCTTTATGGAAGTATGCAGGAGTGAACATCCGGGAAAAAGAAAGTGGAAAAATGAAAGGACAAGATAAAATCAGTAAAAAAGGCCGTCCTCGATTACGCCGTTGCGCCCAACAAGCTTCGTTGAACCTTGTAATGAAGAATGCCCTTTTTGGGGCATATCATCACCAAAAGAAACAACAGGGCATGGCCGGAAATAAAGCCATGTTGGCAGTGTCGAGAAAACTCCTGAAATTGCTCCATGGAATCGAAAAGTCCGGAAAAACTTACGATCCAAAACGTGTTTTTAAATCCGAATCTCAAAGTAATATGTCGAATCAAAAAGCAGCTTAAGCTGTATCTTTACCTTTAAGGAACGCTTGTCAGAGGATCGCAAGGCGGTAGTCGCTGGGTCACCAGACGATCAACTCGATAATCAATCTGATATAGTCCCTGACAAGCGTCCTTCATCACACTGTCGCTAAAGCTTAATGGCGACTGTTTGGATCTATCCAACAGATCGTAATCGATGATCATTGCAGGTGATGAAGATCCTTAACCAATTAGATTACCAAGTAGTCAAAAGCAATCCTTCGGCTGCTTTTGTGTTCCCATACCGGGCTCATCCGAGGAAAGATTTTTAATCTTTTTTCTTGTGCAGTTCACCTAAGATGACCGCCTTGTTCTCCCATAATTGTTTCCATTCTTCTTCGGATACTCGAGTTTTATCTTTGGCTCGAATACATCCAAGGATATCTTTTGATCGAGCTCCTTCAAAAACAGTAAAGGAAACTCCTTCTGAAAATTCAAATCCCCATATTTTTACTTTCTTATCCTTTGTTTTATTTAATTCTTCCAGAAACGCTCGAGTGTCTCTAAGGATCGATTTGGCGTGTGGAGTGTCTTTTTCTTCAACGATTCCTGCTTTTATTTCGTAGGTGCTTTTTAAATGCTCTGTTTCAACACCAAGGTCAAAGAGCTTGGGGGCAGAAAAACTTTCAAATTTTCCACTTTTTAAGGCAGAGAACAATTCCTCAGAATGTGGGAATTCTTTTGTCCGGTGCTTTTTGAGGAATTTATTCATTCTTTTGGAGAACGTCGAGCTGTGGGATTGCTGAGAGCGGAGCGGAAAGCAATTCCTCACGAGCGTTTTGTTGTGGTATGGTTCTTGTTCGGTTGGGGCGAATTCTTGTGATCGAATTTTCAGGGTTTTCTGCGTGTGATTGGTAAACTTTCAAACACTTCCGTTCTGGACTTTTTAGAAGATCGTTGAGGTTCACTCTGCTTCATTATTTTTCTCACAACGTATATTATGCGAGCGCTCGCAAAATACTGGTTTTAGGGATGTTGATATTAATGCTAAGGTGTTCTTTCACAAGAGGAAGAGACGGATTAGCGATTGAGCCAATCCGGATTATGCGACCTTTTTGCATAATGAAAAATCTTGAACTAGTAATTCCCCGTGGCTTGCCACGTGGGGCTGGCTAAGGGAAAGTTTGAAAACCGTAGGTTTTCATTCAGTGTGAGAATGTGGAATTGGTTCGTAGCAATCATTGTGTCTATAACACGCATTACCATCTCGTATTTCCTGTGAAATACCGGAAATCACTTTTGAACGCTCAGGTGAATAAAGAAATCGTAGAAATCGCTTCAGGAATAAGCGAACGTTATGAGATCGCCTTTGAGAGATTGGGCTGTGATCTAAATCATATTCATGTGTTGTGCTCATTTCATCCCAAATACAGTATTGGGGAAACGGTTCGAAAGTTTAAAAGTTTGACGGCGAGGGAGCTGTTCAGGCGAATGCCCGAATTAAAGAAAGAACTATGGGGTGGTGAGTTTTGGAGTGATGGATATTATGCCTGTACGGTTGGAGAAGGTGGTAATTGGAGCGTGGTTGAGCAATATGTAAGAAATCAGGGCGTTGAACCTTCTGAAGTGCAACTTACTTTGTGGTGAACATCTAATTCAAGATACCCCGTGGCTTGCCACGGGGAGTGTCATTTATGCGAGCGCTCGCATAATCTTGAACCATGATCCTCCCTCATGAAAAAGAATCTATTATAGGTTCCCTCAAGGCCCAACCGGGCTTTTTTGAAAAAACGATTCCGTATCGATTCAACTGGATCGAACAGTTTTGCAGAGATCGTAGCACTGAAGCTATCAGGGCAAGTGAATACTCTGGGTATCAACAATTTCTTGCTGAATTGGAACAATCGAATGCTCTCGAACATTGGCAAATTGAACAGGCCCGTGAAACCCTTTTCTGGTTTTTGAGGAAGTATCTTGGACTGGAGGAGGGGAAGTTGCATTCAGAGCAATACCATCAAGTTTATAAGGACTTCAATGAGGCCATTAGTAAGACTCGTGAGTGTATTCGGGTCAAGCATTTAAGCTATCGAACGGAACAGGCCTATCTGTCTTGGATTCAACGTTTTGCGAGATTTTGTGGCGATAGACCCATGAGTATGGTAAACAGTTCGCAGGTGAGGGAATTTCTGAGTCATTTGGCGCTAAATGAACGGATTTCTGCTTCCACACAGAATCAAGCGATGAGTGCGCTATTGTTCTTGTTTCGTCATGTATTGGGTCAGGAATTGGGTGATATGACCTTAACTTTGCGGGCTAAAACTCGGAAGAAAATTCCGGTTGTTTTGACAAAGCGGGAAGTGAGGATGGTTATTGATGAACTCGATGGAACCACTCAACTCATGGTGCAATTGTTGTATGGTACGGGAATGAGAATTTCGGAGTGCACCCGATTGCGGGTGAAAGACGTTGGGTTTGAAGAGTGTATCCTTACGATAAGACAGGGGAAGGGAAACAAGGATCGAAGGACAGTGTTTCCAAAATCATTGGTTGAACCTCTGAAGTTCCATCTCGATAGGGTAAAATCATTGCATGAGGCGGATTTGAAAAAGGGGCACGGTGAGGTGTATTTGCCAGAAAGTATTGCAAAAAAATACTCGAATAGCGGGAAGAATTGGATCTGGCAATATGTGTTTCCTAGTGGGAGGTTGGCGGTTGATCCTAGATCAGGAATCGTGCGCAGGCATCATGTATTGGACAAAACGATTCAGAAATGGGTAAAAAACGCAGCGATTGCGTCAGGAATTGAAAAGGACGTAACTCCCCATGTGTTTCGCCATAGTTTTGCGACCCATTTATTAGAGGCAGGTAGAGACATTCGAACCGTGCAGGAATTGCTTGGGCACGCCGATGTGTCAACCACCATGATCTACACGCATGTGTTGAACAAGGGGGGCGTATCGGTGACGAGTCCTCTGGATGATTTGTGAGGCGGATCAGGCGTCGCCTCAAGGCTTCAGGCTTTGCAATAGAGCTTCGCCCAGATGAAATGGCGGATGAGTTTATTTTAGGGCGAGGGGCGAGGAATTCTAGATGGCGGATAGATGATAGCGTATGGCGAAACACATTACTTCGATTTACTCAGATTTGGGATTTGAGTCATTACCGCTTATGACGGACTGCCGAGGCCGTCAGTCCCTGCCAAAGGCGAATGGAGCGACAAGGTTTTTCATAAATTTATAGGGGCGAGGGGCGAGGAGACTGTGAGGCAGATGAACGGCTCATCGAGTCGATTCGCCCTACCAGGATCATAGGATTGCGCATGGATTGCGGACAGGAATGTCCATTTTCCTTCAAAGTGGATGGTTGGAGCGGTTACATGTGTAAAATTCTAATCCTTGATTCTGCTGCTTCTTTGACGACGACTGAAGTCATCGCCTCCTCTTGGGGCTCATCGCATTCCATTACTATAAAATCTGCCGTTTTGTGATAGCAAAACACCTGCCGTTCGAGGGATCGAGAACACCAGTGAACCGCCAGAGGCGATGAGCGATGTTAACTGCTTTATCCGCAGATTTGAGATAATGAGTCTGTTGTTCATCCTGGAGCTTAGTTTGATTGAGGGAAATCATTGACGACGACTGAAGTCATCGCCTCCGGAAGAGGGAATTGTGATATTGAAAAGGAGCGCATGAATTCATTCGTGCGAATGGCTGTGAGGCAGTTTGTTTTTGTAACTGCTTCAGAGCGCAGCGGCACTCAACCCCGACTTTGTTGGGTGCGAAGCAAATGACACAGATGAGATTTTGATAATCTTCAGAGTTAGCCAGTATAGTGGATACTTAACCGCGGAAGTATGGGTTGTGAGGGAAGAGGAATCCATCGCATAACATCCAAAGATACAATGCTATCAGGAATGATGGCACAATAAGGAGGAGTCCAATAATTTTCCGCTTATTTGATTCCTGTGAGGTTTTAATAATGGTTGCTGAAATAAGGGGACCAATGGGGAGCATCCACAAATCAAAATAGATTCCTTTCTCAGGCAATCGGTACAACAGCTCAAAAATGACTGGCGGACAAAGGAACCCGGCAGAGTAGGCGAGCCAAATTAGATTAACTTTTTTCATATTCGAAGGTCGAGTTGGGCGTGGGCTGGGAATGCCACTGACACGTCTTTTAAAACCGCCCGCTTATCCTTTTGTTTTTAAATAGATAGGTGCAAATTGCCCAACACCGACGAGACTGAGAATAAAGATACTCATTTGCGTCTCTGGATAGTTGGGGCCGATTAGGAAAATCTGGAAAAATTGGGCGGCTTCAGCCAACGCCAATCCAGCGATCATGAGAACCAACATCCTTTGAACATCCTGAGCTTTTGGAATGAGAAACCAACGAATGAAAGTTGCTGCCAAAACGACGCCAACGGAAAGAGCTTGAAATCCAATTTCTGGATTCCCTTGATTCTCACCCCTTGGAATCCCTCCACCCAGAATGAACTGGTAGGTAAAGAGGGATAGAAAAATGGCTATCCAAATAACCCAAAAAACGAGAGCGTGGTTCGGTTTCTGATTCATCATTTTTGCAGTTTTTACAGTGGAACTATAAGTGAGAAGGTTTCATTTGAAAGGTGAGCCATTTGGAGAAATGCCTGATACCAATTCGACAATCATCATTCTTTAAGGACTTTGCCAAGATTATCGAGCCTGAACCGATGATCATAGCACCTGCTGTCTGATTTAACTGTTTCTTTGAAGAATTAATTGATCGTGCGCGAAAGGCCATTTGCGCATATGCAAGCATCACTGTTGCTAGGACCAGGGAAACAGTGACGACGACTGAAGTCATCGTCTCCAGAAAAGGGAATTATGATCTTGAAAAGGAGCGCATGAATTCATTCGTGCGAATTGCAGTGAGTCAGATGAACGGCTTATGGGGTCGATTCGCCCTACCTGTGAGGGATGAATAATAGGTATCGGCTGATTGGATTCGTTGGTGTGGTCATATGCGTTTCAACTGGATTGAAACATCTGCGCCCGAGTTTATCGAGGCGTAGCTCATGCAAAGGCTCAAAGGGCATCAGCGGTGAGCGATGTTAAGATTAATGGCGGATCAGGCGTCGCCTAAAGGCTATGCCCCGACAGGTGGCGGATGGCGACGGAAGATGTTGTGGACTCATCAAGTTGAGCCCCTACAGCACTAAGAGACCCCCACTGGGATAAGGTAAAACATCACTTGATTCACCCGGCATCGGAGGGCGGGTCTTGATGTTCTTCAAGTTCCTCGAATTTCGCTGCCATCGTAGGATTGCTTCGAGTCAGCTTCTTGATCGTGACGTCCTGGGCCTTGTTGTTCGCAAGACGAAGGTTCCGATCCGTTCCGAGCAGAGCATCCTTGGTCTTCTGCAGATGATTGATCGATTTATCGATCTCATCGATGGCGGTTTGAAATTTCCTTGAAGCAAGGTCGTAGTTCTTTGCAAATGCGTTCTTGAATGTATCGAGATCGTTTTCGAAGTTTGTGATGTCAACGCTCTGTGCCTTGACCAGCTCGAGCTCTGCTTTGTATTCAAGCGACTTCATGGCTGCGTTACGCAGCAGCGTAATGATAGGAAGAAAGAACTGGGGTCGAATGACGTACATCTTCGGGTAGCGGTGAAACACATCGACGATGCCTGTGTTGTAGAGTTCGCTATCGGGTTCAAGGAGGGATACCAGCACCGCGTATTCGCATCCTTTTTCAGCACGATCCTTATCGAGCTCCTTTAAGAAGTCCTCATTCTTTTTCTTCGTTGCCGTGGTATCGTTCTCATTTTTCATTTCAAACATGATCGAAACGATCTCAATACCAGCCTCGTTTGAATCGCGGAAAATGTAGTCTCCCTTACTTCCCGAACTTGCGTCGTTGTCCTTCTCGAAATAGGCCCTTGGAAACGCGGTTGCGCGAATGCGATTAAACTCTGTTTCACAGTGCTGTTCGAGTGTTTCGCCCACCATCTTCGTTGACAGGCGAGCTTTCATATCGCGAAGGCGGTCAATCGCATCGTCGCGATCTTTTATTTGCGTCTCGTATTTATCCTTGAGTGATTTTTCGGCGAGTTGTTTTTGGAGCTCCGCTTGCTTGAGTTGGTTCTTCAAATCGTCGCGATCCTTCTCAACGGCGTTAATTGCCTCAGTAATTGCGAGTTTTTTGGTGGCCTCGTTGAGGCCAAGTTGTGTCTTTAGCTCTTGTATCTCGGCTTCCTTCTTTGCGGCGGTCTCCTGTAATTCCTTGGAGAGCTTTGCTTCCGTGAGCTTCGCAGCAGCGAGGTAATTTTGTTTCGTCTGTTCGAGTTCATTGGCGAGAGCGTCGCGTTCTTTTTCTACGGCGCTTCGAGCCTCGCTCACTGCAAGCTTTTGCGAGATCGTGCTGGCATCGATTTTGGCCTTCAATTCTTGGATCTCAGCGTCTTTGGAGGCCGCGGTCTTCTGCATATCGCTACTGACCTTGTTCATGGCGAGTTCAACCGCGTTTCGCTTGTCCTTCTCGGCCAACTCAAGGCGTTCATGCAACTGCTGCTCAAACTCGCTATCGCGAACTTGTTTTAAAATGTCAGCATAGCCAGCTTCATCAACTTTGAACGCTTTCTTGCAGTGAGGGCATATGATTTCGTGCATGGGTTTTTCTTCTCCCTTTTTGTTATGATAGAACTTCTGAATTTGCAATTCGGAAGAGATGAAGAGGAGGGTTCGACAGGGCTCGGTGTAAATGGCGAATGGCTGAACTTGATTCTGTGGAGTGGTGATATGCGTTTCAACTGGATTGATACATGTGCGCCCAGTTTTATCGAGGCAAAGCTATGGGTTGTGAACCTGGCATCGGGGACCTTTTGGCGCAAAAAAGACGGACGACCAATCTTGATTGGGTGTCCGCCTTTCTGTTCTGAAAAGTAGAAAACGCTATGGATCAGTAACTGACTCCAAAATTAACATTCAAGTAGTTCGTGTCTGAATCCGAAGTGTTAAAACGGTAACTAGCTCCCAAATTGAAATGTTGGTTGAAAAAGTGATTCACTCGGATTGTGACGGAGTTGCTGTCGTTCCAACGGCCTCCGATACTGGTCATTTTGTTGAAGTAATAGTCAACTCCAGTGCCAAAGGATGTACCGCCGCCTTCGTAAAAACTGGCACTGAGGGTGGGGACCAAATATCCGCCGTTGCTGAGTTTTCTGAAATATTTGCTATTTAGTTGGATATATTCGAACTCCTCGTTGGTGGCGGCACTTATCCCGAGATAGTCCGATTCGTTAAGTTTGTGCTCGTACCTCGCAGCCAATAAGTGGAAGCTTCGGCCATCATCGGCATCAATATAATTATTCACATAAAGGAACAAGTTTTCACGTACGAAATATCCCACGTCGAGCTCTAGTTGGTGGGATTCATTTTCGTAGTCAATTGAATCATATTCGACTTTGTACCGGGAATAGCCTGCTCCTAGGTGCCAGTTCTTGATGAAGAATTCACCATAAACCCGCAGGTCCAAGTCTGTTGAATTATTATGGTCACGCGGCGGATCATAGCTGTAATCAGAGGTCGAACCGCTCACTCTGATAAAATTGTCTCGGGATATGTAGGCAAACTGGTTTAATGGACCGACCGTATGTCTTGGATTGAAATAGTAGGTCGTACCCGCAGTAACACTATCGATATTGTAGTATCCTGCTTCGGTTTGGAAATAGGAAAGGGTTGAAATCGTTTTGTAGCCGATTGATTCATCCTCGGTTTGTGCCGATAGATTTCCCCATGACAGAGCGATAGCGAGTAAAGTATAAGTGAACGTATTTTTGAATTTCATCGTAGTCTTTTGTATCTTAAGTTTGTTCGTCTCTTTCCTCAAAGTTCCCAAAAAAAACGCTCCTTTGAAAAGAAGCAGACCTTGAACAGACTCCGTTTTTGGCACTTAGCAATGCCTGGACGTTGCTAGAAGAATGATATTAGCTCGGGGATTGATCGATGCTGGAAACTATAATGCCTATTAATCCTATCCGCCGTCCTCAGTTCACTGTACGAAACTTCATAAATGATCGTTTTCCAATTGGTTTTCTGGGAAACGAATGAGGCTTCAGAAATGGGATAAAATTGCGGCTGTGATCGCAATGGGCCATTGCGGGCGCACGAAGTTGCGCCCCTACAAAACTCAACGGCACTGCGACTCCGCGTGATGATTTTACGTCTGATCAGGATGGCGCTAACTTAAGGGCATAAACAGGGAAAGCCTCACCAATCTTTATGGTTTTTGACCTTCTTCTGGAATTTCACCACTTAATGACCGATTTTCTGTTCGTTCAACTTAATCACACACCGGAGCGGGCGTGGGCGAGCTATGCCCCAACGCATCGAATCAATGCGAAATAATTGTAGGGGTTGAACTTGATCAACCCGCCTCTACATCACTTGTTTGGAGCGGATTGTATATTCTGTCTGTTCTAATGCCTTTACAAATATCTGCCGTTTGACAAAAGGGAGAACACCAATGATCCGCCTTGGGCGGAGAGCGATGTTCGTTCAAATTTTGAATGATTCGACAGGCTCAACCTAAATGGAGGATCGACATGGATGTTGATGACAACGATGCCGTTTTAGAGGCATGCCTAGCGAGCAGGCAGCCCTACGAAACTTGGTGTAACGATGTGGGATCTACTCTATTCAATCCCGAGCTTTTTCAGTTTGGGCGTGATGACTGCGCGGCAGTAGGGGTAGGATTTGTTGTTGCTGTAAAAATCCTGATGGTAATCTTCGGCTTCGTAGAACTCAGTGGCAGCAGTGATTTCAGTGACGATAGGATCATTGAACTTCGCTTGTGCCTTCTTCATGGAGGCTTCAGCCGCCGCTTTTTGTTCTTCGCTGTGGTAGAAAATCGCGGAGCGGTATTGAGTGCCGATATCGGCGCCTTGGCGATTGAGCGTTGTCGGGTCATGGGCTTGCCAAAAAATATCGGCTAGCTCTTCAAATTTCACCTTGGATGCATCGAATTCTATCTGAATCACCTCTGCGTGACCGGTATCGCCCATGCTGATTTCCTTGTAGGTCGGATCTTTGAGGTGACCGCCCATGTATCCAGACAATACAGATTGGACCCCATCGATACTTTGATAGACGGCTTCGGTGCACCAAAAGCACCCTCCTGCAAAAGTGGCGGTTTCTAAGTTCATCGTCGTTTTTACGTGTGTGTTGCTGCTAGAATCAGTGTTTGTTTTAGCGAAAGTTAAATTGGGAACCAGGCTCGTGATAGCCGCAAGCGCGAATATCGAAAAATTCCCTATTGAACGTTTGATGGTTTCCATTCTGATGTTACTGTTGGTGATGAAGTTGATGTTGTGTGATTCCATGACTCCATAACGAAGGAGCTTCGGGATTTATTTCATAACAGTCCATCACCTCCCTACTATTTAATCATGAAAATTGCTCGCACCTTAATTGATGGAATTCCTAGCTATATTGGAAGCCATGATGGAACCACCTTCTACCGCCTTTCCGGTGATCCACTGGATTTGGAAACGCCAGTTTATACTTCGACTGAATTCGAGTTCGAAGAACTGGAAGCTCCAATTGATCCTCCTCAGGTTTTTGCTATTGGATTGAATTATCGGGAGCATGCCAAGGAGTTCAATAATCCGATTCCGGAATACCCAGTGGTGTTTATCAAGAGTATCGGTTCCGTTTTGAAGCCTGGAGGAACGATTGAGATTCCGAAGGCTGCTGAAGCGACCTTTGTGGACTATGAAGTGGAGCTGGCAATTGTGATAGGCAAGAAAACTAAAAATGTGAGCGAAGCCGATGCCCTGGATCATGTGTTGGGTTACACCATTGCCAATGATGTGACTTCTCGTGACTGGCAAAAGGGGAGCAAAGGCGGAGGACAGTGGTGCCGTGCGAAGAGCTTTGATACCTTCTGCCCTCTTGGACCCTGGATCGTGACCAAAGACGAAATTCCGGATCCTAACGCACTCACCATTGAGAGCCGGGTGAATGGTGAATTGCGCCAGAGCAGCAACACTTCGGACATGATTTTCACGATTCCTCAGTTGGTCAGTTTTCTCAGCAAGAGTCTTACCTTGCTTCCCGGTGCGGTGATTCTCACTGGCACTCCATGTGGCGTCGGCGCCGCCATGGATCCACGGGTGCGTTTGGCAGAGGGAGACGAAGTGAAACTCACGATCGAAAAGATCGGTGACCTGGTGAATACAGTTGGAGTGGAGATGGCCTGAAGCATGAATAGCGAATGGTATGGCCTGAGACCGTTATGGCGAAGGACTGATGGCGAATGGCGAATGGATACGTAATCGTTGGATTTTTGTCCGCAGACCTGTCCGCCTAAGGAGGATTTACGCAGAATTGGGGTTCCGGGATTGTGGTTCATCCATGACGACGACTGAAGTCATCGCCTCCGGAAGATGGCAATATAGTAATTATAAGGAGCGCATGAATTCATTCGTGAGAATTGCGGACAAGAATGTCCACGTTCCTTTGGGGATGACGAAAACGATACCGAGGAAACGTTGCGGACTCATCGAGTTGAGCCCCTACAATATCGAGGATCACTAATCAGAAAGCGGAAGATAGTTGGATAACTGTTTTAGCTAAAACACGCCGCTGGTTTTGCGGAGAACTTTGAAATCGAGGATCAGGTCTTCATCCACGGCTTTCGAATCGTAGTAGGTGTTGTCCATCACCAGTGTGTAGTATCCGATATTAAGCGAGAAGTTTTCGAGTTTGACCTGAGTAACATTCGTTTCGCGGTGGATGAGTTGAACCTCCCTGTTGGGATCTTTTCCGTTAACGATATAACTTTTGAGCAGATCAAATTCTTCCGTTGGCAAAATGTAAAAGTCAAATGGCTGACTCTTTAAGCTTTCGATTTCCACTCCAATCATGTTGGGCTTGGACAACGTGATCGGATATCCGTGAAAACTACGGGCAGGGACCTGGATCGTTTGATGATCGGCTACTTCATATTGCGGAGAGGTGTAGATGATCGCCGCCACAATGATAATGGCGATCGCAAACCAAGTTGTTTGTGGGAATTTGCGTCGCTGGATTGGAGCACCCTTGATTTCCTCAAGTTTTTTGGGCTTCCAAATATTATCAAAACGGGTTTTGAAAAAGTCTGTCATTCTTCACTCAAGATAGGGGCCCCGTATGGAATCTCAATCCATGATTGTGTCTCGAGGTCAAAAAAGCGACGAGGCTCTTTGCTTCCGAGTTCGTAACGGATCGCGTGACCATTGTTAACTTGAATGAAAATAGGGTAAGCACTGGGTTTGGTGTGCAACCATCCCAGGTTACTGTCCCACATTCTTACCCATACGCTGCCTCCATAGCCATCGCAGTAGAGCCAGCCATGTTCCTGATGATTGATCCAGGGGTAGTTGTTGGTTGCGAGCACTCCAAACCAAGGACTAAGGATGACGTTGTGGGATGCATCCGTGAATCGCGATTCCGGGAAAAAGAGGTCTGCGCTTGGATTGATGTTCAACAATGGAAATAGAACATTGTTTGGAATTTCCCGATAACCTGCTGTAATAGGGCTGATGGCCACGAAGGGAGGTTCAGTCGTCACGGCTTCATGTTCCGTATTGTAGGCTTCGATTTGTTCATTCACCAAACGAACCCGTTCTTCCTCGATGGTCTTCAATATCATATTGGCAAGTCGGCTTTGGGTAAGAGTGCCCGGGTGAAATCCATCAATGCTGAACATGTTGCTGGCATCGTTTCCGCTGGTTGTGGAGTTCATTCGATAGCCCATGACCCGAACCTCTTCCTCCGCCACCATGTCTTTAAACCATGCAAATGCATCGATGAGAGCGGCATCGTTTTGCTCGGCGAGTTCGCTGATATAAGTATTGGCCTCTTTGATATATTCAGTAACCAATGCGCGTTTGTCAGCGTCAGGGTTATCTCCGAAACGATAGTTGGGTGTGTCGCCGAGATCGGGAATGGTACAGACAATGAGAATGGGGGGATTTGCAATGCGCAGGGTTTCGATGATTTCCTTGAGGTTGTTTTTGAGCCCATCCATGAAATCAGTGATTTCGCTCTGGTTCCATTCACTATTGTAGATTTTGTCGTAAACTGCACCAAAATCATTTGCTCCGATTAACACCACAGCCGCTTCGATATCTCCATCGAGAATCTGGAGCCCTAGTCCAATCACCTGGCCCTCATTTAACACGTGGGAGGTTTGGGATCCCGCTCGTGCCCAATTGTATTCATAACCATAGAGGCGAGTGTCTAAACGAAAAGACTGGAAATCACCCAAATCACCATATCCTGTTTGTTGCACTAGCAGGGTCCAGTTGAGTTCTGAAAATCCGTAGGGGTAAGTCGTGTATTCATCGGACAAACTATCTCCCACCACTCCGATTTTAGGGATTTCAGACACAATCGGATCGAGCCCTAGTTCTTCGATGACACCAGCCCTTGAAATTAAGGATGGGGTTGTTGCTAAACCGACGAGGGATAATGCCTTAAGCAAGGTCAGGGTCAGAGTTTTCATGGTTGGTATAGAATGTTGAGGATTCCGTGGGGAGTCAATCCAGTCCGGTCAGTGGGAAGGGAGCTCTGGTGGGCTTATCAGCTAAAGATTACACCTTATTGCAGAAGACAGTTTCAAATGGTTCGAGGGACAATCGATCGATAGCGACAAGGATGATGATCACAATGTTAGGATTTAAATGGCGAATGGTTCGACCAGCTCACCATGAATAGCGAATGGCTAATGGCGAAGTAAATTGCTTGGATTTACGCAGATTTAGAATGCTGGGTGATTTGTTTGTCTGCGGAAGTTGGTTCGACCGAAGGGAAACAATGACGACGACTGAAGTCATCGCCTCCAGAAGAGGGAACTTGGGTGTTGATAAGGAGCGCATCAGGCGTCGTCAAAAGGCTTCAGGCTCCGCAATAGAGCTTCGCCCAGATGAAAATGCCCCGACAAGTGGTTATGAGGTTTATAGGGGCGAGGGGCGAGGAGACCGTGAGGCAGATGAACGGCCCATCGAGTCGATTCGCCCTACCTGGATCATAGGATTGCGCGTGGATTGCGGACAGGAATGTCCACGTTCCTTTGGGGATGAAAATCATTCAAATAACATCACTTGCAACGCGCGTTAATGTCGGACTTTAGCGTCCGACGCAGATGATTCGTTTTGAACGAATCGCATGTTAAAATATTAGTAAGAAAACCTGCCGTTTTGTGACAACAAAACACCTGCCGTTCGAGGTTAGCGAGAACACCAGCGATTTGCCAGAGGCGGAGAGCGATGTTAGGATTAATTGTGAATGACTGATGGCTGTGAGAGTTAGAGACAGTCGTCTGTTTTCAGGAGCCGGGGAAAAGGATTCGCCACGAACTACGCTAAAGCTTCGATCGTCATGAAGGCGGACCCCTACATGGGATGCGTTTCTATACGTAGGGGTCTGGCTTTCCAGATCCATAGACGGGATCGTTATTTCCCCTGTTTTTCGATGCGTTGCAGTACATCGCGAATCTCGACGAGCACCTGCTTGAGTTCCGTGGCATCTGTGGACGGTGACTCAGTCTGAGAGACAGGAGCAGGGGCTTGATTTCCCTTTTCATCATCTCGTTGATTTAGAACGGCTTCTCGAAAATCTTCAGCATCAACGATTCCTGTGAGGGCTACCAGTGCTGCTCCGGTTGCGGACTGACCTGCGGTTTCCACGGTTAGTGTGTGCAATCCCATCGCGCGCATGATCGGACCTTGTTTCATCCCCATGTCGGTGATTTTTTCCAGCGGAATCGTTTTTTCAACCCGGACAAAGATACCCTTTTTCACCTTGAGAGCTTTGCTGGTAAGGGTGCACTCCATACTCCCGAGGTAACGTCGAGTGAAGATAAGGCCTAAAGGAATCCACAATAACAAAAAGGGAATCCCTACGATGGTGAGTACACAGGTGAGACAACCCGAGAGGAGCCAATATTTACAGACGTTGTCGTTGAAGGAGGCGGTGCGGATAATTTGTTCTTTGGCCATGACTCGATACTGGCAGATTTATGTAAAAATTCAAGGTTTTGTGGAGTGTGGCATCAGGAGTTAGGGAACAACTAGTTTCACAAATAAATGCGAATTGTTTTTGCATTGTTGAATGATGTTTATGCTTTGGAAGAAATTTGGTCGTTGGAGTGGTGATATGCGTTTCGACTGGATTGAAGACGCGATCGGGATGGGTTTATAACATCACTTGCTTCGCGCGTTAATGTCGGACTTCAGCGTCCGACGCAGATGATTCGCCTGGAGCGAATCGCATATTAAAAAAACCTATCAATCAGTACAAAACCTGCCGTTTTGTGACTACAAAACATCTGCCGTTCGAGTTTAGCGAGAACACCAGCGATCCGCCTCAGGCGGGAAAGCGATGTTAAGATTAATAACGGATGGCTGTGAGAGTTAGAAGACAGTCGTCTGTTTTCAGGGGACGGGAAAAGGATTCGCCACGAACTCCGCTAAAGCTTCGATCGTCATGAAGGCGAGCCCCTACAAACACATATATCGGAAAGAGGGTTTAGTTTAGGGGTAATGGTTTGTGGTTTAGGGGAATCCAGGTTCGCGAAAATTGGCGTGATTAGCTGTTCGAAAAATCCCTGTAACCGTCTGCGGCCTAGCGGCTCTGCGTGAAATTTGAAATGCAATAATTTGGAAATCGATAAGGATGACGAAAACGATATCCGAATCAATTTGCATTGTAATATGTATACATATGTTCATCTTAAAATGGGATGAGTGGATATGTGGAGTTTCATGCAAAGAGTGCGTTTAGCTTTCTGAGAGGGGCGAGTCAGCCGGAGCAATTGATACGAACGGCGGCGCGACTGGAATTACCTGCGATGGCGTTGTTGGATCGCAATGGAGTGTATGGTAGTGCCCGGGCTCATCATGATGCATTGGAGCATGGTATTCGCGCGATCGTGGGAGCGGAACTCGTGATGGAAGACGAATCAGTGCTTCCGGTCATTGTTCGAAACCGCACCGGATATCAGAATTTGAGTGTTCTGCTCACCAATGCTTCATTGCGATCACCAAAAGGAGAAGCGGCAATCCGTTGGCAGGAATTACCAGAATATACTGAAGGTCTGATTGCCCTGACCGGAGATTTAGAAGGACCCATGGCGCGGTCGTGGTTGAGTGGGGAACGGAAGCGTATCGATCAAGTCTATGGCAAACTACGAAGATGCTTTCCGAAGGACCAGCTCTATGTGGAAGTGCAACGCCACCGTCAACGGGGTGAACAAGCGTGGGGCCAATTTCTTTTTGATCTGGCAGAGAAAGAGTCCCTACCCCTGCTCGCTACCAATGGAGTGATTTATGCCGAACCTGCAGGGCGAGCCGTGCAAGACGTGTTTACCTGTTTGCGGAACTACACCCACCTGGATGCGGCTGGAAAACTGTTAGCCTGTAATGGAGAGCGGTATATCAAGTCTGCGAATGCGATGAAGGAGCTCTTTTTTGATCATCCCGAAGCCATTGACAATACGCTGCGACTGGCAGACAGGATCGAGTTTACGCTTGAGAATCTGGGCTATGAGTTTCCGAAGTTTCCGGTTCCTGCAGGAGAAAGTATGAACAGTTTTTTGCGCAAACTTTCATGGTTCGGCGCGGAGCAGCGGTATGGTAGTTTGTCGGGGAAAGTGAAAGATCAGTTGAACAAGGAATTGGCGTTGATCGCGAAGCTGGGGTTCAGTGGATATTTTCTCATTGTCTGGGACATCGTCAACTTTTGCCGGGAAAATGGCATCATGGTGCAGGGCCGTGGCAGTGCTGCCAACAGTGTGGTGTGTTACAGTCTGGGAATAACGGCTGCGGATCCGGTGGGAGGGAAGTTGCTCTTTGAACGCTTCCTCAGTGAAGGACGCAAAGGGTGGCCTGATATCGATCTCGATTTACCCAGTGGAAACATGCGGGAGTCGGTGATCCAGGAAGTCTACCGTCGATATGGAGAACACGGAGCGGCAATGACCGCCAACGTTATTACCTACCGAGGAAAGAGCGCGATACGAGAAATTGGGAAGGCACTCAATTTTCCTGTGGAACTACTCAACCGGTTTTCGGAGTTATTTGCGCATGGAGACTACAAAAACACCCTTCATTTAGAGGAACAAATGGGGCAGGCGGGAATACAAGCCAGCCACCCCCGTGCTCCTGCGATGGTGAAATTGTATTCGATGATTTATGGACTGCCCCGCCATCTGGGACAGCACAATGGAGGCATGATCATCTGTGAGGGACTTTTGAGTTCTATTGTTCCACTCGAAAATGCATCCATGCCGGGACGGGTGGTGGTGCAGTGGGACAAGGATGATTGTGAGGATTTGGGGATCGTGAAAGTGGACCTGCTGGGCCTGGGCATGATGGCGGCGCTGCAAGAGGCCATCGAGATTACCAGTGATCAAGGGTATTCCGTGGATCTGGCGCAGATTCCCAAGGATGATGCCAAAACTTTCGAAATGATGCAGAAGGCCGACACGATTGGGGTGTTTCAGATCGAGAGTCGGGCGCAAATGGCGACCTTGCCACGAATGAAACCAAAGACCTTTTATGATTTGGTCATTGAGATCGCGATCATTCGACCGGGACCCATTGCGGGGAACTTAACGCATCCATTCCTCAACCGCCGGGCGGGCAAAGAAGCAGTGGATTATATTCATCCGAAATGTGAGCCGATACTTGAACGCACGCTCGGAGTGCCTCTTTTTCAGGAGCAAGTGCTTAAAATGGCGATGGTGATGGCCGATTTCTCCGGTTCCGAAGCGGAGGAGCTTCGTCGGGCTATGGGATTTAAGCGAAACAATGAACGCATGGAGAGCGTGACTCGCAAGCTAAGGGAGGCATTGGAACAACGGGGTGTCGATGAAGTTGCGACGGATAAGATCATCAATGCAATCGGATCCTTCGCACTTTATGGGTTCCCCGAATCTCACTCCATAAGTTTTGCGATCCTTGCATATGGCAGCACTTACTTGAAGGCCCACCATCCGGCTGCGTTCTACACCGCTTTGTTCTGGCTGTCGGATGATGGGTTAAAGGGTTGTATTTGAGGACGCATTATGAGGATTTTGGGAGTTTAGTTAAGATGCTAACTTGGTGGTGGAAATGCTCAAGTAAAATGCTCGTAGAGCGTGCTCTAATTGGCGTTTAAGAGAGGAAAAAGAGGCATGCTTTGCCCATTTTTCGATGTTGTGCACGCAGCAGTATAGCAGCCACTGTGCATTGACCTTGTTTTTGCCTCTGAGGGTAAATCGATTCATGGCTTTGTTGTATCGTATGTTGCCAAAAACCGGTTCGATGATGTGCATGCGTTTGCCGTAGATTTGTCTCGATTCAGGTAAATCAATTTTGGCTTTCATTTGTTCACGAAGTGTCTCTTCGACCTTGCCCAGACTGATTTGTATGCAGCGTGTTTTACGAGTTTTGTTCATCAGGCACTGATCACGTAAGGCACACTCATTGCAGTCTTTTTTATTGGAGGCGTAGCGGCGATAGTAGTGGTTTTTGTTACGTGTTTTACGGGCGAAGATCTTCAGATACTTCCCATTGGGGCAGATGTATTGGTCGTTTTCTTGATCATATTCAAAGTCTTCGTCTTTAAATCGTTTTCTTGCAGTGGATTTGCCCTTGTGCGCCTTTTGTCCTTCAAAGGCAGGGTCTCTTTGACGGAAACGATTGTCCGGGATGTAGGCATCAACTCCGTGCTTCTGACATGCTTGTAGATTTTCTTCGCTGTGGTATTGGCAATCGGCTGTGAGTTTTATCCCACTTAGCTCTTCTTTGTTAAGATTGCTTGCCGCTGTATCCAATGCTCGTTGGACAAGGGTGTGATCGTGTCCGGTTCCTTCGGTGCCTGCGTAGACGATGACTTGGTTTTTATCATCGGCCAATGCCTGAGCGTTGTAGCCTTGAGCTACTCCGTGGCGTGTCTTCATTGAGCACGAGTCAGGGTCGGTAATGTTGTCGATGATCTCCTTACCCGAAGTTCCTATTTTGGGATCATTTTCTTTTAGAAACTCATCGATCTTTTGAGCATCTTTTTCCAGGCGCTTGAGCTGGCTATCAAACTGGGCCTGTTCGCTTTGATTGAAGTGATGATCGCTGTTTTTGTGCTCGGCAATCTTCTCTTTGATTTTGATGCGAATCTTATCGCGCTTGCGGGCCAGTTGGCCGTGTTTGCCACTCCATTCTCGGGAGGCATTGCTGGGTAGTTTTACCCCATCGAGACTGAGGTGGGTGTAGCTCAATAAGTTCGCCTGTTCACAGGCTAACAGTATCTGTTCAAACACTTCTTGGGCTAAGTCTCCCATGTCTGAGATAAATGCCGCAAAGGTGCTGTGGTCAGGTGTGATCCCGCAACCTAGCGAGGCGTAGATCATGTTACACTTGCATGCTTTTTCCATTTTTCGGGAGTGTAACACTCCCTGACTGTAGGCATATAAGACAATCTTGAGCAGTAATCTTGGATCGTAGGCCTTGGGTCCAAACTCACTGCACGAATAACGATCTTCAAATCGATCCAAGCCGATTCGCGTGTCTACCAAATGGTGGATCGCATACGCCAGTGGCTCCGTTCGCAACTGCTCTTGGTAATTGATGACATGGATTTGATCCTGGTTGTAATCATAAGCTTTAAATCTCTGATCCATGATCAAAGTCTATCGCTCTCACGCTTTTGCTTCAATCTATTTATCCCCTCAATAGGCACTTATTCGACAGCCTCGTTAAATAACCAACCCATGGGTTTCTATTCTCCGGCGACGCTGATTCAGGACGCCAAGCGACATGGGATTCGATTTAAGTCACCCTGTGTTGTGGAGAGTGATTGGAAATCAATGGTGATCGATGACAATACGATCCGAGTGGGTTTAAAAAACGTGAAAAGTGTCGGGCAGGATTCTGCGCAATTCATGCTGAGCGAACGGTCGATTGAATCCTTCGATACCATCCGCAATTTCCTTCTGCGTACGGAGTTCAAAAAGGATGAACTTCGCGCCCTGGCAAATGCGGGGGCTCTGAATGTCTTGTGTGGAGATCGCAGGAAGGCTCTCTGGGAAATTGAGGCATCAATCGACAAAGATGATTTGTTCTCGAATCTGATGGTGGAGGAATCGGACAATAATGAAGGTTATAGTGAATCAGAAGAGACCTATCGTTTACCGCTGATGACCTATGTCGAACGCCTCAATGCGGATTATCAATCGATGGGATTGACCGTTGGCGCCCATCCGATGGCTTGGCTACGAAAGAAACTCCCCAAAAGCATTTTGACTGCAGAAAAACTCGGATCCACGCGAGATGGAACCCAAGTGCGGGTTGCGGGGGCTGTGATTTGTCGGCAGCGGCCGGGAACGGCAAAGGGGGTCGTGTTTGTCAGTTTAGAGGATGAAACAGGGGTTTCGAATTGTATCGTCTACGGGCCGCTCTTCGAGCGCTTCCGTTTGGTCATTGTAAAGGAGCCGTTTTTGGTGATTTCGGGGAAACTGCAAAATGTTGAGGGAGTGATTCATGTGAAAGCCGAGCGAATTGCTGGTTTGGGCGAACGTTATCTACCCGCAGGTGCGTCACACGATTTCCATTAGTAAAGGTAGATGGTTCGACGGGCGCACCATAAATGGCGAAGGACTGATAGCGAATTGCTAATCGCGCGAGGCAAATGGTGGTTTTTAAACTGCTTCAGAGCGCAGCGGTACACAACCCCGACTTTGTTGGGTGCGAAAGAAAATGACACAGACCTGTCCGCCTAAGGAGGATTTACGCAGATTTGGGATGATGGGTGTGTTGTTCAATTATGGAGCTTAGTATGACTGAGGGAAATCATTGACGACGACTGAAGTCATCGCCTCCGGAATGGGAATTATGACATCGAAAAGGAGCGCATGAATTCATTCGTGCGAATTGCTGTGAGGCGGTTTGTTTTTGTGACCGCAGGCTTGTCGGCCTCAGCAGGATACACAGATCTAACTTGTGATCGTAGTCGTGTTTAGATGATCGATCGATAACAATTGGGAAGACCGTCACGACAAAGATGACGATATTAGGAGAAGAGGAATGCGAAGTATCATCGATGATACGGGCCAAAAGATGATTGTTGCGAGTTCTGGCTTTTCCAAAAACCCAAACTATGCTAAGCCATCGCTATGACAACATCACTTGGACGAGCTCCCAAAGTCCTCATTGCAGATGATCAAAAGGATATTCTGAGCTCGGGAAAAATGCTATTCAAAGGCGAGGGGATTGAATGCATAACAGCAGAATCTCCGGATGAAGTCATTGAACGCGTCAAGATGGAAGATTTTGATCTTCTACTGCTGGATCTAAATTATCAGCGTGACACAACTTCGGGAAAAGAAGGCATTGAGCTGGTTCAAAAAATCAGAAAACTTGATTCTATCATTCCCATCGTGGTGATGACTGCCTGGGCGTCGGTCGATATTGCGGTCGATGCGATGAAGGTGGGTGCGAATGACTTTGTGACCAAGCCATGGGAGATCGAACGACTGCTTTCTATTGTTCGAACCCAGTGTGCATTGAAACGTTCACTTGAAAACACTCAGAAGCTCGAATCTGAAAATCGCATCCTTAGACAGGAGCGGGATGAGGGTGTTTCTTTAATTTATGAGTCGAAGGCGGTGCAGGATATCATCGATGCGTTTGAGCAGATTGCTCCCTCCGATGCGAATGTCATCATTACTGGGGAGAATGGAACAGGGAAAACGTTGTTTGCGAAACTATGTCATCAGCTCTCGGCCCGTAAAAATCATTCTTTTGTTTCAGTAAATGTGGGTGGGCTGCCAGAGAGCTTGTTTGAAAGTGAGCTCTTTGGACACGTAAAAGGAGCGTTTACCGACGCCAAAACTGATCGTGTGGGGCGTTACGAAATCGCGGACGGTGGCACTCTCTTTCTCGACGAAATTGGCAACCTTGTGCTTAAGCATCAGGCAACGCTGTTGCGCTTACTCGAAAGTGGTGAGTTTGAAAGGCTTGGATCGTCGAAAACCCGCAAGGCAGATGTAAGATTGATTTGTGCAACCAATGCTGATCTAGCCGAACATGTGAGAAATGGAAAGTTCCGCGAGGACCTCTTTTATCGGATTAATACGGTCCCCATTCATATTCCTGCACTACGAGAACGTCCTGAAGACATTCTACCACTGGCGAGGTGTTTTTTGGAAACCTTCAAAACCAAGTACCGTAAGGATCTGGCCGGATTCTCAAACACCACGGAATCCCAACTGCGGTCTTATGCATGGCCGGGAAATGTGCGTGAACTCAATCATGTTGTCGAAAGGGCGGTACTGCTATCAAAATCCTCGTCTATCCAACCATCAGATCTTGGGATTCAAGGGGGTGCAGGTGCAACTGTTTCAGTCGATAATCAGCCCATAACTTTGGAAGCGATGGAGAAACAGATGATCTTGCAGGCAATTTCAGAGTTTCCTGGAGATCCCAACAGTGCGGCCGATCGTTTGGGGATTACCAGAAGTTCTTTCTATCGAAGAATCCACAAACACGGCATTCCAGTATAGGAACGGCTGCGTCGAAAAATTTCACTTCATCCAGACACAACGTGCGACCCAGGTATAATAGTTTTTCACTCAAGCGAAGTATTTGGCTCGCAGTATTGATGGGGTTGCCGGGCTTAATCTCTACGATTGTTCTGTTGATCATGGGGAATTATGGAGCGGGCGTTTGGATCTCCTTTCTCTACATGTTCTTTTTTTGCTGGATCGTGTTGTTCCTCATGCTCCAGGATAACATTCGTCGGCCCTGGCTCGTGCTGTCTAACATACTTGCAGCCTTCGGAGAGCGGGACTACTCGATGCGCGGAAGTAATGCGAATCCCAACGACCCCATTGGATTAGCGATGTGGGAGACAAATCGCCTGGCTGATCAGCTACAGGAGGAAAGGCGGATCCGACTCGAACAACACAAATTGTTCGATAAAATTCTTCAAGAAACCGACATTGCTGTCTTTTGTTTTGATCCCTTAAATCGCCTGGTGATTGTGAATCCCTTTGCGGCCCGATTGTTTGGAAAGCCAGCGAAGAAACTCATTGGCGCTTCGATGGAAGAACTTGATTTGAGTTTTGCCCTTGATGCGGCATATGCGACGGGGCATCACCACAAATTTCCGTGCCACGAAAGCCGCTGGCTCGTCAAACATGGGACCTACCGGGAAGCGGGTCGCCCCCAACGTCTCATTATTCTGGCCGACATCCGTGAAACATTACGCGAAGAAGAGTTAGGTGCCTGGAAAAAGCTCACTCGCGTCCTTGGTCATGAATTGATCAACTCCATGACGCCCATGAAAACCATGGCAGTGACAATGAGTCGTATGGTGAAGCAGGATCCGCTGCCTGAAGATTGGAGAGAAGACTTGGACGAAGGTTGTCGAGTGATCGCGGAGCGAGTCGATAACATGGCACGGTTTGTCAAAAACTACTCGCAAATTGCACGCCAACCTCAACCAGAGAAAAAGCCATTCTCTTTGCTACAACTCGCGCAACGATTGACCCAAAATGAACTCTTTCAACACGTGAAAGTAGAAGCTGCTATCGATCAAACAATTTTGGCAGACGAACCCCAGCTCGAGCAGGTCATGATCAATTTACTGAAAAATGCGACCGAGGCGATGGAAGGTCGTAAGGATGGTGTTAAATTGACGTGGAAATTGGAAGGGGCGAGAGATCTTGCGATCAGTATTCTGGATGAAGGATATGGGATCACCAACCCTGACAACCTATTTGTTCCCTATTTCACTACCAAACCCAGTGGAAACGGAATCGGACTCATTGTATCCCGCCAAATCGTGGAGGCTCACGGAGGCACCCTTACTCTCGAAAACCGCAAACAAGGTACCGGTTGCAAGGCAACCATTGTGTTGCCCGTCAGGTGACGCTCGGTTCGACGGGATTACCATGAATGGCGAATGACTGATAGCGAATGGCGGAAATAGGCAGAATGTGACGACGACTGAAGTCATCGCCTCCGGAAGAGAAGATAAGGGGGAAAGGAGCGCATGAATTCATTCGTGCGAATTGTTGTGAGGCAGATGAACGACTCATCCACCGAAAAATCGGGGCAGGCGGGGTCGATTCGCCCTGCCTGTGAACCATGAAAAACGGATAATTGTGGAAATTGGTTCGCGAAAATGGGCGTGATTAGTTGTTCACACACCTCGATCTTCAGATTTCGAAATTGAAACTCAGATGGGTTTCGTTTTCGAAACTCAGATAAAGATCCTCCGTAATTGAAAGAGTCTAAAAATCCATAAACGCCTGTTTATCAATATGATGTGGTTTTTGTATAATTGTGGCATGGTTCTTTCATTGGTGTTGGCATCATCAACTTAACATGGACATCGTAAGAAAAGACCGCAGTAAACAAAAAGTCATCAAACGCCTTATCGTTGGCCTGGTCATTCTCGCTTTTGCGAGTTTGTTCGTCGTCTTCACGTTTGTGAAGAAACCGGGACCTGTATCAGTTGACCGGGAACGCTTGTGGATAGGGGAAGTCACTCGTGGTTCCATGCTTCGACAAGTGAGAGGTGCTGGGGTTCTGGAACCTGAGGATGTGATGTGGGTATCAGCTCGATCCTCTGGACGCATCGAACGGATACTCGTGCTCCCGGGTGCAATCGTGACTCCTGACACTGTAATCATGGAATTGAGCAATCCGGAGCTTCTTCAGGAAACTCAGGCAGTTCAATTGGAGCTCAATTCACAGGATGCGGATATGTTGAGTTTGAAAGTGGATCTCGAAAGCCAAGTGCTCAATCTTGAATCTTCCATTCTTCAACTGGAAGCTGAACTTGAGCAGGCTGGGTTGGAAGCGGCCATTAATAAAGAGTTATTTGAAGAGGGTCTGGAGTCCGAACTTTCAATGAAACGGGCTGAACTGAATGTGAAGCAACTCAAAACCCGACTGGGGCTTGAGAACAAACGTCTTGAATTCACCAAAAGGGCCAACAGCTCTCGCAGCGCGGCAGAAGAGTCCAGAATCGAACAGACCCGCGCCCGCTACACGTTGCTCAAGGAACAAGTGGAGGCGCTCACCGTGAAAGCGGGTTTCGCAGGAGTACTGCAACGTCAGACGGTTGAAGAGGGTCAGCGGGTTACCGTTGGGGCGAGTTTATCGCAAGTCGCAGACCCAAGGAGTCTGAAGGCAGTGGTCCGCATTTCGGAACATCAGGCAAAGGATGTGTTGATTGGTCAAATGGCGAAGATTGATACCCGGAACGGCATCATGGATGGCAAAGTCATCCGGGTGGATCCCAATGTTGAAGAGGGAACCGTAGCGGTTGATGTAGAGCTCCTTGGCACTGCACCTAAGGGAGTAAGACCGGACCTCACCGTAGAAGGTATCATCGAAATCGATCGTATCGAATCCACTATCTACGCTGATCGACCCGTATATTCCCGCCCTGAAAGCAGTGGAAGTGTTTTCAAATTCCTGCCGGACTCCAATATCGCGGAGCGTGTATCGGTAAAATACGGCCGCACCTCAAGCGATACCATCGAAATCCTTGAAGGGCTTGCTCCCGGCGACCGCATCATCTTATCCGACACCTCCGATTGGGATGACCATGCTCAAATACGGGTTCGTTAATCTTTTATCACCTCATCAAGAACAACATCATTAAAAACAAATCAAAAACTATGTCAGCAAACCAACCACTCATTCACATGGAAGACATTTGGAAAGTCTTCTATACTGAAGAAATCGAAACCCATGCCCTCTCTGGAGTGCACCTGGATATCCGAGCAGGAGAATTCATGTCCATCTCAGGTCCTTCGGGCTGTGGTAAATCCACCCTCCTCTCCATTATGGGTCTGTTGGATTCTCCCACCAAAGGGCATTTCGAATTGGATGGGCAGGATGTATCGAGTTTGAACAACTTTGATCGTTCACTCATCCGCAACCGTGAGATCGGCTTCATCTTTCAGAGTTTCAATCTCATTGGAGATTTGACGGTTTTTGAGAATGTGGAGCTTCCGCTCGAATATCGCGGCATGAAACGCTCCGAACGTAAAGCGAGAGTCGAACACGTGCTTGAACGCGTGCAAATGATCCATCGCAAGAACCACTTGCCAACCCAGTTGTCTGGTGGACAGCAGCAGCGAGTGGCAGTGGCCCGTGCACTGGCAGGGGACCCGAAGGTATTACTCGCGGATGAGCCAACTGGGAATCTCGATTCCTCCAACGGTGAACGGGTTTTGGAACTCCTTACTCAGTTGCACGAAGAAGGGTCTACCATCTGCATGGTGACTCACGACGACCGCTACAACGGCTTTGCCTCCCGCATTATTAATCTATTTGACGGCAAGGTTATTGACGAAAACCAGCTTGAAACTGCGAAAGTAGACTAAACTCGGAAATCAACAAAAACACTCCGAATTATTACCGTGTCTAAGCTTTCGAAAAGTATCGTTTTTCTCCTGCTGACTGCTCCGTTTGGTATGGTTGCAGAGGAAACCGTTTTGGATCTACAGGACTGTGTGGTTCTTGCGCTAGAGAAGAATTTCGTGGTGCGAAGCAATCGGTTCAACTACGAGAAACAACAGCAATGGGTTCGATCCAACGTTGGTCAATTTGACCCTGAGTTGAGTCTCCACTACTCAAAGGCGAGTGAGGAGGCTTTGACCTTACCAGATGCAAGCATCTCAAATACCTCTCGAAACCTTTCGAGTGGAGTGAGTGTATCGGGAAACACGCTTCTTGGAACACGCTACAGTCTGGGAGTTAACAACTATTCAAACCGGGATCAGGAGCAAGGTATCCTATCAATGGCAAGCACTCCTTCAGCCTACGTTCAGGTCATTCAACCCTTGATGAGGGGCGGTTTGCGCAATGAAGCCAGGACGGCCCTGAAGGTTTCCAAAAAGAGTTTGGAAGTGGAAAACTGGAGATTCAAATCCGTGGTCATTGATACTGTTCTCGACGTGGTCGCTGCCTATGCCGATTTGTATTTTGCATCCAAGCAACTCGAAATCTCGATCAACAACAGGGATCTCGCAGCCCAACTCCTCAAGGATAATAAAAAACGTGTTTCGATGGGATATCAGGCTGAGTCCGATATCATCCTCGCAGAATCTCGTTCCACCCAACGTCAGGAAGCCGTTTTTCAAGCGGAGGTCTACTTGCACACCCAAGAAAACCTGGTGAAGCAACTGATCTCAGATGAAATGCTTGAGCTTCTGGATCGGGAGATTGCCATCGTCGATTTACCTTCCTTTCCAGAGGAGCGTCCGGCGGTTGCACAGGACTTTCCGATGGCCCTGGAGGAGAATCCGTTTTTTCAAATGGCTCAACTCGGATTGAGCATACAAGAGCTGATCCTCATGCAGGAACAATTCGACCTGCTGCCTTCACTTGATTTGACGCTTCGCTACGACACCCAAGGTTTGGGGTCGGATTCGGATGCCGGGTGGCGCTCTCTGAAAGACCGTGATGGAGAAGGCTGGTATGGTGGACTCGAATTGTCTTTGCCCATCCCGAACCGTTCCAATCGTGCTCAGCACGCGATTGCAAAGATCGAAACCCGTCAAAAGGAACTGGAACTGGAGCGCGTGCAACAAGCAGTGTTGCTCCAGCTTGATAACGCTGCCTTTCGGTTGAAGAAAGCCTGGGATCGCATGGTTTCCTCTCAACACAACCGTGAGCTCGCCGAACGTTCCCTTCGGGCAGAAGAGAAAAAGCTCAAAGCCGGCCGCAGTACGAGTTTCTTTGTGCTGGATCAACAGCAACGAGTCGCAAATGCCCAGTTGCAGGAGATCCGGTCCAAGGTCGACTACTTCAAATCACTGTCGGTCTACCACAAAGAACGCGGAACTCTGCTCGATGTTTACGCCGTGCAGCTGCCTCTGGTTCAAGCGAGTCAATAAGATCCAGGTTATCAGTAGGGGCTTCGCTTGCGGAGTCCTAACCCTCTTAAGCACAACAAATCAAATTTCAAAACAACATCGTCATGGACTCATCAACATCAAACAATCGTCGACCTCCCGAAGATATCCATCCCGGATTCTTTAGTCCTCAAAGATTCGAAAATCTCTGGAGCGATCTAAGATTTGGATTTCGCCAGGCATTCAAAAACAAACTCTACACGAGTATTATTGTGCTCACATTGGCGCTTTGTTTGGGATCTAACACGACCGCCTACAACTTCCTTAAACACCTGGTCACTGATCCCTACCAATACAAAAATGGAGATAGCGTCGCGTTAATTGGAAAACGATGGACCAAACGTTGGGACGGTGTAGGCGATGTTTCAGTTCCTCATTACTATTTTCTCAAGGAGAATGCGACGTCCTTCGAAGAGATTGGATTCATCGATCAAATGAATGACTATGACCTCGATCTCGGTGGCAAGGTCAGAAACGTAACCGCCGATGAAATAACACCTGAAGTATGGTCTATCACTGGCGTAGATCCTATAATGGGGCGGTTTTTTAAAAAAGATGACGTCGAAAACAGTTCGGGCAATGTTGTGGTTCTAAGCGAGTCATTATGGAACGATTTAAAGTCCGCTGGGAACAACATGCTGGATCGGGAGATCCTTCTCGATGATCAAAAATACAGAGTGATAGGCATCGCACCCAAGAGTTTCTATTTGGCCTATACCCATGCAGATATGTGGATCCCAAGAGTGATCAACCCACCTGAGAATGATCCGAACAAAAGAAACAATCATAACTATCTTCTCATTGCGAAACTGAAAGAGGGAATCTCGATCAAACAAGCGGATCAAAATTTGAGAAGCGTCTACGAAACATTTTTAGATATCTATCCCGATGACCGGGATGATTCGAAACGCAATGGTTCAACCTTTGGGGCGACAAATATCAGCAATCTTGTGACTCAGAACATGCCTCAACTTGGAACTGCCTTTAAATCTGTTCACATTGTAACCCTCGTAGTATTGCTGATCGGTTGCCTGAATGTCAGTGGCATGATACTGGTCAGGAGTTTTTCCAGAATGCAGGAATTTGCCATGCGCCGTGCGTTGGGTGCGTCCATTCGCCGCCTGTCAGCTCAAATTTTCACAGAGATCCTCATCTATTTCTTCCTGGGTGGAGTATTTAGCGTTTTTGTACTTCAGCTTGGATTAATGTCTGTCGAGCTCCTGGGATTGAACCAAATCCCCTGGGCCAGCAATTTTGAGATAGACTTCAATTCTATTCAAACCACCTTCCTCATTGCCTTCCTGTGTGCAGTTGGAACCGGTGTCATTCCGATTTTTTCCGTGTTGAAACGAGACTTGATCGAACATGTCAAATCGGGTGGAAGAAGCGTGGCTGGGTCCGCCTCGAGACACCGATTGCATGGCTTCTTTGTCATCTCTCAAGTAACACTTTCTGTCATATTGCTCGTTTTGGCCGGGGTCCTTATCCTCAATTTAAACGCTGTTTTGAAAAAGGACGTAGGGTTCGCAACGGAAGGTCGCGTTTCCATAGAAGTACAACAGCCTGGGTATCGATTCGGGTCTAGTGAAGATTACCAATCCAATATCATGCCATTTAGAGAGAGGATTCTCGAGAAACTCAGTTCTGTGCCCGGCGTTGTGAATGCCACTGCCAGTTGTCGGGTTCCTATATCGCCCTGGCACACGAGTCACAGCAATGTAACCATGGATCATTATGAGTATGCAGAGGGAGAATCAAAACTGAATGGCTTATACGTGGCAGTGATGCCTGGGTATTTTGATACCGTTGGGACCCAATTTATGAAGGGCCGTGATTTTGGAATCACCGATACCTTTGAATCTGAAAAGGTGGCGATTATCGAACAGTCTATGGTGGACAAATACTATCAAGGCGTTGATCCCATTGGCCAAACCTTCAGATGGTGGGGAAATGACGTGAAGATCATCGGTGTTGTCGAGACCGTCCAGGCCAAACCCTTTTTTATCCAGTGGGACGGCTATTCGATCTATTTTCCATACAATCAGTGGACTTCGATGAAAGGACATACCAATTTTCTCGTTCATGTTAAGGGTGACCCTCAAAAATCGATCATAGCAATGGAAAAAGCGATTCTCGATGTGGATCCTAAAGCTACTATGGTATCCCAGACGTTTAATGAGGTCTATGAAGTTGCAACCTTCGCTCAGCGGTTACCGATGATCATGACCCTATTCTTTGCGAGCATCGCATTGATGTTGTCCGGCATCGGATTGTATGGGTTGATCAGTTTTACGGTCATGGAACGCACGAAGGAATACGGGATTCGCATGGCGCTGGGAGCCAATCCGTTGAAAATCCTCAAACGCATTCTCAAGGGCAGCGGAAAGTTGATTTTTTGGGGGTTGGTGGTTGGATTACTGGTCGCAATCGCGCTCTGCGCTCAGATTAATCCCATGCTTTCGGATATCAATACGCTTCAGCCGACCGTCTTTGGGGTGGTGCTACTTTTCGTTTCAGGAATCTGTCTGTTCGCCAGCTTGATCCCGGCGCTACGGGCAACCCGCATCAATGTCATCGATACACTGCGGTATGAGTAATTTTTCTCAGCAACATCAGATTAGTTACATGCAGTGCTACGATGGGTTCGAAAGCACAGCATCGTATCATAGGGAAACAAGCGGGATCAGTGCTCAATCATTGATCCCGCTTAACCCAATAATCCGAGCGACATCCTTGATTATTGGCAAGAATCCGAGATCCCAACAATTAACAAACAGAGATCACTAACCCATATCAGAACAATTTTTCCACATCCCCACCATCATCATGAAGAACTCGCCGACACCATCATCCACTTCACAGTCTTCCCATTATCATTTATCAACGGAAAAACCTCCCGGATTTTTCGGAATCCATTGGATCGAGGAATTCTGGAGTGATCTATTGTTTGGATTCCGCCAGGTATTCAAAAACAAACTGCATACTGGTATCATTGTATTGACCCTCGCGCTTTGTTTGGGTTCCAACACGACGGCCTACAACTTCATGCGCAAACTCGTGACCAATCCGTTCGAGTATGGAAACACAGAAGGGATTGCGCAGGTTGGCAAGGAATGGCCAAAAGTTCGGGAAGGTGTGAACCAGATATCCATTCCGCATTTCCATTTTCTGAAGGAACAGAGCACCTCTTTTGAGGAGCTTGGATTTGTAGACGATGAAATTCAATTCGACCTGGACCTTGGCAATCGAGTGCGTCGCATTCGAACGGACCTGATTACACCGGAAATATGGAGAATCACCCAGATTAAACCCGTCGTCGGTCGTTTTTTCACGGAAGAGGATGTGGAGAGCACCTCGGGTCGAGTGGTCGTACTAGGGGAAGCGTTGTGGAATGATTTGCGATCCGAAGAAGATGATTTGCTTGGAAACGATGTTATTCTGGATGGTCAAAAATATGAAGTGATCGGCGTGGCCCCTCAGAGTTTTTATCTGAGCTATCAGCATTCTGAAGCCTGGTTGCCGAGAAAGTTTGTTCCCAAAGAACTGAGTGAGACATGGCGTCGGAATGACCATTCCTACATGTGTTTGGCTCGCCTCAAGGATGGAGTCACGATGGAGCAGGCAGACAAGAACCTGAAGAGTGTGTATGAAGCCTTTTTGGATATTTATCCGGAAGACCGCGATGACCAGGAGCGCACGGGAGCGACTTTTAGCGCGGCGAACGTCAACGACATGGTTACAACGGGCCTGCCGCAGATCGCAATTGCGTTTCGGTCCGTTCAGATTGTGACCTTTATCGTCTTGCTCATTGGATGTCTTAACGTCAGTGGCATGATCATGGTGCGCAGTTTTTCCCGCATCCAGGAATACGCGATGCGACGGGCTTTGGGTGCCAGCATTCGCCGGCTCTCAGGTCAAATTCTAACTGAGATCATCATCTACTTTATGCTGGAGGGCTGTTCAGTCTATTTGTGCTTCAGCTTGGGTTCCGGAGTGCGCAGATGCTACAGCTCGATCAAATCCCGTGGGCTGGCGAGTTTGAAATTGATGCGACTTCACTGCAGATCACGTTCTTGATCGCATTTGGATGTGCGTTGCTGACGGGAGCGGTTCCGATTATTTCCGTGCTCAAACGTGATTTGATTGAATACGTGAAATCCGGGGGCCGCAGTGTTTCAGGATCGGCGGCAAAACACCGCATGCATTCGTTTTTTGTCATCTCACAAGTGACACTTTCCATTGTATTGTTAGTGCTGGCAGGAGTGTTGATTCTCAATCTTAATGCCGTGCTGAAGAAGCACGTTGGATTTGCCAAAGAAGGACGTATTGCCTTCGAAGTTCAGATGCCTGACTACCGCTTTGGTGGCGGCTGGGACGAATACAAAGCGAACAAACTCCCTTTCATGGAACGGACCATCGAAAAACTGAATGAAATGCCGAGGGTGATCAATGCCTCTGCCAGTAACCGCATTCCGATTTCTCCGTATAATATGGGTCACAGTGATTTTGCCATGGATCACTACGAATATGCGCCAGAGGAACAGCGCGCTGGCGCATTGCGAATGGTGACTTTCCCCGGATACTTCAACACGGTCGGTACCAAATTATTAAAGGGCCGTGATTTCACCGACATGGATAATAGTGAATCGGAGCAAGTCGTCATCATTAGTCAGAATACAATGGAGAAGTATTACCAGGATGTGGAACCCATTGGACAAACTATTAGTTTTTGGGGAAAAACCTTGAAGGTCATCGGTGTAGCGGAACAGGTTCAGGACAAGCCCTACTTTATGAGTTGGGACGGATATACCCTTTATTTCCCTTACAAGCAGTGGGATATGGAGAATAATATTGTCAATTTCATAGTGCATGTGGAGGGGGACCCAGAACGTTCTATCCAGACATTGAAACAGGCGATTCTGGATGTGGATGCAAAAGTGACGATGAATGTTCATACCTTCGACGAAGTCTTTGAGATTGCAACTTTTGCCCAGCAACTTCCGATGATGATGACTCTTTTCTTTGCCTTCATCGCTCTGATGCTTTCAGGAATCGGGTTGTATGGACTGATCAGCTTTACTGTGATCGAACGCACCAAAGAATATGGCATTCGCATGGCTCTTGGCGCGAATCCGATAACGATTCTCAAACGCATTCTCAAGGGAAGTGGAAAGATGATTGTTTGGGGATTAGGGATTGGTCTTTTGATCTCCATCGTGCTTTGCGTGCAGATCAATCCCATGCTAAGCGATGTGAATACGTTGAATCTCGGAGTATTTGGGATCGTGATCCTATTTGTTACAGGGATATGTGTTGTTGCCAGCTTATTGCCGGCAATACGGGCGACCCGGATTAACGTGATCGACACCTACGTTACGAATAGGATAATACTGCATCCTTTGAACTACCGTGGAGGCGAGCCTGGAAAGCAGGTCGCCTTCTCTCCTCCGGACAGGGTCCCAATCCCTTGTCGATCGGCAAGGCTGTCATTTGATGTAGCTGGATCGGTATGACACTGTTTAGCGTTTAATTCAATACGTGTATAATCCGATGCGAGCATCGGATGCTACTGTTCATCACCTGTAGTATCACATGCTCGCATGAGATCTGTTTCCGCATGCTCTAAAGCGTTGAGTGTCTTATCCTTGGATCAGGATCATCACGACGGCAAAGACGAGACCGATGCCGAGAGGATTGCGCCTCTTTTGAATAGTTTGGCTTTGGGTTTATACATCCAGAATGCGGAGATGACCAAATATCCTAATAAAACTCCATAGATGATGTTGAGCCAGGCGGTCGGGCTCTTGCTGGAGCTTTTGTGAAGTTTTGTCATTTTTTCGAGGAATCCAGGAAGGGACTCAGAGGTGTATTCGGCGACCCCTGAAGTTTGGTTGTAAGTGCCGTTTTTGAAATGAAGCACCTCCCCTTCCGTTTTCTCGACCTTGAAGCGCTTTATGTGCAGCTCTTGTCCGAGGGCGTTGGCATTTAAGTTGGGTTCCAACTCTTTCCTGATTTCTGTTTTTACCTTCAGAAAACTAGTGTCTCTGAATACGAGCACGATGCCGCTGATGACATAGATCATCGTAAGCCCGACGACGAAGTATCCGATATCGCGGTGCAATGCCCGCATGATGCTGTGTGTGGATTTGGTAGCCATATTGTCTGTTAAAACGGTGGATTAGACGAATCGGTTACAATGAATATTAAGAACCCATGCAACCCGGATTACTTCCTTCTCTGAACTTCATCTCTCTGGGAGCATTCGGAGAGAACGCTGCTGACCAAGGGACACTCAACTGAAAGTTGAAGTGGAGATGTGCTTGCAGTATGTCTTGATAAGGTAGACGAATTGCGGACAGGAATGTCCACGTTCCTTTGGGGATAAAAATTAGTTTATAACATCACTTGCTTCGCGCGTTAATGTCGGACTTTAGCGTCCGACGCAGATGATTCGCTTGGAGCGAAT
>CAXXVT010000025.1:0-47504 GCA_963676215.2 Opitutales bacterium | reverse complement strand
AACATGGTCAGGATGTTCACCGAAAGATCTAAGCGCATCCGAGGGGAGTAACCGCAAACCGTAGCAGGTCTTAGAATCTGCACGGCAATCTGATCGGCATAACTGAGCAATACCCGCTCACTGATCATTTTCGTTTTATTGTAGTCCGAAATTGGAACCAGACTCAGATCCTCAGTTACCTCAGGTTCATCTTTTACCCCATACACGCTACCTGAGCTCGCAAAAATAAATTGTTTCACTCCACACTCAATCGCCTTTTCGGCAAGAAATTTTGTGGCTAGCGCATTGACCTCCCAATTCAATTTTGAATCAAGATCGGCACAAGGATCATTGGCGACATTTGCGAGATGAAAGACTGCGTCGATTCCCTGCATCGGAACGGCTTCAATATCGCGAATATCGCCCTGTATGACTGTAAGTTTCGGATGAGCATTAAGAAAATTCCCAAACCATTGAATGTCGAACACAGTGACATTGTGCCCCTCTTCCAATAAACTCTCGACTAAACGAGTTCCAACAAATCCACAGCCTCCGGTAACAAGAAGATTCATCATTAATTTCTGTGTTTGTAGTCGAGTGAAAGGGTTCTGAAAGTGCTCAAATTTGCTTCTATCCACCGCTGGGTTTCCAATATTCCTTCATCTAAAGATATTTCATCTTTCCAGCCAAACCGTTCTCTGATTTTTGAACTATCAAGGAAATAGGCTGAATCTTTTCCGGCTCGCTCTGGGGCCATCTGAACAATGCCACTAAAATCGAATCCGCAAAGTTCACATGTCAATTCCACTAATGCCCTAATTGACACCGTTTGCAGAGTGGAAAGATGATAAACTTCGCCAATCTCCGATTCCAATGCCAACCGCAGTGTCGCTTTGCATACGTCTTCAATGTGAATAAAGGAACGCTCGCTGGTCCCACCTCCGTGCAATTGAAGTTTCTGAGAGGTATAACCAGCTAAAATGGTTCGCGGAATAATGCGATACAGCTGTTGGCCCGGTCCAAAAACGTTTGCTGCCCTTGTCCATACAACTGGGAAGTTGTATTGCTTGAGGTAGGTTTCGAGATGCATGTCACAAGCCGCCCGGGATGCAGCATATGGGGTAGTTGGACACATCGGTGCATCCTCATTGATATATCCACCAGTGTGACCGTACACTTCGGGAGTCGAAACATGCACATATTTCTTAAGTGAATCCAGTTTCCTTAAACTTTCGTGTAGCACTACGTTACCCAGGACATTGGTCTTATAATAATCAGTAGGATACAGCCAACTTTCTGCTACCATTCCAAGGGCAGCAAAATTAACAATATACTCGGGCTCAAAGTATTGAAGAGATGTTTCGATCGTCTCAATCTCTTCGGGGATTCTCGCCTGCAAAAATTCAAATCTTTTGGACTCAGGATCACCCCATCGATAAGGTAAAAACGGGAAATCTGGTTGGGGTGATCGACTAATCGCCAACACTTCATGCCCATTTTCCAAGCAATATCGAACAAAATGAGAACCTGAGAAACTGTTGCTGCCAACTACGGCTATTTTTACCATTCTAAAATGTTCTGAGGTTTTGCACAATCATATGGATCACTATCATCTGCAGATCCTCAGCGATTTGCATGTCGTTAATCGGGAAATGGATCGCAATATCGAGATGTTTTTTTGCTTCTCCTCCATCAAATCCAAGAATACCTGAGGTCATCATACCTTTGGATTTTGCTTTACGGATCACTTTCAAAATATTTTTCGAATTCCCGCTGCCCGAAAAAACCAATAGCAAATCGTCTCTTTCACCCAGTGTATTTAATTGATGGGAAAAAATGTTCTCATACCCAGTGTCGTTGGCCAAACAGCTATTTACCGAAAAATTCGCGGCCAAAGAGAATGCTTTGACTCCCTCACCCTTCGGATTCACTCCGTAGATGAAATCATTCACTGCATGATCTGCATTTGCAGCACTGCCTCCGTTTCCACATACAAACAAATGTTTTTCGGACTTCCATATATTCTGGATGGCATCCCCAAGTTCCTCGACTTCTTTCCAGTCAAAATCTTCAAGAAGAGTGATCAGGCGACTGGTGTACTGTTTTATGTTTTCTTCCATGCCTCTTCTCACCTCAATTAACGGCGTAGGCTACCGCACTGGGTTGGCATGTCAGAAGCAGCTTTCCCTTAAAGAAGTAGCAGAATATTCCCACCGAAGTGATAGCCTCAAAGAAAGCAAAGAGCGGGCCAATCCGCAAACTTTTTCGATACCCCTCCGATATCGCTATGTCCTGATTATGAGCCATATATAAAACAAACTGACCCAATTTTTGGGGTGTGCTACAACGTCGTTTTGATTGTTTCCAATACAAGGGTTTTTAGATCTACAGAGGCTTCTTCCACCTTGGTATTATTCGATGAAGAAAGCCCAGTGAGGTATTTGCTCAGCTTCTGAACCATCGTTATATCCAAGCTCGAAAGAATTCCCGCATGGGTTCCGTTCCCCAAACTTGAATCCCGTTTCCCGTGGGCGTGAGTTGCGATTTCGGAGTAGTAAATTAAGGCACGATCTAGCAGAACAAAGGGGAATTGAGGGTTTTTGTTCGGTCCCACGGACATGGCAAATCCGCCCATGGGTAGCCGGTTGATTCGAATTTTGGAAAGTTCTTTGCCTTTAAAAAGAATCCCACCACCGCCTGCGAGGGCCCCTGCTGCAGTAAAGACTCCAAAGGTTATTCCTGCTGCGGCAACGTCGAGCGCAGCTCCAAGGCCCGCACCTACCGTGGTGGCAGTCCAGAGCAGTTGCTTCTGGGTGAGGCCCAGAACTTGCCAGGTGTCTTCTGAAAACAGTTCTTCCTGCAGGATGGATTGCTCCGGCAATTCGAAGTCGAAAAGATGATGGCGGTAGAGTCGTCGGATTTCCTTAAAGAGTCGACTCTCTTCCTTTGCAATGCGGCCTTGGTAGCTTTCAACAATTTCTTTCCGCACCGAGTCCGCATCCGACTCCCGCGTGTATTTGCGTTCAGCCTTACAATTGACCGCCCATTTCAAATACTGCACCACGTCCTCAGCCACCCGCTGTTTCCGGTAGTCCCAATCACTTTGGTAGGCCGCAATCGAACGATTGAGGGCGGGCTCCCAGTCTTGCTGAATAGCTTTCAACGTTTCCAATAAGGCCACTCGTTCTTTGAAACGCGCCTGGTGGGCATTAAATTCCCTTATTACATTAAAATGGCGACGAAACGCCTGTTTCCACTCTTCCAGATAATCCCGGTCACCTTCTTTAAAATTGATGACTGCCATGCGGGGACGATTGATCAATCGAAGGATTTCCATCTCGGCTTCATCCACTTCGAGCAAAGGCCGGGAACAATCGACAACATAGATCAACCCTGAGCCTTCTTTGAGCGGTTTCATCAGTTCAAGATCATGATGAAGCGCCTTTTCAGAGCCAAAATGCTCATAAGTTTTCGCAAGCAACGCATCATCGGTTAATCCACTCGTTTTCATCCATTCCAGTAATCGAAGGGGATTTTGAAATCCAGGAGTATCGATAAATTCCAAAACGGTTTCTCCGTCAATTTTCACTGGAAAAGACTGACAGACAACCGTCTCTCCCGGGTAGTCACTCACTACTACTGAGTCATCTTCTGTGAGGGTCGAAAGCACCGACGATTTCCCTTCATTGGGATGACCGATGATGGCGATGATCGGGTGGTTGCTCATGGTGCCTGTTGGGTTGAGGTTGATACCGATGTTTCTACTCGCAAATTAGGGCATCCCAACAATTGAGTTTTCTTCTGCCACACCTCCATCATCGAAGGAGACAGTGTTTTGGGTCCCGAAGGTCCAGGTTTTCCGATTAAAAACAAATGCAAATGCCCATCCTTTTGGGAAAGGTGGTTTGCCAATCGCCCGATTCCATCGAGTGTCTCTTGAATCGGTGGTTGCCATCCTTCCATCAAGAGTATGACCGATGCCTGTTCCGCATGTATCCAGTGTTCGGGCAATAACCCTTCGACTCTAGTTATCTGTGTAATCTTTCGGCCCGAATGTTGAAAAAAACAGTCCCGCAATACTTCTTCAGAATACCGCTTGGCGGTATCATGAAGCATGGTTATTTCATTCGGGATCTCATGCAAATCCGGATTATCTTCTGGAGGATGAGAGAGGTTCATTCCCTCGTCGACACGACGTTCCGTAGACGCTCCATGGGAATGCAAAGCAACTGCTTTCATCCGTTCCACCAAATGAGCATAAGCATAAGAATCAAATGCTAGTTTCCCGAGCAATCGCCTCTCGTTCCAAAGTGAGATCACCCACGCAAATACTCTCGGAAACAAACCGTAGAAACCAACACAGAGCAGAAGAAAAGGCCACCACGCCAACAGATTTTTCGAGGCCAGCGGACTATCGGACTCCCGAAGGATAATCCTTGAGCCAACGATTTGATCATAGGATGGATACGCGATTTCATTCGGCATCCACTCTTTCCAGGGTATCGCAACCGTCTGCACGATGGACTCGACCTTTTCCGGGGAATCCACGAGGGAACTTTGCCAGCCAAAAGCGCGGTCAGTGAACATTAGCAATACACACGTGCAAGCTAGAACTCCCAAATTGAACGCGATGCCAGCAATCTGAAACAATTGAAATGCACGATTCGCGAATAGCCCCTTGTGCAGCTGCAGAATGCTGGAGATATGTTGACCTCTTAGTTGCGCGTCATCGCGCGTAGAAGCCCGCATGACAGAGCGTTTCGCAAGGGAATTCCAAATCTTCTCAATCAAGTTCTTCCCAATCCTCGCTGGAAGCCCATATAAAGGAGCAATCCAAACAGTGCGAAAAGCACCCAGCAGTACCAACGGTAAATAGCCAAGCAACAAAAGAATCTGAGGGATGACGATGATTCCGAGAAATAGCGACACATTCACGGGAACGGATCCATCATACCGCAGAGAAAAAAAGGCAGCACCCCATCCGGAAATGAGAGCAACAACACCCCCATACAAACACAACAGAAGATACGCAGTTTTGACCTGTTGACCTGGACTGGATTTGAGTGGACGTTGCTCATTTATCACATCAAGCCAGCGACGAATCAAGCGCCGGTTAGTCGCATCAGATTCCCCCATTTCGCGATAGATCGTACGATCTCGTTTCTCAAGGATTGACTCATCCAGATCCCGATCCAAAACCCTTTGCCCCTCAAAATCCATAAGGGCTTTTAAGGTCCATTTAGTTTTCTTCCTGGATCGGTTACTCATAGAGGTCATTTGATGGTGGAACAATACCACCCAACAACAACATCGTGTAAAGAATCTCCGCCAGTGCAAGGAGTTGTATTGAATCTACTCTCCTGTCCAACTTTTTCTGGACTTGAACAACCCCTCACGAGAGCTCGGGTTAGTGGGTCTATGGAATGATGAATCCGAATACGGCTCTAGCTACTCATGGTGAAAAATCGACCTTTTACTGCTTCCCTTTTCTCGGGAGACATTCGATTGAGATAGTTCCAGGCAGTTTCGAAGGATTCCTGAAGCGTATCATATTTCACAGGCTTACATAGATAGTCATTAAACCCGATCGCCATGGCTTCGCTTCTAGTCTCTTCCAGCACATTTGCGCTCAACGCAACAATACAACAACCCTTCACATCCATCTCGGATTCAAACTCCCTTATCTTCTTGCCCGAGGTGATACCATCCATAATAGGCATCTGAATATCCATTAGAACCAAATCATATGGGTTCATTTCGAACGAGGCTTTGTATTCATTGAAAGCCTGAAGTCCATTCTCCGCAAAAACACCCTCATATCCCAGTTTTTTCAAAATAAGCTTAACCACCCTTTGGTTAACCTTGTTGTCTTCTGCGATCAGTATTCGCATTGGAAACCGTTCGGAAAATACTTCTTTGGATTTGCGTTTGGAATGACTTACAATTTTGGGAATTCCTAGCGGTTGTCGTGTCAGCACATTGACTAAAACATCCAATACCCGATCACGATGGATCGGTTTGTGAATTAAATTGGTGATGAAGTCGGATTCGATCTGATGTTCATTTCCACACATCAGTACAATGGGGGTCTGTCGTTCCTTACTTCGGAAATATTCGGTCGCATTCCTGCTAAACGTTTCTCCGTCCAAATCCGGCATCAAGTGGTCCACAATCACGATGTCACAGTGATGGCCTTGTAGAAGCCATTGAAGAGCTTCATGTGGATCTGAAAATCCAATGACCTCCATGTTCCAGCTTTGCAGAATTTCTGTCACAATATTGAGGCTTTGCGTATTGTCGTCGACAAGTACGACACTAAGATGTCCCAATACCCGAATCTGAGAATTGTCCAAAGCTCTGGGTTCGATTATGGTTCCAATTGGAAGACTGAACTCAAAAACAGAACCAACTTGAACTTCGCTTTTTACCTTTAATTCTCCACCCATTACAGCGACCAGTTTTTGACAAATTGCCAATCCTAGCCCAGAACCTCCAAATCGACGGGTAATCGAAGAATCTTCCTGTACAAATGGATCAAAAAGGGTCTCTATCTGTGCGGGGTCAATCCCAATGCCTGTGTCTGAGACAGACAAGAATAGTCGATTTCTGGAACCCCGTTCTTCGCCAATCGAGACGATAATACTTCCCTTTTCGGTGAATTTAACCGCATTGCTGACCAAGTTCATCAACACCTGTTTCAACCGGACAGGATCCCCATAAATATCAGTTTTGAATTTAGGATCTACCCGGTAGGCAAGATCAACGTCCTCCAAATGCGCTTGCTTGGAGAGCATGTCCAACACATCACAAACGATGCTTTCAACATTCATTGGGATGTGCTCGAGTTCAATCCTGTCAGCTTCGATTTTGGAGAAGTCTAAAATGTCATTGATCAGGTTGAGTAAAGTTTCGCCAGATGCTCGGATCGTTTCGACGTATTCTTCCTGCGTAACATCCATCTGCGTATCGGCCATCAGACTCGTCATTCCGATAATTCCGTTGAGTGGGGTGCGGATTTCGTGACTCATTGTGGCAAGGAAAGTCCCCTTCGCTTTGTTCGCGTGGTCGGCCTGGGACTTTGCAATGGCGAGCAGTCCCTCGTGCTGTTTGAAATGACTGATATCAACGACCACACCGATGGCACCGGCTACTTCTTCCGAATGATCGGAGTATTTTGCGGTGTGTAATAGATACTGTTTTGCGGAATCTCCACGGGTGTACTCAAACTCAAAAGAATCCTGCGCGGATTCTTTGCTTAATTGACCTTGAACCCCTTCAAGGAGACGTTCACAAAAACTCTTATCGTTGTTTACGCAGTTTTCGCATTTTTCACCCGACTTAGAAATCCCTGAACACCAAAAATCATTCAAGACATCATTGCTGCCAAGGCATTCTCCATTCTTGTCCGTGTAAAGGATCGGAAAGGGAATCGCATTGAGTAGAGACCTCAGGAATCTTTTTTTGTCCAATAGTTCATCTCTGTGGGCCCTTTCTAACTCCGCCTCCCGGGACATAATTGAGTAGACCACAATGGAAAGTAAAGAAATCAGAACTCCCAAACCGATGAGTCGAATTTTGAGCATTCCCAAGTTCGAAGCAAAGTCTTTTGACGACGCCGTATTTATGATCGTCAAGTTGAGATCAGACCTCACTTCAGTAAAATAAGATCTCCATATTTCTCCCCCAAACATTTCCCCATTGAACCGATGCAAAACTAAAAAACCACCCTTTGCCGGGTAATTTTTGATAACATCCTTGCCGGCATTGAGTTGCTCCAGGATTTTTGGATGGGAACGAGTCAAATCAGATGAACTAAATCCATATTGCTCTGCTCCTTTCTCAACCCTACTTTCCAATTGGATTCCATCCTTTGTAATCAGCTTCCCATTAAATGCTTTCAGTTGTTCGTAACATGAACAGAAAGAATAGCTCATTACCAATACTCCAACCGGGCTTCCATTCCGGTCGAACTGAGGCGCACAAACTCTCGCAATCGCGATAGTGATCCTTTCTCCGTTCCATTGAATTTTTTCCACATCAACACCTGTCAACAAAATCCCGCCTTCAGGGATCCCTTTCACAGAATCGATTACTGATTGAGCAATTTTTTCTCCCACAGAATGCTTCTGACCTTCCAGTTCAGCATTTCCAATGTCCATTACCACAACACCCTCTGGATCAACAAACTTGACGTTGAGATAAGCATTCGATTCCGAAAGAAATCTATCCAAGACTAAGCTAGAACTGTCCTCTTTGTCATTCTTAAAACCGCTTTCGAGGTAGGGTCCCAAAAGTTCGCCTAATTCATGAATTTTGAGTAGATTTTGAAAGGAAAGAACGTTTATTTCAGTAACAATAGACCGTAATTCCGCCCGTTTTTGATTAACAATTCCACCCGCAATTGTCTCTTTCTGCTTCTCATAGAGAACATAAAGCAATCCCGACCATAAAGCCAAGAATACAACCAAAACCCATACATAACGACTCGTGAATTGATTCACGAATTGCTTGATATGGAAATGGGCTTGGTTGGATGAATCGTTAGACATAGATGGAAGCGGAAATGCTGCAGTCCATCTATTTTCGGTAGGATTGGGTATGTAATTAAGCCGAGATTTCCTAATAGTTGAAAAAAGAAGCAATTAGGCACCCTTCTTCAGCATGAAGACATCAAAATTATGTAAAAGAAAGGAAACCTCCGGGGGCTTATTAGCCGGGTTCAGTGAACTTTTCTTTGATCTAATCTCTGAATACCAAGGACCTTAGTTCCGAAGCTTCGAATCCGCTTCAACAAGGTCACTTTTCATCTTCAAAATCTCGCTACTGAAACGCTGACGTAATCGTGGCAGACTTAGACTTCTGAGAGCGATGAGGCCCGCATTCTTTGGATCAACGACAGTCGCACCCGGAGTGTAGGATGGCATCAACAGCGATGAGTTGATGTTGACCATCAGGTCTGTTCGGTCACTAAATGGCGGACAACTAAAAACTGGCACCGAAAGATTGGCCGCCAATGCACCGCCGAGCCCATTGGAACGCCCTGCCACTGCAATCACTGCAACAGGTTCAATCGACTCGTTATAATCCCCAGTTACTTCACCCAATCGTTCGCCATTTTTGTGGGCCGAAACAACACGCATTTCTCCGCAAACGCCATAACTCTCTACGATGTCTTTGAGTTTCTGGCAATGCTCCGAATCACCCGGGGAACCCATAACGACGGCGATGTAGCCGTCTTTGATCAACTCCTCGTTTACGAGATTTTGGTAAACTCTTCCACGAACATCATAGCGAGGAGCCACAAGTTTTTCGCCCGTGATCATTTCAAAAATCGCTTCGTACCGACGGGTGGTTTCGGCCACTACTTCGTCGGGTAGGTCGAGTCGGTACTCTCCATCCACTTTGTTATTCAGGAGATAACTTCGGACATACTCTTTATCCAACTGCTCCGCGCTTGCAGCGTCCTTTTCGTAGTTTTCCTTGGACCAGAATCGAGAGGAATCTGGCGTGTGAATCTCATCAATCAAGATCAATTCATCACCAATCATTCCAAACTCATATTTGGTATCAACGAGGACAATCCCTTTTTCAGCAAGCATTTGACTGCCACGCTCAAACAAAGCAAGTGCAGCGGCTTCCATTTTGCGATAAATCGGCTCCGTGACCCATCCTTCTTCAAACAACCCTTCCGGGCTGATTTCCCTGTCGTTGGCTTCTTTGGTAGTGGGGGTAACTATCGGAGTTTCAAAAGTTTGATTAACTGTCATTCCATCAGGGATAGGAACACCAGAAACTTCACGACGTCCCTTTTGGTATCCTCGCCAAGCTGAACCCGTCAGGTATCCCCTTACAATCATCTCAACAGGGATTGGTTTGGCTTCTTTCACCAAAGAAATTTGAGGATCTACCGCTCGGATAAAATGGTTGTCGATGATATCCCGAGTGTTTTCAAACCAGTATGCAGCAAGAGAATTCAGAACCGCTCCTTTCCCTGGAACTGGAGTATTCAGCACAAAGTCAAAGGATGAAATTCTGTCAGATGCAACGATCAGGCGACTTTTGTCGTCGACCCGAAAACTCTCTCGAACCTTTCCAGAATGTATTTTTTTGAGTTGAGGGCTAACAATGTTGGTCAGGCAGTTCATAATTATAATTACCGGGTTCAATACTGAAGTCCTACTCGATTTGCTCGGCAAATTTCGTAAGGGATTTCACGAAAACCATGCACAACTGTCGAATCTGTCAAAACCAAAACGCTGGCCCCGCCGAAAACGGGATGGGTATTAAAATTTCTTAAGCACCGTTACAATTCTCACTGAAACTTTTTGAGCAAATCATTTTGCTTCTGAATTAGATCTTCTTTTGTCACTAATTCCGTCAAATCGTCAATAATCAGCAACACATACTTATCTTGGTTGAACGAAATCCTCCGAGTGGAATATTGAAGGTGCTTTAAAACCTTCTTGCCATTTTTCAGAAAAAACTCCCGCTCAATCCGATTCTTGTAATACTCCACGCCATCGGAGTAAGTCATAATTGCAGACTTCCGAAGTTGGCAAATACTGCAGTGCTCAGTTGTTCCACAATCTTGCTGGTTCTCCACCGCTACCGAGCAACCAATCGCATTCCCGCATTTCAAATAGAGCAGGTGCTCTTCAGGTGCACTCGAAAAAATCGTCCGCATGGCATCATTGAATGCCTGTAATTTCATGTCACGATCAAGAATCATGACGCAACTACTGATGCTGTTCAGTACTTCATTAAGGAAGTCAGGCGAACCACGAAGATAACTAAATGAGGTGTTTTCTGACGAAATTTCCATAGGGTCAGAGCAATTGATGCATTAAACACTACTAGAAAGGGGCTCAATACACAATTAAAGCTCGGAAAACATCGAATGTTGAAGCAATTTATTAAGAGAATCAATACTATCCATTAGTGTCTCAATTGTTTCTCCGTTTGCAAGTTTGATCAACAACGCGACTAACGGTTGGTGATCAAAATCAATCAAGCTTGCAATAAAGGTCGTGAAGAAGCTGCAAAATCTGAGAAACATCCTCGCGGCCGACCCGATAATAAACCGCTTGTTTTTCTTTTCGTGTCTCGACTAATCCAATCAATCGTAACCGGGCCAAATGCTGAGACAGAGCAGATTGACTAAGATCCATCTTCTCCTGCAGCGCGCCGACCGAAAGCTCTGTGTTCTGAACAAGATGACAGAGTATGTGTAACCGCTGTGGATTACTTAACGCACTCAGAGTAGTGGTGGCAGCAGCAATTCCAGAAGCGTCCGGAACTTCAACATTCAGTATATTATTATTTTCTAATATACCACTTGACTCAGGTAAGTTTTCCATATTCTATTAGAACGATCTAATTTAGTTAGGTCATATAATCAATCCAATAGTTAAATAAATCACCACATTACATAAATCCCATGAATATTGATCGCGCAGTTATCCTTTTTGCAGGTGTTATGATACTTATCAGCCTGCTCCTTGCTCACTATGTCAGCTACTATTGGCTTTGGCTGACCGCCTTTGCAGGGTTCAACTTAATCCAGTCATCAATCACTGGCTTTTGCCCCCCAGCAATTCTATTTCGGAAAATGGACCTCAAGGGAGGATGTGCGTTCAAGGGTAAGGGGGATTAATCCTCCTTATTACCGTTCTTGCTTTCTCTCTTATTCACTAGACGGGAGAAAGAAAAGCAGCACTTTGTAAATTCAGAGCCAGTGCGACCGCATTGGCTACACATATCATATCATCAAAATCACTATGAAACGACTGTACCTTGCGCTATTAGCAGGACTCGGTTTTGGCTTGGTTCAGGCACAGGCAAATTGGAGTTTGGAAAGCACCATCGCCTACGCTCTAGAAAACAACCCCGATGTTCAAATCGCATCCGACGCCATTGACGCCGCATCTTCAAAGATCGAGCAAGCCCGAGCGGCATTCCGTCCTCAGCTCAATTTGGAGTCTAGCTATATGCGAACCAACATGCCTCTCAATGCATTTGGCACTATTCTCAATCAGGGGGTCTTTGACTTTGGTTTGAACTTCAATGATCCGGGCCAGGTTGATAATCTCAATGTCACCGGTTCAGTACAGTATTCGATCTATGAAGGCGGCGTAAGAAAGTCCAACCTTGAGGCCGCAAAATCCATGTATTCAGCTTCTGAATTTCGGAAAAAAGCAACTCGCCAAAGCATCACATTCGCGGTGATTCAAGCCTGGAACCAAATCATACAGGCGAAAGAATATGTGAAAAGCCAACAATCCAACCTCAATGCATTCACCGAAAGTCTCGATCTCGCGCAACGCCAATTCGAAGCCGGTAAATTCCTTAAAGTTGAGGTTCTCAATCTTGAGGTTCAAGTTGCCCGTGCCAAAGAGGGATTAGTCAATGCCCAGCACAGCCTTGAGCTGGCCAATGAAGCATTGCTTAATCTGATGGGCACAGATGAAAACACGGTCTTGGCTAAAATTGAGCCAAAGGCTTCTGAGCATCAGGAAAAAATCAACATCATTTCAATGACTCCTCGGGACCGAGCTGAAGTCCTCTCCATGCAGCAACATGTGCTGGCAGTCGAAAAAAATCTGAAGGCAGTGGAATCCGGAAACACAGCTAAGGTGAACGCATTTGCAAACTACCAATACAATCAAGGATTTGAATATGATGGGGACGGCAACCATTGGATGGCTGGTGTTTCGCTCAACTATAACATCTATGGTGGAGGACTCACCAAAAACCGGATCCGCGAGGCAAAAGCAATGCTCCGCCAAGCACGCAACCAACTTCGCAAAACTGAACTTGCGATTGAGCTTGATCAAAGAAGCGCGATTATTGGCTACCGCAATGCAGTGGAGGCTGCAGAAGTCACCTCCAAGATGATCGAATCCGCAGAAGAAAGCGCAAAATTGTCCCGAAAACGCTTTGAATCAGGAGTGATTCTTTCATCTGAACTGATCGATGTCGAAAACCGACTCACAGAGGCGAGGATGCGACGGGCGTTTGCCATCACTCAAGTTTCTATCGCCGAGGCCAATATCAAACGCGCATATGGTTACCTCTAGGATAGGCCCTATCCACCTCTTTTTCTAATTCCACTTTAAAAACTATGAACACGTCATTGAAAACACTCCGACTTCTCCCCTTGCTAGCATTACCTGCTTTGTTCTCAAGTTGTGGAGGCGGTAGCTCCGAAGACCACTCAGCAGCTTCTAAGCATCTTGAACCAGTTTCAGTCGAAACCACTCAAGCCAGCCGTGAAACCATCCAACTTTCCAATGAAACAACGGGTACTGTTCGTTCCAAAAACCGTGCCTCAATCGCACCAAAAGTCACTGGCGAAATCGCTGAAATTCACGTTATCACGGGGCAGAAAGTAGAAAAGAATGAGCTGCTTGTTAAAATCTCAGCTCTTGAAATCACTTCGAAGCTACAATCCGCGCAGGCCTCTGTGGATAAGGTCCGGCGGGATCTGAAACGGGAACAGGATTTACTCGAATCTGGGGCATCCACTCCGGAAATGGTTAACGATCTCAAAGACCAACTGCGCATTACGGAAGCAATGAAATCCGAAGCCGAAACTATTTTGTCATACACTGAGATTCGCGCACCATTTGGTGGTGTGATTACCCGCAAGTATGCAAATGAAGGAGATTTGGCCCTTCCTGGAAATCAACTGTTGGAGATCGAAGATTTATCGAGCCTTCGAATCGAATCAGATGTGCCCGAAGCCTTGGGAGTCGGATTGGAAATCGGCACAGAGATCGAAGTTTACATTGCAGGTATCGATGGACCTCTCGTTGGAAAAGTAGAAGAAATCGCACCCGCCGCAGATCCGGTATCCCGCACGTTCCCTGCCAAGATCTCTCTTCCAAATCATCCTACACTTAAATCGGGTCAATTTGCCAAAGTCCGTATCCCAACAGGCAGCGTCGAAGCCATTCTTGTGAACAAAGGGGCCATCAGCAATTGGGGACAAATCGAAAGAGTATTTGTGATCGAAGACGGACACATTCATATGCGAATTGTCAAAACTGGAACCCAACACGGGGCGAAAACGGAGATTCTTTCGGGACTTAAAGGGGACGAAAAACTGGCCGTTCGCGTAGATACACCCCTCATTGACGGTAGCCCGATTCAATAATTTTTCTCTGGAGACAACAACATGGAAGCTAAAAAAAGCGCCACCAAATCCTACGGAATAGCAGGGCGAATAGCCTCAGTATTCATCGATTCCAGGCTAACACCAATCGCAGTTATCGCGTCAATTCTCATGGGGATTTTCGCAGTGCTAATGCTACCCAGGGAGGAAGAGCCGCAGATTAAGGTTCCCATGGTGGATATCATGGTTCGTATGCCTGGGGCAACGGTTCAGGAAGTGGAGCACCGAGTGTCTTCGCCAATGGAAAAACTGATTTGGGAGATTCCGGGTATCGAATACGTCTACTCTACTTCCATGCCCGAAGCGGCAATGGTAGTAGCTCGGTTCGAAGTGGGATCAAACCTTGAAGCTGCATTGATTAAGCTAAACCAAAAATTGGCCACCAATTTTGACCGTATTCCGAAAGGCGTCAGCTCGCCACTCATCAAGCCCCATACCATCGATGATGTGCCAATCGCCTCCCTTACACTCCATAGTGATAAATACGACCATTACACTATGCGTCGGATCGCTTCTTCACTCGAAAGCCAGATCAAAAGCATCAGTGAGGTCTCGGAAACCAAAATCATTGGTGGCACCCGTCGCCAAGTGCGGGTCTTGATTGACCCCGCAAAACTAGCTTCCCGTGAGTTGAGCACGAGTAACCTCATTCACATGCTGCAGTCCAGTAATCAGCAATCATTATCAGGGTCCCTGAATGCCGACAACAAAGAGGTCATTGTGCAAACAGGACACTTTTACGAGTCTGCAAGGGACGTCGCTCGAACTGTTATTGGTGTTTATGGAGACAAGCCGGTTTATCTCGAAGAAGTTGCAACCATCATTGATGGCCCCGAAGAGCCAAAAGACTATGTACTTCATGGAACTGCGGATTCTATCGAGGCGGCAGTTACTATTTCCGTCGCGAAGCGCCCGGGTGCAAACGCGGTTTGGGTCGTTGAAAGCATCATTGAGAAAGTTGAGGATTTAAAGGGAGATTTGATCCCCAATGACCTTGAAGTAACACTCACTCGGGACTATGGAGAAACTGCGGCCGAGAAATCAAATGAATTGCTCCTTCATATGGGAATTGCTGTTTTTGGAGTCGCGATTCTTATTCTCTTCTTCCTCGGTTGGAGAGAATCGATTGTGGTGTTGCTGGCCGTCCCTTCGACGCTAGCACTGACGTTGCTGGTTTTTTATCTCTACGGGTATACATTGAACCGCATCACCTTATTCGCGTTGATCTTTTCGATCGGAATTCTGGTGGATGACGCAATTGTCGTAGTCGAAAACATCGTCCGTCATGTGAGGATGTCGAGTTCGAGAAGTAAACCGATCATTCAAATCGCATTGGAAGCGGTAGATGAGGTCGGGAACCCAACGATCCTGGCAACTTGGGCAGTCATCGCAGCGATTCTGCCGATGGCATTTGTGGGCGGTTTGATGGGTCCTTACATGCGACCCATCCCAATCGGATCATCGGCGGCAATGTTCTTCAGCATGATCATTGCCTTCTCAGTCACCCCTTGGGCAGCAGTAAAAGTTCTGGGCCGACATCTGAATTCACACAAAGGGGAAGCGCAATCAGATGAGGTCGAAGATGAAGCCCCCAATGATTGGTCGACACGCCTTTACCACAAGGTGATGGATCCGATGATCGAAACATCCTATAAACGTTGGGGATTTTTATTCGTGATTACCATTCTGCTTCTAGGATCTATGGCTATGGTTGGCACTGGAATGGTGACTTTGAAAATGTTGCCTTTTGATAACAAAAGTGAGTTTCAAATTATCCTCAATACTCCCGAAGGAACCACTTTGGAAGAAACCACTGCCATCGCGAAAGAGATAGCGGATGCAGTGAAACATGAACCCGAGGTAATTAACTACCAAATCTACTCCGGGACAGCTTCGCCATTTAATTTCAACGGCTTGGTTCGCCACTATTTCGCCCGTCGCGGTCCCACAGTTGCGGACATCCAGGTAAATCTTGCGGCAAAACATCACCGGTCCGAACAAAGCCACGATATCGCAAAGCGCATACGGCCTGCGGTCGAAGCGATTGCAGAAAAACACGGCGTAGCCATTGCCGTAGCAGAGGTTCCACCTGGTCCTCCAGTGCTGCAAACACTAGTTGCTGAGATTTATGGTCCCAATCAGGAGTCAAGAGTCGCACTTGCAAGCAAAGTGAAGTCGATCCTTGAAACAGAGGATGGCATCGCGGATGTAGATTGGTATTACGAAACGCCACAGGAGAAACTTGAGTTTGTCATCAATAAGGAAAAAGCTGCCCTGAATGGAATCACTCAGCAGGACCTAACCACCGCACTACAAATTGCAACGAGTGGATACCCAGCAGACCTTCTACATATTCCTACGGAGGAAGAAGATGTTCAGATTGTTTTTGAGCTGCCGCGGAGCCAACGTTCCCGAGCGGATGACCTGCTCAATCTCAAAGTTCGCTCTATGCACAATGCCCAGGCACCATTAGTGCCGGTTCGCGAGTTGGTGGAGATACACAAGACAGAAACTGAGGCCTACCGATATCACAAAAACTTGAAACCAGTCATCTATGTAACTGCAGATGTTTCAGGTGGATCCGAAAGCCCCGCTTATTCTATTTTCGCACTCAACGAGAAACTCAGCGAATTGAGCGCAAAGGATTTCGGAGGAGTCGGCGACTCCATCAAAATCTACAACCTGAACCAACCATTTAACGAATCCGAACCCAGCATCAAGTGGGACGGCGAGTGGCATATCACCTTGGAAGTATTTAGAGATCTAGGCATCGCCTTCGCCATCGTGTTGATTCTCATCTATATGCTAATGGTGGGATGGTTCAAAAACTATGTCACCCCCATGGTCGTAATGATTGCGATTCCCTTCTCATTGGTCGGAATCCTACCCGCCCATTGGGCAATGGGAGCCTATTTTACCGCTACATCAATGATCGGTTTTATGGCGGGTGCTGGTATTGTGGTAAGGAACTCCATTATTCTTGTGGACTTCATTGAGTTGAGAATGGAACACGGACTTCCACTTGCAGAGGCTGTGGTAGAGGCGGGCGCCATCCGGTTCCGTCCAATGCTTTTGACGGCTCTTGCTGTCGTCGTAGGTGCCAGCGTGATTCTGGCAGACCCCATTTTTCAGGGACTCGCGATTTCCCTTATGTTCGGCGAAATCGCATCACTGCTTATCAGTCGGATGGCAGTTCCTGTAATCTATTTCATGGTGAATCGTAAGGACTAGTGACCCTGGATTACCGTGTGATGTGATGATGTGAAGGCATCGATCCGAGAGGGTCGGTGCCTATTTTTTTGAATTCGATCCGAACTACCAAAAGGGTGTATTCGATACTCACTCCCATCGAATTCATCGCAGGAAACGCCGATTCGTTCTGGTCAACTCTATCGCTTGCAAGCAAGCGATGCTACGGATGGGCGCGAAGTGCACCTCTTTGAAACGCCACACTTTTTGATAGTTTCTCAATGCTATCCCACTAAAATGAAAAAAAGGACTTCCACCTAAAAGATGGAAGTCTCTATTGAATACTAGATGAAATTCGCCAGTTGATGACGACATATCACTGAAGTGATTAGTGGCTATCTGTCACTTCTTTGGCTGCTTCTTCAGTCTTTTTTGCGACTTCTTCAGCTTCTTTAGCCATTTCCTTTGTGACTTCTTCCGTTGCTTCAACTGCAGCTTCAGTGCCAGCGGGAACTTCTTCCTTCTTTTCCGCACATGCGGACAAGAATAATGCAGCGACGATAGTAGATAAGGTGAGGATCTTTTTCATATTGTATTTCGGTTAGTATGTTTCGGATAGATTTGTTCTTAAGAACGGTAATAGTAAACGCTCATCTTCCATTTTTATCAAGGCGAGGCAGCTGCTAGAAGCTTAGCTGTTACTGGCTATATTTTATCTGATAACACGATTCGGTATTTCCACAGTAATCACCTCATTCAATCAGTTTCATAAAGTATCCGGTAAATGAACCATTATTGATGCTACACCCTTATCAGTGCACAAAAAAACCGACTCCTCAATCGGAGCCGGTTCTCAAAGAAAACAAGATTCGATAGAATCTTCTGTAGACTTAGATTGATTTAAACCAATCCTGGAAGTATTTTCCGACCAATGGAACTTCCTTCGGTTCACCACTGATCGCCCCGACAAGGCTAATAATCCAAAGTATGAAGGAAGCAAAGCCAATGATCCAACCAACAATAGGAATCGCCCAAAGGATTCCCATTATTAGAAGTCCCAAGGTTTGGCGAATGTAGAAACTGGCGGTTTCATCTTTGTCATCATTCTGGTTCAGTACCAGCGCGATGATCCAACCGATGAGAGTAATATGTGCGACAATTGCTTTGGTTTTACCGTCCATGGAGAGAGTCTTTGTGTTTAATAGGTTAAGTTGCGCACCACAATGAAAATGTTCCAAACCAGTATTCCAGAACAAACAGGTTCTATCCTAGAGGCATGCGATGCTAGATCTGACGAAAAACTGACACAGAAAATGGAATTCCTCAAGGTGAAAAGTGTGTTTTTCAGACGGATTCAGAGGCGCTATTATCCTCGAAGATAAGGATTTAAGTTTCGTTCGCTTCCAACGGTGGTTTTTGGACCATGCCCTGGATAAAGCACAAAGTCATCTTCGAGAGGAAGAATATTGTCCTGGATCGAACGCATAAGCGCCTCATGGCTACAACCCGGGAAATCGGTACGGCCGACACTGCCCGCAAAAACAACATCTCCAGAAATGACCCACTTCAATTCAGGGAATACAAAAGCAACGCTACCAGGGCTATGACCAGGAACATGTCGAACCTCAACTTCCTGGCCCAAAATGGTCAATTTCTGGCCCGCTACAAGATATCCATCTAGCTTCGCAGACTCGAATTTCATACCGGGAATGGAAAAGGACGCCATCAGGTCGGGCTGATTGATCATGATTTCATCATCTTTGTGCCCATACACCGGAATGCCTTCCTTATTATAAGCATGCGCATCCAACATGTGATCCCAATGTCCATGAGTGAGCCACACTCCAGTCAGCGTTAGACTAAATCGCTCGAGAAGCTTCCCTATCTCCTCTTTCGCCCCAAATGGAGCATCAAACAACGCAGCCTCTTGAGTGGCCTCATTGATGAGTAGGTAGGCGTTGGTCCCGATAGGGGGAAGTTCGAAAATACGTAGTTTAATTTGGCTCATAAGAATCCTACTGACTGGTTGAAATGTTGGGACTTACTAAAACCCACTTTGAAGAAAGGTAAAAAAGAAAATGCTCATGACTTTACAAAAGTCTGCACAATTTCAATACTGACACCTCTTCTGAGTTTCACAAATATTCCAATGGGGCTGATCGCTTACACATCACAAACATACGACGCACTGTTGGAGAAATGGATCCACCTTCTCCTCTCCGAGCAGCAGTCACTGGGCCCTCATGAGAGCAGGATTGTTGTGCCCAACCACCGAATCGCCAATTGGCTCAGTCGTTCGATGGCAAAAAAACTTGGGGTTAGTATGAATCTCCGTTTTATCTATCTCGATTCACTTATCGCAGATACTCTGGGCCCCGTTCAACAACAGGAGAGTTCCTCCTTCCTTAAACTCGAATGGGCTGCGCAAATTTGGGCTATGCTCAAACCAGAGAATCCCCATTCTTTGTCACTACCCGAGTCCCTTCAGGAAAAGACGCGATCCGATCTTCAATGGATGCAAGATGCTTGGGAATTCGCTGAACTCTTTCAACAATATGCGGACCATCGACCCGAGTGGTTAGAAATATGGAAACAAGGCAAAACCATTGCTGGACTGCCCTCTCCTTTAGCAACATTTCAAAAGGAGCTTTATCGAAGAATGCTCCGCAAAGGAGCACCCCTCCACCCCTACACCCAAATTGATTCGACCCACCCAGAAGCCAACAAAATCGAATCAATTCCTACCCATTTCTTCGGATTCTGGAATTTCAGCCCCGGTCAATGGAAAGCCATCGACTTTCTTGCATATACAAATCCAGTCTTTCTCTATCTTCCGTTTCCCACCAATAGTTACCTAGCAGATCTTACCCGAAAAACCCTGCAGCAACCGCTTTTGTTAGGCGAAGAGGGAAGTAAAATGGGTCCAAATTATATGCTCTTATCCAAACTTGGGCAGCGGGGCAGAGCGATGCAGATTCTCTTGCTCGATCAAAGTATCGATATCGAGGAATTGCAGGGGTCCGACCCAGAGGAACCTAGCTATTCAAACCGCCTCCAGGCGCTGAAAGCCCAAATCTCAAATCCGGACACTTTCGAACTGTTGAATAGCTTACCGGTTGCTGCGAAGGACAGCAGCATTCAACTTCACAGTGTCAGTAATCGCAGACGGGAAGTAGAGGTCGCGAAATCCTTGGTTCAAAAAGCACTCAAAGACGACCCGGACCTTACGCTGGAGTCCATTCAGATACACGCACCCGATATCACCCCCTATGCTCCCATTCTTTCCGAAGTTTTCGCTGACGAAAACTCAGAGCATTCCCTCTTATGCAGTATTCAGAATTCTGTTGATGCGGAAATGGTTCCGGGAATCAGCGTGGTCATTGATTTGCTCCAACTTCTTTGCTCCGAATGGGATACAAAAAATGTCCTGCGATGGCTAAGTCTCGACCCCGTTAGAGAATCACTGGAATTTTCCGTATCCGAAATCGCTCTTATTCAACACTGGGTCGAATGCGCTGGAATTTACAGGGGGAATCCAGGAAAGCTTTCATCCGACAAGGAGAAATACAGCTGGGAAGGCGGGATGCAGAAACTGATGCAGGCCTACGCGGGCACCCTGCCTGTAAATGCGCTCGGTGGCAGTGGTTTTGAAAAAGATCCGCCAAATCAACACATCGAAACTTTCTCTAAATTCTGTGCATGTTATGCATTCCTCAAACAAACCGCTTCCACGCTGATCTCAGCCCCATTGAACATTGAACAATACCGAAACCTCCTCTCTCGGCTCATCTCCAAGGTGTTACCCCGCAGCAACGAATTTGAGAAACAAGTATTGCTCAGTGCGATCAACCGCTTGGTCGAACACTTTCCCCTGACTTACAAACTGGACGCTGGGATATTCATCTACCTTCTCCGGAAAACACTGCCCAAACTACCACCTCCACAAATTTTGAGTCGAAAATCGGGAATACAATGCAGCTCAATTCAACTGGAAGACCTCACTCCCTGTCGCCTTCGGATTCTCATGGGAATGAATGAAAGTGACTTCCCGGCAGTCGATGTACCTCAAAGTCATAATTTACTCCAACAATCTGACCAAAATGAAGCTAGTGATCCTTCGCGTAAGGAAGACCACCGTTATTGGGTGCTGCAATCCCTTCATCAGACAACAGATCAATGGCTTGTCACCTATCAGGGGCAGGACGCCTCAGGCAATGTCTCCCGGTTATTGTCGCCTGCGATCGAATCCGTAGTGCAAAACCTTAACCGTCTTACAAACAAAACGGCGGTCAAATCCAATGACTCAGCTTCAGAGCCATGGATTACCCCGATTCAACACCCGCGATTTGCCTATGACTCGGCCTGTTTTGTCGATCAGCACTCCTCACTACGACACTTCTCTCGGCTCGATTACAAAGTGGCCCGCCAACTGGCTGACGCGCCGAGTCGGAACCTAACTGCACCCAAGCCAACACCCGTATCAACGCCAGTGGAGGAACTCACGGTTTGGGAGCTCGCAAATTTTTTCAGCCATCCCAATCAATACATTTGTGAACATCACCTCGGCATCCGCTTCCCAAAAACACGAGATTTTGTTCCCGAACACGAACCATTGATTTGGGCCGGTATGGCGAATACTTACGCCCTCAAAACCGACCTATTGCGTTCACAGGTCAACGCACTCGAAGGGACTCGACTAAAGTCGGTCTTAGACACCCACCACACGCTGCTCTCCGGTTCATTGCAGGAACTTGGAGTCGAGTGGATTCGAGCTGAAATCGATGCGATTCCGAAGGTGTCGAAAATTGCAGAGCTTCAACTGCTCGAATCCATCGAAATTCACTCCCAAACAACTCCTTTTAATGGGGGAATTCAATTAGTCCATGCCAGCTTGGGAGCGCTCCCTCCCGGAACCCAACAATTGGGCACCATCCGCGCCTCCAATTTGTCCGCCAAGCACCGAGTCGAAGCATGGATTCACCTCTTGGCGTTGTGGGGGACGCAAGCAGCTGATGCCCGGTGTCCGTTCACTCTCATCGGCAAGGATACCCTCTTTAAACTCGTTCCCCCCGATAATCCGAGAGAAATACTGCAAACCCTGATCGAAATTTACCAGTCCCACCCATCGGGTGCAGTGCCATTTTTTCCAAAGACCAGCGAGGCTTACATAAAACAACAGGGAAGCCTCGACACCATCGCCCAAAACGCAGCTTGGGATGGAGAACATGGCGAGAAATTGGATCCCTACAACGACTACATGTTCCGTGGGGTTTCTCCGTTCACGACTCGATTCGACGAGATTGCGAGCACAGTATTTGTGCCGCTGTTGCATCACTCCCCTTCCGTGCGCTGGAAAGGAGGGATGAAATGAATCTCCAACCATTTGACCCTCAACACTTCACCCCACAATCCGGGATCACACTCATCGAAGCGAGTGCCGGAACCGGCAAAACTTACAGCATCACTCAAATCATCCGTAACTTGATTGCAGAAGGTGCCTGTCGGATCGATGAAGTGCTTGTATTGACCTTCACGGAGACGGCGACTCAAGAACTCAGAGAGCGCATTCGCAAAGCCATCAGTGATGGAATTGCAGACGAAACCGAAAAGGGTAACGACCGTGCAATCACCCATTTGAGCAATGCACTGGATAATTTTGAAAGTGCCTCCATTTTCACGATCCACGGATTCTGCAATCGCATCCTCCGCGAATTCGCGGTGGAAGCAGGTATCGGGGCAGAATTCGCAATTCTCAAGAATACTGACCTGTTTGAGGAAGAACTGGAAATCGAAGTCGCTCGACAGATCCAGGCAACATCAGAAAAAAATCCATTTATTCCAGTAGGAATCAGGGCGCTGGGGCTAAAAACAGGGTTCATCACTCAAACACTGCATCTCAAGGAATCCCCAGACCTCATGCGGATGGAAAAAGATCCTTCGCAAGAGACACTTGAGGATTGGTTTGTGGCGATGTTTAGCAAGCTCACCACGGCGTGGCAGAAGGATAAAAATGACATTCGCGCGGAACTTCTTGGAGAGAATCCCCCGATCAACCGGAGACGCGCCCTCTATAAACCCGAAGCCATGACTCAGATGTGGGAAAGGTTGGATCAAGCATTTGTGACGGGGGAAAGTTACCTCAGCTTGTTTGAAGACCTCTTGTGTCTGGCTCGCGCAGAGTTAACAGACGGAAAGGTACTTCGAAAAAACCAGACAATCTCTTCACTCGGATTTTATGATCGCTGTGATGACGCCCATCTCGAGCTTCAGTCTTTTTCCGAGTTGTTGGCGATTCGTATACTGGGAATTCGCTCCCAGCGAATCGAGACGCTGGTCTATCAGGAGCAAACATTGCGTTTTGATGATCTTCTAACGTTTGCCCGGAAAATCGTGACTGAGCCGTCGGGTCGTTTCTCGGCAAAACTTTTCAACCTCTACAAAGTCGGGCTGATCGATGAATTCCAAGACACTGACCCCGTTCAGTTTGCAATTCTCGATCAAATTTTCCAACAGTCTCCCTCGGGGCAATCCCCTCGTCCCTTGATTTTGATCGGAGACCCAAAACAAGCGATCTACAGTTTTCGAGGTGGAGATATATTCACATACAACTCAGCGAAGGAAAGAGCCCAACAGATCTACTATCTCGATACGAATTGGCGTTCAAATCCTGCCATCAATGAGGGGATCAATGAACTCCTTTCGACCTCCCCACATCCGTTTCGATTTAGTTGGATCGGCTACCAACCTGTCAAAACCTCCCCGAAGAATCTACAGAAGTGCCTGTTGCTAAAAGAAACCAATAACGCGCATTGGATTCGCCGAAGTGGTATCGAATGGGTTCCTCTTGAAGAAGAAACTTCCGATTACCAGAAAATCGACCGGGTTGCGGCTGACATTTCAGCACTGTTGAAATCCAAGGCACTGATCCAAACTACTGATGAGATCCGACCATTAGGACCAGCAGATGTCGTAGTTCTGGTTCCCGACAATCGAAATGGTGCTCGGATTCACGAAGCACTTGGAATCCGACGGGTACCCTCAAGTATTTTTGGTGGAGCCAGTGTGTTTCAAACTTCTGATGCCCTTCAATTGTATGCGGTTCTGAACGCACTGCTGCATCCCCGGGATTTTCCATTGGTGAAGGGCGCCGTAGCAGGTGCCTGTTTTGACCCTATTCTAGCAAGCAAAGATAATGATTCCACGACACACGAGTGGACACACGTATTGCAGAGTATTAGTGCCGCATCCCAGCTTTGGCAAACCAAGGGTTTGAGCGCCGCCCTTAGCTACCTCAGTAAAGTTTTTTGCTGGAAGGAACATCTCTCGAAAACAACCGAACCACACCGTTCGCTCGCCAATCAGCAACACCTTGTCGACCTCCTCTTGGATCAAGAAGCAAACGCCTCTCACGATCCCCATTCGCTGCTGCGTTGGTTCAGGGAACATATCGAAGATCCTGACAGCAAAGACCAGGATCAACTGCTACAACTCGACACGGATGAAGCGGCCGTCACAATCATGACGATGCACAAATCAAAGGGGTTGGAGTTTCCGATCGTATTTATCCCATTTCTGCCCAAAGCCAAAGGGCATTCTGTTAAATATCCAAATCAATTTCACAATCCCAAGAGTGGGGAGCTTCAAAGTAATTTTTCGAAGCATTTTGTGACTAAAAGCACGCTCGTTGAAATGGAAGAAGAGGCCCGTAGTGAGGCCCTAAGAATTCTGTATGTCGCAATCACGCGAGCTGAGATCAGTTGCAGGATCTACCTGCAAGCCGAAAAACAAGAAGAGAGCGTCTTCGACCTATGGCTCCCTTCTGCTGCCGCATTGCAAGAACGAATCGAACAATTGCAATGCAAGGCGCAGGAAGAACCGTTGCGGCACGGACTTGATGATCTCCCTTCAACGAAACTAGATAACACGGCTTCTCAATCCACTCTCCATCCACCATTGGATCCGCCTCTCGTCCCTGCGCCCACCATTAATCTAAGTTTTACCGGAATAGTCGTTGGAGCCACAGACAAAGAGGTGGCAGAAGCGGATGAACCGCTCTTGTTTACCTATCCGACGGCCCGTCACCCTTCACTTTTGTCGATGCAAGAGCTCAGTATTTTCGATTTTGACAAAGGAACCAACGCAGGTCTGTTTTTCCACGAGATCCTCGAACTTGCAGATTATTCAGACTCCACTGGGTGGGAAAAACTTGTCGGATCAAAACTCGAACAATTTGGCTATGCGAAAGAAACCTGGATGCCAGTCATTTTGCCGTGGATGAGGCAATTGGTGACAACTCCAATTCAGTTCTCGGGAGCGTCCTCACTGACGCTTAGCGAATTAGGGAAATCAACCATATTTCGTGAAACTGAATTTAGCTATAATGTTGAATGGGGACATGACACCTGGCACCTGTTAGAAGCACTGTTTGAAGAGTCCACATGGATCCAGAATCTCCACTATCAGCTACCCAATGTATCCGTGGTACGCCAAGCAGTGGAGGCGTTCGTAAACGGAGTCGTCGATTTCTGGTGCTTGAAAAACGACAAAGTATATCTAATGGACTGGAAGAGTAACTTCCTCGGAGAAACAGTGCAGGACTACGACGAGCCCGAGGTATTAGAGTCCATGAATTCACACCACTATCATCTCCAGTATCTGCTCTATATCTGTGCAATCAACCGTTACCTCCGACTTATCAAACCCGACTATTGTTACGAAGATCACTTTGTTGGAGTAGGTTATTGTTTCTTGCGGGGCATCAGTGACGAACAATCAAACACAGGATGGTTCTCCTGTCTGCCACCTGCTAGCTTCATTGAAGAGATGGAGTCTATCCTTCATCCGCTTGTCTCATCCGTAGAAAAAGGGGTTGCACGATGAAACAGAAAATGGACCCGATAACGGCCTCAGAAGAAGTGAAATATGCTCAACTCAGAGATGATGAGGGGAATCCAGTCTTTCAAAACATCGACCTTCAACTCGCCGCAATGGCCGTGGGTTGCCTACCTGCTAATCTCTCTGATACTCAACGCCATTTTGCCTTTTTGTTATTCGCGTATTGCCATCTTCAAACACGCAATGGGCACCTATTGTTTTACACACCCGAAATCACAACGATCCTTTCTACCGATTCCCCGCAAGTTGAGCTTCCATCCACAACTGATATTGAATCCTTATTCAATGAACTGGATACTTCGTTTCATAAGAACGACCAGAATCCCTTCTATTGGGAATCCCCCGGAGTGCTTTATGTTCGCAATTTCTGGAACACCGAAAACGAAACCGCCAAACAAATTGTTCGACGAGCGTTTCACCGGGCTCCCTCAGGTTCTGCCTTAAAACCTCAGCTAAACCTTTCCCCTTCTCTCACAGAAGCCCAATTGGAAGCAGCGACCCTACCTCTCACCCACCCGCTGGTGCTGATTTCGGGAGGGCCAGGCACGGGCAAGACCTACACGGTATTTCAAACCATCCGCGCAATCCTTCATCAGCAACCACAAGCACACATTCATTTGCTTGCTCCCACGGGGAAGGCCGTTGCGAGAATTCAGGAATCCATTCGCACCGGGATATCCCAACACGATGAGTTGAATGAAAATGCACTCGCTCATGTAAATGCATCAACGATTCACCGGTTCCTGCGTCGACAGGAGGATGCGAGCAACCGATATCAAGCGTATCCCCGCCCTCAGGAGCCTCTTCACTTTGTGATCGTGGATGAGGCCTCCATGATTGATTTGCAACTACTGCACCGTCTTCTGCAGGCACTCACACTCGAAACCCATTTGATTCTCATGGGAGACGTGTCCCAGCTCGCTTCCGTTCAGCCAGGTGCCGTATTTGCCGACACGTTTGAAAGCTGTCGTCAAACAAAGGATTATGGGATTCCAACGATTGAACTTCAGAACCCCTTCCGATTTAAAGACAATCCTGTCCTGGCAGAGCTCTGTGATTCCATTCGTGAGGGAAAAGTCTCAGAAAGCCTAAAATTACTACAAACGAAGACTCCCGGAGCTTCGATCACATTGATTGACCCTGCCGATTCCGAATCTTTCGATCGAAAACTGAAGGAGTGGGTTAAGAAGCATATTTTAAATCAAATCGGCGCCACGGATCCTAAGGAGGCACTCGAACACTATGGGCGCTCCATGGTTCTGAGTGTTCAAAATGATGGACCCTATGGCGTGAATACACTCAATCGCACCTTGAATCTGACTTGTACCCGCCATCTTCATAAAATGCGTTCTGAATCAGAACCAGAAACGTTCTGGAAGCCCATCATGATTCGAAAGAACGACTATGCGCTTCACTTGTTCAATGGAGATATTGGGGTCCTGCAGCAGTCTATATCCACTGAGAAAATAACCCGTCCTCTTGCTTGCTTTCAATCAGTTGAAGGGGATTTTCTGTCTCAACCGGAACATTTATTACCTGATTACACTGAGGCATTTGCGATCACCGTTCACAAGAGTCAAGGATCGGAGGCAGATCACGTTTTGTTGCTGATTCCTGACCAGGTGAACCCCCTCCTCTCAAGAGAACTTCTCTATACTGCAGTTAGTCGGGCGAAGAAAACCCTCACAATCGTTGGAAAATCCGACGTTTTTAGGCATTGTATCGAACACCCAATTCGGCGTGAGAGCCAACTACGACAACGAATGAATAATCTGCTTACCAAGGAAAAATCGCATTAGAGAAACACGTTATCTTCCCTCCGAAATTACTTTTCTCAGTGCTTTATTCCCTCTAGGGTCACAATTCTTCAAACATGAGTAACGCATATAATTGGTTCAAAAGTTTTCATATCTTTTTCGTGATAGCCTGGATGGTGGGCATCTTCTACCTGCCCCGCATCATGGTGCACTACCAGGAGGCCAAAAAGGAAGGGCAAGGAATCGCTCGATTGGTGATAATGGCCCGAAAACTCTACGCATTTTCAAGTATCATGATGTTTCCAGCCATCATTACCGGAGCCACACTATGGCTTCACTTTGGGATGACGGGTAGATGGTTACATATCAAACTCACTCTCGTAGCTCTTATCATCATTCACCATCACATCTGTGGACGATTTGTGAAACAAATGGAGAAAGATGAGTTAAAGCGCTCGTCGGTCTTTTTTCGTTGGTTCAACGAATACCCTACTCTGTTGATGCTTGGGATCGTAATCCTTGCGGTCTTTAAGTCCTTTTAGAGCATTCTGCGTTTACTCTGACAGGATTTGGTGTTGTCAAATGAGTAAGCAGCGCAAGGCTGCATGTGTTTTGTGTGCATTGAAATGCTCCCAAACTCATGCGACGCGGCGAGCTTGCTCATTTCACAACATCCTGAAGGACAGAGTGACAAGGCTTTTTTGCGGCGTTGCATAATCTAGACAAGTGCCAACTTGCCTTCGATTGTGCGCCTTGCTAAAAGACCTCATTACTTCTGCCAAACGTGTCAGCTTAAATGCAGGATGCTCTAATAAAGGATTAATCAACCTGGAATCAAACGGGTGCTGGGTGGTTTGGGTCTAACTTTAAAAGCAGATGGGATTTTCTGAGATAGGGCCCATAGGGTTGGGATTTCGATTAGGTAAGGTTTTATTCGATCTGGATTTGGTGCCAACGACCCACTGGGTAATCGTGTTGGCGAATGCCCAAACGCACTAACCGGGAAATAGAACACCTGATTCGCTACACTTTCTGCGTTTGCGACGATCGTAGGTGACAATTCCAGTAAAAGCTGTCTGACAAGATTCGAGTTATGCATCAGCGCTTCCTGACTCAATAAATTTCCTTCAATGGGTTGTCTGAATTTGGTTCGATCAATCAATGACATCCATATATCACATTTTCCCAGCAACACGGCCAACGGCTTCTGGATCTTCTCATTCACCGACAATCCCATCGATTTGTGAATTCGGATCTCCATCTCGGACAACAAAACATCCTGTTGATCGATCCGTCCTTGCTGTTTCAACTGCGGATCTGGGTGGAACTGCAACCGTTGGCGAAATCCAGGAAGGGTTGTAGGATCCACAAGAAAGAACAGGGCATCTGCGGAAGCCACGTGCTGAGCTCCAGGGGATACGGAGGTTTCAACGCCAGGTTCAAAGTGTTCCCCAGCATTATCGTAAAAGACCATATTGCAGAGCCCTTCGTGGCTTTCGGCCCGCCCTAATGTGTAAATGAAAGGACGAGGGTAGGCAAAGACCCTATCTTCACGTTTGATCTTTAAATACATTCTCCCCTCAAGCTGAGTTTTCATCAACGCCGCTTGTTCAATACTACCCCCACCAAACAAACAATTTTTCATGTCGTTGAGGGGCGCATTATGGGCTGGGTCCGAATCCTTTAGCACCATTCCAAAGTTGTGAAAAAGGGAATTCTGCAATGCATTGATCAGGATGCTGAGATAATTGGATTTACCTGAGCCTGGCGCACCGACGATTGAGAAAATGTACTGTGGCAACTCAAGAAATCCCTGTGGAAGGCGATGGCGGGTATGCGGATCGGCGATTCCCGAGCATGAATTTCCATACGCATCCAGGGCATTTCCTTCCCGATCAAAACGAGTACTTAGAAACCGGGAAAATTCATGTCTTCCCAAGACAGGATCTCCCATCATGCGTTCGTCCACAGAAATATGCATGATGTCACCAAAATCGAATTTTTCCCAACAATAGGGGGACAATAACGGACCGTTGCTATCGATCTCATTTTTTTCATCCAATTTGACATCAATGCGCTCCCCTCGAGAAGGATCATCGCTATCGGCCTGCGTATTTTCATCTCCACCCTCTTCTAGTCCACGGAAAACGGGCATTAGTCCGATTTGGCGCAAATTGAAAGCACCATCCATCCCTTCGACGGAAACCCCCATATGGTTCCACTCAAGATCGTTGACGCGAACGTAATCGCAGAGCGATTCAAATGTAAATTCTTTCCCTTTATTGTCATCCCTAAAGTCAAAGAGAAACCATCGTTTGACATCCATTCGTTCCAACCAATCGATCGAACTAAAATTGTATCGAAACACATACAACTGATCATTCATTTGCAGTAAGTATTCCACATTGGACTGCAGCTGTTGATCGTCTTCCCAGTCTTTACCAAAGAGGAGACAAGTGTGGTTTGGAGCAATCGATCCCTTTTTTAAAAACACTCCCCCTTTTTCGGCATCAAAATAGAAAGCCCGTGGAGGATCGGATTCCTCATGAGCTCCCATTTTAATTTCACCGCTCAGATAAAAATGAGCCGGTAAATCCTCCAACACCAGCTTTTCCCCGGATATGATTTCTATCATGACCACATGGTCTTCAAAAGACCGGTCTTGGGAAAATAGATTTTTGAGATTCATGAAATGGGGGGCATTATAAATTCCTCGAGCGATGACATTTCAAAACAGAGTGGTAAAAAGCGTCAAACCTAACATTTGGTTCGAATTTGTTCCTTGCAAAGATTCGAGCTGCATCTGACATGCGTTTCCATTCCTCAGTATCCTTCGCCAATCGCATGACCGCCTCAATAAATTCTGCCTTTTTATCAGGAGAAATCAAATACCCCGACTTATTAGCAAGGAAACACTCTTTCACGCCAGCGATATCATAGGCGACGATAGGAAGTCCGACATACTGAGCTTCAACCAATGCGTTTGGCATCGATTCTTCTAAGGATGGGCTAATCGCAATATGCGACTGCTGCAGTAGGGATGGGATATCGTTACGATACCCCTCAAAAATGACATTTTCTGACAAGCCACTTTTTTCAACTAGCTTTCGGATGCGATTCTGCATCGGCCCTTCCCCAACGAGATGAAGCTTTAACGTTGGCATGCACCGAAGCAAATCCGGAAGCATTTGCATCAATCCCTGATGATTTTTCCCAGGAACAAATGCAGCCACATACACAATCTTAACTTCCTCTAAGGCGGGTGCGGTCGGGGGTCCTGTTTTTTCAATTTCATCCGCAAGCATGCAGGCATTGGGATGAACTTCGATTTTCTGATGATCAATTCCACTTCCACTCAATCGATCCGAAGAATATTCACTATTGCAGCAAATGAGGGGAGCTGACTCTAGGGAACGAACATAATTTATCGGCAATCGTCGTCCTGTCCGAAAGGTCGAAATGACACTTGTCCTGGGAAATTTTTTCTGCAACTCGGCCCCTTTGCCGTTCGCATTTCTGCCCATCAACAAAATGATATCCGGTTGAATTGCTTCGAGTTGAGAAATAAGACGAGGTGCTGCCCAGTTGATATGGAAGTCGACGTTCTGTAGCACGACATGCTTTAAATCAAAATCCTTCAACCGAGGCGCTAACCTTCCCCCGGGTCGATTGGTCATCACCCAAACCGTCTCACCTTTTTCTTTGATCCTTTTTGCCAAGTAGAGACTTTGCGATTCTGTTCCTCCAACTCGAAGGAAATCCTGGTAAATGACAATCCTCACGTAGATTCAAACTTCTTCAAAAGAATGGATACATTTGCCCCACCAAATCCACTGCTGTTCGACAATACTATACGAGGATTCGAGTGTTCAGTCGACCCGATTACCTGTAAGTTGCCAATTTCAGGTTCGGGATTCTCGAGATGAGCAGTGCCGGGGCAAATTCCTTCCTTCAATGCAATCACACATATGCCTGCTTCCATAGCAGATGCTAGTGACAAACCGTGACCTGTGAGCGCTTTGGTTCCACTTATTTTAACCGTAGCGTTCGGACCGAATACTTCCTTAATCGCTCGAAGCTCTGCGATGTCTCCTGAAACAGTCCCTGTTGCATGAGCGTTAATATAGTCCACGCTCTCTGCATTCACTTCGGCAGAATCCAACGCATTTTGCATTGCCCGACTCAATCCTTTCCCATCTGGCTCAGGGAGTACGGGGCTATGCCCATCCGACGCCTGACCCCAACCAAGCATCTCAGCGAGAGGTTCAATATCCCTCTGTTTCGCAAGTTCCTCTGATTCCAGGATAAGCACTGTCGCACCACCCGTTCCGATAAACCCACTGCGGTTCACGTCAAATGGCTTGGCAGCCATTGTAGGATCCTTCTCAAGGGACATCGCTCTCATAGCCGCAAATGGAAGTAACGTTGCAGAATCCCCATCCTCAGCTCCGACAACAATCATTCGATCCTGTCTGCCAGATCGAATCTCCTCAAAGGCATAGCCAAGAGCATGACCAGACGATGCACAGGCCGACACAAATCCGCACGAGTTTCCTTTTATTTTGTAATGCGACACCATACAAAAATTCAATGTTCCCGCAATGGATGATACCACTCCCATGGGGCCCATTCGCTCCGTACCATACTTGTTCAAGCGATCAATGTAATAGTGTAGATTGGTCGCAGATCCGGCAGACGCTGTGTATAGCCCGGTCATCGGATCGGATATATCTTCCTTCTTCAATCCTGCCTGTTTCAACGCTTGTTCAATCGCACAATATGCATATAACCCGTGAGGGGCCAGCGATCTCAATAAAGACCTGCCTGGCCTATATTCTGCCGGAAATGTCCAATCTTCAGGATCCTGCGATAGAACGTCAAAATCTTTGATCGTTCCAGTCAATTTCACGGGAATCTTATCATCTTGAAATGGACCATAGGGCTCGATTCCCGTTTTCTGAGTCAAAAGGCTTTCCAAAACATCGGAATAACGATTTCCAATACTTGTGATAAAACCTGTTCCCGTAACAAAAATTCTTTTCATACCTCTCAATTTCAAAGGGTTTGTTGTTCTCTAGTTATTCCACTTAACAGCGTACTACAACCTATTAGATGCCTGAATTGCTAAAAGCTTCATTTGACAAATGAGAAAAATCGAAAAGTTTTCAACCCATGAAGATAAAGGCATATTTGAAACCACAGTGTGGCTGGAGCAGAGGAGTTCGCGCAATTATGGAAAAATACCGGCTCGAGTATGATGATATCGATATCATCAATCACGCCGAAAATTACGCTGAAATGGTCGAAAAGTCAGGGCAACCCCTTTCACCTTGTGTAGAGATCGATGGATTCATGCTGGCTGACGTTAGCGGGGAAGAAGTCGAGGCTTATATGCTTGAGAACAAATTGGTTAAGCCGACGGAAGATGAGGCTTCAGTACCGACTAATCAGGCTTGTTCTGACGAAGAGCATGAAAAGATGCGAACTCAAACCATCCGATTTTTCTAGTAAAAACGGTATGGTTGGGTTTAGAAATTTCTGAATTCCATCCGATAACTTAGGCATCGTTCGAATAATACTGTCGTTTATTGGTCTGCGACTAGAGTGATCGCCATAATGATTTTCCTTTATGGTGGTAGTGTTATTGTGAATGAAGCTAGGAGATCGCCCCAAGATTGGGTTAAAACCCATATTGGAGAGATCGACACCGCTTATTGGCAATACCGCACCATCTCTACAACAGACACGAAAAATAAATCGAATACGGCGTAGTTTGTTCGCTCATGGGATTTATCCCATTCGGGAACAAACGCCTTGTCTTCGATTTGTTTTTCTGTGCCATAACGGAAAAGACTTTTGGTGATTACTCCAAAAGGGCAGGAAAAGACTCTCAACTCATTGAGATCGAGCAAGGGTTCAAACTGAAATAAATCTCATGCGAGCATAAGATCCTACAGCTTTGGAACAGTAGCATCCGATGCTAGCATTGGGTTTTGCACGGAGTGACTTAAAAGCGAATCGGGATGATAGCAATCTGATGCATCCAATGTGAGCGGATTGAATAAAGCAAGGGACAACCGACTCCGCCGACTACCTATAGGCCAATAGGCATTCATGGGAGGAGGGTTCTGCTGCATGTTCCTTTACATCCAAAACGAATCATTTATGATTTAAACAGTATGGCATCAGCGTTCTCTCAATTTACACAGGAGCTAAAATCCCGTTTCCCCGAAATCGTTTCGACAGATGCGGAAACACTCTTTCGCTATTCTTTCGATAGTTTGAAAATCAGCTTCTTGCCAGAGGCTGTCATTGTGCCAGAGCAACATGAGGTCATCGGTAAGGTGCTAGAATTAGCTAATGAGGGGAAAGTTCCCGTTACGACTCGCGGCGTAGGCTCTACGCTTACAGGTGGAGCCACCCCCAATAAAGGCGGATGGGTACTAGACTTACACAAACTGAATACGATTAAAATTGATCCCGTTCACCGCACCGCTGAAGTCGGTTGCGGAGCAGTGATTAAAGACATTCAGGACGCAGCCGTTGCACAGAAACTGTTTTATCCTCCGGATCCTTCATCCTATAAGTGGTGTACCATAGGAGGAAATATCGCGTGCAATGCCGGAGGACTCCGATGCGTAAAATATGGAGTCACGCGCGACTACGTGCTTGGGCTCAAAGGTTACCTTGCAAATGGAAGCTATGTAGAATGGGGTAAACCCGTACGGAAATTTGCCACCGCTTACAATATTCGTGATTTGTGGATTGGATCCGAAGGGACTCTGGGGGTCATTACTTCTGCAACGTTGAGGCTCATTCCCGCCCCAACCCATAGGCAAACAGTGTTACTAGGGTTTGCTGATGAAAACAAAGCCCTTCAAGCGATTTTGGAGCTGATGCAGTCAAGTATAACACCTTCTATCATGGAGTTTATTGACAAGTTGAGTGTAAAAGGAGCGCAAGAAACCGCGGGACATGCGTTTTTCCCGAATCAACCTGATGCCTGCGTTGTATTATTGGAAATCGATGGATCCAATGAATCCCAGCTCCGAAAGGAAAAAGAAGCAGTAAAAAAGTGGATCAGCCGACACACGGATCTCGCAACCTTTGCTTCCAACGATGAGGAAGCTGAAAAACTTTGGGATGTCAGAAGAATGGGCTCAAAGGCCATGTTTAAGCTGGGAAATTCCAAACTAAATGAAGATGTAGTTGTTCCCTTAAAGGAAATGCCACAGCTCATCTCAGCGGTGCAAGCACTTCGAATCGAGACTTCTGTGCCGATAGCCGTTTTCGGGCACGCAGGCGATGGCAACTTGCATGTTAACATCATGTATAACCGGGAAGATGATGAGATGGCACTTAGGGCTCGTAAGTGTCTCCAATCACTCATGGAAACTGTAGTATCCCTAAATGGCGCAATTAGTGGTGAACACGGCGTAGGACTCGCCAAATCGCACTTTATTGATTTGCAATTCAATGAGGCTCAGTTGGATCTGATGAAGAAACTTAAACGTGTGTTTGATCCTAATAACATTTTGAATCCAGGAAAACCTTTTGAGCTTTTTTCTCCATGGGAATACAGCAAGGTGGATGTTCTACTTCCATGGGACAAGAAATAGGTTCTGGATTTCCGTACATAAAAAAGGGACGCTGTCTACCCCATAAACAGCGTCCCACTTATTTTCTACTTTATTCTGTTACCCCAAAACTCTCCTAAGAGAGAAATAATATACAAATAGAAGTAGCACTGTTTTTCATACTTGCAAGTCTTTTTTTGAAAAAAGACAAAAAAAATACCGCCTTCTTAAAAAAGGCGGTATTTTTGTTTTCTTGAAGTAAAACTACTTAGGATGACTTAATTACGTCCACGACGAACGGCAGTCTCAACTCTATCGAGGAAATCCTGAACGTTATCATTGTGATCGATTTCCTGAGCGCGACGCAAAATTTTCGCAGCATCACGATACTTTTGCATCTTAACGAGCAGTTGACCATGTTGAACCATGGCCTGTGCTCCAAAATCTTGAACGTTTGCTGCACGCTCAAACATAGTGATGGCCTTCTGATAATCTGGAACCTCTAGGTTCTTATAATAAAGACCCAGTTGAATCAGCGCGCCACCATTCATAGGATCCTCTGTTACGATTTGCTCAAGGATATGGGCAGCTTCATCGACTTTATCCGTAGCGCGCAAACAACTTGCTTCGAGAACAAGAAGACTCAAACGATCTTCCTTGTTTTCCTTAATCTTACTGGCGAAGCGTGAACGCAAACGGGATACAAGATCCATCGCACTGTCATACTTACCTACAGCTGCGAGAGCATTTGCAGAGTTAAAAAGCGAGTCATAACGCGCTCCACTTCCATCGATCGCCCGCTTATAGACATCGTATGCCACATCATAGAGTTGATTGTTGTAATAAATTGATCCCAACATCTCCAAACTCTGCGAATCTGATTTTCCCATGCGATCACGAATCTCAAGTACTTCCGCAGCTTGAAGTTCTTCTCCAAGATTGGCATACACGTTCGCTTGGTATTTCCAATATTCGGGATTGTTGGGTTCGTTCGCAATCAATGTCTTAAGCAATGCATTTGATTCCTTGAAACGTTCCTGGAACATCATTACCTGGAACAAATTGAGCTTCCAGTTCTTATCACCAGGCTGCAATAACAGTGCATTTCTAAATGCGGACTCGGCCTGCAAATAATCTTCTTTCTGCATGTAAGCCACACCCAACATACCGTAAAGAGTGCCATTTACCTCACCCAGTTCGATGGTTTTGGAAATAGGCTCAATCGCTTCTTCAGCACGCCCTGAAGTTACGTAAAGCATCGACAAATTCTTCCAAGCACGGCGGTAGTTAGGGAATTTTTTTACGGCTTTTAGAAGAGATTGCTCGGCTTGCGCGGACCGGTTGTTCTGCAAATAAAGACTTCCCAAAAGAAAATCGATTTGTGCAGTCGTATCATCTTTTCGGGCAAGTTCCTCCAAGATTGGCAAAGCAGACACAGGATTGTTGCTCTGGAAAAGTGGCAACACTCGCTCCTTAATAATGATTTTCTCTTCCGTGGAGAATTCTGGTTCCAGAGCCTGTAATGGCGCATAGGACCCCAGGAACTGATCGATAAACGTAGGGTCTGCCCATTTCTGGGCGGCCAGTTGTTTAAGGGTCATTTGGTCAATCGGCAGTTGCTGCATGTTTGACTGGGCAAACATAGATGCACCTACGGAGGTAGTAGCTATCAAGAATAACAGTTTTTTCATGTTTCGATTTCTCTTTAATAAATTAGTTAACTTTGAAGATGAGAGGAGCTCTGACTCGAACCTTCACGGCCTCGCCATCCTTTTTGCCCGGTGTAAACTTCCACCGACGTATTGCGTCGATGGCGGGCTTTTCGAATTCCATATGAGTGGATTTTTCCACACGTGGTGCAACAACGTTACCCAAAGTGTCTACGACGAAAACAACAACAACTCTGCCGTTTACTTTCTGACGTTTTAACGAAGGTGGATAAGTTGGCTCAATTTGTCGGGTAGGAACGGGTTTTTCTTCTACATCTCCGATTTCGAAAATGAGGTCGGATGTTCCCAAAGAATCTGCATCCAAACTTAGATCGATCGCAAATCCAGTCATGTCACCCATGCTAGGATTCAACGCTAGGTCCAATTGATCCAATGACAGACGAGGAGGCTCTTTATCCATCTCCAAATCATCCTCCTTTTCCTCCTTTTTAGGGGGAGGAGGGGCTTCCATTTCCAAAGCTGGAGGTGGAGGCAACATGAAATCAATTTCTTGAAGTTTGTTGGGATCCTTAAATCCGGTCGAAATCGCCTGAATCAGGGGAATCGCCACAAACAACCCCAACGCGGCGAAAAAACCAGTTATCACGATAAGGCCTCTCGAAAAGACCGAATCAGGGGTATGGATGGTTTCAATCATAATAAACTTTCTATATTTTAGGGTAAAAACTGCAGTGGTAGACGAACGCGAACTTTCACGGGCTCGCCATCACGTTTTCCGGGAGTGAATTTCCAACGTCGGATCGCATCAAGAGCAGGTTCTTCAAACTCGACATGAGTCGAACTCTCCACTGTTGGTGAAATGACAACTCCGTTGGTATCGATGACGAAGACTAGAGAAACGGATCCTTCAATACTCTTACGTTTAAGAGCCGTAGGGTATTTCGGTTGTATCCGTCTAATCGCCTGAGGAATTTCCTCAACATCACCAATTTCGAAGATCAATTCGTCTGTCCCAAGAGAAGCCGAGTCGATGGTTAGATCAATTTTAACACCGTTCCCAACATCCCCCACACTTGGATTGAGAGCCATCTCAAGTTGGTCTAATGACAACTTGGGAGGTTCTTTCTCCATCTCCATTTCATCCTCTGGTTCCTCCTGCTTAGGAGGTGGAGGCGTTTCCATTTCGATGACATCCGGTGGTGGAAGAACAAACGAAGTTTCGTTGATCTCAGTTGGATCTTTCAATCCGGTTGAGATCGCCTGAATCAACGGGATAGCCACAAAAAGGGCCATTGCCGCGATAATTGCACCAACAACCATGACACCACGGGTGGTGTTAGAAGTTTTTGGTATAATCTCGTCTCTCATGATTCAGATGCTCCGGAAATGCAGCTTAATAATTACTGAAGTGTCGAAAAACTGATCCTTTTGGCCCCGGCCAATTTTGCTTCAGTATAAACACTTCTAAAAATCCCGTGTTCTGCGTTACGATCGGCCTGAATAATAACAGGCATATCTTCTTCGTTCAGCAGTTGTTTTACAACATTTCGAACACCGGTAGCTCCAACATCACGTCCTCCATACACCACTTTACCTTCTTCGGTAATGGCAATGAGGATACTGTTTTTCTCGAGTTTTTCTGAACTGTTGGCTTGTGGCTTCACAACCTCAACACCTGATTCCTCGACGAATACAGTGGTTACGATAAAAAAGATCAGCAGAATGAAGACACAATCGATCATCGGTGAGAGATCAATTGCTACTTCTTCTTCATCATCCATTCCAGATCGGCTTAACATAATACCTTCCGTTTTAAATTTTACTTGAAGGAGATTTTCTCAGCTCCGCCCATTCGAATCTCACCGTAAACCTCCGCAAAAACACTATGCGGGGTTTTCTCCGACGCCCGAATCAAGACTGGGATATCCGGTTGGTTGACTCGCATCTGCTTTACGATACCTCTCACACCCTGAGTGCCAATATCTCTGCCACGAAATTTCACAATTCCCTGTGGGTTGATATCGAACTCTACGATTTGTGCGTCGTCATTCGAGTTTGAAGGACCTCCAGCGTCGGGACGGTTGACGTCAATACCGCTCTCTTCAACGAACACGGTGGTTACGATGAAGAAAATCAGTAGAATAAATACACAGTCGATCATTGGTGAGAGGTCGATTTTCACTTCCTCATCACCTTGATCCGATAGTCTACGACCAATTGCCATTACAAATACTTTCGCTTTGAATCCTATTACTCTTTGCGCTGCCCAAGAACGAGCCCTTCCATCCGATTGATGGTATCGCCGATGCCACGCATACGACGACGAATCACCAAGGTTAGGAATAGCCCAGGGAGGGCGATCATAAGTCCGGTCTGAGTGGTGATCAACGCGGTCGAAATTCCTTTCGCGACCATGTCAACAGTTTGGTTACCACCAGATGATGCGATTCCTTGAAACGTTGTCAGCATCCCCATCACTGTTCCGAGGAGCCCCATTAAAGGAGCAACCGTTACCAATGATTTTAGAAATGTAGATTTCCGTTCAATAGAACCAAGCAGCATCTCACGCAATTCCATGAATCGCCGTCTGACAACGTCTGGATGCCCATGAAAGGGACGAGTATACCGAAAGATAATTCCTTCAGTTCCACTCGCCGTTTCAGGATTCCTTGCCCACTCTACCCACTTGTCTTCGTTTTTGTCATCGATCTTCTTGTTTCTCAGATAGAAGATCATTTCAAAAGCAACTACAAAAATGAACATCGCGAGCGAGAAGAGGAAGATCATCATCACTCCTCCACTCATCCAGTTGTCCCAGATTGTCTCTTTGATGTATGCTAAATCCATAAGTCGATCCTTAGGTTAGATTACCAGGTTACGACCGGATATTAATCGTCTTTTACATCGTTTAGGAATACAATGGAGTCTTGCTCCAGTTGTCCCCATTTGGTGCGAGCCATACGATTCAGAATACCATGAACGATCAAGGATGGGATTGCCACACAAAGACCGAGCTGAGTCGTTACCAATGCTTCGGAAATACCAGTTGATAGCGAACGAGCATCCCCCGTTCCGAAGACCGTGATCAATTTAAAGGTCTTAATCATCCCTACAACCGTTCCTAAAAGACCCATAAGCGGTGCAGAAGCAGCGATGATCGCTACAAACGGCAACAAGCTTTCGAGTTTACGACGAGCAATGATGATTTTAACGGACAAATACTCTTCGATAAGTCCCCGGGGTTGATCGGAGTTTTCAATCGCTTCCTCAAACATCGAGCCTGCGAGTCCACCAAAGGACTTTGCTTTGCTCAGGGCTTGATCTTTTTCGCCGCGTTTAACCATTTCGGCTAGGTCGAGAACGAAAGTTCCACTGGGAACACGGAACGAAGAGATTGTAGCAATCTTAAAGATACCAATAAGAGCCGTAATTAACCCTAGACCCACGATAATATATCCAACAAATCCACCTTGAGCGATACGCTCCATAACGGTTTCTTTTGTCAGAAGAATAGTAAACGCAGCACCGAGAGTTGCATCCATTGGAAGCTCACCGCTCTCGTTATCAATGGTTGATCCAATAGTCGCAACGTTGAAGAATTCAGCCTTACGGATAGTGGCGTCTGTCACTTCACCGGATGCCATTTCTTGGTCAGCAATACCCGCTGAAGCTCCGTCATCTGAACGAAAGTAAACGGTAGGTCCAATCAGCGCAAAACGACCGGGAATCTTTTCCCCATCATTAATCGCTTTTCCATCGAAAGTATAACCCCCAATGATTTCCTCAAGGCGACCCAATCCATCCTCAACGATACCCATTTCGATATCGAAAAGTTCTTTCTCGGAAAGATTACCCGCGAGGGCTGCAGACTCTGCGTTCTTTACTTTTGCAGCATAGACCTGTTTTTCAGTCACGTGAAGTTGAGCACCAAAGCTACGAACAAAGTCGCGAAGCAGTCCACCAACATACTCAATTTCTTCTTTCTTGGAATCGACCTCATTCTGCAACTGAGCAAGGCCGAGTTCACGATTGTCGCGCAACCGTTGTTCACGCTCCAAATCATTATTGAGCGACATCACTGTTGATTCCAATGTTTCAACTTCTTCGCTCAACGGGATGCGTTCATCCGCGATAGTATTGCGGAGTTCCGTCAATTCCTGAAGAGCAGACGTTAAGTCATTATCAACAGAGTTGATTGCTTGACTCAGACTCTGAGCCTGCAATGTGCAGACGCCGACAATCGACGCTAGTGCAAACAAAATTTTCTTTGAATGTTTCATCTGAAAGTAACAATTCGGGGTTAATTGATCGAGACTGGAATCTCAACAAATTCGATGTTTGGATTCTTCCGTTGATACATGTCCACTACGTTGCGAACCTGTGGTGCAATTTCAATTGACACTTCAGATACCCACCCATCGTCAGTTGGGTATTTATACCCCGCATAAGTGTCGTTCTGGTCTACAAAATAGGCGATAGCCATTCCCCAATAAAGAACGTCTACTTGTACTTCTTTTCCTTGGAATTCAACTGTTTCACGGAAAAGGTGCAGCGTAGAATTAAACTTACTCGCTGCCTGAATGATTCCAACCACATTTGGCAGTCGTTCGCCGACAGAGGCACGACCGGGGTTGTAGGAGTCTTCCGGAATACGGCGCAATAGAGGATCTACCTGTTGAAGAAATGCCTCAGGGAAACGCTTTAACATTCCTTTAAGCTTAACTTCGAGATCAGCAAGCTTGGCCTTAACAGAACCTGTCGCAGCTTCAAGATTTTGCTTTTCCTCAGTGAGTTCAGCACGTTTTGCATCAGCAGCTGATTCATTCCCAGAGAGGCTGGATAGCTTCTCCTCAACATCTTCCAACTCTTGCGCAAGCAATTCCTTGGTGGCGAGCAGAGACTCCTTCTGGACTTTCCATTCGGAGTTCTCTTTTGAGATAACTTGGCGTGTCTCAACCCATTTCTGGATTTTAGTTCGAGCCAAATCTACCTGCTGCGAGGTCTGAGCGGAAACTCCACTCGCCAACGCTAGCACAGCAACGATGGGTATAATTTTTCGAATCATAGGTTCTTATGTTATGAATTAATAAAAGGGTTACAGTTGAGAAATGTAGAAGAACTTGCTGCTAGCGGATTAGAGCAAGTAATCCACCATCAAAAAAGCATTAGAGAAACCCTTGCAAGACTTCTTTGAGCAATTCTTGTAAAAGCATGGTTACGGTTTCGCCACATTCATCAGCAGATTAATAACGGGTAATAACAGATTTAATTAAGGTTTTGTTAGTAGAAACTTAAAGGGTATATTAAGGCGTCTAGTTATTCAACGCTCCACATTGATCTTTATTAGAAAAAAAATCATAAATCTTATTTCAATTTTGAACTTGAACCTTATCCACGTAGAAAATACGTTTCTTCAGGCTGGGTCCTATGCGACATGATTCCAGCGAACTCCGCCAGGTCCGGAAGGAAGCAACGGTAGCTCGGGAGAATGGGTGCCGTAGGGTGCCTAGCCTACTATTTTTATTACCACCGAGTCTGATCATTGACTCGGTGATTCGGGTTGGTGAGAGCATGCGCCCTATTTCTAGTTGGACACAACTGGCCAGGGAAAGTTCGAAAAAATAATATGGGCATAGAGTGGTTGACATACGTCGCAGTCGCGTTGGGGAGTGCCATCGTCTCGATTTTAATTTTTCGCCTCGTCTGGGCGGGCAATTTGAAGGCACAACTCGCCAAGATAGAATTTGAAGGAGAAAAACTTCTTCTGGACGCCGAGTTTTCTGCAAAACGCACAAAGGACGGAGCTCAGTTAGAATTAGATCGCAAAGCTCAAGAGCTCGAACTCCAGAATAAGGACATCCAGCAAACGTTGCAGCGTCTCGAATCGGATCGAAATAAACTAAAAGAAGCCGAATCCAGAATTGAATGTCTACAGGGCAGGCTAGAGGAAAAAGAACTGGCGCTAACAAATACCCAGCACGAATATCTCCAAAAACTTCAGTCGGTCAGTTCATTAGCAGAGTCCGAAATTAAATCTGAGCTCATCTCACAAATTAAGGAATCGAGTGACCACGAGCTTAGCACGTTGAAACAAAACCTGCGCGAGCAAACCGAGCGCGAAACCGAGGACCTCGCTAGAGATATGTTGATCACCGTCATGCAGCGTATCAGCACCAATCCCGCGACTGATGCCACGGCCACTATCGTTGATTTACCGAGCGAGGATATGAAGGGGCGTATCATTGGAAGAGAAGGGCGCAATATCCGAAGCTTTGAAGCCGTCACCGGGACAACTCTGATGATCGATGAAACTCCCGACTCCGTGCTCATTTCCGCCTTTGATCCGGTGAAAAGGGAAATCTCTCGTGCTGCCTTAGAATCTCTTCTCAAGGATGGACGCATCCACCCTTCAACGATTGAAGCAGCCTATGAGCGGTCAAAAAGTGAGGTGTTGAAGAACGTCAAATTACTCGGTGAAGAGGCAATGATTCGACTAAAACTCAAACCCGCACACGACGAAATTTTGAATTTAGTCGGGCAACTTCATTTTCGCCTTTCACTCAATCAAAACTCCCTGGAACATTCGATCGAAGTCGCCTACATTGCGTCCATGTTGGCTTCAGAACTTGGATTGGACCCAGTAATAGCAAAACGAGCCGCGTTATTCCACGACATCGGTAAAGCGATGGATCATGAGTTTGAAGGCAGCCACGCCCTCATTGCAGGAAAAATGCTGAAACGCTATGATGAAGATCCCCGCGTGGTAAATGCTGTTGAAGCCAGTCACGAAGAAGTACCCCCGGAATCTGTCTATGCGCCGCTGGTGGCAATCGCCGATCGTATTAGTGCGATGCGTCCAGGTGCCCGCAGTGATTCCCTAGACAGTTATGTTGATCGCGTGAAAACCCTTGAAGAGCTCGCGAAGGGTTTTGAAGGAGTAAAGGATGCGTTTGCATTGCAAGCAGGCCGAGAAATTCGAGTGGTAGTCGAACCCACCAAGTTAGGAGATGAAGAAGCTAGAGAGCTTGCACGTTCGATCAGTCGGGAGATTGAGGATACAATGAACTATCCATCCACGATAAAGATTACTGTGATTCGAGAACAGCGCTTTTGCGAAACCGCCAAATAACCCGTTGATTTTTAGTATTCACTGATGCACCACTCCTCTGTGTGGATCGATTCGGCAACACGAGGTTTTGTTGGGTAATCCCTTAACTTTTCTACAAAATCCTCGATAATCTATCAACAATTGGCCCTCGAGAGAATCTCGGCTAATTAGCATGAAAGATGCTCTGAATTGGTTAATTTCGCGGATTTCATTTGAATACCAGCTTCCAGAAAGGCCTACTTTGGCTCTCCCAATATCAAATCACATTGATATTGATAACCGCTGCCTCCATCGCAGCAGGAGGTTGGCTAGTCCTTGAGGAAGTTCGTATTATTGGAGAGGGGCCATCTATTCCATGGCATTTCTATACCCCCCTCACCTTGATCCAGAATTCCTGGATAGCCGAAACATTGGTACTGCTATTTTCAGTTTTTCTGGTGGTGCACTTGCTTTGTCTTGCCTGGGTCCGCACAGCTAGAAATCTCAGCAATGCTCCTCTAATCGCTTTCCTAACACTGCTATCCATCTACTTGCCAGCTGCGATTCTAAATCACTGTTTCACACAACGTTACCAGTCTAATGCAGAAATAGGAAAACTTCATTATTATCTAGAATCAATCGAACAAATGGAAGTCGTTCTCATCACCGATCTTCCAGAAATCGATCGATTTGGCGTTTTTGCAGTGCCTTTTGAATCCCTTGAAGAAAATCATCCCATTTCCCATCCAAAATGGGGTTTCAGCCTCATGCCTGAAACCATAATCAATTATGCGGGAATTGGGGGACCGCTATCGAGATTACGGGATTCCAAAGGTAATGAGCTTCGGGGAATTCAAGCAACCAAAGGAATTTCTAACGACGCGGGGTTGCGATTATACAAAGTCACTCCCACGCCTGAAACGGGAAAGGGCCTCATTGTCCGTGTGTTAACAAACACTGAAGAAAAAAAAGTAAGTTACCTGCTCTATGGTTCCAATGAAACGGGAAAAGGACTGCCCGCCCAGGCTCTCGAGGACAGCCCTTCCGAAATAAGCATCAGTCTCATGCCACAGCGTATCTATCCAGGGTTTTCGTGGAAGGTAGAACGATCTCATCGCAAACAGTGGCTTGTCATGCTCGATGCAAACGGAAAGGAGGAGACGGGCAGATTCCCTCTTGGATTAAAATCTCACCCAACGGTAGCAGGTTATACTTTTTCATCCCAAATTCCTTCCGAAATCGAATTCAATCCAAATTCAGTTCAAATAAAGATCACCCGTGCTGCGCTCCCTTTTCCCTACAAGGGTTTTCGCATTCTGATGATTTTGACACTGGTAGTATTTCTTACGAATCGAACCTTTCAGGAAGGATTACGATCCATCAAAAGGAGGGTGCAAGCATGATGGCGTTCCGTATTTTTCGCCTTAGCACAACATGGCTCGGGTGTTTGATTTCAGTTGCCATGTCTGGACATGCTGAAGAGAGCGAGGCGAGGTTTCTATCAACCTTTGCGGAAACTTTGATTTCGATCGACGGGAGAACAACTCTGAGTGTTTCTGAATTGGGATCCCGTTTTCTGAACACCCGCAACTTATTTCACTTAAAATCTAAAAACGACGGAAACCTAGCGGACGATCAGTTTCGCACAAAACTCATTTTTGGCATGCTCGCCCAGCCAAAATTCAGTGAAAAATGGGAACTGTTTTCAATTTCACCAGCACTAGCCTCATTAACAGGGTTTCAACCGGATAAGACATGGCTGAACACGAGCGAAGTTGAATCGAAAATCGATCTATTCCGAAGCATCGCTCATCAACGGGAGGATTGGGGATCGCTCCCTGCTGATGTTATTTTTGGGAGTCGGGAATTGATCGAACGTTACACTTTAATAAAGCGCATCCATTCCACCTTCGCCATTCCAGGTGAAGTTTCCAGTTACGAAACGAGCTATCTGAATTGGATCGGTGTTCAGAAATTGGATCTTTCTGCGTTTCAAGACAAACTGGAAGGCATCGAGACTTATGATGAAACCGCCGCCAAACAATTCGAGAATCGCTACACGCTGTTAAAACAATGGATGTCGGATCACAAAACCGTTGGCGGTGACTTCGATTAACAACACTCCAAACGATTATCCGTGGACTCCTATTCAGGTTCAACTCCTCGATTCCCTTGAAGATCTGTTCATCCCCACTTCCATCCTCGATTGGGCGCAACTCCTCGATGCGGCAAAACCAAAATAATTGGGGAGTCGCCATCAGTAAAGCGCGAGCTATCCAATCGAAACAACCTTCTAAACTTTCCGTGTTTGAAGAAGAACGGTTCTCTTTCGGAAATTACCTGCACTTCAGTTTTTTTCTGATGTTTTGGATAATTCAGACACTTGCTGCGGTTTTGGCGTTGCTTTTCATCGGAGGAGTCAATCGATGTTACGCTCTTTCTGCTCTTAGTCTCCTTCTCGCAGTCGGATCCAAATGGGGTTGCGCACTCGTTGGCTTCACCAAAGGGTTCTCAATTCCGCTTTTTTCTCTCTCAAGTTCCGCCTGGCTGGCCTCTCTGATGATTCTGTTTGTTCTTAGTGCCCTTGTCGAAAAGCGAAAAGCCGTCGGCGTTATTCTACTGGCGTTAGTCGCGATTATTTCGATTCATCCCAATGAATTTACATCCATTACGGGGCGGAGTGTATTCGAACAACTTGTCCCCTCTTTTTATGATTGCCGGAATAGTTGTCGCATGGATAGGAGTCCTTCAAATATTATTTGTCCGACCAGGCCAAAATTCGTCGCGCGAGTGGTATCGAAGTATCGATAGTATTTTCTACCCCATAATCCCAGTCATGTTATTAAGTCAATTGGCTTATGTTTGCGGCACTGCCGTCCTTCAAGTCAAGGACCCGACAGCTCCCATCATCCCATCGGCAATCATCATAATTGAAGCATTCGCCGCACTACAGTTGGTCCGCTACCTTATTCTTCGCTGGATCAATCAACTCTCACCATTAAAAGCGGTTTCCCTGTTTATTGGTTGCCTGTTCTTGTTCTCTACACTCGCTGTGTCGCAAGAAAAGACTATCGCGACAATGCAGCTTCCGGTTACTGTAATAAGTGCATTCGGGATCGTGAGTCTTTCCTTGTCTTACCTCGTGAATCTCCCTTGGATTGAGAGGAATCGACAAGC
>CAXXVT010000024.1:0-108043 GCA_963676215.2 Opitutales bacterium | reverse complement strand
ATGCCCGTTCTCTCAATACTGATTTTCAAGCTTACCAACAAAAGAAAGGGCGGTATGGCCAGCAGAAGCCCCAAAAAAAGCCCGTGGGGCTTCCGGAAAATCCGAATGGAAAACTCCGCACCGTGGAGTCGGATCTGTTGGGATTGATTGTGCAGAACGAATCTTTGCGTTCCAAATTGAAGGAAAACGATTTTACTGACCTCATTGATCCCGCGAGCGTGGAGGGTCGACTGTTGATACGGATCTGCGCAGAACTGAGAGAAGATCCTTCATGGTCACCAGAAAAGGATTCTGAACTTGTGTGTGAAAATGAGGTTGAGCAAAACCTTATTTACGCGCTTTTGACGGATGAGGGCGTTCCCACAGAAGTGGATGATTTGTTTGCTATCTGTATGAAATCGATGCAACATCGTTACGACAAACGAAAGCTCAGGAGTATTGAACACAAACTCAATAAAGGAGTCAATGTGAGTGCTGACGAGTTGACCGCTTTGTTCACTGAAAAGATGGAACTTCAAAGAAGAATTGCTAATCAGAGATCCCAGCATTAGGAATCATTTATATACTACCTTGACTTTTCAGTGTGTGTGGGTAAATACGGAAGGTTTTTTACGGTAGTCCGAACTTAATCACTTTCTCGACTTTTATAATGGCTCAATCTGATCCGAAATCAAAGAAAACCTCTACATCTAAGAAAGCTGCGCCGAAGGCCAAATCATCTGAGAAGAAGATTAAGGCAACAGAGCAAACGACTGAATCATCTGTTTCAGAAGACGTTGCTGTGGCAGCAGTTGAAGAGGCTAAGCCCCGCAAACGACGTGGGAGTAAAAAGATGAACGAAAAGGTTCGTGCCCTTATTCGACTTGCGAAGGAACAAGGTCATGTAACCTACAAGGAAATCAATAAGGCTCTTGGGGATCGCGCTGGGAACCCAGAGGAGATCGAGAACGTCATCACGATTCTCAACAATCTCGAGCTCAAAATTCTTGATACGGGTGAAGTTGAAACCCTTCGTAAGAAGAAGGAAGACATGGAGCATGAAGAGAGTGTCAAAAGCCAACAGGCTGACATTCTGGACGATCCCGTTCGCATGTATCTTAAGCAAATGGGGCAGGTCCCTTTGCTGACTCGTGAAGAAGAAGTCGCTATCTCGAAACGAATTGAACGAGCAGAGCAGCAGGCTCAAAATATTCTGTTCCAGTATGCCATTACTAATCGTTTTCAGGTTGAGATGGCTCAAAAGCTTCTAAAACGCGAAGAACGCTTTGATCAAGTGGTGCTCGACAAGAAGATCGAAAGCCGGGAGATCTATTTTAACAGCCTGCCCGAGTTGATCGAAGAGGCGACAGCGATCCAGGAAAAAATGGATCGTGCATGGGAAGATTCCCAAGTTAACAAAAATCCTTCTAACCGGAAACGCTCGCTCACTCGCTATCGCAAATTCGAAGAGAGCTTGCGACCCATCCATAAAAAATTCTGTTTCAAACTGAAAATATTTGAAGAGTTCCTTCGGGAAATGGATCCGACAGTTCGTGAAATCGAAGGAATCGAAGAACAGATCAAACTTGCTGAGCGAGGCATTACCAAGAAGCATCAGTCGATTGATGTGGAAACCCTCCAGGCCAGATTGGATGAACTCGAAGATTACAAACGTGTTCCTGCGATTGAATTGGCATCTGTGGTTAAGAATGTCCGCAAAGGGATGCGGGATGCTCACAATGCTCGGACCGAGATGGTTGAGGCCAATCTTCGGTTGGTGATTTCCATTGCGAAAAAATACACCAATCGTGGACTTTCATTCTTGGACTTGATTCAGGAGGGTAATATGGGCCTTATGAAGGCGGTAGAGAAGTTTGAATACCGCAGAGGGTATAAGTTTTCCACTTATGCGACTTGGTGGATTCGTCAGGCGATTACGCGTTCCATCGCGGATCAGGCAAGAACGATCCGAATTCCGGTTCACATGATCGAAACCTTGAATAAGGTGATCCAGGTGCAGAAGCTTCTGCTTCAGGAACTCGGGCATGAACCGACTCCAGAGGAAGTTGCCAACGAAATGCAAATGCCGATTGATAAGGTGCAAACCATCATGAAGATGGCGCAGCAACCGATCAGTTTGCAAAGCCCCGTAGGTGACAGTGATGACACTAATTTCGGAGACTTTATTGAAGACAAAGGAGCTGAAAATCCATACGATATGACGGCTTACAGTATGCTGCGTGAGAAGATCATTGATGTTCTCGACAGTCTGCATGAGCGCGAACGTCGGGTGCTTTCACTGCGTTTTGGACTTACCGATGGCTACAGTCGCACCTTGGAAGAAGTGGGCAAGCAATTTAAGGTAACACGGGAACGTATCCGTCAAATCGAGGCAAAAGCGCTCCGTAAGATGCGACATCCGACCCGTATTCGACAGCTTCATGGTTTCATTGAAGGGGATCAGCCCGTTCAAAAGCCGGTTAAACTCTCTACCGATCGTTAGTCGACTGGGAGGAACCATTCAGATTTTCAAAAAAGGCGATAGGTTTATCATTCTATCGCTTTTTTTGTGCCTGCTGGTTTGGGGTGGTTGTGTTCGATTTGAGCATTCCAGTGATCGAGCGAAGGCGAAACGACTTCAACGCTCAAATCCCTACGAGGATTTTGAACTTTATGCTGCTGCAGTTCTAGGAATTGTGAAGCAGTGGAATGCTCAAACCCTCGAATTGGTTTTTGAAGCAATTGCACTCCCCATCGAATCGGAACTTACCATCGGGCAGCAGATTGTTGTCGTGGATGGAGAAGGACGCCAGATTGCGTCTGGATTGTTGCTTGAGCAGCACACCACTCATTTTTCAGCTGCAAAACTCCAAAACCTTAATGGAAAACCCACAGAGGGTGATTGGGTGATGGTGGAGGCGCATCGCGATCGCGCGAAATAAGAATTTCGCTATGCTTTAATGGCGAATGGGTAATTACGAATGGCGGATTGGTTCGATAGGTTGCTTCGCGCTGGCTGGAGAAGAATGGCGGACAGAAAGGTCCACGTTTCTTTGAAGATCGCGGATGAAGGATGAAACAATAGTGTAGGATTTTGTGCGCTATTCGCTATACGCCATTACTAATTCGCTATTTAAGCGCAGCGCCTTCATCCTCCGGCTTTTACGGCCTGGAATCTTTCTTTCTTGAGTATTTCCACGACTTTTTCAGAAAAATCTCCTTGAATCTCAACATTCCCTGCTGAGATCGTACCTCCGGTTGCCAGGCGTTTTTTCAGCAAGGAAAGGATCTCTTTTCGCATTCGTTCATCCATGCCAGGAAAACTGTAAATCACGGTCACTGTTTTCCCCCCTCGTCCCGATTTTTCACGCTTCACATCCAATCGACCTCCTCTGGTTTTTGGCTTATCGGAATGCGATCTACTCTTGTTCGGTTCCGCATTCGTCGGTTTCGGAGGACCCGGCGGAAGTGGGGTCGAAAAATTCAAGGATCCAAAAGCCTGAGTCCCAAAGGCATCCTCTCCACCAGAGACATCAACTCGTTTATGCTTATTTTTTTTACTCACAAATATTGAAGATGAAACTAAAGGATTATTGTGCAACAAGGCAAAACTGCATTTTGATTCACTTGGCCCTTTTTGATAAAAAATAACAGTCGACGAAAGTTAGCCTTTCCAAAATTCGCTTTCTCTCTCGTCCTGAACAAAAGTTGACACTTTGTTATGAGTAATTGTTAGTTTGTGTTCTAATTAATATGGTTGCTTTAGGACAAGACTGATTGGCTGCTGCGCAGCAGCCAAAATCAAGCCGCTTGTTGATGCACTTGCGCTGGTTTTTCGGAGTTTAATGAACAATGGGGACGTTTTTCGTTGTAGAGCAAGATTGCCTGTTTTGTAGCACCCAAGGCATCGGTTTTGCTTCTGAAGCGAAGGTCCAGATAGTATTCATCTTAGAGGATACCGTTGACACGTTCGGCGTAGGCATTTTCGTAGCAGTGGTTTTGTTCAGTCATGGAGATGCTGATGGCTCGCTCATTGAGCACGTGCACATATTCATGACAGCAGTATTGACTGCCTCGATCACTGTGGTGGATGGGCCAGCAATTGGGCGGTAGGTCATCGATAGCCATCTCAAGGGCTTTGATGTTTTGCTGCGCCTGTAAGTTCTCTGCGAGGTTCCAGCCTACAATTTTTCTGGAGTATAGATCGGTCAGTAGTGACAGATACATAAAGCCCTCATCGGTATCGATGTAAGTGATGTCTGCCACCCACACTTGATTGGGCCTGCTTGGTTCACGCTCATACAGTAGGTTTCGGTAAACAGGTAAACTGTGATCGCTGTAAGTTGTGCGCGTAGAACGCTTTCTAGGTTTTACCAGCAAATCTTCTTGAGCCAATAACTTAAAGAGCTGATCACGGCCTATCTGGATGCCGGCATTAACAAACTGTTCTCGCAGTTCGTGCTGGAGTTTGCGCGTGCCCATACGAGGATGTTGTTGTCGGTGTTCGCGGATCAATGCGATCACCTTGTCTTGCTGCTTTTGCTCTTCTTTGCGCTCAGTCCTTTCGCGGTAGTAACCCTGTCGGGTGATCCCACTTAATCGACACAATCCAGTTATCGTACAGTGGCTCATTTGTTGGCCTTTTTGCGCGGATTTTTCAATAGATCGGTGGCGTGTTTTTTTTGAACGTTTCGATGTCCATTCCCATGTCTTCACAGGCAATTTCCAGATATGATTCATTGAGCAGTCCGCCCATGTAGGCATCGGCCAGTGCCTTCTCCAGTGCTTTTACACGCTTTTTGAGTTCTGCTGTTTCGTCAATTTCCTTCATGCTCATCACCTTGATCTGTTTGGGTAATTTGCCAGGATCGCCATAACGACGCAACCATCCCTTTACCGTATTATTGCCTTTGATCCCATACGTTTTGCTCGCTGCGTGAGCTCCGCTGTGACGGCCGTTTTCGATCTCTTGGACCACCTGCATTTTGAAGGCTTCGCTGTAGCGGGTATTGATTCCCAGTTTCATGCTTTTTCTTTCTTTTGCATGTCAACTCAGCTCAGGACGGGACACTGGGCGATGGATCAAATACGAAAAGGATGGCGGATAGCGAATTGCTGGGAGGCGATTTGCCCTATTGTAGGGAAGCCAAAAGATGACGACGACTGAAGTCATCGCCTCCGGAAGAGAGGACCAGATAGGAGCGCATGAATTTATTCGTGCGAATAGCGGAGTGGTGGAGCGTTTGGGTAGTTGGGATGTGACGACGACTGAAGTCATCGCCTCCGGAAGAGAGGATCAGCTAGGAGCGCATGAATTCATTCGTGCGAATAGCGGAGTGGTGGAGCGGTTGGGTAGTTGGGATGCGACGACGACTGAAGTCATCGTCTCCGGAAGAGAAAAAAGGGGCGCATCATGCGTACTTAAATATGCCCGACAAGTGGGTGGGGATTCTGACTGTTCATTTGGATTCCATTTACATCTATGGTTGCGCTCGTAAATAATCTTTCATAAAACGTTTAATTAACCTTCTTTTTCAAAGTTCGTTTTTCATTGAACGAACTCAACGTTACCCTTCCTAAAGATTAAGATGAATAAGACATCCCGCAGGATCCGATCTGGACTTAAATTAGCAGTCCTTTCATTGCTTGCCACCAGTCTGCTTAGTGCGAGCGATTCGTATGTTAAAACCGAAGCCGTTGCTGGATCTTTTCCACTGGTGAAAAACGGAAAAGCTGCGTCCATTTGCGTGGATAAGGCGGACTATGCCGGAGTGATCAAGGTTGCAGGGCATCTGCAGGATGACATTTTTAGGGTTACCGCCGTCTCTTCGGATTTGCTGGATGCACCGATAGCAGGGGAAGCCCTTGTCATCGTAGGCACGATTGGGAAAAGCCCGGTCATTGATCACCTCATTGAGCAGGGTAAAATTGATGTCGGAGCAGTAACTGGCCGTTGGGAAACCTTTGCTTTACAGACCGTTGACAATCCTTTGCCGGGTGTGACACAAGCCCTCGTGATCGCTGGTAGCGACAAGCGTGGTACGATCTATGGCATGTATGATTTATCAAAGCAAATTGGAGTTTCGCCTTGGTATTGGTGGGCGGATGCACCAGTGCAGAAGAAATCGGAGCTCTATATTGCACCCGGATGGTACTCCGACGGGGAACCAAAAATAAAATATCGCGGCATTTTTCTCAACGACGAGGCGCCGGCGTTGAGCGGTTGGGTCGAAGAAAAATTTGGAGGGTTCAATCACAAGTTTTACGAGAAGGTGTATGAGTTGATCCTGCGAAATCGTGGGAATTATCTGTGGCCGGCGATGTGGCCTCCAAAGGCATTTTTTGATGACGATCCTGATAATTTTCGATTGGCAGATGAAATGGGAGTTGTGATCTCAACCAGTCACCATGAACCCATGATGAGAGCGCATGAGGAATGGAGTCGCTTTGGCGGTGGTGCGTGGAACTACGAAACAAACAAAGAGCAGTTGCAGGAGTTTTGGCGGACCGGATTTGAGGCTGTGAGCGACTATGAAGGCGTGGTGACTATGGGCATGCGAGGAGATGGTGACGAAGCCATGGGCGAGGGCACTGCCATCGAGTTGCTGAAAACCATTATTGAGGATCAACGCACCATCATAGAGGATGTGACGGGTAAACCTGCTGCAGAAACTCCGCAGGTGTGGGCCCTTTACAAGGAAGTTCAGGACTACTACGACAAGGGCATGCGGGTGCCGGATGATGTGATGGTCCTACTCTGTGATGACAACTGGGGAAATGTTCGCATACTGCCCAAGAAAGAAGACTGGGATCGGGAAGGTGGGTTTGGAATCTACTATCATTTTGATTTTGTCGGTGGCCCGGTGAGTTATCGCTGGCTCAATGTGACTCAGATTGAAAAAGTATGGGAGCAAATGAACCTGTGCTGGAATTGGGGGGTGCATGATCTTTGGCTTGTGAATGTGGGTGACCTGAAGCCGATGGAATTACCCATCAGTTTTTTCCTGGATATGGCCTGGGATCCTGATGCGATTGAAGCAAAGGATTTGCCGAACTACTATGTGCAATGGGCGCAAGAGCAGTTTGGTGCAGAGTATGCCGAAGCTGTGGCTGAAATTCTGTCGATGCAGACCAAATACAATGCGCGTCGCACACCGGAAATGCTGACCCCTGAAACTTACAGTCTCACGAATTATCGCGAGGCTGATAGCGTGGTTGCGGATTACCGGGCGTTGGTTGAGAAGGCGAAGGAGATTTATGAGACACTGCCCGAGAGTCATCAATCAGCGTTCTATCAGTTGGTATTATTTCCGACTGAGGCGAGTTGTAATGTGAATGAAATGATGGTCGCTGCTGCGAAGAACGCCCTGTATGCAGCACAGGGACGGGCTTCGGCGAACCACTATGCAGACCAGGTGAAAGCATTGTTTGAAAAGGATGCCGAATTGACGCGGTATTTCCATGAGGAATTGGAGAACGGAAAATGGAATCACATGATGGCGCAAACCCATCTCGGATATATGAGTTGGAATAATCCTCCAGTCAATAAGATGCCCGCGGTATCATGGACTCACACGCGATCCAATGCGGGTCTTGGTTTGGAAGTGGAAATGGCGGATCGTCGATCGCCCTCTACTTTGCCAGTGTTTGATCCGTTGAATGATCAGAGTTACTTCGTGGAAGTTTATAATACGGGAGAGGGAATTCTCGACTATTCGGTGCAGTCTCAGCAGGACTGGATTAAGCTGTCCGCGACCGGGGGCTCTGTGCTGTTCGAAGAAAAAGTATGGGTCAGCATTGACTGGGATAAAGCGCCTCAGGGTGAAACGAGTGGCGACATTAAAGTGACTGGAGCTGGACGGGAAATGTGGGTGAAGGTTCCGATCCGTAGTGAAAAACCAGCGGGTGCAAATGGATTTGTAGAGAACAATGGTGTGGTTTCCATCGAAGCGGCTCATTTTCACAAGGCCGTAGGGAGTGATTCGATCGGGTGGACGATCATCCCCAATATGGGTCGAACAGCGAGTGCTGTGACCGTGGAACCCGCTAATGCGGACCGGCAAGTGCCGGGAGAAGGATCCCCTTATCTGGAGTATGAGTTTACAGTTTGGAATGCAGGTGAAATTACAGTGGAAGCGTATCTTTCACCATCTCTGAACTTTAAGAAAAACGAAGGATTGAAATTTGCGATTTCGATTGATGATGAAGCTCCCAAAATCATCAATATGCACGAAGGTGAAACCCAGCCCGACTGGGAATATCCCGATTGGTGGAATAACTCAGTGACGGATCACATTAAGAAAAAAGCATCAGTGCATTCACTTGAGAAAGCAGGTTCCCATACCCTTAAAGTTTGGATGGTTGATCCTGGAGTGGTATTTCAGAAGTTTGTGATCGATACTGGTGGTTTGAAACCAAGCTATCTTGGACCTCAGGAGAGTGTAACGGTAGACGAAAACTAGTTGTTGATGAGCCTTGTGATGAAACATAGATCCTTTCCCTTCTTGTGCCTCAGTTTGTTTCTGTACGTGAGCTGTTCTTTGTCCGCGGCTGTTCGGCTTCCGAGCATCGTGAGCGACGGCATGGTGCTGCAGCGTGATGTGTCCCTTAAAATTTGGGGATGGGCGGATCCCGGAGAATCGGTGACCGTGAACTTCCGATCAAAGGACTACTCAACGACTGCTTGTGACGAGGGGAAATGGCAGATTGTAATGGATGCGCAAAGTGCTGGCGGTCCTGACTCCATGACGGTCAGTGGTAGCAACAAGATCGTGCTCAATGATATCCTGGTAGGGGATGTATGGTTTTGTTCGGGGCAATCCAACATGACTCATATGTTCAATCGTTGGCAGGAGCGCTATGCGAAGGAAATCGCTAGCTCCAAAAACTCAATGATCCGACAATATCAGGTTCCGACCAAACCAGTGTTATCAGGGCCGATTGAGGATATACCGGGACTGAAATGGCAGCAGGCTGACCCTGACACACTGCTCAATTTTACGGTTGTGGGCTATTTTTTTGCGAAGCAGTTGCATGAGACCTATCAGGTGCCGCAGGGCATCATCATGAGTTGTGTTGGAGGCACTCGCATTGAAGCCTGGACGAGCGAAGAAGGGTTTCAGGAGTTTCCCGACATCCTTGAAACGATCGCACAAAACAAGGACAGTGCTTACGTGGAAAGGGTCAATGCTGAGGCCCAGGCAGATCGAGAAGCTGATGGTCCTCGCATCGAGAGTGACAAAGGATTGATCGGTGAAACTCAGTGGTTTGATCCGAATTATCAAGCTCGGGACTGGAAGCGCATTGCTGTGCCAGGATATTGGGAAGACCAAGGGGTTCGAGACCTGAATGGAGTTGTATGGTACCGTCGCGAGATAGAGCTTTCATGTGATTATGATGGAGCTGCAGCGACGTTGAAGTTGGGGCGTATTGTGGATGCTGACACCGTATATGTGAACGGACAACAGGTCGGAAAAACCACTTACCAGTATCCTCAAAGGAAATATAAGATCCCGGAAGGGGTGCTCAAGGCAGGAAAGAATTTATTGGTTGTGCGCCTGGTTAATTTTGGTGGGAAAGGTGGATTCGTTCCAGATAAGCCGTATGCGTTGGAAATTGCGGACGAGAGCATCGACCTTGCTGGATATTGGAGTTATAAAGTGGGGGATGTGTTTCGTCCACGAAGGCCTTACAAAAGAGCGATCTCGTCACAGGAACAAGCTTCTTCACTCTACAATGGCATGGTCGCCCCTTTTGTGAATTTTGGGATTCGCGGAACACTGTGGTATCAGGGAGAGAGCAACTCGGGGAATCCCGAGGATTATGCTGTCTATTTACCAAATTTAATCGAAGATTGGCGGGCGCATTGGGCGTTGGGTGATCAAGTGTTTCTGATTGCACAGTTGCCCAACTACATGGCAGTGGACTATTTACCCGTTGAGAGTAATTGGGCTCTGATGCGTGAGGTTCAATTGCACACTGCGTTACATACTCCAATGACAGGTATTGGCATCAATATCGACGCTGGAGAGTGGAACGATATCCATCCTGGAGACAAAAAAACGGTTGGAGAACGCCTCGCGCTGCAAGCGATGAAGCTGTCCTATGGTGAGGATGAGCTGGTGGCATCCGGTCCGATTTTCCGATCGCAAGAGATTCGGGATCATAAGATCATATTGGACTTCGACAGTGTTGGCAGTGGGTTGGTGACTCGGAATGGTGAAGCACCGGCACACTTTGCGATCGCGGGTGAGGACAAAGATTTTCGATGGGCTGAGGCTGTGATTGAAGGAGATCAAGTGATCCTTTGGAACGAGAATGTTCCACATCCTAAATACGTAAGGTATGCCTGGGCTGATAACCCTGATTTTGCCAATCTCGCTAATGAAGAAGGATTACCTGCCGCTCCATTCCGGACTGATCGTTAGATATTTCCTTGGTTAAGCTGAAGGAAGAAATTGTTTCTTCAGAGATTTATTGCTTTAACTAATGGAATGAAATCGTCGGTCATACGAGTTTTCGTCGCAGTGGTATTAGGGCTGTTTTTTTTAGGAAAAGCTTACTGCGTATCCGAAATTAAACCCCGTATTCTAATGGTTGCCGGACCTGCGAGTCACGGGTGGAATGAACATGAGTATCCCAAGGGAGTGCAGACCCTTGCGGAAGGAATTCGGTCTTTGGGTTTGGGGATAGAGGTTTTGGAATCCGAGGGTTGGCCTGAGTCTGTCACTGACGAAAAATGGGATGCAGTCGTGCTTTATTGTGATGGGGAAGGTGCCCATGTCGCAAAAGAGCGGGTCGATGAATTGAGAACACTGTATCGAAAAGGGACAGGGATCGCAGTTCTACATTATGCTTTGGAACCCTGTTCCAAAGGAGATGCGCTGCACGCGTTTTTTATGGAATCAATCGGTGGGTGTTTTGAAGTGAACTGGTCAGTTAACCCTGTGTGGAAACCTGAATCCGTGATGATTGAACCTCACCCAGTGAGTCAGGGGGTTGATACGATAACACTCCTGGATGAATGGTATTTTCATATGCGTTTTCGAGAAAATTCGGCCATTACTCCGATCTTATCCGCTCATCCCCCAATCGATACCTTGGGGACCGACGGTGCGCGGTCGGGTAATCCGCATGTTCGTGAAGCACTGATGCAAAACGAAGCCCAAGTGTTGGCCTGGACTCATGAAGGGGAAAAAGGGCAAAGAGGCTTCGCTTTCACTGGAGGTCATTATCACAGCAATTGGGCGAATGATGATTTTCGTAAACTCGTGATCAATGGCATATTATGGACGGCTCAAATGGAAGTTCCAAACAGGGGATTTGAGACTGAAGTGTCGCCCATTCCGCGGTACGCGACTATGGAGGAAGCAATCGCACGGAGGGATGCAGGGGATGTCGCAGTGCACCTTGAGTTGAATCCTTCGAAGGTGAACGAGCCGGGAAGAGGAAGTTATTTCCCATTGCATGTTGCCGTTCTGAGGCAACAACTGCCAATTGTGAAACTGTTACTCGAAAAAGGGGCGAATCCTGATGCGCTAACTTCTGCTGGAGAGAACTGTTTACACCTGGCCGTGAAAAGGGGAAGCAGAGCCATGGTTGAATTGCTTATGAAACATCAAGTGCGGTCCGATCTCAGGGACAGAGTAGGGTGGACACCGCTTCACCATGCTGCAGCAAAGAGGAAGGATGATCTCTTGAAATCGATGCTGGAACACGGGGGGGACGTGAATGTATTGAGTGCAGCAGGTGGTACGGCACTGCATGAAGCTGCTGCAAGTGGTGACGCCGCTACTATTGAGCTATTGTTGGAATATGGTGTGGACCGCGACGTCGTATCCCTGGACGGCAAAACTGCATTGGATATTGCTATTGAATTTAGCAATGAAGTTGCCATTGAAAGATTGCAGTAAGGAGTTGGGCGCCTATTTCCAAACACTCCCTAGCCCCGATTAAGCATTGCCTCTTGGAAACTCGCTCAGGTTCGTTATGCAGCGCCTTGGAAGGGGCGAATAAATGCAAAATACACTCGCTGTAGACCGGGATAGGGTGCGACCTCTTGCTGTCGCTTGAAACCGAGGGAGATTGTGCCATACTAATGGAGGAATTCAACGCATTCCCACTGTGATGATTACGCACCGCCATTGTCTGGAAACCAATTTTCAGACACCCCGTTTTCGAGATCAAAGTGTATTGTTTTTTGCGAATCTCAAATCGCTCTTTCTTGGCAATACAGAACAAATGAATGAATTGATTGATTTGGTCGGGGAATTGGATTCTTACGGGGGCCGACTCATTCCGATTCTTAATCTGCTGTATCGAAGCGGTAAGAACACGCTCGTGCTGGAAAGAATGCCAGAAACGTCCTTGATGCAGTATTTTGTCGAGAAGCTGGATTTGGAACTGCCAAAGATCCATCTGATGAATCCGCAATTGTATGAATCTCTGGCTTTGGAATCGGTTGATACCTTGAAGGAACTGATTGCTGAGGATTTTACTTATGTTGACGGCTATGTGACCGATGAAAAACTCAATCGATGGGCGGGGTTATTGGGATGCGAGCATTCTTGTTCGATAGAAGGCTATCGAATTGGAAACAATAAGACGTGTTTACATCAGCATCTGGTGGAAGTGGGTTTGCCGACTCCGGATACTGTTGTAGAGGATTGTTCTGATCGGATTTCAGAGGCTCTGTTGACATTGCAAAAAAAAGGGTATCAACGAGCGGTCATTCGAGCCGCTATCGGAGCCTCAGGGATCGGGATGATAGGAGTTGATATTCAGGCGGAACAATCGGTGCAGGTGCCTGCGATGTTTTTTCATGGTGGACCTTGTCTTGTTCAAGGTTGGTTTGAGAAAGATGTATTGGGAGTTGAGTCAGTGACGAGCCCCAGTGTGCAGTTTTTTATTCAGGACGATGGTATCGATCTCTTTGATATCACCAGCCAAATTCTTTCAGGAGACAGTGTTCATGAAGGAAATTATGCACCACCGGGAGATTATGGAGACCCGACTCTGACATCGATCATGGAGCAGGCCATAGAAGTTAGTCGATGGCTTCATGAAAACGGGTATCGCGGTCCGGGCAGTGTAGATTTTATCGTCGTTGAAATGCAACAGGGAGGGGAAATGAAACCCTATGTGTGTGAGGTGAACGCGAGGGTCACTGGTGCGACCTATCCCTCTGTTCTCGCAAGGCACCTCCGACCAGACGGCGCGTGGTTGATGCGAAATATACGATTCGAAACAAGAGTCAAAGGCGCGGATGTTCTCGATATGCTAGAAAAGGGTGATTGGCTCTACGAAAAAGGGAAGTCCTCGGGGGTTATTCCCATCAACTTAAATTCCCATAAGGATGGTCGAGTAGCGAAGGGGCAGTTTTTGTATTTGAACAATAAAATCGAAGCTTGCTCAAAGCAACTGGATCATATGGTGGAATCCCTGCCTGTGAGAACTTCGATAGAAAGGGATTAGTCGGTAGGTATATGTTGCACAGCACTTTCATCACATCTGAACCCGAGTTGGAGTCTCGGATTGTCCAACTCACCAGAGATTTGGTCCTGATCAAAAGCACTCATTCCATGCCTCAGGAACGGGACCGTTGTTTCCAGCTCTTGAGAAATCACCTCGACGGTATCCCAGAATTGAAGCTTCAGATGTTTGAGAGCAACGGTTTTGAATCGATGATTGCGATTCCTTCCAGCGTTGAGGTTCCCGAAGTTCTGTTTTTTGCCCATTTGGATGTGGTGGAACACCATGGACCAGAGTTTTACCGTTCTCAATTGCAGGATGGTCGGATCTATGGACCCGGGGCCGGCGATATGAAAGGAGCTTTGGCGATTTTGTTGGTGCTATTTGAACATCTATTGACTGAGAATCCGCAATTGTCGATCGCTCTGGCGGTCACTTCTGACGAGGAATGTGGAGGGTATGATGGGGCCAGATACTTGTTACAGGAAGTTGGCCTGCGTGCGCACTCTGTCGTGCTTCCAGATGGGGGCACTATTGACGAAATCACTGTGGAGGAAAAAGGAATCCTTCATGCGAAAGTCTGCATGACGGGTCGTTCTGCTCATGCATCGCGTCCGTGGAGAGGTGAAAATGCGCTGATCAAACTCATGGATGCCATGGTGCGAATTCAAGCGCAGTTTGATCCCATTGAAATGGACTCTGAATCGGAGCGTCGTGACCGGGATGATAGTGACTATTGGTTCCCCACTTGCACCGTGACGAACATTGAGACCCATAACGAAAGCATTAACCGAATTCCCGACTGGGTGGAAGCGACCTTTGATATCCGCTTTCCCCCTCCACACACGGTTGAGGAGATGATTGAGATTTTGAAAAATTCACTGGGTCCTGATGCGGAAATCACGCCTCTTGTGTCCGCTGAGTCCACTCATCTGGAACCCGACCCTTGCTTCCTGGATGTTACCAAATCCATCATCGGGGTCACCCCGCGTCTCATCAAAGTAGCGGGTGGCAGTGATGCCCGTTTTTTCCGTAACTACGGAATTCCAGTGATGCTTTCCCGCCCTTTAGTGGGAAATATCCACGGCACCAATGAGTGGATCGATATTTCCTCAATGATCGATTATTATCACATCTGCGAGCATTACGCATTGACGCGATGTTCGGCGAAGGGCGGTTAGTTTTGCCACCAATACTGGGTCAATGTGAAGCAGGGGAAGACGGTCAATGGTTTTTTTACCCAGTTATCGTCGTCTTCATTTTTTGATTCACTAAAGCCGATTTCTCTTTGCTAATGTTTCAATGGAGGGATTTGCATTTGATATGTGGATGTGGGTGGCATTGTTTTTTGTGGGCGTTGCTGCCAGTTTTATCAACATGCTAGCTGGGGGTGGTTCCATCCTTGCGTTGGGACTACTGACATTGATGGGACTCGATCCATCTGTGGCAAATGCGACCAATCGCATCGGGGTGTTGATCAGCACTGCTTCGGGTTGTGCCGCATACAAAAGCGAAAAACGTTCTGCCATCAGAGAGAGTCTGAAGTTGAGCTTGTGGACCATACCGGGTGCCATTGCAGGGGCGTTCTTTTCGATCTCGATCAGCAGCGAATTGTTTGAGCAACTCATTGGGTTGGTGATGATTTTTATCTTGGTGACACTGTTTCTACCCAAGCGCAAGGGGACAGATCATGAGCCCTTTCTTAACGGGATTTTGATGTATCCTGCCCTTGTTTTGGTGGGTTTCTACGGAGGGTTCATTCAGGCTGGAGTGGGATTTTTGATCATTGGTGCGCTTTCGCATCTGGGTGGAATGAACCTTATGCAAATGTCGATGCATCGGGTTTTTATTGTCCTGATCTTCACGATCCCGGCTGTAGTGATATTTATTGCCAGTGGGCAGGTGAACTGGACCTACGCGATTGTCCTTTCCGCAGGGAATGCGATTGGATCGTGGTTTACTGTGAAACTCGCCATCAAAAAAGGAGAGGGAATCATCAAAATTGGGCTGGCAATCGCTATTCTTTTAATGGCCGCGAAATTCCTTTTTCTCAAATAGTATGGTATGCTGTCATCGAATGACACAATAAAGGTTGAATAGACTGATGCTTCGTTTGTGCTTTCTGAGTTTGTTGCTAATATGTAATCATGAAATTGGCCGTGCGCGATTTGAGAGAAACGAATAGCTTCTTACTTATTGGTGACTTTTTTTTCTCTAAAAACCGTACACCCTAAATCCCTGAATCTCTACCTATGAAAAAAAAGGCATTTTACCCCATTAGAGGCATCGTTTTTTGCTTCATTTTCCTTATGACTATGACAACAGCCATGAATGCAAACGAATCCAAAAACCCTTCTGGTTTTGAAATTGAGCGAGGAATCAACTTAAGTCACTGGCTTTCCCAGGATTTTGGATGGGCTCCGCGTTTGGAGTGGATTACCGAAAACGACATTCAATACATTGCTCATCTCGGCTTTGACCATGTTCGGTTGCCGGTCGATGAAATCGAATTATGGGATGAAGAGGGCAAGCAAATTACTGAGGCGTTTGAATTGATGAAATCCGCACTGGGGTGGTGCCAGGACAATAATCTCAATGTAATTGTCGATTTGCATACAGTAAGGGCGCATCATTTCAACTCAGGTGAAGCAAAAGAGGGTGGAAACACTCTTTGGACTGACCCCGAGGAACAGGAGCATTTTGTTGATCTTTGGAGGCAATTATCCGAACACTTAAAGGACTATCCCAATGATTTCCTCGCGTATGAAATCATGAATGAGCCAACCGCTGAAGATCCTGAGGATTGGAACAAGCTGATTGCGAAGTCGATGGAGTTCATCCGATCCGTTGAACCTGATCGTGTGCTCATCTTTGGTGGCAATATGTGGCAGATTCCTCAGTTTTTGCCTGTGTTGTTTGTTCCCGAAGGAGACAAAAACATCATACTGAGTTTCCACACTTATGAGCCTTTGATGTTTACGCACCACACTGCGAATTGGATTGAAGGACCCATTCAGACCTTTCCTGGTCCCGTCAGCTACCCAGGGCCGATCATTGATCGAGAAACCTTTGACCGTTTGGCTCCCGGTGCGGCTCATTTCCGTCACCCATTGGAAGAAAAATTTGTGGATGACTGGGGTCCAAAACGCATAAAGGAGGAAATTCAACCCGCAATTGACCGTGCGAAAGAATTGGGACTACAGCTTTATTGCGGAGAGTTTGGATGTTTGCCCTCGGTTGAGCGTGAAGATCGTCTGGCTTACTACACTGATCTCATTGGAGTTTTTAGAGCCAATGACATCGCTTACGCAAATTGGGAGTATAAGGGAGATTTTGGAATCTATGAATGGTTGGGACTGGAGTCTCTAACAGGTGCTCCCGATATCGATTTGATTAAAATTCTGGTCGGGGAATAGAACCGGTGAGGGGTAATGGGTGAGAGGCTATGGGTATAGATATTACCATTTACCATTGCGCAACCTATGTTTTGAACCTGCACCCCAACACTCATACCAATACGATGGTGACAAAAACTGAAGTCATCGCTTCCGGAAGAGAAGGGAGGAGCGCATGAATTTATTCGTGCGAATTGTTGTGTGCAGGAGCGTTTGAGCGGTGAGTGAAGGGATGTGTTGAGGACCTAAGTCATCGTCTCCATTTTGATTTTACCCATAAAAAAACGCCTCGGTGACGAGGCGCTTTGTTGGGTGTTGTCGTGATGTTGTTGTTCAGGATTCCAGCTCTTTTGCGTGAAGTAATTCGAGACGTTTGACTTCTCGGATGACGCGGTTGCTTTGCATGGTCAGCCAGAACCACACTTTCATGAAACTGATGAAAATGAGGCAGAAGAGGGATATCGCTCCCCATTCCAGTTTATCTGCGACTATGTCTGTTTTAAAAAACTCAATGCTTGTCCAGATCCAGAATCCCATGGCGACAACGCTCAAGAGTACCGTGAGAATGTGTAGCGACTTGGATTGTCCTTTGAAGGTTGCAAACAATTCTTCGAAGATATTGGGGAGTGTGTTAAAATCATCGGCATCATCTGCCAATGCTTTTTGGATGCGTTCGTCGATGTTGGTCATAATTATTGGTGGCTGTGATTAATTTCGGATTTTTCCCGAGTCATGACTTGTTTGAGATTTTCCCGGGCCTTAAAAAGACGAGATTTGATAGTTCCTGCTGGGACTGAAAGGATTTGGGCGATTTCACTGATACCTAAACCTGATAAATAGAAAAGATGGAGGATTTCGCGTTGCTGATTGGGCAATTGACTGAGGGCTACTTTGAGATCGTCACCCTGTTCCTGTTTAATCTGTGGCGACTCAACGATTGAAGCGGATAGGGGTGTCTGTGATTTAAAAGTTTCTTTGTTTTTTCTATTCCGCTGTTCTTTCCGAATCCAATCGGCTGTTTTCCCCGATACGATTTGGAAAGCCCATTTGGGAAAACAGGCGGGATCATTGAGGCGTTTTAACCCTTTTGTGATTTGAATCCAGACCTCCTGGAGCACATCTGAAACGGCGTCGCTGTTCTGAACCCGTACTGCAGTGTAGCGGCCCAGTTCCGGATTCCACAATTCATAGAGCTGTCGGAAAGCCGAACGGTTTCCTTGCTGTGCCTCGTGGACCAGATATTCAGTAAGAATCTGTCGTTTGTTTCGCTCCATATTGTCTTTGTTCGTATCAAGAGGTCGTCACGAAAGACTCAATGGTTCATTTAACAGCTGATTTTGTGAAATGGAACTGTAAACGACAGATGGCGGTGATGTGACGACGACTGAAGTCATAGCCTCCCGAAGAGAGGATCAGAGAAAAGTAGCGAATGAATTCAGTCGTGCGAGTGGCGCATGATTGCACTACGGGATGATCAATGATGGGTCTCCAAAGAATGTGTATTTCGCTGGCTGGAAAAACTCAGCCCCAACTGTCCAACGTTCGTTTTTATTTCGCTGATTATCAGTCACTTCGAGGGATCCTCTTTCGTGAGTTTCAAAATACTTGATGATAGCTTTTTTCCACATTCTTCCTGCGATACGTTCATTTGCGTTATATTGATCAAAGAATGCGAATCCCAGATCTTGTCCCCAACTTTGAGCACCCGTGTCACACGCAACGATGGCTATCGCACCAGTATTTGGTTTGTAGGTGAGCAGTTTTTCAACGATGCAGCTTTCGTCGTATTTGGATGGTTGAATCGGATTTGGCGGTAATGGGAAATCACCACTGCGGTAGAATATCAGACTGACTTCGTCGACATTATCGTCGCCGATATCACACATCGTGAGTGCGACGGGTATAGAGGGTATATTTTCGGCTCGATCCGAAATTCTGGTGAAACGGTTTACGACGTCATCGTAATTGTAGATCATCTCCCGACACCGGCCCAGACCGTCTTTGAAACAAAAAACGATCTCATTTTGAATATCATCGTCTACATTACCCAACGAAAGTTGAGGGTAATCACAATTTTCGAAGCGAATGCTGCCAAGTCGATTGAGCTCCAGTTTCCCAGGTATTGTTTCGTAGATCAAGGTGGTCAGTTGGTTTTTGGAATCTTTGCAGGAAATGAAAATTTCTTCCCGGTACTGATGGTCAATATTACCCATCTCTATTGCGGACTCCATCGTTGCGTCCTTGATCCTGATTTCGTGTTTTTTACTGAAACCGCGTCCATCGAGAATGTCATACACAAAAGCTGTGAATTGGTTGTTGTTATCCATCATCGTCACAAGCACCTCTGCACTTAGGTCATCGTCTACATAGCCCATTTGGAGGTTTCCAGTTTCGGCTGCACTAATATCGTGCCATGTTTTGGTGGAAATGTATGATCCTGATTCCCATTCGAGCGCGATCAGACGCTCCCGTTTGTAAGTATCCTGTCCCCATATGACGATTTCCGACTTTCCGTCTCCGTCATAGTCTCCAGCTGCGAAACCGGTATGGTGGTATCCGAGTTTCGACCATGTGGCGACTTTCTTCCAACCGCCGCCCAGTGGTTCAATCTCGAATATTTCTACGATGCACTTACCTCTGTCATCATTTGTTGCGAGTACCGCACATTCGCTGGGGGATTCGCTCAATTCAAAATATCCAGTGTCAATGTGTGGGTTATGACGGTTTTCTAGCCGAATCGTTGATTCGTTAAAAATGGCGTCGTCTCTTAGAAGGTGCAGGGTCATTCGAACTCCTTCATTTTCGACATAATCCGGTGATGCTGAGACCACTTTTTCGATACGATTCCCACCTACAGAAACCTCCATTTTAGCAATGGAATGTTCTTCATATGCATATCCTTCAACGTCATTGCGTTCTCCATTGATAGGGTCCGATACAAATTTGAGGGCGAGCGTATTTGTCTCTTTTGCAACTGAGTTGTGTTTTAGTGTATTGAGAATGCCCCCTGATCCAATGACTGCTTCGTTTTCGATATCGAGATAAATGCTATCTGATTTAACAGTGAATCGTCCCACATCACAGCTACTCAGGAACATCACTGGTAGGCCATCCGTTGGATTGAGTGCGTAGACATCCGAGTCGTTAAAGAAGGACCAGCCATTTGGCGAGCCGTGGGCACTTAAAGCAAAGAATATAGCTCCGAACTCCATGTTGGCCCAAACCACATTTGGAAATTCAAGATCCTGACAAAAATCACCTATTTGTTCGATGTCATCGGAATATATCTTGTTGTTAAATAAACCGGCATTGGTAAAAATATCAGCCACTTTTTCAGTGAATACTCGGGAGTCAATGTCGGCGTCTCTCCCGACAATAATGCTTCTTTTGTTCCCGTGCGGGAATCGTTCGTAGGCGATGACCTTTTCGACATAGTTCTGGACTTCGGTCACATTGGAAGCTGGCAGGCGGCCGACTGCGATTTCTGGAACCATGTCAATCTGATCATAATTCACTTCGTTTTCTTTGTGAATTTGAGCCCAGTAAAGAGAGTCATAGTAGTCCCCTTGACTGTTATTCCATGAGGAAAAACTACCATCAGGATGTCCAAAGTCCACATCTCCATGGTGCTCCAGATCTGCGTAGTAGAGATCCGAGGCTGTAAACTCATAAACTTTGGGCTTTCCCAAAGGTGCATCTGCTGATTGGGCGGAGTATCTGACTGGGAACTTGTCCGAATCTCCCACGATAAAAACGTATTGTAGGCCCAATTTTTGATAAAAAAGGAAGAGGGCTTTCTTCACCCTTTCTGCATCATCAGCCCCTTCCATGGATCGAAGTGTTTCCAGTGACATAAACTCGCATTTCCAACCCATTGCGCGTTTGTGTTCGACCAGTTGATTGATCGGAGTTTTGAACTCATTGGGTGCGACAATGAGGATATCAAGCGACTGCGCACTCATCAAACCGATGGTTATCAGATAGAAGAAAAGTATCCATTTTGGCATACGGATAATTCTCGGATTTTCTTCTGAATCCCTTAGCAATTCCCTCATCTAAGGTGATTTTTTACACCTTTCTGCCATAAGCTAAGCTTATCTGTAGAAATAGTGTAAAATATTTTCTTAAACTAAATTGAGTGTTCGAAAATCCGATTTAGGGATCAGCATCTCAACTCATTTTTGATGCTAGATTGTTGGATCGCAAAGAATAAACCACTATGAAATACGCTCTTAATTCAGTAAACCGCAGCTCTTTCTCGTTCTTTATTCTCTTGTTGTTTTCTTTCTCCTTTTCCTTCGCTCAACTCCTTGATGCCAAAGGAGAAACTCCGGCCTATTCAAGCAATCGTTTACTCGTAAAAGGTAAGCCTGGTATTTACCAATGGGATTATCGCAGCACTTTTACTCAGTATGGTCTAAAAGTGAAAAAACGGTTACCGAAAGAACGAATTGATATCATAGAGCTCCAAAAAACACCGGTTTCACTGGCAGCAGTCAAAAAGGCGTTGGAAGCCAGTGGAGAATATGAATGGGTAGAGTATGATTATGAGTTAGAATTAGACACGAATGACACCTACTGGGGGAGTCTCTGGCATCTAAACAACACGTTTTTTACTAAGGATTACGGATACGGCAACGATATTGATGCGCCCTATGCCTGGCAGACTGAAACGGGTGATGAATCGGTTGTGATCGCCGTGATTGATACAGGAGTTGATTATAATCACCCCGATCTAACATCAAATATGTGGCGTAATCCCGGGGAGATCGCTGCCAATGGGATCGATGATGATAACAACGGTTACATCGATGATATTTACGGTATCGATGCGGCCTTCGATGATTCCGACCCGATGGCGGTTGACGCACACGGTACTCATGTGGCAGGGATCATTGGCGCTAGAGGAAACAACAAACTGGGTGTTTGTGGAGTGATGTGGCAAACACAGATTATGGCTTTGCAGGTTGCAAGGCGAGCGGCCGATGGGAAATTCCGCACCTCTAATTCTGATGTAATCGAAGCGCTCGACTACATTCGATACATGAAGCAGTTTTCGAAGGTTAACATCAAAGCAGTTAATTGTAGTTTTGGTGGTTCTGGGTGGAATAGTCAGGCTCTTCGGGAAGCATTTCAAAGTGTGGGTGATGTGGGGATTTTGGTCGTATGTTCCGCAGGAAATGGAGGATCTGATGGAATAGGTGATAATAATGATATTGCGCCTAGAGCACCTTCATCTTTTCCACAGGATCGCTTAATCGCAGTTGCCTGTTCCGATGGTAACGATCAGCTCACCAGTTTTTCGAATTTTGGAGTGACGAATGTTGATCTGAGTGCTCCCGGTAATCAAATTCTCAGTACCTTGCCCAACAATCAATACGGTTATATGAGTGGAACATCGATGGCCACTCCTGTGGTGGTGGGTGCATTGGGTCTGTTATTTAGCAATGATCCTGGCTTGACCGCAGATGATGCTCGGGACGCCATTTTTGAAGGGGTAGATTATAAGAAGTCATTGAAGGGCAGGGTCGCCACTTCAGGTAGACTCAATATCCGAAAAAGTTTGGATCTCGTTCAACTTCCTTTTCTTTCAACTCCGGAGGTAGAGGAGACATTTGAACGTTCAGATCAGTGGTTTGTGTGGGATACCAACGGCAGAGATGCAGATGCATGGTATTTACGAGTGGGTTCTAGTAAAAATGGAGGAGATTATTATGACTCGGGAATATTGCGGGCAGATACCGATGGAATCTGGGTTGAAAACCTGCCAACCGATGGATCGACTGTTCATGCGACTTTCTACTGGTTTATCAATGGTAGCTGGCGTTGGCGCAACTACGAATATACCGCTGCTAATTTTAGTCCAACGATGACTTCACCCGCTGCAGGGACCGTGTTGACATCCGATGAAGTGATTTTTGCATGGGATTCTCAAGGACAACCAGTCACCGCATGGACACTTGAAGTGGAAAGCGAAGCGTTTGCTTCGGATATCGTCTTTTCAGGTGAAATGACAGGAGATACCTTTGGCTATTGGGTACAAAATGTCCCAACCGATGGACGAAGCATTTATGCCCGACTTGGTTGGGAAATTGATGGTCAATGGACCTGGCAAACGTACGAATATCGAGCCATGCTGCAACCTTGAGGTCAATTCTTGCTTCTTGGTTTGTGGGAAACCGAGTATGAGCATAGAAAGGCAATGATCTTCCATAAATCATGCACTAAAGTCGCATGATTTTGAATTTCATCGTCTAAGGCTTTATTGGGTTGAATCGGATTTTCAGCTTTTGCTGGATTTCGTCCATGCGTTTGACATCACTTCCTGAGATTAGAGCGTAGGAAATCCCTGTTTTTCCTGCACGGGCGGTGCGGCCACTGCGATGGGTGTAATACTCGATCTGATCTGGAAGCTGATGGTGGATAATGAAGGCCAGGTTTTCGATGTCGATTCCTCGGGCGGCCACATCAGTTGCCACAAGATGCTGGATTTCTTTGCGTTTGAACATGCGCATGACGCGCTCGCGGTCCTTTTGGGAAAGATCCCCTTGCAGCACTCCGCAGGTGATGCCAGCGTCTTTGAGATGGGTGGCCAGATTGACTGCTCCAGCTCTTGAACGAACAAAAATCATGCCCCGCGCCTCTCCGTTCTTTACCAAGAATCGTTCAATGATTTCAAACTTCTCCTCAATCTTACAGCGGATGAATTGATGGGTGATCGCTCTGCCCATGATCTCATTGCCCTTGGGCATGAGGTGACGGGCCTTGCTTGACATGAAATTGGTGACAAGTTCCTGAATCCCGTTGGGAAGGGTGGCGGAGAACAACCAAGTGTTCTTTCGCGTCTGCGTGTAACCAAGAATCGTTTCCAACTCGGGGCGGAATCCACTGCTAAGGATCTCATCTGCTTCGTCAATAATGACGTATTTCACCTTTGAGATATCCACTGCGTTGAGCTTGATAAGGTCGATCAATCGGCCCGGCGTTGCCACTACGATATGGGTCGTTCGTCTGAGTGACTGAACCTGTTTTTTGATATCTTCGCCACCATAGACGGCTTCGGCGAAGATTCGGTGGTAGTATTTTGTAAACTTGAAAAGCTGTTTGGCGATTTGTTTAGCTAATTCACGAGTGGGTGCAATGATGAGCCCCTGAATCTCTTCCAGGTTTGGATCGATGCGTTGGAGGAGTGGAAGCCCGAAGGTTACTGTCTTGCCCGTTCCTGTTTGCGCACGGCAAACCAGATCAGATGCATCCTCAATGAGTAGGGGCAATCCTTTGGTTTGAATTTCGGTTGGTTCAATTATACCCAACTCATTCAATCCCTTAATCAAATCTTCGGAGACGCCTAATGCTTTAAATTTACTCATATTCTATTCGTTTGGGAGTTCATATCCCTGTTTCGTATCCTTTCAAAGCGCAGAAAATGGTGTTTCGAGCAAACAAAAAGGGGAATTTGACCCCTTTCCACTAACAAACTGAGGACATTGCAGGGTTTTAGTTCAAAGGGGAGGGGTGATAGGTGATAGGTTAGGGGGGATAAGGAGTTCGGAGTTAAGGGGTCAGAGATGAGGGTTGCTGGGAGGCAAGGAGAAAGGAGCGTATGAATTTATTCGTGCGGAATAAGCTGTTATGCAGATTCATCCACTACCAGACGCCGGAGCGGGCGTCATAATCGGCCTTGATTGCTTCGTAATCAGCGAGTTTCAAGTTTCGACCTCTGGGATAGTGGTCCTTTTTGAAATCGATGATCATGTTCTTCTCTTTGGTGTTTAGAGCATACTCCGCTCTGTAGGTATCAACCAGCGGTATCAGCCAACGGCCTTTTTTGCACTTATTATTGGGAGTGCTGATTTGCACCTCAACAGAGACTTTCCACGCCTTGGTGTCTCCATAGCGATTCTGCTTAGGTTCGACAGTGGGCTCGGTGGGAAACGCATAGAGCATTTCTTCTTCGGCATCGTGGACGTAGGTGGTGTGGATCATGTCGTCTCACACAAGCATGTCTTAAAGAAAGATTCAAGAGTAGCAGAAGATTGATTTAGAGCAGTTGTCTATATCCATCTGCGGGTCTTGTTTTTGTAATCTTCGAATTCGATTCCAAATGTATTTTTAAGAACATCCTCTTCATATGGGATATAATAACGATCGAGAATTACCACAAACAGAAGGGGAAAAAGAAGGTTGAGATATGAAGCCATCAAGAAAGAAAGTCCGAGTAAGCCAATCGCGATCCCAAGATACATGGGGTTTCTGCTCAAATTGAAATATCCGTCTATATGCAATTGATTGGGCTTGGCAGAGGGGGACAATGAGGTCCCCCGAAGTTTGAACTTTTTCTTAGTGCTGATCGCAATACTTGCACCCCAAAGAAAAACGGGGAGACCAAGAAGATTGTATGGGAAGGATAGATATCTGGTGCTTGGCAATGCGAAAAAAAGGACAATCATGCAGATGATGAAGGATTGATACAGAAGGGGTGGATTTATTTTCATACGCATTTTTGTTCAGAGAACTAATTGAACCTAGGATCGGGCTTTCGTTACTATTACATTACGGAGTTGGTGGGGGAATTGTTTCATTTATTGAACACTCTAGCTTTGGACGATTGTCCGCGCACAAGCGTGTGCTGGGCCCAGCATCGCTCCGATCAATCGTTTTGCGATCTCCATCGGTTCGATGGATTGAGCTATTTGACATTCCATGGCAAGCTCTGGGCGGCAGGTGTTTTGCACGGCAAATGGCCTATTGTTGATCAAATGAAGATCGTGAGTTGATGGGGGAGACGGGGCAGGAGGCATAAAAAAAGCCGCACTCTTTTGAGTGCAGCTTTTATTCAAAGTGAGAAATAAAGATTATGTACCTGAGCTTGTGCCTTTGACTCGGTCGATGGTGGTCGTGCTAGCAATACCTCCAGCATCATCATAGACGTCCAACGTGAGTTGACCCCAATCCAAAGAGACGCTTTCATATGGTTGGTCCGCTCCAAAACTCATGGAGTGACTCGTTACGATGACTTCCTCCAGGGCAATCGAAAAAGTTTTCTGATAGCTGGTTCCTTTCGGAATCAACCAAACGAGATCAACTCTTCCGATACTTTGACCTTGTGCCATACTCAGCAGAAAGTAGGGGCTAAAGGCATCCGCCACTTTGGAAAGTGTGATTTCACTGAAATTGGGCCTTGAAGCTTCGCGTTGACCTCCACTTGGGTCGGAGACACTTACAACCCCTCCGAGTTGAGCACTTTCAATTATTGCCCAACCTTCGTATCCCTTAATCGTCGAAGCCGATGGATTTTTACTGCTGAACTTATCACTGACTCCATTCATAAGGATGGTCCCAAAAGAAGAAGACACCAAAAGGGTTGATGCAAGAAGAGCGGTTAGAATGATAGTATGCTTTTTCATATGGATCCGTTGTCGTAATGGGACATCGCAGGTGGCAGTTGTCACATGCATTAGTCATGCTTATTGAGTCTATTAGATTAAAGCAATGCTTAACGGTAGGGTTCTCTTGAGATCTTTCTGATAATCGCGCAATCCTCTCGCTCAGATCCAAATGAAGCAAAAGGCAATGGGGTAGGACTGGAAATTCTTGCTTCAATTACCCCTCGGCAGTCGCTACGGCTTCCTTCCTTGCAGGGCAGATCGGTCTTCAGATGAAAATCGCAGTTTCTGCTGCATATTGCTTCAGAACTCATTGAGAACTGGAATCAGCAGCGCTTGGATCGCTTGTTTTGCGGTCTCAATCAGTTCGTTGGATTGGGCGTTTTGACATTCTATTGCAGCGCCGGAGTAGAGGAGAAACAGAATGTTCCCCAAGTCTTCTGCTCTACTCGAAGACGAAAGTTTCGCGGCAATAGTGGTGAAAAACTCCCGATGGAACGTTTTGTGTGACTGGATGAGCTTGAGGACTCCTGGAGCGGATGTGTTGATAAAGGTGGATGTATTGGTGAAAGGACACCCTCTCAAGGAGCTTGATTTAAGATCTATCGTCAAGGTATCGAAATACTGCAAAAGGTGGTCGGCGGTGAATGGATTTTTTGTCAGCCATTGTTGGTGATGTTCGACGGATTTTTCATGTCGCATCCGAAGCCACTCTTCGCACAGGAGTTCTTTACTTTTGAAGTGATAGTAAAACGTTGCTTTGACTGATCTGGAGTGGGAGATGATTTCGTTGATCCCCACGTTTCCATAACCGCGGGTCGTGAACAGAAAATCTGCAGACTCTAATATTCTATCCCTGGCGGATGGTTTTTTGTTCATTGTTTTGAGATGGTGTTGGCTCAATATTGTGCGAGTCTAAGGGTATCAAATTATTTCCATCGACTACCCGGGTGATTAAGAGGCACCCTGCGAGCAGGAGCCCCTACAGAAGATACCGAATTGTTCGGTATTTGGCATACATTTTGGATTTAGAGTGACAATTGCACTCATGCCTCTGCTTCGAAGACGAGTGCGACTTCGACTGTCACTTCATCTTTAATCAACTTCTCTTTGGCGGTGCTGAATAACCCTTTGTTTTGATATTTTACTCCAAAATCCTGTCGGATGAATTCAAAGGCTCCGGAGAGTTGCCACCCGTCTGTTTCAGTTCTTTCGATCTGCGCAGGAATTTCGATCGGTTTTTCGATTCCGCGAATAGTAATCGTTCCGTGGAGAATACCGTTTTCAACCTTGTTGAGGTCAACAGCGGCAGTCGGGTAGGTTTCGACTGCAAAAAAGTCATCGCTGCGCAGATGTTTGATCAGCTTGTTTCGCATCTTTCCAGCTTCAAGATCAGTGACATCAATACTGTTCATGTCTAGAACGACGTGCAGCGATTGCATGTTACCTTCATCATCGATCGTCAGGTCAGCTTCGGTGGGTGTTAGGAGTCCGGTATGGGTCTTGGCAGGCATTGAACCTGTCCACTGGATGGTATGTTCCTTGAGCTGAAGATCTCCTGCTTGAGCAGAGAGACTCATTAAAGTGCCGACCAGAAGACTGATGCAGAGTTGTTTTAGTCTTGAAATATGTGTCGAAGTTAAATGTCCCATGTTGATTTTTCTATTGTTTATAAAGTTCGATTTTTGAATAAGACAGAACGGTCTGTATGAGGTGAAACGAAACGAAAGGACATTTGATTGAGATTATCTCACATGATTAGGTGGAAAAAAGGTTTAAGGGTTTAAGGCGCATTAGGCGTCGCCTAAAGGCTTCAGGCTCCGCAATAGAGCTTCGCCCAGATGAAAATGCCCCGACAAGTGGGTTATGGGTTTACGGGTTTATGGGCAGTGGAGCTGAGTGGCAGGCGAGGAGGATTGTCACGCTGAGGCGCGGAGGCGCCGGACTGAAGGGCAGGCGGGGTTGGAGGAGCGTGTGGGAGGCAGGGATGTGACGACGACTGAAGTCCTCGCCTCCTGAGGGAGAGAAACGGTTAAAAACTGGTTGAACCGTTGTTTCATCATAAGGACGGCCTGGCTTTCGAGCCATAGGCGACACTCAAGCGAAGCGCGAAGCAATCCGTCTTTACCAAAAAGAAAAAATGGAGGGTGCGATGGGATCCTTCCTGAGGCGGGCAGGCGAAGTGATCTGTATTTCATCGTCGTTACTCCCAGGCAATCCGTTGTCCTTTTCAGTCCTTGATGATGAGATCAGAGACGGTGATGCCGTTTTCGTTGAAGGCTTCGATGGTGTAAAAGTAGGGCAGCTTGGAATTGAGACTATTGATGGTCACAGCGTTCGATGCGTTTCCATACACCATGTAATTCAGATACAATTGTTTCGGATCTACCCCGTAGCTGATCACGTATCCTGTGGCATTCTCTGAGCTTGACCAGTTGAGGGTGACGCTGCGTGTGTCTTTCGGATTGCGGCTGACCTCGAGATGAGAGACTTGAAGGGGCTTCGCTCCAGATCCTTTCCCGAATACTCTGAATCCGCTCATGGCGAAATTTCCATCAGGGACTTCGAGGTTGGAGACCTTCAAATAGCGCAATGAGGTATTCTGTTTAAGTTCAAAGTAGACGTGGGTGTTGTCAGTTTCATTTTGGGAATCATCGACCAATGTTTCCCACGATTCTCCATCGGAAGATCCTTCTACAGTGTAGCGGTGTTTGATCCCTTTTTTTCGCCCAAATAATTGAGTGTCGTGCTCTGCGAAATTGAGCTGGATTGCTTTTATGTTAAAGTTTTCACCCAAGTCCAGTTGTGCATACTCTCCGGAGGCTCCAGTTGTCGCTGCCCAATAACTGCGAATGTTTTCATCATTGATCATGGATGCAGGGTGATTCTTAGCAGAAGATGAAACTTCTACTGGTTTGCGATATGACAACAGCATCCAACCCGGAAATATTTCTTCAAAAGAACCGGCTGTTTGATTGGGCATCCTCATCGGATAGTCCGCATATTTTGTCACCGAATGCAGTGTGCCATCTTCGTCAAACCAAGTGGGGTAAAGCCCTAAACGACGCTCAAATTTATGTTTTTCAGAAATGGTGATGGTGCCGATATGCCAGTAGTTGTCGAATGGACCTTTGAAAGTACTTCCATGACCCGCAGCGGCCGCAAATCCTTCGGGTTTGGAGGCAAATGGATTGTGTGGCTGAATTTGGTAGGGACCTAGTGGACTTTCCGATGTAGTGACGCTGTCTGAGTAGCTTTTGTATTCTGTACCGGGTCCGGCATACTGAAGATAATAGGTTCCTTCAAATTTGTTGATCCAGGGTCCTTCGATCCATGGGCTTTGCTGAGTCAGGGTGTTATAGTCTCCTGGCACCTCCCAGCCATATTGCGCTGGATTTGGAAAAAGAACGGGGGTGGGTTCACCGATGAATTTGAAATTTTGATCTGGATTAACCTCCACTCCATAGAGCGGATTGACATCGGAGCAGCCCCAGAAAAGGTAGAGACGGTCGTCATCGTCGAGGAAAAACGCAGGATCCCAAACCGGTGTTTCGAGTTCCTCGCAGGCGACGGTCCATCGGCCGCTCAACGGATCAGTCGACTGATATACAGTGCTTTTTTCGCTTGAAGATGCCAAGAAATACAAGGTATCTCCCAATCCGATGGCGCAGGGGGCATACTCCTCGGTTGGGATTTGATTCGTTTGAATAAACTGCCAGTCAACCAGATCCTGGGAATGCCAGTAGCCACTCGACATGGAGGCAAAGAGAAAATAGCGATCCTTAAACCATACGATCGTCGGATCGGCTGCTTCGCGTCGGGAGGGCTCTTCCAGCTGGAATCGATAGCTGAGGTCAATCGGATTACAGAACGTTTCTTGGCTGCCCGAGCATACCACAGAGAGACAGAACGTAAGGATCGTAATAAGATGAAATTTCATAGGGCATTAAGGGAATCGTTGTTCTAAATCGAACATTTTTTGGGCAGAAGTGCAATGCATCAACTTTTGATCAGTACACCGTTCTGCGAGTAGAGTCCGCGAGTTTAGAAATTTCGGATTTGCTCTCGGACAGGAAGGGGGGTCGTTACGGCAAGTGGTAGGGCGAATCGCCCCGATGAGCCGCATCTGCCTCTTAGACACCTTCTTAAACTTCAACCGAAAACTTTTTAACTTCTTATCACTTCACAGCGGCTCGGCGGGGTCGCCCTGGTCCTACCTCTACCCAATTCGAATAGAAACAAGCCACAAAGGAAATTCTGAAACCAGAAAATATCTATGATAATTCCTTAATTCGAGTTCCATTGGGGTATGGCAGGGGACACCATGGACTAGAGTGGAAGATCGAAATTGCTCGAATCGAAGCGATCCTGGAGATTTAGTTGGTGGGTGTTGCTGTTCCAGAGTGTTCTGGAGTTTCGAGCATGTATAAATCTGAGGAAAACTTCACAACTGTTCCCACAAAATAATCCTGCTCATAAGTGAGCCCCTTTTCAGCTGAAATGTTGTTTGTATAAGTCAACTTGTCTTCGATAACGACGCTTGAAATTGAAAATGTGCCGCCAAAGTTATCGATTAGAAATTTGAGGAGTTTACTTTCGATACTGGTTGAAGCGGTTTTTAGTGTGTCGAGAGACAAAAAATAGTTCTGAAACAGAACTTGGAAAGGAGTTCCCTTTTGTGGGTCGCTGTTGATAATTCGAATGTTTCTATCGAGATCGGAATCACAATAATCGGTCATCTCCCGAGATACAAAATCCGTGGCCAACAGAAATACCAGGGCGTCTATCGAACGGATGTTCTGATAAAACGGTTTCACTTCAAACGTCCCGGGCAACCAGGTATTGACGACTTCATTGAGATCAAGTTTGGAGAAGACGCAGTATTTTTTTGCGTATTCGAGATCAGACTCTTCAGCCATGGCGTGGGAAACAGAGGTAAATAATCCTACGGTTGTAGCGATGAGTCGAAACGCGTCGTAAATATAGATATCATCCACTTCGGCGCAGGATGTCTTAATGATTTGGACCAGAAGATTGTTTATGGAGTCCGAGAAGGTTCCTTTTGCCTTGATTTTAACAGGCTCAGCCTTCGTTTCTTGTTGCTGAGGAGAGGTCTCAATATGGATATTTGTGATGCGTTGCAGGCATTCTTGAATGGGGCGGAAATTGAGACAAAACTCTGTCATTATGGCACTGTAAAACTGTCCCCAAGATGAATACTGATGCATGATCGCAGTGATTTTCTGAGCATCCGACATTTCAGAGATATTGGGAATGGCCTCTTCCATTTCATCAATCACGGATTTATATTGCTTGAGAAGCGGTTGAATGAGTTCTGCAAGGTTCAACTGGCCTGAATAAAGAATATCGATTGTTTCATCCAAATTCGGCAGATTTAACGCCATATTGGCCAAATACTCCATCTTGACCATGAGCTCACCCTCTTTCAGATAGTCGTGGAGCTGGGATTTGCTAACAACATCATAGTAAGGTTCTGGATTATAGTGATGTTCGAGGTCGCTAGACTTCGTGGTATTGTTATCTTGATTGTCTCCAGAAATGAGCATTGTGAAAATCGGTCAAGATATTGAGGTTGGGAGGGTTTTGAACAAACTGCCCATTTGCTCACGAATAATCACGGGATAGATCGGGAAAAGCTTTGCCTGTCGATCAAAAGGCAAAGCTGATGAAATTCGTGCGGAAGATGGCGTTGAAATAGAAGACATCTTTTGAAGCTGAGGTTACATCACGAAGAGATAATCTCGTGTTTATTCGTTAGCTTAGATAATTATTTACGTCTTTAATTTCTATCGCATTAGGATTATCTGGGTATTTTGAAGACTTTTGTACAAGTGATAAGAAAGCGAATTAGTGCTGAGGAATTTCACCGCTCTCTAGCACCAGAATGAAATAGTGGGACTATTCCGCTACAGGAAACGGGAGGGTTTCGTCCCTCAATCGCTTACAATTAGGGAGACATAATTCAAAAGCGGAGAGAACTAGCGTTCTCTCTGCTCCTAGGTTTGATCATAGAAGAGGCGAGCTTAACTGCGGAAGAAGGTATCAGTATGGATTCGCATTCAATTGTATCATGTTGTGATTGTCGCGGATAATCCTTCTAATGGGTGCATCTAACTCCATGCATTGTAATGATAGGCTCGATATAATTGATAGTCGGTGCTGTATTCCCTTTTTGGGCTGATGACGTAATCTTGACTGTAGTGGATTTTGTAATGCGGTGCGCATGAATACTGGCAGTGTTTCCAAGTATCAGGAAAATGGTTAATAAGGTTGTGGAAATCTTCATGTTGTGTCCGTTCACTGTTGTTTTCGTGCTTTGAAATACGCTATGTTTCGGGACATTGAAACCGCCATTGAGGAAACGGTAGGAGTGAGCAGCAGAACGGTAGACATGAGATTGTTTGCGGTTTGGGAGTTTTGATACTTATTCCAAGCACTCTTATTTAGAGGATTTTGCGTATACTCAGACACGTGTTCGCTTTCATGTAGGATGCCCTAATGACTTGGTGAAAGGATTATCTTTATCCAACGGCTTGATCGAATACAGGTTTCGTCGATACTAATAGTCCATTTCCTGCAAATTTTCTGAAACCCATGCACAGATTCTTCATTTCGTTAATAGTGCTTTTCTTCGGAACCCTATTCACACTTAGTAGTGAGGATACTGATCTCTGGTTGAGTCGAATCGAAACTGCACCCAACGACTCAGGGAAAGTTGATCTTTACGTCGATCTTGGAAAATCGCTCTTGGAAGAACAGGAGCTAGCCATTCGATATATTGATGAAGGCATAGCACTCGCAAAATCGCTGTCCTACCGCACCGGAGAAGGAGATTTATACAACCTGAAGGGTGTTGTTTTTTGGCAATCGGGAAATTTGAAAAAAGCGATCGAGTTTTACGAAATGGCCTTAACGTTGAGAACACCCGGAGTCGATGATTCTTCGATTGCGAGTGGAAATGGCAATATTGGTTTGGCATATCTGATGTTGGGAAAATTCGAAAAGGGCATTGGTTTTCTCGAACGATGTAAGCAACTGCGTCGCGAACTGAAGGATGAAGCTGGCGTCGCAGGTGTATGCAACAATCTTGGTTTAGCCTATTACTATGTAGGAGACTTTGAAAAAGCCATCAGTCACCTTCTGGAATCCGCGGAATTTCAAAGCAAACAGGGCAATGAAAGTGAGTTGGCTACGAATTATAACAACATCGGATCCATCTGTATTGAGGCTGAGCACCTGGACCAAGGGTTATCCTATTTAACGCAATCCTTGGAGCTCGCTGAAAAAATCAATGATATGGATACTGTCGCTTCAGTTCATGGGAATTTGGGAGTGATCGCATTGAGAACAGAACGTTTTAGAGATGCCATTGATCACTACTTTAGGGTCTTGGAGATAGTAGGGGACGATGGACAAACCATTACTCACGTTGAAGCATGGAATGGACTCGGAGATGCCTATCGAGGAATCGATGATTTGGAAAAAGCGGCAGAGGCATACGATCGCTCTTTTGAAATCGTGAAGGATCTGGAGAATGGCCTTGTGATGATCACAACGCTGCTCAGTTTGTCAGAACTGAATTTTGCACTGGGAATGAAGGCAACAGCAGATGATCGAATGGAGTATTTCAGACTTTCTGCGGAATATGGAGAAAAGGCTCTGAATCTCGCCCGAGAGAATAATGCGGCGAATCAAGTCGAGTCTGGCGAACGCCAGCTGTATCTCACCTATCAGGCGATGGGGGAATTCGACCAAGCACTTGAGCATCATGTCGCTTACAAAGCACAGAGCGATGACATGCTTAACAAAGAAAAACATGAGCAAATAGCTGAAATGGAATCAAAATATCAGCTTGTTTCCAAAAATCGCGAAATTGATTCACTGCAGGCAAGTAACCAGATTCAAGAGCTTCGAATCCAGGAACAAGAACAACGGGTGAAAGCGCAACGACGGTTGATCTTCGGAGGTGTCGCAGTGTCAACTCTAGCGTTGTTACTTGTCATTGTGCTGTGGCAGTTGAATCAGATCAAACAACGTAATGTGAAGAACGAGTTGATCATCCAAAATCTACAAACGGAACAAAAGGTTCTGCGTGCACAAATGAATCCTCATTTTATCTACAATTCCCTCAATTCAATTCAGGCCTTTATTTCTTCAAACGAAAGCTATTATGCGGAAAAATACTTGTCAAAATTTGCAGCATTGATGAGAGGGATACTTGAAAACTCACTCTATGAATTTGTGCCCTTTGAGAAGGAATTGGCTGTGATCAGTCATTACATGGAACTTGAAGCCTTACGCTTTAAAAACCGCTTCCGGTTTGTGATTGAAATCGATGACGACTTTGAAGAGGACTTCGTTGAAATTCCCCCTATGTTAATCCAACCCTTTCTCGAGAACGCTATTCTACACGGTTTAAAGGGAGTGGATGATGGTGTATTGAAACTCCGGTTTGAAGAAAACGAAAAAGAAGGAATGGTTGTTTGCACGATCGATGACAATGGAATCGGGCGGAAAAGATCGGGAGAAATGAACCGACAACAAAATTTGAAGAAAAAGTCGTTGGCGACTGAGATCACTCAACGACGCCTCGAGGTTATCGCAAGGCAAACAGGCAAAGTAGGATCGTTGGAAATTATCGACAAGGCCGGAGATTCAGGTGAAGCTTCAGGAACTCGAGTGATATTGAAGATTCCGTTGTCCGAACAAGCATGAACCAGAGAATCAGGGATGGTATAAGACGATGCGTACTGTAATTATTGATGACGAGGCCAATGGGCGGAAAACTCTTCGCAATTTTATCGAAAAATACGCGCCTCAGCTCGAATTGATCGGGGAAGCGGATTCGGTGGAAAGTGGAGTAACGCTCATTGATGAGAAGAAGCCAGAACTCGTGTTTCTCGATGTGCAAATGCCCGATGGGACCGGTTTCGATTTATTAGGATTGGTCTCTCACAATGATTTCTCCTTGATTTTTTGCACAGCCTTTGACCAATACGCAGTGAAAGCCTTTCGCTACAGTGCGATCGATTATTTACTGAAACCCCTGGACCCGGATGTTTTCCAGGTGGCAGTTCAAAAAGCCGCGGCTCCGCAGAATTCGAAAATTGAAGAACAGCTGGAAGTCCTGCTGGGCAATCGCAACGATTTTTCGCGCATTGCACTACACTCCTCGGAAGGGATTCATATGGTGAGTGTCCAAGATATCGTGCGATGTGAATCGAGTTCCAATTACACTAATTTTTGTATCCAAGGGCAAAGTGATTTGCTTGTGACCCGCACCCTCAAAGAGTTTGATGAAATCCTGTCCCATGCAGGTTTTTTGCGGATACACAAATCACATTTGATCAACCTGAACCACGTCGTCACCTATATCAAAGGTGAGGGAGGTTGGGTGAAAATGAGGGATGGTTCGACCGTTGAAGTCTCGCGTCGTCGGAAAGAGCAATTACTCTCAGCATTGTCAAACATGTGAGAGCAACGCAGTTCCTGTCATTCGGTGCCTGGAGAGAAATCTCTGATTATGGAAACAGAAGTTCGACGGGTGTATCGTAGTCATAACTGATCAATTCATAAGCTTCCTGGAAAACTTCCCATATTTTGATTTCGGTGCGAATCGGATTTCCCATGGCATCTTCAATGTTTCGGGACCAAACCATTTCAGACATGCCATCGCCATCGTAATCAAAATGGCCGTTGATCTGCCAACTTTCGTCAAATGGAAGTGTGAAGAGGTCGATGTCCCAACCTTTATCCGATACCAAACATATCGCGAAGTTCTTGGGGTGTTCTCTGTTTCTGAAAATCAGATTAGTGCCGAATCCAAAGAGTTGGGTGTCTCCGAGATACGTCCATTCATCCGCAGCCAATTCGAACAGTGAAGACTGATTCCATGCTCCTTCGTTGAAATAGTATACTGTTATCGTGTTGGTTCGTGTATCGTGCATGATCACATCGGCTCCACTGTTTCCTGAATAGGAAGAATATGAGAGGATCTTTTGATAACTAGGGTCGTAGATGGAGAGGACTTCTTCAAAGTCGGCGCCCCAGCCATTTTTCCAAATCACCAAACAATTGTGATAAGTATCGTGCCAAAGGTAGTCTGCTCGGTTGTCCCCGTTGAAATCAGCCACTTTGAGCAGTTCAAAATGCTCGGGAATCTGCCATGAATCGACCCATCCGCGGTGGATGGCATCCACATCAAACGGCCAGGTTTGGATCTCATTTGTTGTTTCATCAATGGCAACGATTTCTTCCACAAAATCACCATTGAAATCCGCCATGGCGATGATGCTTTTGCTAATTCCGATATCATCCATGATCGTGGCCTGCGGAACCTGCCAAAGCCCTTGCTGCATCCAGGTGATAAAGGAAATGCGCCCGGTTTGTTCATCTTCGAAGATCATGTCCATGTATCCGTCATCATCGAGGTGGCCGGACGCCTTGACTTCTCCCGTGACGTGAAGCGTATCCAGTACGAGTGGAATACTGGGGGTTCCGGCGTGTTCGAGGAGATATTGACCAGTATTGAGGTCTTTTAAGAACAAACTAGAGACGTTGAAGCGAGTGAAGTCGTTCTCAACCTTACCCAACCCGATCGTGAGGTAGAGATGTTGTTCATATCTTTCTCCGTCGGGAGTATTGCCTGTTACCAAGAGGTGGATCTCTTGAGCTTCGCGACGTTGGGTATAGGGAACATCTATCGCAAAAGCTGGTTCAAAGGGGTAGTAGTCGTTATTGCCAGGATGAATCTGATCTTCGCGAATGGTCGCGTTTCCTACTATGACAGGAGGATTTCTTCCATCCATCAGTATTGTGTAACTGATATCATCGACCTCTATCCCTCCGACGTTTTCTAGCAATGGGATGAAATAGTACCGTACCATTTCACGATTGGGAACCATCACAGGGCGCGTGTAGAGAGTGTCTAATTGAAAAAAGGGTCGGGCATTCTCGTAAACCGCGATTGTAACTGTATAGCGATCTGTTCCTGAGGCATTTTTTGCGATGAAGGTAATTTCATAGATACCGGATTGTTGGATGTCGGGGGTCCATCGAAAAGAACGGCCGGAATTCCATGTTGTTGCGCCTTCAGGTAGGCCTTTTGTGGTTACGATCAAATTGGGATCATTGGCAAGACTTCGGCCATTTTTGTCATTAACGCTGACACGGAAGCTTACTGTTTCGAGCTCGTTGACCTCGATTACGTCGATGGGGACAATAGTGGGAACGTTGGGATCGATATTTGCTGTCGGAATCTTGGTCTTGGGGTGGAAAAGTATTTTAACCCGAATTGCGCATTCGCACTGAAAGCGAGAAGGAGCACCGTCATGACTGCAACTGCCCTTGTCATGGAAAGATGGGCAGTAACCTCGTGGGTAAAAAATGAGCATTTGTTCTTCATGCTCATAAAAATACGTCTAAAAACCCGGGGATTGAAATGGGACTTGAGCCAACGGCGTCTTTGGATGAGTGAGTGGAGTGATTCCCGCGTTTTTCGGCCACTTCCGTTCCTCCTGCTATCTTACTCGTTCTTTATGAAAATCCGTCTCTCATTAACTACCTCTTGCATTCGCGAATCAAACAAAATTACAGACAATCAAATGGGAACTGGAGACCTTGGGTGCGACGATCAAAATCATCGCCTCCGTCATTTTGATCCGGAGCCCATGAATTCGTTCGTGGGCTTATGCAGAATTGGTTCCCGTGTTTCTATTTCTGAAATTGTTGGTGCCAACCGTGATTCAGAGCTATTAATGTCTCCGAGAACAGCCATCCAATCGTGCACATTTTGGCCAAATTGTTCTTTCATTCGCTGATTTACTAAGTCGCGCATCTTTTGAGGGAAAACGTCTTTGCCATGGATCGCGCCCATGAATGCGCCCATTACCTGCGCGTAGGAATCCACGTCGTGTCCAAATTCCATGATCAATTGCATCGATGCCATGGGATGATAGTCCGTAAATTCTGCGACTGCGAAAACGACCACGATGGGAACCCATGATTCCCACCAATAAGTCGTCTGCAGTTCAGATTCCAATAATTCAAAAAGTGTCGCGGCCTTTCCATCTGCGCGATGCGCAATATCACTGGCGAAGTCGAGCCACTTTGTGAGTTCCCGATCGACGTATAGCGTATCGTTGTAGCCATAAGGATCCGTCTCGATCATGGATTTGCGGGCGTTCTCCCAATTGCCATCGGCTTGAAGAGCTCTGGCCAAGCCTGCAATAAGTGCTGAGTTTTGGTCCTTGGCGACTCCGATATCAAAATAGCCGAGTTCATAACACTTTTGATAACACCAACTGGGATTGCTGGGGTCGAGGGCGGCAATCGGCAGGAATGGCATCTGGCCTTCCATAGTTGGTATTCCACCCCAGATGCGTTCTACTGGATAGGCACTTTCTCGTTCTCCCAATGCCCAGCGAGTTGCGTATGCAATTTCTGGTATCCATTCATCAAAATTATCCTTGTAATTCTCCGGCAGGAAATCCCTGAAATCAATGACCTCTTTAGCGAATTGTTTTTGGCTGAGGTCTTTTCCATATTTTTTCAGGCATTGAAGAAGATGATCTTAAAACGCGTATCGTCTGTGATCGTTCCTGCAGGCCCGTAGTCTTCCCATTGAGCAAAAGGTTCTTAGCCTTTTTAGGGTAGGCGCTCATCGCATACAGTTTGCCCAACGCTTCTTTGCCTTCATCTGTTATCGGCTCCTTGTTTTGAGTCCATATGCTACGGGTAGGGGGATGAACAAATTCAACCGGTCCCCCAGCAGCATCGCCAATGGCAGAACCGATCAGCATGCCTTCGATTTTGTCGAGCAGACTGTTCTCAGCATTCATCGAAACCGATGCTGAGCCAAGAAGCAGGCATAGATGAACTAACATTGAATGATAGATGCGCATTGCGAAAACCTAATCGACTTCGTTCCCAGATTCAATCCGTAGTTCTTCTGATAACCTCGATTTATGCCAAAGAAAGGGGTATTTCGGCTTTGGGAATTTTCAAAATGGCTCCTGCTTTTTCCTATACGGAGCAGAGGTCATGACATAACTTCAATCGTGACCATATTGAATGAGAACTAATCCTACTCAATTAAATAGACAGCAATCATACTGAGAGACGCGAAAAATGAATGATTCGAATTGATAGGTATGGTCTTTTTTGTAGCAAGGGGTTTGCCTGCTTGACGGTCGAAGCTTTAGCGGAGTCCATGGCAAATCCGAGGCCTCATTGACCGCGGATTCCGTCACCGACACATCGGGGAGGTCAATCGGAATCCCTACCTCCCTGCAATACAGATTTCATCTAACTAAGAAGAACTAAGCAGGATGCAGAAGGTGATCGGGGAACCAGCAATCTGCGTCTGCTTTAAACCACAAGTATCCTGAAGTATTTGGATCAATCGCTGCCTTACTCCTTTTCATCGATTGCTCCCAGTTTGAAATAAACAGTTCCGTTAAAGGTCTGCCCCCCGCGGTGGGCCCAGCTTTTGCGTCCTTCTGGTCCGTGTTGCCATGCTTCTTTAAATTTCGTTCCGATCGGCGCAATCGCATGCATAAATGAAAGATCTCCCGGGGGGAAATCCACATGGGTTTTGCGCGGTTCATTAGCTTCGGTTGGTGTAAATAGCCGTAGATTAATATCTGGGGATGGGATGACCATGGTTAGTGGCAATTTGGAGTCGTTTAGTTGGGCGTAAATGACATCCTCATGGAAACCCTTAAATTCGGGGTATTGCCAACTCATACCGGTAATCGTGTCATTGAACTGCTTTTCCCAAAGTCCAAATTCCACTCCCTTTTCCCGATTTTTCCAAACGCGGTAGGGTCCTTTTCCCAACCAGCGTATGCCTTTCACTGTTGATTCATCATAATTGAAAGTGACTCCAAAGTAGTCGTAGCGCTCATCTCCGCGATGGTGGTAGGCATAGTCGAGTTTGAGCCAGTTTTCATCGATGATTTGCCAGCGCACTTTTCGCAGCGAACCTGTGTAATGAAACGTGACTCCATCTGGATCGATTTCCATTGATTGTACTTCGGATTCTCCGGAAACCGAAATCGGACCATTATTCAGTACCGATACGATTCCTGATTTTGAAATCTGTTTTAAGAGACCGGTTTGGGAATCGATTTCTACCCTTAAATCCCCCGCAGTAAGCAGGATGCTATGTTCCGTGCTTGAAGCTCTATTTCCTGAATTGGAAGTGGTTTCTGGAATCCATTGTGCTACTTTTTCTTCAATTCCTCTGATGGTCCAGCGGCGACGGTAGATCTCGCGTTGATAGGGGTCCTCAATGACGAGTTCAAGCACGTCTGCCCGAGCCCAGTCGTCGGGTAGAGTCAATTGGAGATCGCCCTTCAACCCAGGTTCGATGCTGGGAGCTACTACTATTCCTGACGCAACTGTTTGCCACATTGGTTCGGGGGTGCTGTCAGATATGCATTGGATCAGGTTCCACTCGAAATGTAGTTGTGCGGTGTTGGTAAAATCGTAACGATTTTCCAGTTCCAGACTGCCATCGAATGTGGCGGGTAGGGTGTCCACTTCTGATCGAGGACAATAAATCGGAGCCCAGATTTCTTTGATGGTGTAAAAACTAGCCTCTTTCTCTCGAAAGGGCCCCACTATTCCATCGGGAGCACGATTGCCCGCGACATCGATTTTTCCACCCTGATCCTCTCTTACGATCCCTTCATCCGCGAACGCCCACAAAAAACCACCTAGACCCAGTGGATGATTTAAAATGCGATTCCACCAATCGTTCAAGCCGGCTCCATGCCCTCCGTCGTAAAGTCCGTGGAGAAACTCCGTCGGCATGATGAGATCCTCACCGTGAAAGAACCAATTGGGACCTGAGTCGAAGTCTTCGTAGTGGGTGGTGTTGATACCATTAAATAGATTCCACGGATGTAGGACCGTGCGTTGTTGGGGATCCCATAGTGCAAAATCGTCATCGAGATCGGTGTTCCATCCACCTTCATTGCCGTTATCCCAAAAGATGATGCTTGGGTGATTGACGTCTCTAATCACGGTTTCCTTTACCAACTTTGGGCCGACTTCAGAGTCATAGGCTTTTTGCCATCCTCCCAGCTCATCGAGCACATAGAGACCCAGTCGATCACATGCATCCAGAAAATGAGGGTCGGGCGGATAGTGACTCATGCGAACAGCGTTCATGTTCATTTCTTTCATGAGCAAGACATCGGCGACACTTAGTGATTTGTTGGTTGCTCGGCCAGTTGTGGGCCAAAACGAATGGCGGTTGGAGCCTTTGAGAATCACTTTTTCGCCGTTGACATAGAAGCCATCGCTTTCCCTCAATTCAAGGGTGCGAAAACCGATGGTTTCGTTGAAGCGGTGGAGCACGGCAGCGTTTTCATCCTGGAGAATCAGTTCCAATCGATACAAGTTTGGCCACTCCGCAGACCAGGGTTTAATGCCATCAATTTGCCCTGTTAGCGACGCCTTTTTCTGGTCAGCGGTCAATAGAACAGGATCACTGGATCCTAATTGTTTTCCCTGTTGATTGTAAACAGAGGCTACGATTGAAAACCCGGAATCAATTCCTTTCATAAAGGCATCCACTGAAAACGTACCATCTGCCTTTGCGTCCACTGCCATGCGTTGAATGGAAGACGGGGGTGAGATGTTCAACCAGACCGGGCGGTAAATCCCACCAAACAGCCAGTAATCTGCTTCTCGTTCCGCTTCATTGACTGAAAGATTCTCGGAAAACTTGTGAACAGTGACTTCGAGCAAATTGCTCTCGCCAGTGAGCAATAGGTCGGTGATGTCGTAGGAGAATTGATAAAACCCACCCTGATGTTTTGGACCTGCAGACTGTCCATTGATGAATACTTCGCAGTCTGTCATCGCGGCTCCAAACACAATTTCGACCTGATTTCCATTCCACTCGCTCGGTACATCAAAGCAGTGTCGGTATTGGGCAATCGTGTCGGATGCTTCTTCTTCCTCTTCTCCCCAATCTTTCCAATAGTGATAGGTTCCGAATCCCTGCATCTCCCAATTGGAAGGCACTGGAATCGTTGACCATTCGCCGCTCCTACGGCCTCCGTTCACTTTGAATTCCCATTCGACGGTATCGTCGCTGCCTGTGCCGGATAGATAGACCGTTTGAGTTTCCGGGATATCAATCGGTTTTGATTGAAGTGTGTATAGCGTGAATAAACTAAGCAGAATGGGGAGTGTGTTTTTCATGGGGGGATGAGTTTTGAAACAATTTAGGAAGTCCTTGAGACGGCAACCCTAATTTTGGAAAAAATGTTTGAAATGGTGTACCAGAATCATTCTTCCGTTTTAGGAGCACAACATTGACGGCTAAATATCAACTGAATCCGAACCTTATGTTGGTTTTGATTATAGTGCGTCTTCCTCTTAAGAGACCCGGTGCTTTTTGTGAATCTATGGGCAAGGGAGTGTTTGGAAATTCCAACGTTGGTGGTTTCTGTCCAAAATCCATGCAGCGCAAGGCTGCAAATTCCCTGCGACATGAATGTCGGAGGGAATTTGCAAACGCCGCGAACATGAATTTTGACGAAATCCGAATCGGATAATGTTCTTTTTGCTCAATACAGCGTTGTTCAAAAGGAGCAGGGCTTCAGCCCAACACCTTTTAACCGCCTCGTTTTGTGGAAAAAGATTCATTACCATCTTTGTTCGTTTCGAGCGCAGCGACGATCAAACGAAGTGCGAAGCTATTTCCAGACACTCCCTAGTGCGTTGCTCGATCTGATGGGACTATTTCAGTCATTAAACCAAGAGGGGATTTTCATTATTTTGGTTACTCCCGATCCAATCGATGACCTTTTTCATGAATAATTGAGGACTCTTCTCCCATTTCACCACCACTTTTTGAGAACATTCTTCCTTTGATTACTCGAAGTGCGGGTTTCTTGAAGTATTTTTTCGTTGGTCAGGTTAGCATAGTAAGGAATTCCTGGGGTTTGATAGGATTTGATGGGACGTTTTGTGGACTTATTGAAGACTTCATCCTTTTGGAGATTCCTATGAGACTGGAACCAGATTGATTTAAAGCGATGACACCTTTCCCCCGTATGTTCTCTACCTTACGCAAACAAAGCTGCATTGGATTTATTGTGGCATTTGCTGCAATTAATTTGTTGGCGAAAAGCCAGCCACCGACATCGGTCTATTCCGAGATTAGTCCCGAATATGAACGGACCGCTCTCGAAGGAGGTGGATACGAGGCAGAAACCTATGTTTTTGGCAAAGGAGTATGCCTGGATGAGAAGGGAACAGATGAATCTCTTTCGAGCATGTCTTTTTGGGATGTGGCTCAGGTAATTGCCGAGTCCCTTTACGAAGCTGATTACATTCCGACCCCTAACCCGAAAGAGACTGATTTGATGATCGTCTTGAATTGGGGGCGTACTAATCCATCAGTTGATGGGATCGGAGGACTTGAAATCGATAGCCTTGCAGCTGCGATGAATGGCGCTTCTGAGACAGGTGCGATGGCAGCTGAGGCTGCATCGGAAACGCCTACAACGAGATGGGAAACTCAAACTCAAGCTGGCGAAATGCATAAACTCCACCAGACGCAGCTATCGAAGCAATACGAGCAGCTGGAGCAGATGCTGGTGATGCAGGGAATGGGGGATGATGCCCGTAGCGATGCGAATGCATTTAATGCGCGACTTTTGGGATACCAGGAAGTGCTCCAGCGAAGCAGTGAGTTGGCGAACAGTGTGACTCCAATTCGCAATTATATTAGGGATGCCATGCATGAACTAGAGAGTCCTCGTTACTTCGTGATTTTGCAGGCCTATGATTTCGAGACGGCATTCAAAGAAAAGAAGAAAAAACTGTTGTGGACTTCCCGTTTCAGTATCAGTGCGGAGGGGCGTGATTTTGCAGAGGAACTTCGCAACATGGCAATGGCAAGTGCTCGATTATTCGGTACAGATTCGAAGTCGCTTAGACGTAAATTGACACCCGGGCGTGTTGAATTCGGTGAACTCGAATATATGGGCGTCGAGGAAGAGTAATTCTAGTTGAAGTGGTTTTTGTAAAGGGGTAGGTTGATGTTGAAAAGGAGCGCATGAATTCATTCGTGCGAATCGCAGAGTTGGGGGGAGAAGACTCGATTCAAATCAATGACGACGACTGAAGTCATCGCCTCCGGAAGAGGTTTTTGGGCGCGCCTAATAGGGTGCGTCATTGATTGAGGATGCGATCTGAATACCAGGCGATGCCTTCAAAGCGCATGATTTCTGACGGAACGAATTCCGTAATATATGCCACTTCAGTCGGATTTCCGGTGAAATAATGGGACGAAGTGGGTTGTAGATAGAATCGCCATATTGGATAAAAATCCCTGATTTGTTGACTGATGGGGTCAGGTCCCTGGGGCTGTCCCTCAACGTAAAATGCGATCCCTTCGTAGCTGTATTGATGAGAGAGGGTAGCGATCACATTGTCTCGTTCATCTGCATTTGCAGTGTAGAAGTGAGAGCCTGAACGATTATTAAAAAATCGAAAAACCGGTAAGTTGGTTTTGGTGGGGCCGTATTCAACTCCAAAGGAGAGCCCCTGATATTGCCATTGGGGCAGATTTTGCAGGACCGCTTGAGCTTCCTGGTTAAATCCTGTGAAAAAGTAGGCACCGTTTTGAGGATTGAAAAATTGATGCACGGCATCGACTGGTGGATAGAGCGACATCCAGTTCAGGTTAAGATCATCCTGACCGTTGCTGATAAACTCCAGCTTAAGCGTTTGTTTCCCGGCTTTGAGGGGCAGGTCACCAATGTGCGTTGTGGTCCAACTTTGCCAGTCGCCGGTGGACTTCAGGCTCTGAACATTGAGGACTTCCTCGTCATTTACGAGAACCTTCATCCCCGTGGTTCCCATAGGACTAGCGTATCGAATGTTGAGTTCATAGACCCCGTCGTTTTGCACATCGAGAGAGTATTCCGCTTGATCCCCAGTTTGGATCCAGCCGATATTTAACCCGCCACCAACGTCTTGTGTTGGTTCTGCATCGAGGCCGATATTACTCACAAACTGGACGGCTGGGATGCTTCCGGGAATTGGATGTACAAAGCCAGAGTTTGGTTCATCAAAGGCATAAACTCTTACATAATCCACCTCCATGCGTTGCGGAAAGATGGAATCATCCACTCCCTCCAATCCTCCCCAGTTCCCTCCGATAGCGATATTGAGAAGCAAGTGAAAACGCTGGTCAAAGGGCCAGGAAGCGAAGCCTTGTTCGTCGTTTGAAAAAGAAAAATAGTGGGTATCGTTCAGAAACACATCAACCCGGTCAGGACGCCATTCGAGGCTGTAGATATAGAATTTTTGATCCACATTCGGCGTCAGAATAGAGGTCCCCACTTGTGTATTGAGGGTGTGGTTGAAACTCTTCGTGTGTACGGTTGCATGGACATTGTTCATGTCGTAGCCGACATGTTCCATGATGTCGATTTCACCGCTGTCTGGCCAACCGCCGTAATTCCAGTCGGTTGGGAGCATCCATATCGCAGGCCATGTTCCACGCCCGCGAGGTAATTTTGCCCGGACTTCAATTCTTCCATAGAGCCAATCTCCTTTTCCCTTCGTTACTAAACGAGCTGAGGTATAATTTTGGTTTTGGAAGGTTTCTCGATGAGCTTCGATAATAAGGCGTCCATCTTCGACGCGTGCATTTTCGAGCCTGTCGCTGGTGTAGTATTGAAGTTCATTGTTTCCCCAGCCATCTCCACCGACATCGTAGGACCATTTGGTGGGATCGGGGAGTCCTTCAACGTCAAACTCATCGGACCATACCAGTGTCATGTCCACAGGTTGTGAGGCCGCGAACTGCGACAAGAAAAAAACGACTAGGGGGATAAGTGCCAAAACTTTTGTCAACCTCATGATACGGTAAATTACGGGGATTAGAATGAAAATCAATGCAAATGAAATGATCTGATAAAGAATTTTGAAAACCAATTGGAAGTCGAAAATAAAAACCGTAAGGTAGGAGTATAACAGAACGTTTTCAGTTGGATAGAGTGCACTATTTGGAATCCTTTCACCTCCTCCTTAAGAAGAAAAGGGAAAATACGAATGAATCAATACCTCGGAATGCAGACAAAAATGCGGCTTGGCTACGTATCTAACAATTGAATGGGGGAATTACCCGAGTTTTCCGGTCTCTTGGAAAGGATCGATTCTTCACATTCCAAGACTCTGTTTAAGATGATCCTATGAAATTCTCCACCATTGTGATATTCTCCTATGCCGCTTTGGCAGTTAATCCTTCACTTAAACTGACTTCTCAAGAGGATGACCAGGTTAGCTCTCACGAGGACATTACGTGGGAAACCGACGGTCCTGGTTTTTACACTCTCAAAGAAAAAGGAAGCAAGGTCGTTAAAATCCCGTTTCGTATGCACCATGGAAAACCACTGATGGACTTGAATATCAATGGTGCGAAAGCAACCATGATGATCGACAATGGGATATTGTGGGATCAAATCTGGCTTTTCGGTTCACCCTTAGTAGAGGCTTTGGAGCTGAAGCCTTTGGATGAACATACCGTTGGAGGTGCAGGTGAGGGAGATCCCACTCGTATCTATTCCTCAAGTGATCTGGAGTTGGATTTTGGCGATATTATTTTTCATGATCAACCCGTTCTGGTGTCTCCTCCTGAGGCTGGGTTTTCCCAGGTGTTCCCGGGGGCTGATGGTCAACTGTGCAATACCTTTTTTAAACATTTTATCGTCGAGTTCGATTTCATTAAACAACTCGTGATTCTGCATAAACCCAATGAATTTGAGTATAAGGGAAGTGGAAGTGTTGTAGATATGAAACTGAATGAATCGGGGACCCATTCCATTCCTTTTTCTTTCACCATGATGGATGGAACCGCTTATACTGGTTGGGTGGATATCGATTTTGGAGGGATTTATCCTCTTAAGATTGCGCTGAACAATAAAAATGGAATTTCTTTACCCTCCGAAGTTGAAGCAATTGCCAGTTACGGGGCTCAGGGAAGATCATCTGAATACAGTGGCATGATTAGAAGCATGATCTTCGGGGATTACACATTTGAAGATGTTAAAGCTGTTTTTGGTGACGAAAAAACCTCCAGAATTCATCCCGACAATCTCGGCGTTGTTGGGCTCCCATTGTTTATGAAGTTCGACATCACTTTCGACTATTTTAATCACAAGATCTATTTCGAGCCGAATCGGGATTTTTCAGAGTCCTTTTAATATCGTGGTTTCACCTGGCCCAACCCAAAGATCAGGCGAAGCAAGTGTGTTCGAACAAAATGAAGTTTCGATTATTTCAAGATCAAGAATTTTGCCAAATGAACCCTTACAGGTTGAAGTCCGTTCTCGTTTCCAGCTTGTGGTGTGTTAGCTTTTGTTTCTTTTCGAGCGTGGTGCAGTCCGAAATTGTCTGTAAAGGCTTGGTTACAGACCACGACGGAAACACCTATGAAACTGCACAGATCGGTGAGCAGATATGGATGCTCGAAAATCTGAGAAGTTCCCGTCGTGATGATGGAACTGAAATTGAAGGTTTTGTATACGACGATGATCCCACAAATGTTGTTTCTTTCGGACTTCTGTATCGCTTTGAAGAAGCAATCGATGGTCAGCCTATTGGCACTTCAGATAGGATTCGTGGGATAAGTCCAGAAGGATGGCATATTCCAAGTATTGCCGAATGGAGGGAGTTAATCAGTTTCTTAGGTGGAGAATCGGTTGCTGGAGGCATCATGAAAAGAAAGGAATCTGATCAATGGAAAGCTCCAAATACCGGAGCAATGTCGGATAGTCTTTTCAATGCAATGCCAACAGGGTGGTATGACTTTACAGGGAGTTTCAAAGGAAAGGGTGAAACTTGTTTCTTTCGCACGGCAACTTTGTCGGCTCGAGGTGCCAGCAGTATTGAAATCAGTCACAAGAGTGAAAGCATCCGATGGGTCAATCTACATCCCGATGATGCGATTCCCATTCGCTGTATCAAAGATCAACAACCTTGAGAATATCCGTGTTCCAGCCTCTTGCTTTTCAGTTGTCATCGACATCGGTTTGAAAATTGAGGTGATTGCGCTATGGGTAATCCATGCCGCTTAAGATTATAGGTGTTGGTTTCGGCCGCACAGGAACACTCTCGCTCAAAACGGCCCTGCAGGAGTTGGGATTTGGGCCCTGTTACCACATGGAAGACATGTTCCGAAATGAGAACGATGTCGACAGTTGGTTAAAGGCATTGAAAGGGGATAAGGTGGATTGGCAGCGATTGTTTTCAGATTATCAATCCTCAGTAGATTTTCCCGGCTGTGTTTATTTCGAACAGCTTGCCACTGAGTTCCCTGATGCCAAGTTTATCCTCACGGTACGCGATCCTGAGAAGTGGTATGAGAGCGCCTATCGCACAATCTTCACCGCTCGACCCAGTGTTGCGAGTATTTTAAAAGTTTTGGTTTACTTACCGTTTTCAAAAAAGGCACGGAAGATTTTCCGCTGCGCCCTTCATAATAAAGGACTTCTGTTTGATGGTGTGTTCAAATGCGGCGTGAAAAACCGGGACGAAGTTATGAAAGTTTTTGATGAGCACAACAGATCGGTTCAGGCTGCGATACCGAAGGAAAAGTTGTTGGTTTTCGAAGTCAAAGAAGGTTGGGGACCGCTCTGTGAATTTCTAGGGGTTCCCGTTCCTGAAACCGAGTTCCCTCGCATCAATCAATCGGAAGATTTCGAGACCAAAATGGTGAAAAAACTGTTTGAACTGTGATGACCTCGTCGTGACAAGTGGATGCTCCATTTTCGGATACTAAAAGGCTCCGGTTGCATTCAAATCGGCCAGCCATGCGTTGAAAGGACCAGGAGTTGGAAAAGCATTGGTTTTAGAAATTCTCAAATATGAAAGTCGTCTTATGGTAGCAGTTGCTGAACAAAAGGTATCCCATTCAGGATCAAAGCGTTGGATTGTGACCCTTGTCATTTGTGTCGGACTGATCGTTGCTGCAGTTGTTGTTGTATGGCTGATCCAAACAACAGAGCCGACCGCTCAAAAGGTGACTGCGAGCAAACGCGGGGCGATGTTGGTTGACGTTGTGACAGCGGAGAAAGGGACCTTCAGGCCGCTCATCGCGGTCATGGGGCAAGTGCAAGCGAAAGATCAGATCCAACTGAGCGCCAGAGTTTCGGGCGAAGTGATCGAATGTTCTCCTTCTTTTGAGCCCGGTAGTATCATAGAGAAAGGAGAGCTTTTGGTAAAAGTCGATCCCTCCGACTACGACAACGAGGTTGCTCAGAAGAAAAGCATATTGCATCAGATGCAAGCTGAGTTGGCCTTGGAAATGGGGCAGCAACGAGTTGTGCGCAATGAATATGAGTTGGTGGATGGAAAAATTCTTGAAGAAGATGCTACTTTGATTCTCCGGCAGCCTCAGCTCGAAACTGCAAAGGCCAATGTTGAGTCAGCCGAAGTTGCAGTAAAGCAAGCTGAAACGGAGCTTTCCAGGACCGTCATACGAGCACCTTTCAAGGCAATGGTAATGGAGCGGAATGTGTCCGCTGGATCTCAAGTTTCGACAGGAGTTTCTCTCGGTCGATTGGTTGGGGTGGATGCCTACTGGGTAACGGCTTCAGTTCCGTTGGATAAACTGACCGCTATTGAAATTCCCGGGCAAGGAAGTGATCAGGGATCATCTGTGAAGGTTCGGAATCGAACTGCATGGAAGCAAGATGCTTTCCGCGATGGGGTGGTTTTCAGTGTGGTCGGGGAGTTGGACGCGAGTTCCCGAATGGCTCGTCTCAATATTCTCGTGGAAGATCCTCTGTCATTGCAGGCAGCTGAAGGTTCAGTGCCATCGCTGATTCTTGGATCCCTGCTTGAGGTGATCATTGAAGGAAAACCCCTCGAGGGTGTTGTTCGTTTGAGTCGAGAGTATGTGCGCAATGATAATACGGTGTGGGTTATGGAGGATGACAAGCTCAGGATCTCACCGGTGTCGATCTCATTTTTTGATTCCCAATATGCCTATATCGATCAGGGTTTGGAAAACGGTGCATCGGTGGTTACAACAGGTTTGAGCTCAGTGGTGAATGGCGCCGAACTCCGAACGGAAGAAGAATCCTCGGAGGTCGTTGTCGAATGAGTGGAAAGACGCACAAGCTAGAAATCTGTGAATACCGTGAGGGGGTCATCGGGTGGATGGCCCGCAATCCTGTCGCGGCAAATCTGTTGATGGTGATTTTGCTTGTTGGCGGTATCTGGACGGCTGTCAACATGCAGAAAGAGGTGTTTCCAGAGTTTCAACTGGACATCGTGACCGTCAATGTCGGTTACCCTGGAGCCTCTCCTGAGGAAGTAGAGCAGGGGATCATCCTGCCGATTGAAGAAACAGTCCGTGGTGTCGACGGAATCAAGGAAATCACCTCTGTAGCAAGAGAAGGGCGGGGAAGTGTATCCATTGAATTGGTCGCAAACACCGATCGAATGAGAGTTTTTCAAGATATCGATCAGGCTGTGAACCGAATCCGAACCTTTCCTGACGATATCGATCAACCTTTGGTTTCGCTGAGAACCCAACAAAGGGAGGTGTTAAACATTGTGCTTTTTGGTGGAGTGGATCGATGGACTTTGCGAAAACTTGCGGAACAGCTCAGGGACCGCATGTTGAGTGATCCGCGGATCACTCAGATTGAGCTGAGAGGTAATTTTGACTACACAACTCATGTTGAAATATCCCGGGCAACCTTGAGGGATTACCAACTGACATTGGGTGAAGTTGCCCGCATCATCGAAGCCTCTAGCAAAGATGTAGCGGCGGGCACGGTGGAAACTCGCTCCGGTGAAATTCTTCTGAGACTCAAAGAACGAAATCAATGGGCGAACGAGTTTGCTGATATTGAGATTATCGCCAATGAGAACGGTGGAGCTGTTCGGCTTGGAGATATTGCAACCGTCGTTGATGGATTTGAGGAGGGGAGTTTTCCATCCCAGTTTAACCAACAGCTTTCCACGCAGTTGAATATCTTTCGTATTGGCGACCAATCGCCTCTTGAAATTGCGGAGGCCGTCGATGAGATCATGGCTGATTACGAAACGACATTGCCGACCGGTATTTCCTGGAGGATCGATAGTAATGCTGCAGAAGACTACCGGGAACGACTGTCGCTTTTGATCAAAAATGGGCTGATGGCGACCTTCATCGTGCTAGCGATTCTGGCTTTGTTTCTCGAGTTTCGACTGGCGTTTTGGGTGATGATGGGCATGACCATTTCGTTTATTGGTGGCATCCTATTTCTCCCGGTTGTGGATGTGAGTATCAATATGATCTCCATGTTCGCCTTTCTCGTGGTATTGGGAATTGTGGTCGATGACGCGATTGTTGTGGGAGAAAATGTCTACGAGTATCGACAGCAGGGCATGGATCATATGACTGCCGCGATACGAGGAGCCAAGGAAATTGCCGGACCCGTCACTATTAGCATCCTCACCAATATCGTAGCCTTTATCCCGCTCCTTTTCATTCCCGGAGAGACCGGGATGTTTTGGTGGCCGCTTCCAGTGGTCGTCATCATCGTTTTGGCAGTGTCTTTGGTGGAAGCACTCTACATCTTACCAGCGCACCTTGCGCATGCGAAGTCAGTGCGTAGCGGCAATATTGTGAGCCGAAAACTTCACGGATGGCAGCAAGGGTTCTCTAAAGGATTCAGCCATTTTGTGAACACCTACTTCGATCGATTTTTGGATCTTTGTCTGCGATTTCGTTATGTGACCTTGACCGCAGCTGTGGTGTTGCTCGTGATCTCATGGTCATTTTCCACAAGTTCCCACATGGGCATGATCAATATGCCTGAAGTGTCTGCTGATGAGATTGAAGCGGGAATTAGACTGCCAGTTGGAGTGACGCCTCAGCAGGCGGCTAGAGTCGCCAATCAGGTCACAGAATCCACCCGCCGTATGTTCGACGAACACAATCTTCATGAGGTGGCTGAAGGGATCAAGACGAATGTCCGAGGAGGGAGTTTTGTGGATGTGGAGATCGTGATGCGCCCTCCAGACGAACGCGATATGACTGCTGCGCAAATCATTCAACTATGGCGAAAAGAAATTGGTGACATCCCAGGCGTTCATCAGGTGACTTTCGAGGCGGAAAGTGGACCCGGTGGCTGGCGCAAGGATATCAGTATTGATCTGAGTCACGAAAACATCGAGATACTGGAACGGGCGACCCAGGCGTTTGTTGAGCAAGCTTCCATGTTTGAAAACTCAGTAGACGTTAGTGACAATTACAACAAGGGGAAGAAGCAGATCGATTTTTCGCTGCGTCCCGAGGGCCGAGCCCTGGGGTTGACCTCCGAAGCGGCGGGGAGGCAGATTCGGGATGCTTTTTATGGTGCGCTTGCGATGCGGCAAATGCGGGGCACCAATGAAATTGAAGTAAGGGTGAAGCTTCCGAAGGATGAGAGAGAAGCGCTTCATCATTTGGAGGATTTTGTCATTTTGACCCCCGCAGGAACAGAAGTGCCACTGTTGGATGTCGTGGACCTCAGCTATGTGGAGGCTTTCACTTCGATTAACCGTCGAGACGGTCGCAGGGTCGTCAATGTATCCATGAACGCTGAACCCAAGCGAACGATGGGACAAATTGTAACTGCTTTCAACGAGGAGGTACTTCCAGACCTCCGAGCAGACTTTCCAGGACTTACATGGACCTTCGAGGGCAGTAATGCGGAGATGAGAGAATCCACTCAGGTTCTGTATGGAGGTTTCATGCTCGCATTGTTTGTCATCTACGCCTTGTTAGCGATCGCGTTCGGAAACTACCTGCAGCCTTTTATTGTTTTGGTAGCAGTTCCGTTTGGTGCGATTGGTGCGATCATCGGACATATTCTATTAGGTTATGATCTGTCTCTGATCAGTTTGATGGGGATGATCGCCCTTGCCGGCGTGGTGGTTAATGACTCCTTGATAATGGTGGATTTTGCGAACCGAAAACGCAATGAGACGAGCCCTTACGAGGCGATTCATCAGGCGGCCCTACGACGGTTTCGTCCTATTGCTTTGACGACAATGACGACGGCATGTGGTTTGATTCCCATCATTGCCGAGCAATCGCTTCAGGCTCAGTATTTGATTCCCATGGCAATTTCGTTGGGATTTGGAATTGTGTTTGGAACCTCCATCATATTGCTGCTTGTTCCCTGTCTGTATATGATACTGGAAGACCTCAAAACTCTTCTCAGGCCTGGAAACAAACCAGCGGCGGCCTGATGTTCTAAACACTCCCTCGTCTAACCCGATCTCTTATCGGGTATCAGGGAATAAACGATCAGTGCTGCCATTATCACCAGCAGGACACTTCCAAGGATGACTTTCATGTTGAACAGACTTCCGGGTCCGGGAATCAGAACCGATGATTTCGGTTTTTTAGGGTCAAAATAGACCTTTACCCCTTGATTCACCGGGTAACTCTGCGCCTCAAAATAGGCATCCTCACGATTTGCACTCTCGTCTTTGAAACTCAATGTTGTTCCTTCGTACGTGCGATCGCCTATTTCATAGGTATAAGCAACCTCAGGCCGATATTGTGTGATATTCTTTTCCGTTCGAGACTTCACCACTGAGCGCGTGATGACGCCTTCTGTTGTCTTCCAATCGAGACTTGATTTTCCTAATCGATACTGATTCAGGCCTGATAAAAGAAGGAAAAGCCCCGCAATGGTTACAAGGGTTGGAATGAGTATGATCACAGCCTTTGCCTTCATTGGCAGCGCCGGTAATTTTGGCGAATTCTGCGGCTGATAGTTATGATCCTCTTGTTTCACTCAAACTACACAGTTGGAGATCGAGGTATTGTCAAATTACCTTGGGGAAAATGGTGAGCGCACGAATGTGTGGGAGAAGCCTGCAATTGCCCTTTTCACGTGCGACGATGAACGCAACTTTCAAAAGGTTTTAACTGCCGCATTTGCCTTCGTTCGTTTTTCAGCAATGATTCCTCAAACTAAAAATCCCAATTAATATCCCTATGCATCAGAAGTTTTTTCGTATTCTGAGTGTCGTTGCGGCACTTTTTTTCATCACCAGCGCCATTCATTCAGTTGAACCCTTCGAGCTCAATCAGAAGCTAGGACGGGGTGTAAACTTGGGCAATGCCCTGGATGCTCCACAGGAAGGCGAATGGGGGCTCACCCTTCGAAGTGAACTTTTTGATATGATCAAAGAAGCGGGTTTTGACTCCGTCAGGATCCCGGTAAGGTGGGAGTCTCTATGCTATGACAGAACCGCCTTACACGATCGATGAAGAATGGTTCACTCGTGTGGAATGGGCTGTTGGACAGGCGTTGGCGAGGGGACTGCCTGTGGTGATGGATATGCACCATTATCGACAAATATATGCTGATCCTTCGGATTACCACCGTGAACGTCTGATGGCATTTTGGGAGCAAATTGCGCCGCGTTTTGCTCACTATTCGCACGATTTGGTTTTGGAGCTTTTCAATGAACCCGATGAAAACTTCACCCCGGAACTTTGGAACGAATGGCTGATCGAAGCTTTAGCAGTCGTTCGTAAAACGAACCCCGATCGAGTCGTCATGATCGGACCGGGTGAAGACAATATTACTGAATACCTCTCCCAACTGGAACTTCCCGAAGACGATCGTAACATCATTGTTACCGTTCACAATTATCACCCCCTGACCTTTACTCACCAAGGAGCAGAATGGCTTACTTGGGCAGATACGTCCGAATGGCTTGGCAACACTTGGGGCACAGAGGAAGAAATGGCCGCACTTCTCGAAGAAATGGATATGGCCGCGGCCTGGGGTAAAAAGCATAACCGTCCCATGAATCTCGGTGAATTTGGTGCCATTCGCATGGCAGACATGGAATCGAGAGCACGGTGGACCAAAGCTCTCGCCGATGCCGCTATCGAACGCGGAATGAGCTTTCACTATTGGGAGTTTTGCGCTCATTGGTTTGGTGTCTGGGATGACGAACTCCAGCAGTATAATGAACCGCTCCTGCGCGCACTGATTCCACTGGATTAGGTTTTAATTCACCCTGCGATATGGCGTGGGAGTTCCTGAACCGGAGTAAACTCGCATCAATCAATCTTAATATTTCGAGACCAATTTAGTGAACTATGGGTTCAACATTGGCCTATTGTTTCAGAAGGGATCGGGTGACGGTTTATTATTGATAAACAATAAAAGTGAATCTTTAAGAGGTCCGCTTTCCCTTATCTTCGGTCTGGAACGCAAAACCAAAGCGTCGGCAAGATGAAATGGAAGGTGCCGGGTGCGGGAGTATTCAAAGCTGCGTCAATTTTTGATGGAGAACCACCACAAAAAAAAGCGTGTGTCCAGTCGCGGAACACACGCTTTTTACTGATTGATTGTCTTTCAGTTATTATTCAGTCGCAAAAGTGAGAGAGAGAAATAATGGAACTTTTCTTGAAATTAAAGATTGTGACCGCCGTCAAAACGAGTCGTTGCTGAAGTGTCTGCCAATGCAATCATATCGGTCATTTTGCGTTTGGGAGCCATTTCTGCGAGATACTTTTGGTAGCGAACGATGGATTCATCGACGAGTGCTAATCCGCCAAAATTTTGACTACTGAGAGTTTCGCGATCTTCGTAGGGATTGTTGTCTCCTTGGGTAACCCATGTACCACCGCGGTTGCGACGAACGACGCGGTGGATCACACTTTCGCCTTTGGAGTTTTCGATGATAACGACATCACCGATTCGGATCTTTTGGAAAGGGTATGCTTTGAATACAACTGTTGTTTCACCACTCTTGAGAGTGGGGAGCATGCTGCCACCGCTGACGCGTGTCATTTGGTGATCGTTGTCTATTTGGAGTGCGGAATTTGCGTTTGCTGTTGAAAGAACAGAGAAAGCTGCGACTGCGATCAATGTGAGACTTGCGATGTTTTTTGCGATGAAGTTCATTTTAATCAATCTATGTTGTGTTTTCTGCGACTCCCTAATGATCGGTCATTTACATTTCAAATGATCCCAAATTCCCCTTTTTTACATTTCATAAATTGTAAAAAGCTCGATTTTACAGACCATTTATAATTCACGGATTTTCTTGATGTTTCTTTTACACCTGAAACTCCCTTGTTCTGTGTTTTTTTACAATTGATATGAATTCCTTGTTGTAAGGGATTCGCATTCGTGACGGTCGGAGCTTTAGCGACGTTCGTGGCAAATCCGATGTTTTAACTGACAACAGATTCCGCCACCGACCCATCGGGGAGATCAAGCGGAACCCTTTGTAAATTCCGGATTTTATACCAACTAGCATTTAAAAGACTTCAATCTGGAACAGATCTCATACCCTTCGACAGGCTCACGGTCATGGACAAGTATGAGATGCTACGGCAGATGAGGTGTATCCGATGCTTGTCTGAAAGATCCTGAGCCTGTCGAAGGGCATCGGATTAAGCAGCGCGTAATGAATTAAATGCGAATGGGTATCATTTCGACCCCCTTGGTTTCTGAGTGCCAATTTTTGTAGAGGTTTGCTTTGGCAAATCCAAAACACGCACGACACAGGGAACAGCTCCAGCTCTTTTCCATTGCTTATCCAGCAAAAGGCCAAACCAACGGAATCATAATGCAGGAAATAATACCGACGAGGATGTTCAATGGTAACCCGAACTTCACGAAATCTTTGAAAGTATATCCTCCGGGGCCATAAACGAGGAGATTCGTCTGATAGCCCATTGGGGTGGCCATGGCCGTCGACGCAGCAAATGCCACCGCCATTATAAATGGTTTGGGGTCGACATTTAATTGCTGGGCGAGGATCACGGCAAGAGGAGCCATCAACGCTGCAGCAGGTTTGTTGAGGATCAATAGGCTCAAGCCACTGGTCATCATAAAGAAGATCCATAGCGTCATCTGTGGCCCCATAGAACCGACTGAGCTCGTGAGTTGAGTCGCCACAAGTTCGAGGGCACCCGTATGTGCCATGGCATCTCCAAGTGCAATCATTCCAGCGATCAATACTAATACGGGCCAATCGACGGCTCGGTATACTTCACGAGGAGAGAGCAGTTTGGCCAGCAATACCACGGCAACTCCTGCCATCGACAATACACTGATGGGGAAAACACCAAAAGATGCTAAAAGAATAATGGTAGCTATGGTTGCTATTGCTATCGGAGCCTTGTGTCGTTCTTCCCGTTCTTCATGGACACCCTCGAGAAGGATAAATTCTCTACTATTTCGTAGGTGGGTAGATTCCTCAATCGAGCCTCTTACGAGTAGGATGTCTCCCATGTTGAGCTCAATATTTCCGAGTTTCTTTTGATGATGCTGCCCTCGTCTTTGAATTGCGAAGACCGAAACACCGTATTCTTCCCTCAGCCCCACCGCCCCGCATTTTTGACCGATTAGATTGGAATCTGGCGCGACCATGAGTTCGAAAAGGGTCATTTCTACTTGGCTAACATTGCCGACCTCCTGCTTAAGTTCAGGATCGATGGTAATCGAGTGCTGCCTGTCCAATTCCAGGATTTCGTTGAGATCACCGCGCATGAGCAGAATATCATCTAATTCAAGCGCGGTATCCCGCTCCAGTTTACTAATTTGCTCCCCTCGGATGAGTTCAACAACAGACACTCCCGATTTTCCAAAAGGAGTCTCTTTGAGCTTTTTTCCGATTAGACTCGATTCTGCTCCCAGATGAACTTGTGTCACATAACTTTTTGCCGCTTCCGGGTTCAACGTTGAGGCAATGGTAATACGGTCGGGCAACATCCGAAAAGAAAGGGTCAGCAAATAAAGCATACCGCCAAGCACTATCACGATACCGACCAACGAAAACTCAAACATGCTGATAGCTCCCTGACCCGCGCTCTCAGATATGGAGGAAACCAAGATATTGGACGAGGTTCCGATCAGCGTACAGCTGCCACCCAGCATGGACGCAAAGGATATTGGCATCAAAAACTTCGAGGGACTCATCCCCACTTTTGCACTCACTGTTAGTACCGCCGGTATGAAAACGATAACCACGGGGGTATTGTTGATGAAAGCAGACATCACGCACACCGTCACCAGCGACAATACCAGGAATCTTATCGAGCTGCCGCGGGCGTATTGAGTCAGTTTTGTACTGAGGGCAGAAACCATACCTGTGCGGGTGAGGGCTGCACTCAGAACAAACATGGCTCCAATCGTTACAACCGCTCGATTCCCGAAACCATGCAGAAGGTCATCGGGTTCCAATATCCCAGTCAAACCGAGGAACACCATGACTAGAATCCCGATAAGGTCGTGCCTTATGCGCTCAGTGACAAACGCCACTACCGCAAATACAAGAATCAAAAAAACGACACAAATTTCAAAAGACATGCCAAATCATTTCAGATTGCACACCCTTCCAGGCCAATTGATGAAGGAAAGACTGATTGGGGTAAGGGGGTATGTTTCCTTAAAACTAGTCTTTGGTTCTGACTCGGGTCAAAGGGAATATTGCAGCAATCAAAAAATCACTTGAAGAGCTCTTTTTTAACGGGACAGCTCCCCAACGTCTGCCCCTCGTTTTCTTGCACTACCATTTCATTTTGATGCCCATGTCGAATCGCCGCTGATTGAGATTGAATTGCGACGGACGAGAAGGGGATCCTCGATAATTCTGATACGGCTCTGAGAGCAGATTGCTGAGATTAAAAAAGAATCGGAGGGATTCAGTTAATTGGTAGCTGCTATTGATGTCCAACGAGTCCCGGGCGACGCTATAGTTGTCTCTCCAGGCGTTATCATCCACACCCTGGAGCGTATCACTGTTGCGTTGCCAAGTGAGTTGGGCGTAGATCTTCTCTTTGTCGTAGGTGAGAGAGCATTGGTAGTGACTTCGATTTTTTCCCGTGATGGGGAGTCGATCTCCCGGGCGGTTTGGATATTCTGTCTCGGATTCGATAAAAGTAACCTTCATATTGAAGGAGAATCCATCTAGAATCTCAGACCAGTCTGAAAGCTTTTGATCCCAGATGAATTTGACTCCCTTTTGAGTGCCGCTGGGTCCGTTGTTATTTTTACCAAGATCAAATCCGTCAAACATGCCTCCGACGACGTTCACTTCTTCCCAGAATACGATATCGTCTATTTGATTATGGAAGAGCTCGAGTGAAACAACACTGCTGTTGGAGAGCTTGTAGTCGATCGACAGATCTAGGTTATCGTAAAGCGTAGGTTTCAAATCGGGGTTTCCTTCTCCGATAAACCGATCTTCGTAGTTGATATTACGATAGGGCACAATGTTGCCGTAATACGGACGTTGGATCGTTCCAGTCCAGGATGTGATGATGGTGGTTTTTTGACCCAGAAAGTAACGCAAGTGCAATGAAGGAAAGAGATTGTCATATTGGCTAGAACCGGTGCGAACAAGGGTTTCTAAATAGGTACCATCTTGACCGATGATCACTTCATTTGCCGTATATTCGAGTTCGGTTTGTTCCATACGGGCTCCAATGATTCCGCGCAATCTTCCTTTCTCCAAATTCAACATCACATATGCCGCTGAGATATTCTCCTCAACTTGATAAGTGTTGGGATCCGATTTTTCTCTGCTACGGCGTATGTCGTATGTAAAATTATCGAAGTTATCCTTGAAATAGGCTCTCGACTTTTGTACGTCTGCGACAGGCGAGAGAACATATCCATCATGTATCTGCAAATTGTGGATATTGGTACTGATGACATCCGCTAGTGAGAAATTGCCATCGTAGGACGTATAAAAACTGGAATCTGACCGTTGGTTTTTTTCTCTGGTTCGAAATTTCACCCCGGTCTTTATGTATGCATTAATCCGTTTCCACTCAAAATCATGCTTGAGGTTGATAGTGGAAATGAGATCGCTTTGATCACTTTCCCAGACTTCATCGAGTAATTCATCGAAGGTGAAGAGACTGGCGTCCAAATTTGAAGATGCAGGGGTTGTGATCGTGGGAAAGAGCGGGTCGCTTGCTTCGTAATGAAGATCCACGTCATTCTGTTCAAATTCGATCACAAACCAGTTGGGCTCGAGATAACTCGAGTCGTCATAAGAAATCTGAAAATCAAGTTTAGTGTGGTCCCATTTTGCCACTGCTCCGGTCTGTAAATAATACTCGGTTTCGCCTGAATTGTAGCCCAATAAATCCCTGTCGATTCGAGCACTGTTACTAGTGCCAGAAAAGTCTGTCAAATTGGAGTATTCTCCATCTCCAAACCGGTATACCATGCTAGGGTCATCCTCTTGGTGATCTTGATGTTCGTAGTTGGACCGAAAGAAGATCGAAAGAATATCGCTGACTTTGTAGTCCGTTTTCAGATTCAGTGAATACTCTCTGTGTGAGGTGTCCCAGTTGCGGAAATAGATGTCTCTTCGAGCGAAATACTCCTGCCCAGATTGTTCGACTTGCTCCCAATTATTCGAGAAAAACTCTCCATAACGCTCGTGATCTGAGTAGTTTGTACTGAGATTGAAGCCAAAGTTTCCGAATGCTTCGCCATAGCTGAAACCAAGGTCCTTGTTCAGTTTGTTGCCGCTTTCCCTTAATTGAATTTTGACCGTTCCCTTGATGACCGGTTTTTCCAAATTGTATGTAGGGTTTGACTCCAGGCTCAAGGATCCCCCGCGGGAATCTGCATCCAGGTCCGGAGTCACTGCCCTCAAAACCTCGAGTGAGCTAACGCCTTCTGCTTGAATCTCATCCAAATCCACTGTCGCTTTTTCACCGTCGATCGTGACGTTGTTGAAATTGAGATCCGGGCGTCGTTCCACTGCTTCTGCCACCGAAGAGTCTTCGACGACATCGACTGTTTCCCGTTCGCTAATAATGGCATCCTGGGAGCCGTCTGTTTGGGTGGTCGAGAGGTCTACCTCCTCAACCAGTGTGACTTGTTGCGCTTCTGATAGTAGTAGGCACAGGGAAGAAGCCATCAAAAAGATGAAGGTATATTGGGTCCAGATAGGAGAGTTCATTTGAAGTGTTGATGGGAAGAGAAGAACTGACTCAAATCGGAATAGAACTCCCCATTCCTCTACATAAAGGAATGGGGATTTGATGTGTTGATGATTCGAATCGTGCTGATTTCAAAAGTGTATACTTCGCTGAACTCAAAAGGTTACAGAGTTTTTGATAATCGTCCCCCTTTTTCTGTATTGCATAGGGGTCCGCTTGATCTCCCCGATGTGTCGGTGGCGGAATCCGCAGTTAGTGAGGATGTTGAATTTGCCACGGACTCCGCTAAAGCTTCGACCGTCAAGCAGGCACACCCCTACGAAAAATGTTATACCTATCAATTTGAATCATCCATTTTTCGGGTAACTTTGTAGGATTAGGGAATGTCTGAAAATCCCGACTCTACATGGTTTCTGATAAAGAGCCATTGGACACAAAGATTTGATAGACCAGAATCACGCAATAAAACTGCAAACTGAAACAGAACTCATGCCGTTCGACAAGCTCACGGTCACGGTCAAGCATGAGATACGGGCAGGTGAGATGCAAGCATCCGATGCTCGCACCGGATGCTCCACGTATTGAATTAAACGCTAATCGGTATTAGCTATTTTCACTTCTGAGAGGCAGCATTTGCTTCGGATACGCAACGCTTTGGATCGAAGCTAAATGACGATTTTCTCCGTTTCTGGCTGAGAGGATACTCATTTGAGGGGGTATCCCATGGATCAAGTGTTGTTGTGTCTCGAATTTTTGAACCACAGCGCTAGCGATCTGGTCGATCGATGCTTCACCGTTGATGATTTTACAAATTGTAATCAACGGTACCATTAAAAACTTAGAAAAATCATGCTGATCCTACTTCGAAATGTGAAATCAATTGAGATTGAAATTTTCTGAAGAAAAAGTCGGAAATTTTACACTGAATTATTAATCTCTGCCCCTTTTTTCGATGAACTTACGAAAAATATGCAAGGATTTAATCAGTCTTTATAATTGTTTATAAAATTTTACAAATTGAAGATAAACGAATTTTACAAATTATATATAGGAATAATATAAAGAATGTAAAATTGCATGAAGTAGTTAAAATATGTTGGTTTATGTGCGTTAATTATGTGCGTTCAGAAAATATCTCGGTTTCGTAAGATGCTTTTTGAGAGCATGATAAGGAAATCAGCTTTAGTTACAATTTAATCATTAACACACATTTAACTATCAATCAGTCGCTTTGATATGAAAAACATCTTTAACTCCTCAGTTCGCAAATCCTTGATTTTTGTTGTTCTTTTCACTTTGTCTTTCTGTTCGCTTTCCGCTTACGGTGAACCTCCGGTTGTTCGTTCTCAGTTGCATGGGTATTCGATGTATCCTACTATCCAAAGCGGTGATTTTGTCGTTTATCGCTCTACTAGCTTTTCAGATTTACAAGTAGGGGACATTGTGGTTTTTCAAGATAATTTTACTGGAGAACGGGTGTGCCACCGAATCGTAGAATTGGATAACAATCGGGCGAAATCAAAAGGGGATAATAATCGATTCCGCGATCGTGGTTTTATCTCGAACAACAATTTGATAGGAAAAGTGACCCATATCGGTGGTAAATCCGTTTGATAAAGCTTCTTCCTAATTGATGGAATGAAATAGTATGTTGTAAGTTTCGTTTCCCCTGTTTAGGCAGGCTGATTACGATGTGTTGTGATATAAGGACGGTTTTTAATAGAACCGTCCTTATTGCTTTTGGGATCAAAAGCCTCCCTGCGACTTGACCTTATTAGGTCATTTATACATCGTCCGGTCTTTTCTTACTTATGTCCGAGATCGTCTACAGAGAAACAAGATTGCGAAGTGTGCTGAAGGGGCTCACTTGGAGGGTACTTGCAACCACAACAACTGGGATCATTGCCTATTGTGTGACTGGCAGTATTAAGCCAGCTCTGGCGATAGGTGGTGTGGAATTTGTGTGCAAATTTTTTATCTATTATATGCATGAGCGTGCATGGCAATCATTGCCTCGGGGTTTTTTTAGGAAAAAACTCATGGTTCCCGCTGATCCAGCGGATCATGATCCAGGTATTTGAGCCTACGCATCAATGATGTGCTATTCGGTGGCATATCCATATTTTTGAAGTTTTATTTTGATTTTCTATTCAAACAAATCGTTACTAGGCACTGAACTATGGCTGATTACAACATTACCCATTTACGTCAACTAGAGGCGGAAAGCATCCACATCATGCGCGAAGTGGCGGCGGAATTTTCTAATCCCGTCATGCTTTATAGTATTGGCAAGGATTCGTCAGTATTGCTGCACCTGGCACGCAAGGCATTCCACCCTGCCAAAATTCCATTTCCTTTGATGCATGTGGATACGACTTGGAAGTTTCGCGAAATGTATGAGTTTCGCGAACAAATGACCAAAGATGTGGGCTTTGATCTCATTGTCTTTAAGAATCCCGAGGGAGTGGAGGCTGGGATTAATCCCTTTGATCATGGCTCGGAAAAACACACTCAGGTGATGAAGACTGAGGGGTTGAAGATGGCTTTGAACAAATATGGCTTTGATGCGGCCTTTGGAGGGGCACGACGAGATGAGGAAAAATCACGGGCCAAAGAGCGGGTGTTCAGTTTTAGAAACAAGCATCACCAATGGGATCCCAAGAATCAACGTCCAGAGTTGTGGGATTTGTACAATACAAAGATCAACAAAGGAGAATCGATCCGCGTATTTCCGATGTCGGACTGGACGGAGCTCGATATTTGGCGATACATCCAGATCGAGCAGATTCCACTCGTTCCCTTGTATTTTGCGAAAGAGCGTCCTGTAGTAGAACGCAATGGTGTTTTGATCATGGTCGACGATGAGCGCATGCCATTGGAACCGGGTGAAAAACCGATGATGAAAAAGGTGCGTTTCCGTACTTTGGGATGTTATCCCCTGACTGGGGCTGTGGAATCCGAGGCAGAAACCTTGGAAGAAATCGTGCAGGAAATGCTGCTGACTACCACATCCGAACGCCAGGGTCGTGTCATCGACTATGACGGCGCCGCTAGTATGGAAGACAAGAAGAGGGACGGGTATTTTTAATTCGCCGGAGGCGAAATAAAAAGGAGCTAGAAGCGAGGAGTTAGGAGCTAGAATGAAAAAAGCAGAAAAGTTTGAGGATTTGATTCTTTGGCAGAAAGCTCATTCGTTGGTTCTTACTCTTTACAAACTGAGTCATTCGTTTCCCAAGGAAGAAATGTTTGGACTGACTTCGCAGCTTCGCCGAGCAGCTGTATCAATTCCGGCAAATATTGCAGAAGGATTCGTGAAACAGAGCGAAGCCGACAAAGCGCGCTATTTGAACATAGCTCAAGGATCACTTGAAGAAGTGAAGTATTATCTAGAAGTATTATCTAATTTTAGTCAAAGATCTCGGATATGGAGATACCCGAGAGTTAAAGAATCAATCAGACGAAGTGGGACGTATTCTGAATGCTTATCGCAATGCGATATTGCAGGAAGATGCTAATTCCTAGCTCCTTACTTCTAACTCCTATTTTATCATGAGTGAAACGAGTTATAAAACCCGCGAAAGCGACTTAATCAAAAGCGACATTGGGTCGTATCTGAAACGTCACGAAGAAAAAGACATGCTGCGGTTTTTGACCTGCGGAAGTGTGGATGACGGAAAGAGCACGCTGATTGGGCGACTGCTTTATGATTCTCAGATGATCTATGAAGATCAGCTAGCGGCGGTGATGAAAGACTCCAAGGTTCATGGTACCACTGGAGATGATTTTGATCCGGCACTGTTGACTGACGGGCTCAAAGCAGAGCGCGAACAGGGCATCACCATCGATGTGGCGTACCGTTACTTTTCGACTGAAAAACGTAGTTTTATCATCTGTGATGCACCTGGTCATGAACAGTATACTCGCAACATGGCCACCGGAGCCAGCCACTGTGATTTGGCTATTGTTCTCATTGATGCTCGTTACGGTGTCATGCCGCAGACCAAACGCCACAGTTTTATCGCGACACTGCTAGGCATTAAACATTTGGTCATCGCAGTTAACAAAATGGATGCGGTTGATTATGATGAATCTGTGTTCAAACAAATTCGCAAAGACTACCTGGCCTTTGCCGCTAAGTTTGACGCAGTGGACATTCACTTTCTTCCACTGTCCGCGTTAAAGGGGGACAATGTGGTCGACCGCAGCGAAAACATGTCATGGTTTCAAGGGCGTCCGTTACTCAGCCATCTGGAATCGGTCGAAATTTCGGCAGATCGTAATTTGATTGATTTCCGTTTTCCTGTCCAATACGTGCTTCGCCCGAATTTGAACTTCCGTGGATTTTCCGGCACTATTGCCTCGGGTGTAGTGAGAGTAGGGGATGAGATCACCGTCAATCCGTCGGGAAAAACCACCAAAGTGAAGAGCATCGTTACTTACGATGGAGAGCTCGAAGAAGCTTTTGCTCCGATGGCCGTGACGCTCACTACCACTGACGAAGTGGATATCTCCCGTGGAGATCTGTTGAGTCATCCCAACAATCGACCCATCACAGAAAGTGAATTTGATGCACAAGTGGTGTGGATGCATGAAAAAAGACTGCAGGCGGGGCGTAACTATTTGCTCAAAAGTGGAAGCCAAACCCTGCCAGTGACCCTGGATGGAGTGCGATATCGCTTTGATATTAATAATCTCAGCCGTGAAGACACTGATGGCTTAGATATGAATGAAATCGGTCGTGTTGGCTTCACCGCCCATCGAGCATTTAGTTTTGATGCGTATCGGCGCAATGCAAAGACTGGTTCTTTTGTATTGGTGGACCAACTCAGCAATGCAACCGTTGCTGCCGGTATGATCACAGAGCAGCGTGCGACTCCCAAAAAGGAAGTCTCAGGAGAGCACAACCTAAACTGGGAAAAGGGGATGGTGAGCCGTGCGGATCGCGAGGAGCTGATGGGGCACAAAGCTTCAACGATTTGGCTGACTGGTCTCAGCGGATCCGGAAAATCAACTATTGCGCAGTTCCTTGAAGCTAAATTAGTGGGCATGGGCAAGAAGGCTTATGTGCTCGACGGCGACAACATCCGTCATGGCCTAAACTCAGATTTGGGATTCAAACCAGAAGCCCGGAAGGAAAATATTCGACGTATTGCCGAGGTTGCAGCTTTGCTGAACGATGCGGGTGTGATTGTCATTACTGCCTTTATCTCACCTTATCAGGAAGACCGCGATATTGCCCGCAACATTGTGAACCGCGCCAATGAATCAGCTGATATTGCTACGATGTTTCATGAAGTCCATGTAGACACATCTATTGACATCTGCGAAGCCCGTGATGTGAAAGGTTTATATGCCAAAGCTCGTTCAGGTGAAATCAAAGATTTTACTGGTGTAACCGCTCCTTATGAAAGTCCGGTCGATCCTGAGCTCAATGTTTCCACTGAAGGGCAAACACCAGCTTCTTGCGCCGAGTTGATTATCAACGAACTTAAGCTTTAGTCTTTCGCTATCTGCCACGAAAACGAAGTTCAGGTGGATGCAAAACTAAAAATATCCACAAATGGTCCGACACCCGCAGCTTGCGCAGATCTCATCATTGATTCGCTCAGTTTCCAGGAAATCGAAAATGGTTGATGATGGGGATTATCATGTAATCTCTCAAAATTCTACGGTTGAATCAGGGTTTGAGTTGTGGGATTTTTGGAATCTCTCTAACCTGTGATTTTGTTTTCTTCGATGAGCGCTGAACATATTCATCTTCTTCTGAATCATCTCCCTATTCACGGACTTGCAGTTGCAACATTCATTCTTCTGATTGGCTTGATTGCCAAGAACAGAGTGACGATTGCAGCGGCTTGTTTGGGAATCCTTGTCTCATCTTTAAGTATTCCCATTGTCATGGGATCTGGAGAGGCTGCCTACGATCGGTACAAATTGACACCCGAGATCCGTGAGACGCTTACCGACCAAGGTATGGTCTTTGCTCATACGCATTATGAAAATGCCGAAAAAGGCGCTAAACTGACTTATCTACTAATTCTGTTATGTGCTGCAGCGTTGATATCCTTGAAATATAAACCTGGTTGGTTTGGAAAACTGGCGTGGGGGATTTTCAGCCTTGCATTACTGGCGTTGCTTGCAAATGCATGGATTGCGTCTTCAGGTGGGAAAATCCGACGGCCAGATTTTCAGAACCAAGCGGAATTATTGGTGCTTCCAGAGAATCACTAACTCTTTTTATGCATGAATGGTTGTCTTCTGCTCTGAATTGAAGAGTTCTGAAGCATTCATTTTCTCTCAAATCCCTTTTTCTATATAATAATTTAGACCTATGCTCGACACATTTGTATCCCGGATTGCGGAAGAACTCCAACTGCCTCAACGAAATGTAATGGCGGTTTTAGCCCTCCTCGATGGAGGCGCCACTGTTCCGTTTATCTCTCGTTATCGAAAAGAAGCAACTGGTGGTTTGGATGAAGTTGCCATCACCAATATCAGAGATCGGTCCACGCAGCTTAAGACTTTGGAAGATCGTCGCACGGCTATTGTGAAGTCACTGGAAGAACGAAACCTTCTCACTGACGAATTGAAAAAGCGAGTGATGGAAGCGGAAACGCTCGCACGTCTCGAAGATGTTTATCTTCCTTTTAAACCCAAGCGACGCACCAAAGCAACAATTGCGAAAGAAAAGGGTTTGGAACCACTGGCGGTTGAATTATTTGAAAAGCAGGACAGTTCGTGGGATGTCGTAAAAACTGCTGAATCTTATATCTCTGAAGAGAAGGAAGTGGCCACTGCAGAAGAGGCATTGGCTGGGGCGCGGGATGTGATTGCAGAATGGATCAATGATGATGCCGATGCGCGCGCAGAACTGCGCGAACTCTATCTCAAAAGCTCTTCTTTGCAATCTCGTGTTCTGAAGGGAAAAGAAGAAGAGGGTGCGAAGTATCGTGACTATTTCGATTGGCAGGAATCGGCCGAAAAGGCACCTTCCCATCGCATTCTTGCGATTCGAAGAGGGGAAAGTGAAGGATTTCTGGTGATGGGAGTTCGCCCAGATGAAGAACAAGCAGTTCGCTTATTAGTTAAACGGTTTGTCAAAGGAGAATCCGCTGCAGCTGAGCAGGTGAAGCTGGCGGCAGAGGATGCATTTAAGCGCCTTCTTTCCATATCGATGGAGACAGCGGCTCGAGTGGAGATGAAAAAACGAGCTGATACCGAAGCAACTCGCGTTTTTTCAGAAAATTTGCGCGAACTCTTACTCGCTCCTGCTCTTGGAGAGAAACCAGTCATAGCCATCGATCCAGGATTTCGCACAGGGTGTAAACTTGTAACCCTCGATGCTCAGGGCAAATTATTGTTCGATACTGTCATCTATCCGACCACGGGAGATCATCAAAGAGAAGAAGCTGCGAAAATCCTAAGTGCGTTGATCGAACGCTTTCAATCCAAGGCTGTTGCGATTGGTAATGGAACCGCGGGTCGGGAGACAGAAGCCTTTGTAAAGTCTCTTAAGTTGCCGAAGGATATATTGGTTATCATGGTCAATGAAAGTGGTGCATCTATTTATTCTGCCTCGGCTGTGGCAAGAGAAGAGTTTCCTGATAAAGATTTGACCGTAAGAGGAGCTGTTTCAATTGGGCGTCGGCTCATGGATCCGTTGGCAGAATTGGTGAAACTCGATCCGAAGTCCATTGGGGTAGGGCAATATCAACATGATGTGGATCAGAAATTTCTCAAAGAATCCCTAGAGGATGTTGTCCTGAGTTGTGTCAATAACGTTGGCGTCGAAATCAATACTGCGAGTAAGCAGCTTCTTTCCTACGTTTCGGGTCTCAATTCGCGGTTGGCAGGGGAAATTGTAAAGTATCGGGAAACCAATGGCGTTTTTGGCTCTCGAAAAGAGCTTTTGAAGGTCCCAGGTCTGGGGCCAAAGGCGTTTGAGCAATCCGCAGGCTTTTTGAGAATTCGAGGGGCAAAGCATCCACTTGACGCGAGCGCTGTTCATCCAGAGCGATACAAGCTTGTTGAAAAAATGGCGGCAGACCAGGGAGTCGGCATCCGAGACTTGGTAGCGAGTGATACGGAGCGAAGAAAAATCAAAATCGAGAATTACGTCACCGAGGAGGTGGGGGTACCCACTCTCAAAGATATTCTTGAGGAATTGGCAAAACCAGGACGAGATCCGCGCGAAAAATTTGAAGTCTTCCAATTCAAGGATGGGGTCGAAACGATGCAGGACCTCAAAGAAGGGCTGCGATTACCCGGGATTGTCACCAATGTTACCGCCTTTGGTGCATTTGTAGATGTTGGCGTGCATCAGGATGGTCTCGTGCATGTGAGCCAGCTTTCAGATTCATTTGTTTCAAATCCAGCGGAAGTGGTGAAGGTTGGGCAACGGGTTCAAGTCGTTGTAACCGAGGTAGATATCGCTCGAAACCGCATCGCTTTGTCAATGAAATCCAATCCGGAAACTTCAGGGGCTCGCAGTCGTTCAACGGGAGATAAAGGTGATCGGAATCAACCACGGGGTCGCGGACCTTCTAATGGTCATAAATCCGGGAAACGCGGAGGTAATGGACGGCAGGGCAACCGCAGTTCAGGAGGAGCAAAACCCGACTTTGGAGGAGATCTCGGGGGCATGCTCGATAAATTAGGATTGTAGCAAAATTTTTCGGCATGTTGCTAAGAGTGAGGTTAGAGGCCGGCAATGATCGTCGGTTTCTAATCGCCAGCTTGGGGTCGATGGTTTGTGGGTTCCGCGGATTTAGAGCGTGGCTTGATAAATCTGGGGTTCGGATAGTATCGATTGGCGTTTAATTCAATACGTGCTACATAATCCGATGGGAGCATCGGATGCTACTGTTCTTCACCTGTATCTCATGCTTGTTCATGACCGTGAGCTCGTCGAACGGCATGAGATCTAGTTCAGTTTGAAGTCTTTTAAACGCTAATGGGTATAAGAGGGGTTGCTTTCGCGACGGTCGAAAATCTTTAGCGGAGTCATTCGCAAATCCTAAATCCTCACAGTCCGCGAATTACTCAAGTGGACTGTCCGAATCATTGGAGATTCCATAAAGCTCGGTAGAAGGACGTGATATCGTTAAAAAATAGTAAAGAAAGTTTCTAAAGTTCTGCTGAGGGTGACCGATATCCGTTGTTGAGTCATCTTCTCATGGAAATTGCATCATCACAATATGCCCTGTCTGCTTATGCTTCGGGTGTGTCATCTTCGCCTGCTGGATCAGGGGAGAGCCCTGCTGTTTCCAAAACAAACGAAAAATCTCTGAAAGAACCGAAGATATCGAGTTCTTCTCAAGAGGCGATTGACTCTAAAGCTGAGGAATCTCAGGGAAAATATGAGCCTCTCGCTTTGAGTTCGAGCTTAAGTATTAGAGGCGTATTGGCAGGGACTGAAGGCGAAGCTAAAACAGATCTCCCCCCCGAGAATTCCTCTGAGTCAGTTCAGCGTCCGAAGGAGGGGGAATCTGAGGGTAATTCGGATGCCACTGCCTTGACTGAAGAAGAACAGGAGCAGGTAGAGGAACTTAAGCAGCGAGATTTGGAAGTTCGACAACACGAGCAAGCCCACCTTGCTGCAGCGGGTTCATTAGCTACGGGTGGTGCACAGTATGAGTTTCAAACGGGTCCTGATGGTAAGCAGTATGCTATCGGAGGACATGTGAATATCGATACTTCCCCAGGAAGTAATCCCCAAGCGACGATCGCAAAAGCGAAACAGATACAGCGAGCTGCAACAGCTCCCGCAGATCCTTCTCCGCAGGATGTAAAAGTAGCTGCAAAAGCGAGCCAAATGTTGATGGAAGCCCAACAAAAGCTGTCGGAAGACTCCTCAACCTCTGAAGGTCAGAATCCAGCTGAAAAAGGGGAAATTGATGGTGGATCAGAAGATTCTGCTGCATCCGCATTCGAAGGCGCAACTGCGGGCGATGCTACGTTTGAAAACATTGGTAGCCTTGATCAGACAGATAGCCGAATTACCGGATAGGATTTTTGATTGAGACTAGCGCTTAATCTTATATTGCTAGGCGCTACCGAAGGCACCAATCATTTTATGACGGATTCAGTCAATTTTTGGCTGAGTTCTTCCGAGGTTCTAGAGTTCAATAACTGGATGGTGTTCCAAGCATAACATACAATGACCATTACGATCCAGAACAGATGCCCGACGTTGATTCCTGGATTCTGGATCAGCCATTGATTTTGGTAATTTGATTGGAATGGAGGTAATATCCAGGCAGTTAATATGTAGATTAGATTCACTAAGAGAGCAGCAACGAATAATCTTTTGGAGGTTTGAATGAGCATCAAAAGCAGCATCAAGAGAGTGATAAATAGAAAATAGTAGCTTCCCTGGTGTAAAATAGTGTGCTTTGGCAGATAAATCATCACTGTCCAAATCAAGAGTCCGGAGAGAATTACTCCGTGGAAACGGAAAGTCGTCGTAAAAATCCAGCCATAGCGTTCATTCTCTTCCCGGCGGATAGATTTCTTTTTGTATAATAAGAAGGGAAGGAACAGAATCGCAGGTAGGAATGGAAAAAGTGCGAGCGAGAAATACAGAAAAACTGCATTACGGATCAATTTGTAATCAAAAAGTACTTGATGTGGATAGAGGTATGCAAACGCCATCCTCCAATCTCCCCATAGAGTTTGGATGTTTTGCCATTTGTATGAGAGCCATGTTGGGAAATCCAGGCTTTTGTATTGTGCGACTAAAACATTGAAAAAAGATTGATTGGTAAGGTGGGGATACCCTGCTAAGTGCCACTTGAGGAGGCGGTCACCCGGTGGATCTCCGATCTTTTGGAAAAGAAACCAAGGCAAATAGAAGAGGCCGAAGATCAGTGCAGTTTGCCAAATGACGCGGGTGTTTTTTCTGAAATCGAGTATCCAAAAAATCGAAAAAATGGGAATAAGCGCGATGAGACTGCTGCCGTGCGATAACATTGAAAGAACCGCTGCTGTTGCGATCATGAAAGACTGTGATCCGAGATTCTGTTGTGAGGATTGGGGTTCGTTGGGATTTGATTTGTAGAACAGTTGAGCAGTGATCCAACATAAAAGTCCGGCCCCCAGAAGTTTTGGCCAAACGAAAAAACTATTGATCAAAAAACTTCCGGTGAAAGCGAGGGAAAAAGGAATAATGAAAGCGACCTTCGAACTCACGCCGAATTTTCGAAGCATGGAGTATAACATCGGGATTAGACTACACTGCAACAGAAGGCCCACTAGATGATAATCGGCTTCAGCGGAAAACATGAAGGGTTGCAAGCTAAGCGTGACTGCCGTTTGAAGGGGTGGTCGATCACTGGCGGTCCAGTCTTCGAAGAATGGTCTTATCGATTCTTGAGTTAGAATACGGTTTGCAAATGCGTAGGGTAGATTGTTGTCGGCAGGAAGGGATGGACTTCGATATCGGGTTGCAGACGTTTCAGAGGGCGTTAACGAGCCTCCCAACAAATAACCTGCATGCAGGCTCAATAGGGACACCAGCAACCATAGTGCGCATGATTTTGAAAAATCAGATTTACTCCCCGTGAGGGTCTTCCATTTTTTCCCGGAAATCGTGATGAGAAGCAGGGAAATGAAACTAACCAAAATGGAGGAGAAGTATCCAAACAAAGGATGGAGAAGATGGCAGAAAAAGAGCAAATAATGGACGAGTAGAGAGAGAACCAAAGCGAGGGGGAAAAACTCATAGAGACGATTTTTGAAATAGCTAAAAACCTGGAGTGCAAGGGCGGTTCCTGAGAGTAAAAGAATCCCACCATAGATCATCAGTTTTAGACTCATGGAAATGGGGGTTAACCCTACTTGTTTCCACCTAAAATGGGTGGGGTTTTTTGACGTGGTCAGTAGTTTCCCCAGACCGATCCAATTGTCTGAATTGATGGGGGATTTCGCTCGAACTTCAAGATAAGCCTTGTTGCCGCGCATGCTTTCTGGAATCTTCCAGGATAGAAGATTCCATGTGGATGGATTGATGGCGTGATAAGGGAACAATTGGATTTTCCTATCCTTCTCATGCGACTTAACTGTGAGAACAAATTCTACTCCACTCAGTGACTGCTTGTAGTAACAAAGTAAAGAGATATGAGCATCCAGTTTAAATGCTTCAGTTTTATACAGCAGGGTCTGAATTGGCAGCGTTTCCCTCAAGGTGCTGTCATCCATTCGAAAGACCTGGAAATAGTACGGAGACAGCGCAAAATCGAGAAGGCGACGAGCATCAGTTGGGTTCTTCGGGTCTATGGAAAACTCTAAGAAGGACGCGTGGATAAATTCTAAACCAGGAGAACTTTCAGGGTGCGTTTGATCCGCTGAACTCGCAGCGTGACAGACGTGCAATAAAGCGAAAACCCAAGCGGAAATTAAGACCCATCGTTTGATTATTTGGTTCATTGTTTTCTCCGTTTTCGCAAAATAGTGCCAACAAGAGCAAATGTCATGGCATTGGCAATCAAGATCAGTAGTCCAAGCCTCAAGAGTCCCATTTTTGAGATGCCCTCGAGCCTTTTTTCGTCTTTTGATGAAAAGTGGAGAATTAACTGATGCGTTAGGGTTTCCTTCTCGATTAGAATGGATTTGGAATGGATTGAGCTAGGTTCAACCTGAATTCCCGACAAGGCTTGGATTTGATAACGAATGGGTTTCAAATTCCCTGAATACCAAGTTGGTCGACAGGCAATTGAGTTAATGATGAGATGCTCATTTGAGGGAGAATTCGCATGACTTGGACGGATCTCGAGTAAAAGTTTGGTCGGAGGAATTCCCTCGATCGGATAATTTACAATTTGTTTTGTTTGGGAGTGAATTTGGTTCTGCAGGCTCGGCAGCAATATCCAATTATTTTCTCCTATTTCTTTAAATGCGAACACCTGCGCGTCTGTGGATGTGCTGATTTCGAGTTGGATGGTTCCCTTTTTTTGATTGTATGCATTCCAAATCAGCAAAAGGGAAGCAATTGCCAACAGTGCAATCCCTATCGACTTTGATCGAAGTTGGGTTTCTCCCTGTGATGGAATGTTAGGAGGCTGTTGATTCAAGGGGATCCTTCGCATTGAGTCTTCTGAAGCATTAATAGTTATCTTCGAATGAAACCTTGGCGATATCGAAGATCACAATTTGCTATCTATTAGTCTAAGTATTTTGAAATTGCAATTGCTCAAGCTTTGACCGAAATGAGGATCAGGGATCTGGAACCTCATTGTCGAAATTTGGGTCAAAAAATCTCCCTAATGTGCTTTCATGAGTGATTTGAAAACAATGCGTATTACAGAAGAACGTCCAGACATAGCATCTTCAACTGATGATTATGCCACCCGCTTTTCAGGAGCAATTGGAAGTTGGTTTCTCGATGTTCAGGAGCAGGCCACTCTTCGCTTTCTCCGACCTTATGGATCCCCATCCAAGGTGAAAATTGTTGATGTAGGTGGCGGGCATGCTCAAAACATAGAGGGGCTGCTTCGCAATGGCCTCAAAGTTACGGTTACAGGAAGCGATCAGTCCTGTGCACTTCGCCTGCAACCCTTCATTTCTGATCCCTCTTTGTCGTTCACTGTTTGTCCGCTGAGCGCGATTCCCGTGGAGGACCAGCATTTTGATGTTTGTTTGAGTTATCGGATGTTGTCCCATTTGCAGCATTGGCCTGAGTTTGTGGCAGAGCTTTGCCGAGTGAGCCGTGACCGTGTTATTGTGGATTATCCCACCTACCGAAGTGTAAATCTCTTAAACTCACTCTTTTTTCGGCTAAAAAAAGGGGTAGAGCGCAATACTCGTGAATTCACTATTTTTCACGAAAAAGAAATTGTTGAGGTGTTTCATGAAAACGGATTTGAGTTGGAAGGCAGAGTGGGGCAGTATAGCCTGCCGATGACCTTTCACCGCATGCATAAATGGGTGCCATTCGCAAAGGGCCTTGAGGGCGTTTGCAGGGCGCTGGGGATTTCCTGGCTGTTTGGATCTCCAGTAATCGCATGCTTTCGCCGAAAGGAGTCTCAATGATGGCGGTTATCGATTTTCATATTCATTTATACAAAGGCTATTCGCTTGAGCGTGCCATTACAGCACTTCGCCGCAATACCGCCGTACTCCACCCTACGGCTGATTCTTCGGATCCGATTGTATTGTGCCTCACAGAACGACAGGGCCAGCATTGGTTCAGAGATTTGGCTACTGGAAGACCAAATGCTAATCTGCTTCCCCAAGATTGGAAGCATTCTGTGACCGATGATGGATTAGCGATCAAACTCGATTTACAACTCGGTCCGGTTTTTCTTGTGGCTGGCCGACAAATCATCACTCGGGAACGTCTCGAATTACTTTGTCTTGGCCGTGATCTGGACCTCGCAGATGGTGTTCCTGTAAGGGATGGCATTGCTGAAATCCTAAAAGCGGGAGGAATACCTGTAATTCCCTGGTCACCGGGGAAGTGGATGTTCGAACGAGGAAAACTCCTGCATGCTTTGCTCGACTCAGAGGAAACGCTCTATTTAGGAGATACGGCGATTCGTTGTCACGGATTATGGAGTCGTTCTATCTTTAACAGATCTACGGAAAGGGGATTTCCTTCTCTTCCTGGTAGTGACCCACTTCCTGCTAAAGGAGAGGAATCAAATTTTGGAAAACTTTCGACCCAGTTGAATATTCCATGCGAGAATCCTGCCTCTGAGATATTGGAGTTCTTGGCTAATCCGAAGGACAATAGCATCCCATTTTTTCCATCAAAAATGGGAATCATTTCGATGGTGCAGCGTCAGCTGAACTTCCGCCTCCGAAAAATCCAGCAGTAACATAGCGACTAAAATATGAAGAAGGTGGATTCATTCGACAATAGCAATTCCCCAACGTTGCCTTGATTACGCAATTATTTAGGATCTTAACCATTGCTTTTGGCGTCGGTTTCCGGTTGGTTTTGAAGATTAGAATCAAGCAAACGATTTGGTGAAAATTAAGTCGCTGGCATAGGTTACTAATCCTGAAATAAACGGAACTATGTGTGGAATTTGTGGATTTAACTGGAAGGACTCTGAATTGGTAGCTCGGATGACCGAGACTATCCATCACCGAGGGCCTGACCAGGATGGTATTTATTGTGAAGAGGGCATGTCCTTTGGGCATCGTCGCTTGAGCATCATTGATTTGACTGAGGCTGGCCGTCAACCTCTCGGAAACGAGGATGGAAGTATCATGGTGACTTACAATGGTGAGATTTATAATTTCCAGGAAATCAAAGACGATTTGCAGGCGAAAGGTCACAAATTCCGGGGAAAATCAGATACTGAAATTCTCGTACATGGTTACGAGGAGTATGGGTACGACTTGTTAGGGAAACTCAATGGCATGTTTGCCTTCGCGATATGGGATCGCAAAAAGGAGCGTATTTGGATGGCTCGTGACCGTATCGGTATCAAGCCGCTCTACTATTACTGCCAGGGGGACAAATTTGTATTTGCATCTGAAATTAAGGCCATATTGGAGGATCCACAGATTCCTAGGACTGTGAATCATCAGGCGATGTATCGTTATCTGTGTTTTGAATTTGTACCTTCCCCAGACACCATGTTTGGAAACATTTATAAGCTGCCAGCCGGTCATTTTGCGGTATATGAGAAAGGGCAGCTCAATATCCATCAATACTGGGATCTAGAATTTGATGTTCAGGAGGTTCCCTCTTCCATTGATGAGATCGTAGAGAAGGAGCGGGATTTGATTGAACAATCCGTAAAGCGGCGATTGTTGAGTGATGTGCCCCTTGGTGCCTTTTTGTCAGGTGGTCTCGATTCAAGCGCGATCGTCGCCATGATGCGAAAACATGAGCCTGGCAAACTCCGTACCTTCACCATCGGCTATGAAGATAAAACCTTCAGTGAGCTCGATTATGCACAGATTGTGGCGGACCATTTTCAGACGGATCATCAAGTTCTCATCATTGATAAAATGGATCGGGAGTCTGTTGAGAAGTCGTTGTGGCACCTTGATGAACCGATGACCGATCTTTCTTCGATCCCTTTAATGTTCATTTGTGAACAGGCAAAGCAGCATGTTACTGTGTGTTTGAGCGGTGAGGGTGGCGATGAGGTCTTTGCGGGTTACGATCGTTTTAAAGCGGCTCGCATGGCAAAATACCTAAATGTCATCCCAAAACCCATTCGAGAGGGTGTGTTATTTAAACTTGCCGCCAAATTGCCAGACCAGAAGCAGAAGAAAGGGGCTATCAATATGCTGAAGCGATTCATGGAGGGTGCGGCTCTTCCTGAAGAAGCGATGCATCTGCGTTGGCAGTTTTTCTCCAACTCCAATTTGGAAGCCAACCTTTATTCAGATTCGTTCAAGAAGGACGTTTCCTTCGATCCTTTTTCCCGGCTCAGGGACTACAATGCAAAAACGGAGGGAGTGGATCCGATCAATCGTCAAATCTACGCTGATATGCGGTATATGATGACGGACGGTGTACTCATGAAAGTAGACAAAATGAGCATGGCCTCTGCGCTTGAAATTCGAGTTCCATTGCTTGATCACACGCTAGTCGAATACAACGCAACCGTGCATGGAGACTTGAAGCTCAAAGGATCCCAAACGAAGTACATTTTCCGAAAGGCACTTGAGGGAATTTTACCCGATAAAATCGTTTACCGAGGAAAACAAGGGTACAGTTTACCAGTGAAAAACTTGCTACGCACTCAACTTAAGGAGACCATGATTGAGTTGTTGCATGAAAGCCCCATCATTCGGGAATCCATGAACATGGAATATGTCGATACTCTTATCGCAGAACATCTTTCCATGAAACATAACCACAATCACGTCCTTTGGGGAATGATGAATATTGCGATTTGGTATAACCGTTTCTTTCGTTAATCCCCAATCCCTTTAGTAATGACCCAACCCAACGCAGATTATAAACTCAAAAATTTCACAAAAGATCCCAGTAAATCTGCATTAAAGTCTTATGCTGCACTTATGGTGGGGGACAAAGGCACCTTTCATCTATTGAAGTGCGAGTTGATTGTCTGGTTGTGTGGTTCTATCCCTGGGGCTCTAGGATTATTGCTACGTTCAAAACTCTACCCTCTGATGTTCCGAAAGGTGGGAAACAAAGTAGTGTTTGGGCGAAATATCATGATTCGTCATGCCCACAAAATTGAACTGGGCGATGGTGTTATTATTGATGACAATGCCGTTATCGACGCAAAAGGGGAGTCCAACAATGGCATTCGTATGGGCAATCAGGTCTACATTGGTCGGAATACTATTGTTTACTGTAAAAACGGCGATATCGAGATGGGTGACCATGTGAATATATCCTCTAATTGTCAGATTTTTTCTTCCAACCATCTCACTTTTAAAAGTGGCATTGTTGTTGGAGCTTTTTCGTATTTTTTGAGTGGAGGAGAATACGATCCAACTGATCCGACACCTTTTGCCCAGCAAACTGGTATGTGCACCAAAGGACCATTAGTCATTGGCAATAACGTTTGGGTAGCAGCTCATGTGAGTGTTCTCGATGGGGCGAGTATTGGTGATGATTGTGTCATCGGTGCTGGTGCAGTCGTTAATAAACCCATCCCAGACAATAGCATTGCCGTTGGTGTTCCCGCGAAAGTCGTCAGTGCTCTTAAGGACGCTTAAGCTCGTTTTACCTCCTAGGCACGATTCGGGTTAAAAAACTCTTTTGGTCAGGTAATAAGGGGTTCAGCCGCCTGAATCCGCTGAGCTTATTAGGGATGAAAAATCCCATCAATCCATGTCAGTTCACCAACAGCCAACCAACCTTCTGGATCCATGTTTTGATCTTCGATTTCGATGCTAAGTCGGAGTCGCCCCTCATATACATGCTTAGGAATATCCAAATATACCCAACTGTCGGAGGCTTTTGGAATCGAAGGGATAGAGGTGATCAACTCATCCGTTTGGGAATCTTTGATATGAAGAGATAGGTCGACAGCATTGGTTCCCGTTAAGAGCGGGATTCTCAATAACGTGCTGTTCGGATTAACCTCACATTCCAGATTCAGGGCCCCTTTTGCTGGGCGACCTTGATCCCAGCTCCCCCAATGAGCTGGCGCTGATTGAGATAGGTCAAAACGACCGCCCCCAAATCTCCAAGGTGAAGGTGACGTATTCGAGTCAGGGTTCAGGTTAGGCTTTCCACGAAAGACTGCCGGAATCTGATATCGTGGATCCGAATGGGATTTTAATTCCCATAGGATAGGAGACTCAGAAATACTCGGAATAATTGCTGAAATAGGCATGCCATAACGATCATTTCCCAAGCCGCTCAGGGTGCCGAAGGCGACTCGAAATGGCATTTGATAAAGAAAAAGGCAAAGATCTTTGGAATAGAAATTTTCGATTTTTCCTTGATTGGGAAGTTCTGTTGATTGGTTGGGAAGTAACACCCTTGCAAGTCTTTCCCCAATGGCGAGCCAATGCTCAGTTGGAGTCGGGGTTTGTTCTGTTCGAGGGTATAAGATATCTAGGTAAAACTTAATTCCCTTTGAATAGGGATTATCCATCTCCACGAATGCGAATCCTTCTTTCTGCGCTAGTTTACAGTATGCGTCATAGCGCTGTAATTGTTCGGAACGAGCGAGCAGGGTTCGATTTGGATCATGTTGGGTGACGGTTTCGAATCCCAAGTTGACTGCGAAGCAGATGCAAAGGATGAAAGTGAGCGAGGGACTGCGCAAAAACGTTAACCATGGGACGCGACTCAATGATCGAATGAACCAGATTCCCAAGAGACAGAAGTAGAAGAATACGAATGGTAGGGCGGGGTAAGCATATCGTGGTTGATGATGTTGCAATACCACACTTAGAGGATTGACGCTTTTGATACAAAAGGTGAGGAAGAAGAAAAAGCAAACTGGGATCCAAATATACTGACGTGCCGCCTTTGGCAGAAAGAAAAACAGCAAGAAGGCTATAGGTAGAGTCGCAAAGTAACTCAGTATCGTCGTTTTGTAAGCCCCGGGTAGAAATTGATAACGACGAAAAAGGTCCATCCAGTGCATTTGATAATCCACCGATTCCATGTGGTTTGCCATGATAATGGCAAGTCGTCCTCCGGTTATGCCCGCCCATGTCCAGTAGAGCAGTGTTTCCACGAGGTAACCGACTAATAGGATCGCCACAAAAAGGAGAGTTGCCTTCCATCCGCGGTTTTTCAATAGAATCAGTGCGATCGCTGGCATGAAAAATAACGAACCAATCCACGCAAAGTAGGCGAAAAGTCCCGATAGTGCCGCTAGGATGATTGCTATCCGCACTTGTCGATCACTTCGCTTGTCTTCAAGTGCATAAAATAGCCCTACCAGAGTTCCGAGTAGAGTGAGCGCCACAAAAGGGGATGGCATGAGCTGGTAAAACTCAAACGGAGACCACAGTATAGTCCACATGCCTGCCAAAAATCCAACTGCAGGGTGAAGGATGCGGCATCCAAGCCAGTAGAGGCCGAGAATGATCCCAATGTTGGCCATAAAGGGTGCGATGTAATAAAGCATTGGCTCCCAACCGAAAATCAACTGAACTAGCCAGGTTGCCAGCATGATCGTGAGCCGGGCAGTATGGTGATCCCAATGCCACTCACTCAGTGGGATGGCACCAACCAACATTTTCGCGTGCAACCATTTGTGGGAGTCATCTCCATAACTTCCAATGAGCGGAATATTATACCATCGGGCAATAAAGAGAAACCCGAGTAGCAGTACTACCAAACCCGCATGGTAGGTAGTCGTGAATCCGGGGTGATCATAATCTGACTGGCGTTGATTCCAATGCTTAAGAAACTGTTGAGCCCTTGAAAATATCGCGAGAACCCTCTGCATTAAATAGGGCCACATATTCGGGGTTTTCAAAACCGAGAATCCAATTGGCAGTGCAAGACTTAGAAACAAGAGAATAGATTTTAGTATCCATAATCGAGGGTTAGGGGCTGGCGGAAATTCGGAAATTAGCAAATAGGGGTCATTATTCCCGCTTTGAGGTTGGATTCGGACCCCCTGATTGTGCGGGAGGGCTTCTATCGATCGGATTCCGTTGAGTAATTGTAGATTTTCGAGAGAGATAGGGTTGGTTCGGAAATTTCCTTTATATTTGACCCTGAAATCTTGAATGTCGGTGGTTCCAGAGTTGTCTGTTGGATCTATCCTCAGGGCTTTGGGGAAAGTTGCGCTAAATGGAATGTGGGCTTTAATTTCACTAGAAGCACTTTTAGGTCTGATACGAACCGAGTCAGTTTCATTGAATCCCTTTCCTATGTCATAAAAAACTTGGAATGAAGTGGGTTTTTCTTGTTGGGCTTGGAGAATCAAATGATCATCTGTCCGGAGATGAATTGTGGATATCAACCACAGTGCGAAAGCAAGAACTGCAGGAAAAAGAAAAGCCATTTTTTGGCTTCTATTTCTTGTCTTTAAAGCAGTAAAATCCTCTTCTGTGTCCATTTATTCAACCTATCGAATGAAAAAGGGCGATGAGTAGTCAACCCCATCACCCCTTATTAAAAAAAGATTAATTGCTTATTTTACTCGAAATTAGAATCTACAAAGTTTTGGTAGGCTGTCTGCGCGTCAATTAACACGTTGTCGATTCGGGTGGTCAAATCAGTGGCCTGTGTTTTCCAGAATTCTCGTAAAGAATCGCTCTCCTCAAATTCTTCCGCAAACTGGTAAGCTTCTTCGCCGTAGAGAATTGTGAACAGGCGGTTCTCTTCTGTTTCAGCTAATTTCATTCTTACTTCAGACCAGTCAGTGAGAAAAGAGGCGACAATCGTTTGATCAGATGTCTCTTGTGTCTTGGCAAACATCATTTCGGCGGCGTTGTAGTGTTCTTTTGTGGTCACAAATAGAGGTTCATCCGCAAGGGACGTCTGCCATGTCAGAGTCGTCTGATTGTAAAAGATCTGCTCGGATTCTTTGTCGGCCAATAGGCTCACGAAATAGATATCACCGGGTTGATTTATGAGCTCCGGATCGATGTTTTCACGATAGATATAAATCCCATTTTCCGGTTCATTAGCGAGCGTACGGAATTCTCCAAAAAAATTGGATTTCAATCGGATGGTCGAATCAGCAAGTGCTTCAATTTTGACCCATCCCAATTGAGCATGTTTGACGATTGGGAAATTTGCGTCGTAGAAGAGTCCGAATTCTGGGTGGAATTTCCATCCTGCTTCCAACACTTCTGCTTCTGCTTCAATTTTTAGTTTAGCTTGTCCTGTCCAAAATCCAGTGAGGCGCAGGTATTCATCGCAGTAGCGCTCACCCATCACGCGTTGTCCGTTGACGGAGAAGTGGAGTGGATCATTTAGAGGCGCAAGCGTTTCCACATCTGCACTTCTGACATACCCTGTTTTGTATGTTATTCGGGAGATCTCTTTTAACGATTCTGCGACCGTAGGCCACATCGAATGCTTTGAATTTGCAATGTCTCGACTCAGCCCTCCGACGATGAATGGTATTTCGATATCACCAAGATCCATTCGGATGTCGTTCGTAAATGTTTTGAGTCGTTCGAGGTAAGTGATCGCTTCGTGCCAGAAGATCGCATCATGTTCTCCTTGGTGCCACAGAATGCCTTTGATTACTCCTTTTTGTTGTGCAATTGCCGCCTGGTTCAGGGCGTAATTATACTGTTCAGTTCCTTTGGAAAGCTGATTCAAATGCTGTGCTCCTTTTGCTAGTGGAACTAACCCTATGGTAATATCTGGGTTCTGTTCAGCAAGTTTTTTTGCAAATGCTAATCCTGGTCCGACTCCCTGTGTGATATTGTTAGAAATAGGGTCTTTTGCCAATCCCCAACCCCAGGAATAGAGTTTAAAAATGCGTGGGTTTGTTTCGGTATCCATTGGCCCGTCAACCGCCTGGCCACCTTCCATGTTGGACTGACCCATCAACAGGAAAATGTGAAAGTTTTCAGGATCTTCAGGTAGGGTCTGTGAATTAAGGAAACCACCTGCTGAAAACAGTAATGCAACAAATACCGATAATTTTATGGGACGAAGTTTTTGCAGACTATTCACGTTTAAGTCAAAATTGATTTTGGATCCCGAGCGAGTGGAGCACAAATGTTAATAACTCATTAGATTCAACCCGAAATCTGAGGCTAATCAACCTTTTATTTAGCGAGATAATCGTATACGCACTCTGTGGTCTAGCGATATTATGAGTTTCTGAACCTTATACTGCTGTATCAAGAGACCTTAATTCGGTAATACATTAATGTGGCTAAGAGGTAGAAAGCGATTCCCATTAACAGAGCGATGTTGAATCCCAAGTAGATCGAAATGAGGATGCTGCCAAATCCCCCAGCAGTTGTGAAGAGTCCGTTCATCGCCCAAGCCCATGCTATTGCTCCATCTGGTTTCTTCTCGATCAGCAAACATCCCATAGGGAAGGGCATGCCGAGGAAAAATCCAAGTGGGAATATCATCGCAGCGGAGGCGAGAACACGAACGATCGTATTCCCTATAAGGAACCATTCAAAAACAGTGTTTCTGATCATAAGGAAAAACAGGGTATAAAGTATGACTCCGCAAAATGGAATCAGCCATTTTTTCCCGGCTGTGAGTTTCAGTTTTCCCGAAGATCGACTTCCAACACCTGCGGCGATTAGTAGAGTGGCGACGACTGTGGTGTAAGTATAAAGTGGATAGCCAATCAACTTCATAAATTGTTGAATGAAAACGATCTCAAAGATGATAAATCCGGCGCCCAGGCAAGAGAAGTAAGTCAAAACCGAAAGTTTTCCGGTCCATTTCTCTCTTCCTACCTTGGAGTAAAGTAGGGGAACAATAAGGAACAAGATACTGAAGATTGAAGTTGCGAGAATCGATACCACGATGTGAATAACATCATTTGGGAAATAGCGACCCAATTGCGAATTGAGCAGTAGTGCCGTGGATGGATTCGTGTATTTGTCGTGATCAACTTCGACGCGACCGAAAGACTTTCTTAGGAAGTTGAAATAGGGATCTTTGTCTGTCACCGCCTGCACTCGATATGGCATTTGTGACTCGATGGACTCAGGTAGGGGGTCTCCGGTGAAAAATGCTTCGCTGAGGTAATTGTTCGTTTGATCAATCGGGTTGATTCTCAGATGACGGCTACCAGCAAAATAGTCGGTGCATTCCTTCAGTTCTTCTGGAGTCCAGGGAGAGTTTTTAATCAGTAGAGTTGGAAGATTATCTTTTACCCATGCTCCTGCTCCATCTTTGTAGGAAGCTTCCCACACCATGACGTGTTTTTGGAAGTCTGTCCTGCCCATTTTTTTCCAGGCAAGCGCAGCAGTTGTAATCATTCTGGGATAAACATGGTGATTGATGTGCAGAATCCCGTCTTTCGAAAGATGAGAAAAATAGGTTTCATAGGCCTCAGCTGTTTGCAAAAAATTAGCGGCCATTGCACCGTTTCCTGCCGCGATGCTGGAGCTAGTATGATTGCTGAATATTTGGATGATATCATATTTTTTGCCGCTCAATCGCAGAAAACTGCGTCCTTCTCCAACCTGATTGTTAACCGTCGGCCGCAACGTTATGTTTCCACTGAAGTCAGCGTATTTTGTAGCCATGAGATCCACTACGGATTGAACCAGTTCTACTCCATCTATCTCAGCAGCGTTATAGGTTAGGGCAGCTTTGATTTCCTGGCCCCCTGCACTACCGATGATCATGACTTTCTGTCCGCTGTCCCGCTTGAGGTAGTGGGATACAAGCACATGACGCTCCCAGAAGTGCTGGAATGCGTAATCTGGCATCTGTGAGCGCAAATTTACCAGATCGCCATCAAAAGGATAAATGTAGGTGCTCTGACTACCGCCATCGTAGAAGACGTGCTTCTTTGGATTTCCAGAGAATGGGTCCAAAACCTGGACCACATCAATTTTGGAGATGGGATCCCAAATACTGACTTCAAATTGGTTTTGTTCAACAGTTTCGATCCCTCTTTTAGAAACCACAGGATGTCCCGAAGGTAGATATCCGGGAGTCGCAAACGGAAGAGCCAAAAGTGTGATGGCGACAACTGCGGTCATCCACTTCCATACGCGTCCAGTTGAAAAAATCGAAGAAGTGACCAAAGCGAGGGCTGCAGTAATCAGAATGAGGCCACCGCCTCCGGCAGGTTTAACCAACGGGATGATGATGATCGTTCCGATCGCAGCACCAACCAAGTCCCAGAAATAGATGCGTTGAATCGATTTCGTGTAATTTGAAAAAATAGTGGTCGTGAGCAGTCCTGAGAAAAAGAAAGGGGTCGATAGGCTGAAAAAGAGAACCAAAAACCGAAGCCCTCCATTTATGGGTTGATGCTCGAGTTGGGCGGTATTGAAAGGGAAATAATTAATAGAGCAGAACAGGAAGAGTATCGAAAGCGCCAAAAAGAAGGAGAGTCGGGAGAGAATGAAATCCGTGTTGGATTTGTTTTTGAGAGGGTTGAGTGCGTAGTAGACACCGGAAATTCCAAATGCAAAAAGGGCCAGCGTGATAATCATGTAGGCCATATTGCTATGCCAGATCACGTCCAATATGCGAATGAGCGAGAGTTGCAGTAAGAGTGTGGCAAAAGCAATTAGGAATATCCCCGGGATAACTTTTTTCATAGTCAAATTTTTCTTTACGCTGGCACACGCTTCCATTCAACTGAAGTCGCGTTTCCTATTAAAACGTAGTGTTAGAACATGAATCAGATTTCCAGTCGAGCATATTTCAAGGCGTTTTGTCTAGCCCTCTTTTTGGGGGTGCTAGGATCCATTATCCACTTTGGTTTTTCCATTCAAAAAGGATACAAGGTCTACTTGGTTCTAGAAATGACCGCAACTGAGAAGGGAGTATCCCAAGTTTTTTTCAATACAGGTAATGGATACTCCGAGTCAGAATCTGTTAGGAGTGATTTTTTCAACTTGGAACGAAAGCAGATCCTTAAATTTGAGGTCCCGGAGCAACCCGTTCAATCCATCCGATTTGACACGAGTAATGGATCAGCGCCCGTAGAGATTCATGCATTGGCATTCCGAGCAGTGAATGGAGCGTTGATTCAAAAAGTGCCCCTAGAAGCTATTCAGCCCGTTTCTCCTACGACTGCAGCGAAATCGACTGCCAAAGGTGTAGAAATTTTTATTCCAGAGGGAGTCGATGTGTTAGATCCTCAAACTTCGCTTGCGTTGGATTACCCTCTTTCAAATACCTACGGAAATAGTGTTTTTGTGCTTCCTTCTATCTTTTTCGGAATTGCAATTTGTGTTTTGTTTTTCTTTTTTTGGGCCTTAATTCGCTTCATATATCCCGGAACAATGATTCAGTTTATCGGGGCAATTCCTTCGATTGCTAAAAAGAATTTCTATCTGATCAACAAGCCGGATTCCAACTAATCAGATTTTCACCCGGCACGGCCAACCGGCAATTTCGATCGAGGAGGGTTTGGATATCGCCCGTTCATGGAGGTGATGACTCCAGTCATCGTTAATGATTTTTGTGTCACTCAACTAAAGACATGGGCACTTGCGTTTTAGAATGATGTATTAGCGGCGAGGGTGGGGTGGAAAAGTGGCACATTCACCGAAGAAAATAGGGGCAGTCGGATTCGATTTGGCACGACCAGTGGATTTAGACAACAAGAGGATTGAATGGATCGATATTATCGAGATGGTGCCTGTAGTCTCCTTGTCCAGTGAAATGCTGTTTGAGACTCCTATTTGCTGAGATATGTTTGAGGAAAGAAAAAGGTCATCCCTAATGGAATGACCTTCTTATCTTCAAATGCACGTAGCGCTTATTACGCGGGATCAAGGCATGGCAGAACCATTTGCGATCGGACGAGGACTTCCTTCCCAGGCTGGTACATTGATACGTGTATACTGTGGCGCATCCTCCGAATACCGAATCAATCGGTAGACCCGACGGGAGTCTAGCGATAGTGAGTCGTCCTTCAATAGTTCGATATCGTCACCTAGAAGACCACGGTTGACATCATCAACTAAGCGGGCTTCTCCAGTAAAACGTGATCCGAAATTGAAATCAAAATCATCGAAGTAAAATACGCATCCAGACGGTAGGATGGGCAGCAGTTGCTTAAATGCGAACAGCGCTGGCTTGTAATAGTCGCAGTCGACCCAAACCAGCATCGGGGGAGTATCACGCAAGGTTTCAACCAATTCGGCTGTTATCGCGTCTTCAAAATACCCTTTATGAATTTTATAGTTTTTGTGTCCCTTCTTCTCAAGGTACTCCTCAAGGATTTCGTAATTTCCTTTGTACTGACCCTCTTTCCAGTTATTGGTGACGAGCCCTGCATCTTCTTTGTCTGTCGGAGGACGAAGTCCTTCAAAAGAGTCAAACGCATGGCAAGTGACTTTATCTTCAACCTTCAAATAGCGGGTTGCATAAAGCATTTTGGCGAAGGAGTATCCATTTGCCGTTCCCAATTCAAGAATTGAGAAGGGTGCTTTGTACTCAGTCGTGAATTCTTTCAGCACATCGTAAACCATTTCAATACGATAGAAGCTGTGTGCCCATTTTCGCATGATTCGCCGTGGTTTAGCGATCAGGTTGAGATAAAACCATGTTTTGAGGAAATTTCCGGGTAATATTGACCCCAGAATGCGCATGGCGGTGATGAATGGACTTCTATCGGGTATACGTTTCATGTGCTAATACGATCAAGTTACAAGAGCTTATCAAGGCCTCCTGCGCGCCGAATGATCCTGTGAGCTAACTGATTTTGGCGCCCGACTGTCAACCCCAGAATGGTGGCAATTGACGTGTCAGCTCATTTCCTTCCCGAATCGCTCTTTGATAATTACTCTCGGTGCGGGCGCTGGCGTAAAAATCCCTTGAATCAACGCAACATTTATGGACTAAAACTGGTTTTAATTCGGGTGAATAAGTGATACTCGACTCATTTCGACGGCATCTCGTTCTGGTTTTGGAAGTTATCATTTTAAGACACAAAAAAGGCGCTTTCCGAGGAAAGCGCCTTCAAAATTTCAATGTTCAAAAACTAATTAAGTTTCAACATCGTTGATTACGGCCACGCTTGAATGATGATATTCGAGCGTTGATCCCCATTGCGTCCTGGGTAAATCAGATTGGTTGAAACCATCCATCCGTATTGCACACCAGAAGTTGGAGTCCAAGGCGATTGCATTGGAGTTCCAGCCAAAATGTTATGGTGTTCAAAGTTCAGGTTGCCGGCCGGGAAGTTGACGGCGAAGTTGCCATAGCCTTCAAAGACTGCAGCCCAATAACGACCGTTGCCTTGTGGAACAAAAATCCAGATGTTACCAGTAATGAGTCCGCCTGTGCCATAAGGGTCATAGCTTTGCCAGTTTTGAGTTCCGGTAATGCTGAGTCCCAAATACCAACCAGTGGGTCCGTAGTAGTTCCCAATGTGTGGGTTTACATTGCTGAGTTGCGCACTAACATTGAATCCTTCGATTCCTTGGTTGGCGGTGCTGCCAACTTGATCGACCATTGACCAGCTGATTGCATCACCTTCGACGGTAATAGGTGTTGTTGATCCACCTCCTGTAGTTGGAGGAGTGACAGGGGCAGTCGTAGTGCCACCTCCAGTATTTCCAGAAGAGCCTCCTCCTGAATTTGCATTAGCTGCAGCAGCGGCTGCGGCAGCTTGAGCAGCAGCAACTCTGGCAGCTTCATCTGCGACTAACTGATTGTATTGTGCCGTTTTTGCAGCCCTGATGCTGTTGCTATTCTCATAAAGGATTTCCTGACCGTTTCCATAAACAGCAACTGCAGTGGCTTCAAGACCAGGTAGTTGATTCACATAGGCGTTGCCCAAATCAATTACTGACTGAGCCATACCCAAACGTGCAGCCCATACAGGCGCGAGAGAACAGCGGTGGTAATAAAATACAAATTTGGTGTAGAGCTCATGTATCGCAAGGAATTGTGCTTCAATTTGCTCAAATTTCTCATCAATTGGACCTTGTCCACCTTCGAGAGAAACGGCGAGTTCAACGTATTGATTCTGAAGCGTTTCCATGTTTGCTCGTGAAAGCTGCATTTGGGCGACCATGGTTTCAGCGGCCTTGTAATAATTTTCGGCACTGTAGAGATCGATTCCTATGGAGCGTTGCCATCCGATGTCAGAGCCATCGACTTGGCGATGGTTGTAGAATGGGGTAACCAAAGGATCTGAAATGTCAGCGCTAACGTTTGAAAAGTAAACCGCACCAGTGATGCTACTTTTTACGTATGGCCAAGGCTCCAATGTTTTTTTTTGCATCAGCAACCGTTGGTAACTGAGTCATGAGAGCTCCATACCATTCTGTGTAAAGAGTGATGACTTCAGTCGATTCATCCCATCCCCAGACCAATGGTCCTAGAACATCATGAATTACACGGTTTTTGATGCTGGTATCCAGCTCGAATTTCCCCAATGTGGGAGAGGAGAACATGTTGTCTCCAAGATATTCGACGTCATCAGTCGGAAGCCCTTCGGGCAGACTGTCGATGCCGATTTGCGCAGACATCGTGGACCAAGCAACTAGATATGCTACGCCACTAAGCGCTAACAGTTTTAACGTTTTTCTCATTTCCTTACTATGTTTTGTTAGCAAATTTTCTTGCTAACAGGTAAAGCTAATATTCTTTTTGTGCACAATTCAATCCTTTTCGGTTTAAAAAAAGCCGAAAAACGGCTATTTTATGCGGTGTAGGCGAGCTTTTTGCATTTTGAATATTACAGGGTATGGATCCCAGATCCTACTGGTTGGATTGTTTTCTGTCTGAGTAGTTCAAAAAAATATTTTTTTTAAACTTTTCATTGTTCTCTCGTTACAACCATCTGCACCTTGGGGTATTTGTTGTTCTCAATTCAGAATCCAGTGTCATTTAGCTTCGAGTCATTGTGGAAATCAAAGTGAATAATGTATCAGCATTATGGTCACGGTAATCCATGCGATTTCGGCACAAAAAAGGGATGCCCTTTCGAGCATCCTCTTTTATGAAAGTTTGTTTTATGAAACGCCTACCGTTTCAACACCGTTGATTACGGCCACGCTTGAATAATGATATTTGATCGTTGGTCCCCATTGCGACCAGGGTAAATTAAATTGGTTGAAACCATCCAACCATACTGAACACCAGAAGTTGGAGTCCAGGGCGATGCTATTGGGGTTCCAGCCAAGATATTGTGGTGTTCAAAGTTCAGATTACCGGCTGGGAAGTTGACGGCGAAGTTGCCATAGCCTTCAAAGACTGCAGCCCAATAACGACCGTTGCCTTGTGGAACAAAAATCCAGATGTTACCCGTGATGAGTCCACCAGTTCCATAGGGGTCATAACTTTGCCAGTTCTGAGTACCGCTAATGCTGAGTCCAAATACCAACCAGTAGGTCCGTAGTAGTTTCCAATGTGAGGGTTTACTCCATTGAGTTGTGCACTCACATTAAAACCTTCGATGCCTTGGTTGGCTGTAGTTCCTACTTGGTCAACATCTGCCCAATTGATCGCGTCACCATCGACTACAATAGGAGTCGTAGATCCGCCGCCAGTTGAAGGTGGAACGTATCCACCACCACCGCTGCTGCCGCCGCTTCCTCCAGAACTAGGAGGATTGGCTGCTGCCGCTTTTTCTAGCTCAGAGATGATTCCCAAAAGCTGAGTTCTTAGGAACTCAGCATTTTCGAAACGAATGACCTGAGCAGCTTTGTAGATGTCTAGAACGGCTTGTTCAAGAAGTGGAAGTTGGTTCACGTAGAGCTGGGCGCTTGCTACATTTTCTTCAGTGCCACCCATTGCCTCGACCCAATAGGGTGTAAGTGCAAGGCGATGATAGAAAAATACGAAGTCTTCGTAAGTGGCATGCAGTGTTTCAAAATCTGTTACGAGATTTCCGTAGTATTCTTCGATGTGAGAATTTCCAATGTAAGCGTTTTGACTTTGAAGTTTTGCTAACATCTCATACATGCCATCGAGCACACTTTGCATATCAGATTGTTTGCCCACTAGGCCAGCGAAGTAACCTTCGAAGTCATTGATCTGGTAAACGATAAATGCTTGAGCTCCGATAGGGCCCTCTTCCTCATCCAATTTAGTGTGGTTGAAAAATGGAGTTGGGTTTTCTCCACTGTTATCAATGCTATAGTAACCGGAATCGAGTTCGCTCAGAACGACTGGGAAGTTTTGAATTGCCAGTCCTGCGGTCGTAACCGGACGATCTTCTGCTGCTTCAAATGTGCCGAAAGTTGTATAGAGAGCACCCCAACGTTCCGTTGAGAGTGTTACTAAGTCAGTTTCCGTATCATTAGCCCAAGTTAAGGGGCCCAGAACCGCGTGAACGATACGATTTTCGACGGTTGTGTCTACTTCCCATGCACCAAATGTTGGTGAAGTGTAAGAGTTTCCTTCGACTAGAGTGTAGTCGCTGACAGGAAAATCTTCAGGTAAAGTTGCAGTCGTATCTTGAGCAACCACTGAAGAACTCAATGTTGCGGTCAAAGCTGCAATTGCAGCGAGAAACAGGTTTCTCTGAGGGGATTTCATTTCCATTCCTTTAATCATACTATGTTGTCTTGTGGTTGTTGACTTCAGTGATCCTCTGGGAACACTAAGTTTAATACCATCCTTATTCCACGCCTTTGGTGAATTGATTTTTTCGCATCATGTCAAGTAAATGAAGAGTTAGGCTGGCTTCTAACTTCGACGTAGTCTGCTGATCAACGTTCAAAAACTAGTGTTGTTTACCGAACTGTTTGGAAAGGATGAGAAAAACTGCGGCCAAAAGTAACAACTGCATTCCAAAATAGAATATTGAGAAAACGGGATCAGCGACTAAACGTTTCAGAAAATCTGTTATTGCAGATTTCGTTGCATAACTAATGGTGGTGTTCTGATTCAGAAGCGTTGCATTGGTCGTGTATTTCAATGAGATTACTGAGAAATCAGTGTTGCTGTTGCGCATCGTAGATGCGTCCGTCGGTTTGATTTCTAGTGAGAACGGATGTGGAAGTGGATATTGCAAATCGAGACGGAGGGCGGTTAATTGCTCGGCTTTGGGTTCGATCGATTGGATCCTCTTTTTTAGCGGAATGACTGAAGGTAGGGTAGAACTCTTTATTCCGCTATGAAGAGGGTAGAGGAAAAACGTTTTGTATGCTTCTGAGAAGCCATGTTGTTCAGTCGCCCAGAATATTTCGAAAAAAGCAAAATCCTGAGGATTTTCAGTAGGCTGGAAATTTAGGAATAACGAATCTGTTTTGTTGAGGTCTATTCCGGCATTTCCAAGGTCAAATTTAAAAAAGGATCTCCATTGAGAACTTTAAATTGTCCATCCAACACGCCGATGCTGTTGAGTGCCTGAATTTTAATGCCAGGATTGATCGCATTAGGATCATTGAGATACAAATACGGTAGAGAGGGCAAAGTTGTGTCTTGAGTGGAATCAGAATTTTCGAAAGAAAGCTGAAATTGGAATTCAACTCCTGGTTCCATATTGGGGTCGAATCTCATTGATGCGATTTCTTCAATGTTTAGATTCTTTCGTCTCGCTAAATCACTTAGGTCAAGCCTCCACGATGAAAGTTTGCCATCATTGGGAAGGCTGTAGGTCATTTTGTGCGCTTCTCCAAATCCATCGTTCGACGTGGCCCAAAATAGGTCAAATGTGACTAATGGCTGTGGATGAGTTGTGCCCGGACTTTTGATTTCGAGGATAATGTTTCCCGGTTCGGATGTGAAAGTGCCAACTGCACGTGTGTAAACCAAATACGGATCAAATCCGGCTACCTCATATGTGTTCGGTGAATTCGCACTCGTTTTTAATTCATGAATGCTTGTGGGAGTATCTGCTGATAGAGGAGAAAGCCAGGTAAGCAATACAACACTGCACACTAATACGAGTGCTCTCGGAAAATACTGATTTCTAAAAATGATGTCAGTCATAGTCGCAGGCATTGTGTTTGGTTCGGGGTTGGTTTGAATTCCCGAAAATCAAGATTGCCATAAAGATGAGACAGGCGATTTGAATGCTCTTGAAAATTGCCACGAGCTCGCCCACCCGGAGGGAGCTCACTTTAGGGAGTTGCTCTCCCAGCCACATGGGGAGATTGGGCAGGTTGAGCATGTGGGTGCTCATCGGTGCTGCTAACCAAGCTGTGAAAACTCCCAAATCGGTGGCTACCAACCAGTAGGCTATCCAGCTCAATACAAAACCTACGATTGCAATGACCAAATGGCGCGATACTGGAACCAAAAGACACAGACTCGGAAACAACCAGGCTACATAGTGAACTGAATGGATGCTGAAGACAAAAAATGATAGAAAAAAGCCAACTAAAGCTTTGTTGAGTCGTTCATCAATGGGAGCCTCTGAGCAAAGTAAATAGAACGTCAGTAATGTATAAATGACGATGATCGGGTAGTACCATTTGATGTTGAACGCGATGATATTGTGGATTTGATCTTGTGCCATCATGCTTCCATACGCTCCCTTTAGTACACTTTGGAAGCCTAGGGCTGTCGGCACGAGGTTACTAACAAATCCGAGCGTTAGTACAATGACAAAGGTTCCAAGTAGTTTTGTGAGCCACGGAGTTTTTGGAGATACGCTAATCGAAAGTAAAAACAACGGGAGAGTGAGGGCAAATATTTCACGTGACCACAAACAGATCGAAAATGCCGCACAATGCGAGCAACGGTTTGTGTTCTTTCACCCACAAGAGAGAGAGAAGGAAAAAGAACAGCGCGATCGATTTCGTATCTGCCGAATACATAAAATGAAAAAATGGTAATCGGATTGAATATCCACACAGCAGTAGCCATCCAGGCTTTTTTTAGTCCAAAGCTAGCAAGGGTGTATCGAAAGATCACCCATGCACAGAGCATATCAAAAAACAGATAGCCCATTTTCAGGAAGAACAACGCTCTGAATAACGCTCCGGATGGGAAACAAATATGAAAAAATCCTGGTGTCCAGCAGTTGCGACGCCATTTTCTGGCATATAGAATTGTGAATCCGCATTTCCGATGAGTGGATAGGCAATGGTATAGTTCACCATTTCAACCAACGTGACGATGAATCGTGCTCCTGGAAAAATATTCCACTCCTGAAATTGAAGGTGGATTCTCCTGAATTCCGACAAAAAATCGGGATGGCAAAAGAAGGGCATTACGCAAAACCGAATCAAAATGCCTGCAAGGATGAGACGGAGAAGCACGAACTCTGGTTCCTTGGATTCCAGCAATTGTTGCCAGAACTCTTGTATGCGTTTCAGTTGGGCACTGGAGAAATTCTTTAACATGAATAGCTTATGAAATAGGGTAGTGCTGCATTGATCTGAGCCTGGAGGCCTGTATCTCCCTATGCATTTAGTCCCTGCATACTATAATGTAAACGAAAATTAAAAATGAGCCCCGCGAGTTCGTGCTGAGATTCAAAGTGAGTCAAAATAATGGAGTTCGAACCAACGAGCTAGTATTATAATCCATCTAAGAGTTAAGCAAATGGACTCGATAAGCAGCCCAGTGTCTAGCTTTAAGCTCCTTCTTCCCCTTTAAACTGCATCAGTACCCCGCCGAAACTCGCGTAGAGCATATTCGTAATTACAAACACCAAGGAAAGTGCAAGGGATTGTTCTGCAGATACCCCTGCCATTGAGAAAAGGTAAACGTAGGCGGAGTCTCGGATCCCCAACCCATAGATTGAAATGGGCAACGCTTCGACCAATGCGACAATCGGAACAATGATGGCATAAATTGCAAAGGATTGATCAATTCCGATGAAGGTGCCGTAGGTAAATACAATAGAAAATGTAGATCAAGTGGAACAAGAACGAGAGAAGCATCGTCTGAGCGACCAGCTTGGGCTGACTACCGTATTTACGGAACGTCCTCGACGAAGCTCTCATAACCTTTGGTAATGGCGCCAATTTGATCCATTCTTGTAACTTTAAGGAGAAATTTGGCCCATCTCTGCTCCACGATGAGAAAAATGATAAAAACAAAAAGCCCCAGAAAACCCACCATTATGATAATGATGGTGATGTTTTTCAGCATCGCATAACCCATGATGCTTCCGACCAGTCCAATCGTTACCAAGGCTAAAAAACCGGTAAATCGATCCGCGAAAACGGATGTGAAAGAACGCACTCCTTCCTTGGTTTTTGAACCGACATTGTAGACCCTGTAACTATCACCCCCAATGTTCGAGGGCAGGAACATGCTCACAAAAAAACCAATCCAGTAACTTTTTACCAAATAGGGTAGGCTTTGATCCAGTGAATCTGCCTTGAGAAACAATTTCCACTTGTATGCACAAACCACATTGTTCACGAAAAATCAGTCCGAATCCTGCCAACAGGAAAAAAGGGGAAGTTTCTTTGATTACTCCAAGGAACGCATTCCATTCAACTCTCCGATACAGCCAGGCGATGAGTCCGATGCTAATCACCCATTTCAGTATACTAATTATCGTTTTTTTATTCATTCGAATCTGTTTTCAAACCCATCCATCTCTAAAACACAACTGTGGAATCAATATCGTTTTTGTCGTTTTCGTTTCATTGAGCGAGTTTTGCAGCAGTTTGGAGTTTGGATTCCGATGTAAAGATGAAGTCCCACATCAAGATAGAGCGTATTGACTTTGTATAATGTCCTGCCGATGGGATTAACTAATCACCATCTCTATGGGGGTGTAGTTTCCAGCGAAACCACATGCCTATCGGCACATTCCTGACACCTAGGACCGAACTTCTAATGATTCGGTTATGCTGCTTAGCTTTGCGTAACTTCGGAACAATTTCTCCCGATAGGTTTTTATCGAAAAGCGTTCCAAAGCGAGTTTGCGACCAGCGGTACCAATCTCGGCGCGGAGTTCACTACCTGTATCCATGAGCAGTTTTGCAATGCCAGTCGCCATCGAGGTCTCATTTGGTTCCACTAATATCGCAGTTGAGTCATCCACTGCCTGAGTATGGGAGCGAATACGGGTGGCAACAATGGGCACTCCAGAAGCAAGATAGCTGTAGAGTTTCATTGGAGTATTTCCACCTTTGGTTCGCGGGGACAATAGTATATCAGCTTGTTTTAGTAGCTTGGGTAGCAGTTTCAGCGGTCGAGGTCCGAGTAAAAAGACAGCCTGTTCGAGTCCGAGTAATTTGATTTTGGCCTGATATTTTTCGATGTCGTTAGGGATTCCCCCGATCAATTTTACTATCCATGGGCGGGTTTCTTTGCTTCCTTCTTTCGGAGCCATTTCTGAGTGCAATACATGGAGTGATTCTAACAACAAATCAATGCCTTGGTAGCTCTCTAGGTTCCCCACATACAACATCAGCAACGGATCTCCAGCACCATTGGTGGGGGCTGGAGCCAGTCCGTCTGCAACTAGCTCCTTACTCCTAGATCCTAACTCCTCTGTCTCTTCGTTCTCCTCCTCAGGTTCAAAATACACATCTTCCAAAATCTCATAATTGGCCTTTGATACTGCCGATTTCAGTTTCACCGCCAGTGCCTCACAGACTGGCAATGTCAAGCTTGTTTGGCGAAAGGCGATGCGTTCCATTTGATCAAGGAACCACGCTATGGGGGAGAGCTGGGGAAATTTTTCGACAACCTGATCAGCCAGTGATGAGTCCATGTCATATACGATAGGACCAGGGCGATCATGAAGGAATCCAAGGAAAAACGCCAGAAAGACAGCTTCTTCCCCCGCATGGATCACATCGTATCGTTCCCCTTTTATGACCCAGAGTTTGATTAACTCCCATGCCATTAAAGCGTCACAAAATAGCTTTTTGACCGAAAGCCCGATGGGGACATCTCTCAGTAGAAAATTGAAAATTGAAAATGGAAAGCGCAGTTTCTGAACTCGTCTCAAAGTGAGTCCATCGATCTCCACATCATCACCGGCAGCATAGGTCAATAACTCTACCTTGTGCCCAGCCGCACACAATGACTCTATCATCAACTTGCACGCAATCGGAGTCCCTCGTTCCTGATAAAACGGATGCGGTGCGAGCAACAAAATTCGCAGGGGATTATTTTTGACCGCAGATTTCACAGATTTACACAGATTAGAATAGCAAAGCTGGGTGCTCGGTTATTCGTGAGTGTTAATGGTTGGTTATAGTTTTTGGGCCTCTCTAGGCATTTACTAGTGAGAGCATGTTTGATGTGCCTCGTTCAGCTCTTTGATTAAATTACATCGCTAAACGCTGGTTTAAGGGCCTGAAAGAAGGCGAATCCAAAACAAAAGACGACGAAACTAAAGCCATAAAGATAGGTCAGGTCGCTCAGATGCATGGGGATGTGCCATAGCATCACATTGCGACTGAGTTCCACGGCGTGAACAATGGGATTGAGTCTTAAGAAAGGCAAAAGGAACTCTAGGTTTGTACCGGCTACCTTGGTCGTAGAGTAAAATATTGCGGAAGAATAGAGCATGGCCTGGGTCAGGAAAATCATCAATTGATTCAGATCCCTTAGAAAAACTCCAAGTGCAGAAAAAATCCAGTAAATGCCGATCGAAAGAAAGGCAATGGGAGCGATGATCAATGGAAACCAAAGCGCATAAACATTGAGACCACGGCCGATGAAAGTGAGCCCAAAAAGAAACAACAAAATACTGATTAAAAAGTTCAGATACGACGCTCCAAAATTGGCAAGGGGTAGGATTTCAAGAGGGAAGACTACTTTTCTTACAAAATTGGGGTTGCTCATGATAATGGTTGGGGAGATCGCAAAGGCTTCCGATACCATGCCAAAGATCGTTAAACTTAGGAAAATTCCCAGCCCATAGTCTGTCTTGTTTTCCCCTTGAATCACATCGTATGAACTTCCAAAAATGAATCCAAAAACCAGAGTGTAGAGCCCCATCATCATGATCGGAAGCAGCACTGCCCAGACGACTCCGAGTAATGAACCTTTATGGCGCTCATGGAAAATCCTTATGATGAATTGAGACAGCAGCCCACGATTTGCGTGCAAAGTTGCGAAAATCAAAAAAGGATTGAGGTTTACCCAAAATCGTCCCGGAACTGCCTGTTTTTCAGGCTTACGACTCTTTTTCGCTTTCTGAATATTTTTATCCAATTGCACGTTCTCCATTTCCATCACGGTTGGTCTTAAATGATGGATTGCAAAAAGGAAATTAGAAAATGAGCGGTCCGACATCACTCCGCTCATTGCTTATAAGAAATAACACCTATTTTGCCGGTTAAATAGGAGCTGTTCTCCAGGAGTTTAGGTAACGTTTAACCCGATATTTCGAAGGTTGATGCGGGGATTTAGGTTTAAATTAAAACCTTAAGTTTTATGGATTTTGTTTCGCTTAAATGGTCGGACAGCTTAACCACAGGCGGTAATGAGGATCGGAGAAGTGGGCGCAAAAAAACGGGAAGCGATGAAATCACTTCCCGTTTTAGGTAAAGAATGAATGGTATCGTTTAAACGAGCATCAATGCTGGAGTTTCAATGATATCCTTCAATGCTGACAGGTATTGAGCACCTACGGCACCGTCGACGATGCGGTGATCGCCGCTGAGTCCGATGTGCATCCTTTGCCCGATGACAATCTCACCCTTTGCATTTACCACCGGTTTCTTTTCTGTCGCACCGACGGAGAGAATGGCTGCATTGGGCGGGTTGATGATACCATAAAAACTGGAGATGCCATACATACCGAGATTGGTCACTGTGAAAGTGGAACCGGACATTTCATCAGGTGTCAGTTTTTTGCTCTGAGCTTTCACGATGAGCTCCTTGGCTTCCAAGCTGATCTCACGCAGTCCCTTGAGGTGCGCGTTTTTGATCGTGGGAGTTACCAGTCCGTCCTCTACAGCTACTGCAAATGCCATGTGCACTTCGCCATGTTGTCGGACGGTGTCACCCATCCAGGAGGCATTCGCAGTTGGCACTTCACGAAGCGCTTCGGTTGCTGCTTTCAAAATGAAATCGTTGACCGAGTATTTCATGCCGCCTTGTTCCTTTGGAATGGAACCGGTTTTGGCATTGATCATCGCCCGCATCTCTAGCAAAGCGCCCATGTCTACTTCTATATCGAGATAGAAGTGGGGGATAGTCGTCTTTGACTCGAGTAAGCGCTTCGCAATGACGGCCCGCATGTTGCTGACAGGAATATCGACGGTTTCACCGATGCCAGGGCCAGAAACTGCGACTGGTGCAGCAGATGCTGATGAAGGTGCGCTGCCAGCAGCTTGTGGCTTCGCAGTTCCTTTCTCCGCAGCTTCCAACACATCTGCTTTCACAATGCGTCCTCCTGGGCCTGATCCAGTGACCTGTGCGATATCTACTCCTTTTTCAGTCGCGAGTTTTTTGGCGAGTGGAGAGGCTTTGACGCGAGTACCGGATTCGGTTGGCGCGGAGGCAGCTACTGCAGGCTTCGCTTCTTCAACAACGGGCTTTGCTTCTTCTTTCGGCTCAGCCTTAGGTTTAGGTTTTTCTTCCTTTTTCGGTTCCTCCGCTGGAGCTTCGGGCGAGGATGCAGCAACCTCAGGTGCTTCTTCTCCTTTTTCACCGATGGCACAAATGGGCTCACCCACTGCAATTTGTCCGCCAGCTTTGACGTACTGTTTGAGAAGGAAACCATCTGTGAACACTTCCATTTCCATGGTCGCCTTATCAGTTTCGATTTCGGCAATCATGTCTCCGGATGCAACAGGGTCACCCTCTTTTTTTAACCAGGATACAACGGTCCCAACGGACATAGTATCACTGAGTTTGGGCATATCGATTAATTCAGCCATGATGGGTAGTCAATTTTCAGGTTATAGGATTTCGGCTGCCTTCTTAACGACTCTTTGAGCATCCGGGATCTGGAGTTTTTCCAGAGGCATACTGTAGATCTGAGGTGCGTCGATGGCAGAAACTCGTTTGATGGGTGCGTCGAGGTAGTCGAAAGCTTGGTCCTGGATCATCGAAGCGATTTGTGCATCAACACCGCAAAACGGCTTACTTTCTTCTACTAACACCACACGATTGGTTTTTTTGACAGAATTGAGAATGGTTTCCTCATCGAGTGGGCGGATGGAGCGGATATCAACCACTTCGACAGAAACATCATATTGTTCCTCCAGGATTTTAGCAGCCTCCAGACAAGTAATGACTGCTCGTCCGTGGGCGATCAGAGAAAGGTCTGTTCCTTCCTTCTTGACCTCCGCCTTTCCGATGGGAACGACATAATCTTCCTCCGGCACCTCTCCTTTTGCATTATAGAGAATGGTGTTTTCCATGACCATAACAGGGTCGTTGTCACGGATGGCAGCTTTCATAAGTCCCTTGGCGTCATAGGCTGTCGCTGGGCAAACAACCTTGAGTCCCGGTGTATTCGCGAGGAAATTTTCGGGTGTATGGGAATGGGTTGCTCCAACGGCGGTGCCTCCATTTGCAGGACCGCGGATGACGATAGGGCAGTTGATTTGCCCACCCGACATATAGCGCACATTGGCGGCGTTATTGATGATTTGGTCCCATGCCACATAGGCAAAACTCCAAAACATCAACTCCATGACAGGCCGAATTCCGAGCATCGAGGCTCCGATGCCCATTCCGATGAATCCAGCTTCGGAAATCGGGGCGTCCACAATACGTTTGGGTCCAAATTTCTTGAGCAGTCCTTCAGTGACTTTGTAAGCGCCGTCAAACTGGGCGACTTCTTCCCCCATAACGAAGACGTTTTTGTCCCGTTGGAGTTCTTCGGCGAGTGCTTCATTGATCGCCTGACGATAGGTAATACTACGCATGAGTCTTAAAATATAATGGTTTACCGTTATCTGAATCAGATGGTTTCGAAGAAGAACTTGCCTTGAGCATGGCTCTTGTCCGGATTGTCCGTGTCCCAGTAAATATCGGTCATGAGTTCCTCTGGTGGTGGGAAGGGGCTCTTGTCTGCAAATTGAGCCGCCTTTTCCGCCTCATCAGTGGCCTCTTTGCGGATTTGTTTGATGGTGTCTTCGGTGAGGACCCCCTCTGTTTTCAACGTATCTTCGTAAAGCGTGATCGGATCTTTGTTTTTCTTGTAATTTTCGATTTCCTCTTTGGTACGGTAGGACTTATCCGGGTCAGACATAGAGTGTCCGCGGTAGCGATAGGTCCATAGCTCCACGATGCTGGGTCGGCAGTTCTCGCGAGCATCTGTCATGGCTTTGTTCAATATGGAACGAGCTTCGTAGACGGAGTTTCCATTGCCTGCATGCCACCCCATGTTGTAAGCTTCTGCGCGTTGCGCCAATACATCTGCAGCCGATGACCGTTCCTGGCTGGTGCCCATGGAGTAACCATTGTTTTCAATGAGATACACTACTGGTATGCGCCAGAGTGAAGCCAAATTCAGTGATTCATGGAAGACCCCTTGGTTCACCGCACCTTCACCCAGCATACAAACCGCACACCCTTTCTTTTCCTGGTATTTCACCGCGTAGGCGAGTCCGAGTCCCAAAGGTGTCTGGCCTGCCACGATGCCGTGGCCTCCCCAGTAGTTTTTGTCGGGGGCGAAGTAGTGCATCGAGCCTCCTTTTCCCTTGGAACAACCGGTGAACTTGCCTTGAAGCTCTGCCATACACTCGTTCATGGACATTCCCACCGCGAGGGCGATGCCGTGGTCGCGATAGGCCGTTATGACGTGGTCGTCATCTCCCATGAGGGATGCAACCGATGCTGCGATCGATTCCTGACCAATATAAAGATGCAGAAAGCCTCCGATTTTCCCCTGTTGGTACATCCGTAGGGTACGTTCCTCAAAGCGGCGGACACGAACCATCTCCCGATAGAGATCGATTTTCGCTTCCTTTGTCATCGACTTATTGACGGCTTCTTTTGCGTATTTTTTGTTGTGCTCAAGAACCTCGTCGCGCGCGGCGGTCGAGAATTCTTTGGAGCGTTCTGATACTCTTTTCGTAGGCACTTTAGCTAAGGAGTAAGATTCAGTTAATTTTGAGTTGTGAGACGAAATTTATAGAGGGCTTATGACCCTAGGCAGTGGATTTCACTGGATCGCGGTAGCGGGCAGATTGTTCATCTGCGTGGTATGATGAGCGCACGAGTGGGCCAGATTCAACGACATCGAAACCAAGCTCGAGCCCCCAATGATGCCAATGTTCAAATTCTTCGGGAGTTACCCAGCGATCGATTTCAGCATGTTCTGGGGTGGGTTGCAGGTATTGACCGATTGTTACAATGCGAACCCCTGCGTCATGCATATCGGTGAGGACTTCTTCGATTTCCTCTTGTTTTTCACCGATTCCGAGCATGATACCAGATTTGGTCGGGAATCCCCGTTTTGCCGAGTGTTCAAGAATCGAGAGTGAACGCTCATATTTTGCCGTTTTACGAATGGGACGGTGCAATCTCTCCACGGTTTCCATATTGTGGTTGAAGATCTCGGGCTTCGCATCAAGCACGATGTCGAGGTGGTCTGTGTTTCCCCGGAAATCGGCGGTGAGAACTTCGACGGCGGTGTTGGGCGCCCTCTTGTGGATGGCTCTGATTGTAGCTGCCCAAATTGAGGCGCCACCATCTTTCAAATCATCGCGAGCAACAGAGGTCACCACACAGTGCTTCAAATTCATCTTTGCAACCGCCAGTGCAACGCGAACAGGTTCGCCCAGATCGAGCTCGGTCGGGCGTCCAGTCTGGATCGCACAAAACCGGCAGGAACGCGTGCAGATATTCCCTAAAATCATGACCGTTGCCGTACCACGAGACCAGCATTCGCCCATGTTTGGGCACTGTGCACTCTGACAAACCGTGTGCAGGTCATTCTGCTCCACCGTATTGCGAGTTTCGCGATACATTGCCCCAGTCGGCAACTTTGCTTTCAACCATTTTGGCTTACTTTTCACCATGGGTGGCATAGTTAGTGAAAATCCCCCAGAATTCAACTTCTAATAGGTGCTTAACCATCACGCTATCAGGTATGTAGCCCAATTCCTGCTCCATTGAGGTCACCGTGCCGTCAGTTATTCCACAGGGCACAATGCCATTAAAGTGATTGAGGTCTGGGTTTACGTTGAGAGCAAACCCATGATAAGTAACCCACTGTTTAACAGCAATTCCCATGGCTGCGATCTTGCGTTTTTCGATCCAAATTCCGGTCATGCCCTCGCGGCGGTCACAAAACAGGCCAAAATGGGCGAGCGTTCGAATAAGCGCTTCTTCTAAATCACGTAGGTAGCGATGCAGGTCCTTTTTATGGGCGAGACTGATGATGGGATAACCCACTATTTGACCTGGACCATGATAGGTAATGTCTCCACCTCTATTGGTCTCTTCCACTTCGATTCCGGTTTCTTTAAGTAGCTTCGCACCCCATTTTAAATGCTGGTCTGCTAACTTGCGTCGGCCGATAGTGAAGACTGGATTATGCTCGGTTAATACGAGGGTGTCCGTGCGCTCACCTGTGATATGTTGGGCAACCCATTCGAGTTGCTTGTCATACGCTTCTTTGTAACGGGTGCGCCCCCAATCTACCGTATTTCCCATGGGATGATTTTGTTCAATGATATCGTAATAGGCAATCTTAGGAATCTTAAATGCATTGGGTGTACAATGGTCATCAGATGAGACTGGGATTTCTTCGGGCATTACAGGCGGATTCAAGAATACATGAAGAAGCCGACGATCATAATCGTGGAAACGATGATTTTAAACAGCATCGCAGCAAGACCTCCGAGAAAAGAGCCAAAGCCGGCTTTGCCTGCCATTTTCCATTCCTGGCCGCCAATAATTTCAAAGAGAACCGCTCCGACAAGGGGTCCAAAAATTAGCCAGAAAAGGGGAGGGGGGATGAAGAGTCCAACGAGTCCACCCACGATCGCTCCGACGCCTCCACGCCAGGTTGCCCCAAATTTTTTGGCTCCGAAGTAGGTCAGAGCGTAGTCACCCGCCATCGCCAGCAGCGAAAGACCCAGCATGATGAGGATGTATTTCCACGATACCGAATGTTCGGGAACCCATAGTTTGTGGATCACAATGCCACCGAGCACAATGAAGTTGCCAGGTGCTACTGGCAGGATCGTGAGCACATAGCCCACAATGAAAATAATCCACAGCACGCACATGGCCCAAAACGGGGCTGATGTTAAAAAGTTAGGTATCCAATCCCAATTCATAGATAGTATTAAACCATTTTAGTTGGGGTTTATTCACGGAATGTCAACCTTGGCTTGGTCTGATTCTGTAGCATGCGATGCTCGCCATCGCATTTTGTGGATTTCTCGTCACTCGTTTATCTGCAATTCATACAAGATAGCAGCGCATTCACAGGGCTGGGTGCGGCAGCCGGGGCAGTCAAATGGATTAGCAATGGCTTCCTCCCTGTAAAATTGATCTACCTTTTTAACCTTTTTGAATCCTGTCTTTTCAAAGACTCGGTTGGATGTGTGATTGAGTTCACTGGCCCACGAAACTCCGAAAATCGTGTCGCATCCTTTTGTTTTTAACCACTTGAGCCGTTCCTTGCTCATCCTTTGCCCTACGCCTTTGCCTTGCATGCTTTCAATCACGGAAAGAGTGCTGAAGGAACCGATTTTTCGTCCCTTCATGCGATTTTCGAGCTCTGCATCAAATGGCTCATAATACCACAACTCTCTAATGATATCGGCGCATCCCACGCTGACGATTTCTCCCTCGATTGTGGCTTCCAACACGAGCGAGTCCTTCGATTCGATCTTTCTCGCCACATAGGGTTTATCAAAGAGTCCCACTCCCTGGGTTCGGTTTAGCAAATTGAGTGCGAACTTCAGAAATTCTGGTTCAGGAGTGGTGATTTCTCGAATCTTGAGTGAAGAGTTCATTTGGGTGTTTGTTGATAGTTAGGGTTTAACTCCGATCGTGCCTAGTTGCGAATATTTCTAGGTTGGATAGTGCTTCTTTAGCTTAATCAACAGACTTATGATTCTATTTAAGTTGAATTCAATCGTTTCTGAATTTCGGGCATTGCGTCGATTAACGCTGATTGACCCCTTTGAATTATTTCATCCGATTTCTTGAAATCCATAAATGTGATGCCTGACAGGTCAGGTGTAATATGAATGTGTTCGATTCCCTCCAGAGATGAACGATTGAAGTGATAATTGGTGGTATCGATAGCTTTGAGGTTCATGTCCCAACAGTTTTTGAAATTGAAAAAATTCTTTAGGCTAGGCTTCGAGCTTATATTGAAGCTCCAGTCTGGAATGACCGTTGCGTCGACTGTAATGACGAGATCGACTTTATCCGTGAGAACATTTGCGGGGACCATGTTGGTATAACCGCCGTCTACTAAGAGTAACCCATCATAATCTACGGGAGTAAAAACACCTGCCGCTAATGAACTGGCAACCACCGTTGGTAATAGATCTCCTTTGGTATAGATCATCCCTTGTCCCGTGTTGAGGTCTGTGCATGCGATATGGACAGGAATGCTTAAGTCCTCAATACGATCCACCTTAAGTAATGGAGCGATGGCTTTGAATATGGGTTTGTTCGAAAAAAGGCCGGTTCCTAGAAAATCAGGTCGGATGATGTTCCAAGTTTTGAGTCTGCTTGCGATGGTTGACATCTCTTCAAATGAACATCCCGAAGCCCATGCGCTGCCGATAATCGCGCCCATTGAACAACCAGCAATGGTGTCGATCTGGATATTGTTTTTTTCCAAAATTTTAAGGGCTCCTAAAAAACAAAGCCCCCTTGCGCCACCAGAACCGAGAACCAGACCAATTTTTTTCCTATCCATTTGTTGTAAATTGATTTCTGTTCTGAAAGATTACCATTTGCCTAAGTGGTTTTAGAAAAAAATTGCTTCGAATCCAACTGAATACTCTCCAATTTCTTATCAGTAAATGGAAATAAAATCTCAACATAACGACAATGATGAGCGTATAGAGGAACCTAGGTTTCAACTTTGTCAGGGTGATGTCTTTAATCGAGTCATGAGGTTATTGTGGCTATCGGATGAGGAGTATCAGCCTCGGCCATTTTGTCAGTTTATCGCACTACTGTTGATTACATGGATCCCTGTGGCTATTTTGGCGCAGTCGTCTGGTCTCTTTTTGAATGAGGATAAACGGTTGGCCTTCGTTTTTGATTACGCCGCATATGGACAGTTTTTCCTCGCGATGCCAGCGCTGTTATTTGCTCAACGATTAATTGGACTGAGTATAAAATATGCGTCGGGTAGAATGTTGTATTTTGGATATCGTGGAGAAAACGATGAGGAAAACATCAAGAGCATTCTTAGGCGTCCAACGCCTGTCTTTGAGATCGTTCCGGAAGTTGTTTTATTTTTAATCGGCTACGCTTCGACCATGGGGTGGATCTTTGGCGAAATTCACAATGAATCGTTCACCTGGCATGCCCCTACCGGTATTGTTGGGGATCAGACACTCTCGCTTGCGGGAATATATGCTGCGTTTGTGGCAGTACCTATTTTTCAATACATCTATCTTCGTTGGATTTGGAAAGTCATTTTCTGGATTCGTGTATTGTGGGTTTTTTCACGGACGGAACTAAAATTACTACCGCTTCATCCAGACGGCACCGGAGGCTTAGGGTTCTTGGTTCGAGTTCAATCGACTTTTGGCATCTTTATCTTCGCAATCGGGGTGACGGTTGCTGCAACCATTGGATACAAGCTTACCATAGAAAATGCTGATCCATATGTGTTTGCCGTGTGGGCACCGATTTTGGCATTTGCATTTCTGGCCCCGCTTGCGTTCCTTTTGCCTTTGGGCCTCTTTAGTCGGAAACTTTTTGTAGCAAAACAAGAAGCCCTGGAGTATTTCTCCCGCAAAATATCGGAATGTGGTTACTGCTCTGAGAGCGTATCGGAGAAAGACCTCAGCGGTGAAACATATAGCCTTGAATACTATGAGAAACGATTTTTGAAAGTTTCTTCGATGAAGGTATTTCCATTTGATTTTAAATCATTTTTTCAATTGTTCGGTAGTGCGGTTGCTTCTTTCTTACTTCCATTGCTTCCCTTCGTAATCGAACTCGTTTCCTGGTTTTTTGATTCGGGAAGCTGACATCTCGTCTATTCGATAAAAACGAGTTCTGAGTCTTCGTGTTCCAGTCAAAAAGGACAGGGAGAATCTCTCGTGCAAATATAGCTCGAATCACTACTGTCCAGTTAAGGACGTTTTAGAATCATACAAGTTATTCATTATCAGTTAGTAATCAAATAATTAAAGTGTCACGCATTTGAACTTAGTTTTTTGTTCATTCTCAATAAGGAATGAATGATGGACGATTGATTTTCTCCCAAATCCTCGACTTCCTTGATCGAAAAGAGTTCCAACGATGTATTGACCGTCATCCTATGCCCAGAGCCAGTAAAAGCATGACTGCCCGAGATCAATTCCTGGCAATGGCTTTTGCCCAACTCACTTTCCGGGAAAGTCTGCGTGATATAGAAGCCTGTTTGAAACGGTGCCGTCTTCTTTACGCCATGGGAATCCGAGGCAACATTACCAGAACAAACCTCGCCTATGCCAATGAGTTCAGAGACTGGAGAGTCTACGAAGAATTGGCGCAAGTTCTCATTAGAAAAGCCAGAACTTTGTATGCCCACGATCCTAATACTTTGGATCTCGACGAGGTTGTTGTTTATGCTTTGGATTCTTCCACGATTGACTTGTGCCTGACGATGTTTCCGTGGGCTCATTTTCGCCAAACCAAAGCTGCAATCAAGTTGCATACTATAATCGATTTGAAAGGTCCGATTCCCGTATTTATCAGTATTACAGAGGGAAAAGTTCACGATGTGAACGTGCTTGATCAGATCGCTTTCGAAGCTGGTAGCATTTACGTTATGGATCGTGGATACGTCGATTTCGCACGACTGTATCGC
>CAXXVT010000023.1:0-122438 GCA_963676215.2 Opitutales bacterium | reverse complement strand
CATTTACGCCGGCTCAGTTGGAGGAGGAGTTTCCTACCGGGTTCGACTGTCCATATAGTTTTCGATATCATTGGGAATCTGCTCTGATTTCCCCTCCATCAATTTCCGGAATCTTTTTATGGAACCTGGGTCTACTAAGGCCAGTCCACGAAAATTGTCAGATCCCAATAATTCGCGATCGGCTCGTCGGTTGTTGTCACCTTTTGTGACCCACAGACCTCCTCTGTATCTTCGTGAAATTCGATGAATGACACTAAATCCTCGTTCTGAGTTGTAGACCACGATGTCACTAATGCGCAATTTTCGATACGGATAAACCTTATATGAGATTGTGTTTTCTCCCGGTTTTAATGTATCCAGCATGCTGATCCCGGAAACTCGAATTCTTTCATATTTTTCGTAGAATTGCCGGTTCGCTGCGAAGGACGAAACCGCACTCATCAATAGGATTGAGAAGGACAATAATACTAAGCGAATTTGAGAGGTGGGTTTCATTTTACGCAAAATAGAAAATGCACGAATGTTTTGAGGTTCTTAGTCGGTGGTTTTACTCTGTGGATGCCGCAAATTCAGTTGTCTCTTTCAAAACAGCTGTGAATGACGGTTCAAACGCCTCAATGAGTTGGTCGAAGTGAGTCATATCGTTCAATAGAGCGTCATGCAGTTCCGAAGTTTTTTGAAAGAGTGCTTTTGCTCCCAGATTTCCTGAAATACCTTTTAATGAATGCACCATCCTCATCACTGTTTCGCTATCGCCGTCTGCATGGGCTTTTTGAATTTTTTCCAGGAAATTTACCTGATTTTGAGAAAAACGAATCAATACCCTGCTGTATATTCCCTTGTTGTAATTCAACCGCTGGAGTCCGTCCTGGACATCAATTTCTCTAAACTCAGGGAATTGGATCTCATCTGCTTGCTGTGACGCAGATGATTTTTCTACAGTTGGAAGCTCTCGTTCTTTCGATTGGATCAACTTGAGCATGACTTCAAATACGCTATCGGGATCTATCGGTTTGGTGAGATATCCGTTCATTCCAGCGTCGGATACAACGTTCCTTCACGCCTTTCAGTGCATCTGCGGTCATCGCAACGATGGGGATATTGTCGAATGCTTCGTTTTTCCGGATTTCGATGGTGGCGCCAAATCCGTCCAAAACGGGCATCTGTAGATCCATAAAAACAAGCTCATAGCGTTCTTTATTGCAGGCGATTGTTTTGACTGCTTTTGCCCCATCTTCAACCACGTCTACCCGACAACTGATTGTTTTCAGGATTTCAACGATTACTTGTTGGTTTATTTCATTATCTTCAACGACAAGAATTTGGGCACCCCGGATCGACGAGAGCTGTTCCTCGCTAAACTTCGTAAACGCAGGCATTTCTACTTGGACGAGTTCACTGTGTCCTAGTGCCTCCATGACACCATTAAACAGTTTCCTCCTACAGGCAGGTTTTGTAATGGTGTGACGAACGGAAGGGAGGGTGGCTAATTTTTTCAGATAGGCTTCGTTTTCATTGCAGGAAAGCATGAGAACGGGAACCTTGGAAACCGCTTCGATTTTCTGCACTGTTTCGTATCCATTTTGCAGCGGCATCTCACTGTCGAGAAGCAGAAGTGAAAAGGGATCTTTCGAATCATTCTTTTCGAGGCGATCCACTACCTCAAATCCCGATGACGCAGGATAGACTTCGAAGCCAAAAGACTTCAGTTCTGCAGTAATGGCGGACCGTGAAGATCTGTTATCGTCACAGAGCAGAATTCGGGTTTTCTTAAGATTATCATCCAGAGCGTATGGATTTGGTTTTGATTTAGGATCAATTCCGAACGCCAGGGTAAATGTGAAACAACTGCCTTTGTTCAATTCACTTTCAACACTGAGTTGCCCACCCATCAATGCCGTGAGGTGTTGACAGATGGTGAGGCCCAATCCGGATCCAGTCTCTTGCCTGGTGCGTTCGTTATCATATTCTGGATGGGGTTTTGAACATTCGGTCGATTCGCTCCTGAGGGATCCCCGAACCCGTATCCTTTACAGCAAATTGGATTTCGACCTGGTCATTTGTCCGGCTTTTTTCCGTCACAGAAATGACGATCTCACCTCTTTCGGTGAATTTTATGGCATTGCTCAGGAGATTGAGCAGGATCTGGCGCAGCCGCAGTGGATCTCCCAGAATATCTGAAGGGAGCTTGTTCTGTAAATCGATGACAAGTTCCAGCCCTTTTTCGTGCGCATGATTCGCAACAATGTTGAGCATCTCTTCGATGACGGTTTCAAGGGAGAAAGAATTTCTTTCAATGATCAGTTCGCCCGTTTCGATTTTTGAGAAATCGAGGATGTCATTTATAATCCCTAGCAACCCAACACTGCTTTGGTGAACAATTGATAGGTAATTCCGTTGGTTTTGGCTCAACTCCGTTTTCAAAGCAAGATCGCTCAGACCGATCACCGCATTCATTGGGGTGCGTATTTCGTGACTCATTCGAGCAAGAAAGTCACTTTTTGCTTTGGTTGCTTTTTCGGCAATATCCTTTGCTTCTCTGTACTGAGCGGTTCTTTCGATTACTTGGTTTTCCAAGTCTTCATTCAGTAGCCTGAGCTCATCTTCGGCGTTTTTCTGACGGGTGATATCGATCAATGTTCCGATGATGGTTCCGGTCACATTTTGAGTTTGATCGACCAGCATGCGGCATCTTGCCCATATCCAGAGCCACTCGCCGTTCGCATGCTCCATTCGGAAGATGTCTTCGTAGAGTTCGGTTGTCTGGGTTGTTACATAGCTGTCAAATCCACTTTTGACACGGTCTATTTCGTCAGGATGAATTCTGTCAAATAAAGCTTTGCTGCGATCATACCCCTTTTCGATTTGAAAATCAGGGGCATGCAGACCCAGCATTTCGAAATACTGATTGCTACACCAGAACCAGGCGTTTTGGGCATTGTATTCCCAGACTCCGGTATTGGAAGATTCTATCAAGATACGGTATCGCTGTTCACTTTCCTGGATGCGTAATTCTCTGTCCTGAATCTGCTCCATCATGCTGTTGAGACTTTGAAAGAACGATCCTATTTCATCCATTTTTTTAGGATTCACATCAAAACTCTGAGAGTAGTCTCCTTCAGCCAAACGCTGCGCCGCTTTCACTGAACGATCCAGCTTTTTGGTAAATCGATGAAGACCTGCGAGGACGATCAATATCACCAACACGACAACCGTGATGGTAATCGCAATCGTCGGAAGCAGACTCCTTCGAATCGGACCCATTACTTGATCCCCAGGAATCATCACCACCACGAGCCAATTTGCACCGGGAACAACACTCTGGGAGTAGTAGCTTACTTTGTTGGAGAACGGATCCTTTAAAATCTTTACCTGGTTCTGTTCAGCGTTTTCGTAAAACGATTGGAAGGTCTCTTCATAGGGGGTGTCTTCCAGTTGACGAGTGATCAAGTCATCAAATTGGGCTGTCGTCATCGCCAAAAACCGTTTTCCCTCGCTGAGGATAAAGATATCGATCTGATGTTTCTCTTTCAGGACTTGCAGAGAAACATCCATATTCTTGATCGTTTTGTCCACTCCCGCGACCCCCACAAATTCATCGTTTATGATAATGGGGTAAGTTTGCTCTATGATGGTATCTCCATTGTAACGGAACGGTTCCGTGAGCATCGGTTGAATCTTATTTTCTGATTCATAGAGATTCTTCAGATCTTTGTAATAAGCGCTGCCCTCAACATCGATCAAAGGCTCAAGAAGAATCGATTGTTGATCAATGCGATCCAGATACCAATAGGGGATAAAACGCCCGTTTCTGTCTAGCGCCAATGCCAACTGTTCATCTGACTTCGCCTGTTCCAGATACTTTAGATCATTGCCATCCGCATTTGGTTCATAGGCAAAATAGGACCCTGAGAAGTCTGGAGAGTGGGCAAGGATGTCGCGGGGCGTATTGCATGGAGGCTTCGCGATTTCCAAAAATTCCGTTCGCTTGGGCGAGGGCCATCGATTTGGTAATTTCCACTCCCTTGTCATACTGCAACTCCACTTGCAGGGAAACTTGTTTACTCAGCTGCTGTATCTCATTGGTGGCAGTCCTTTGGCTTTCTTCATAAATATTGTAGCCCAAATAAGTAATGGTCGCGAGTAGAAGCAGTGACAATGGACAGATCACAAAAATGAAAATCTGTCCTCCAATGCTGTTGGAAATAGCGATTTTTGAGTGCATAGGATAATCTTGGAACTGTTGGCGGATATCTAGTGATCGGATATTCGCGCCGGATGTTTAGGCCATGTTGAACGCAGGAGGAACCTTTTTCCTCCAATAGGTGATTTGGGGGGAAATTTCACCAACTATCCTATCCTTGTTTGAAATGGAGGTCAACCCAACCGAAGGGTATAGGGAGCGGAGTGGGGAACGAATACAGACCAATGTGACCCTTTTAGAATCACCCGGTCATGACCTTTTAATACTCGTATAGGAAAGAAATTCGAAAGGATTGAATGTTTCCTATCAGGGAAAAATGCACCTGAATACGCGCTATTATCGATGGGATCGCTTCATTTTGCATAAGGTGTTGCATATATCGGGTTGTGGGATTTTCGCTTGCGGAATTCACTGTCAGTGGCAAATCCGAAAAATGAGCGGATTCAACGAGCTGAACTCCTTTCAACAAAAATACGTAGAGTTTAAAACGCCGACCGATGTTGAAATCCCTCCTATCCGCTTTTATGGAAAAGGATTTTCACCATGTGCGTTTGACCCTTTTTGTGTTCCTCTTTCTCATCCTGGTTTATTGTTGGAGACTGTTATTATGATCCGAGAATCTGTGCCATTTACGACATATTAATGGAACTGCGTCTTCTTGAATCATTGAGAGAAAATAAATGTGAGCAGCGACGAGAAGGGAGTTTGTTGGGGCTTAGACCAACTGAAATATCCAAACACTCCAGATGAACGAGTTGAATTTTAATTTTTGTAACAACACTTCGTTCGATGGTTCACGGGCTCACCAACAGGTGTATCAGGCCAGCTGATACGACAGGTGGTGTACGATACTATGAAACGATGGGATAGTATCCTGTTGAATCGCGGATGCAGGTTCATCCTGCTGCCGTAGGCAATCCAGGGAGGCTTGCCGACCGATGTTAAGATTATAGCTTTGACCCCCCCCCCTGTGTTTCTCCCCCCCTGTGTTGATTGACCCCCCCCTGTGTTGACCCCCCCCCTGTGTCTCGCACGATGGTCGGACTTGAGACATCTGACAGTAATGCCTCCTGAATGGCTGCGACACTGGGTAGGCCGGAAGCTAATGAAACACCTGAACCGAGGAATAAGATCATAAGGAATTGGAGAGTTCGCTATTTTGTTGTCTTTTCGAAAAAAACGCACACATTTGGAATTAAGTGGACTGGGAGAGCCCGGTCGGCGTCTGTGGCTTCGGTGAGGATCATCGGGGCCTTTCGCTTTTCTGGATAGGGTGGATTTTTAATCCCCAGTTTTCATAGTCTTCGCCTACTTTTGCCCGACCTCCCTTGCAGAAGAACTTTTTCTTAAGAATGTCGAAGGCTCGATTGGGCTGATCTCTTCGGATGACATGAATTCCAATCGGACGTGCTACCAAATCTGCCAATTGCAAGCCAGACGACATCGTCTGTTTGTTTGAAAACAATACCTCGAATGGCAGCTTTTTTTCCATGGAATTGTAACCATCGCAGATCCTGCGAAACTCCAATTCCAAGTCTTTATCTTCCTTGGGGCCTCGTTGTTCAACAATAACGTGTGTGAGGTTTTCTTGTTCGTTTTTCTCTTCGAGAAATTCGTAGAGGGTTTCGAGGCAGAAACGCAGTGCAATGTGATATGGGTTTGATGGCGCTTCCTGTTGTTCTTTCAAACGTCTCTTATCAATGACACAGCTGATCAGGATGAAATTATTATCCTGTATGATTACATTTAAGTCTTCAATAAACCGAGTTTTGTGCTCTCTTGAAGGAAAGATTCGGAACGCTCCCTTTTCTTTCCGAATTTCATTCTCGTGAAGAACCACTTGATCATGTCCAAAATGTTTGAATTTGAAGCTCTCTAATGCAGAAACGACTTTTTCGCTGTAGTGGTCTTTGTGAAAAACGCAAAAAGCTAGTACGAATACGGGATATTCTTTATTGATCGATTGCAGGCTGTGATCACCACTTTCATCGACATAAACAATGTATTTTCCAAAATTGCTAGTCTCACCTTTTGGTTTTTCGATTCCTGCCTGTTCCTTTGCGTCTTGAGCTTCTGGATTCCGGTTCTCTTGGGATTGATCCGGATTAGCGTCTTCGAGGAAAGAGAGTTGTTCTTGATTGTCGTTTTCTTTCATCAAGGTTTCCTTCTCTTCTTTTTTACCGATTGTTGCACTGCGCGTTCGGATTGGATTCGGGCTAGCAAGGATTCGGCAGAGTTTTCGCCGGAGATGAGGTCGGGGTTGGCGGTGCGCCAGTCGGCAGTGAGTTCGCCACGGAAGGCCTTGGCGAGGATGGATTGCGTCAGGTTATTGACGCGGTCGAGGGCAGCGTTTGCTTGGGATTCGATGCGGTCTGCGTAGGAAAAGAGCTTTTCGACACGTTGGACGATTTCTTGTTGTTCGGGGATAGGAGGGATGCTGACATTGAAAGACTGCAATGAACGTGGCGATAGATTTGGTTGGAGTGTTTCGGAAAGATTTTCGACAACCTGTGACTTGAAATAATCAGATTGGAAAAGAAACTCAAAAAACGCTTTTTCTTTTTCGTTCCTAAAAACGAATTTAGCGACTCGTTGGTTTAGTAGTCCGGTTTTTTGATGGTTCGGATAACGGCAAATTTTCAATGTGTCATTTGTTATTGGACGAGTGAGAGCCATGAGCAAATCTCCTTCAAACACTCTGAAGTTCTCGTGCTTTTCTAGAAATTCATTTGGCAAGTATTGTTGGTTTTTAATCTCAAATTCGCCGTATTGCACATTTGATATTTTGATTACTGGAACATCATTTACGTCGATGAAATCTCCACTTTTGAAAGCGTTGCCGGAAATTATTTTGCACGAAGATTTTAAAGTTCCGTTAGCCCACGAGGAAGGAACCATTATTACTTTGTTTGATTTCGGTAGTAGGAGTGTTAGTTCGGTGTAATCATTCTCCTTTCTCCAGTCTTTGGTGAGTTTGCCGGAGACGGCGGAGGAGAGGACGGATTGGCGGAAGCGTTTGAGGATGGTTGGGATGCGTTCGAGGCGGGATTTTGTGGATTCCACCTGTGCCAGCAGGGTATCCAGTTTGTCGGCAATGACCTTTTGCTCGGCGAGAGGAGGGATTGTGACTTTTGAAGATCTTAGATCCCCCAGCGAAATATTCTTCATCGCTCCACCACGCTCATTTGATTCTTTAATTGTTGAAGCAAGAAATTTCAATTGATACCGCAAAAAGTGGGGAGTTAATGCTCTGTTATAGTCTCTTATTATTGCAACTGCTTGATTTGTATTTGCAGGAATATCTTTTGAAGTAACTAGAGCTGTTTTTCCTATGGTTCCAGCAACTGAAAACAGAACATCGTTTTCTCTAAATTGTGAACGTTTGAGGTCTTGATGTGCTTCAATTGAGATATATTGGTGAACAGTTGAAGTTTTTATTCCAGAGTTGGAAATATTTTCAACTTTGATGAATGGAATTCCTTCTGGTTGATATTGATGCCCTAAAGTTGTTGGAGTTGTTCCCTTAGTTATTAATCCGGCTATTTTTCCAAGTTCAACATTAGGCCAGCTATTTTTGTTCTCGCTCACTCTTCTCCCCCCAACGCCTTCAATAACTCATCCAATTCACCCAACGCTGCGATCAATTCCTTTTTTGCTTCACTGGCTAGCACAGTTGGTGCCGGTAGATTAGCAGCGTCGACGCTGTCTTTGTCTTTGAGCCAGGAGATGTCGAGAGAATCTTTTTTAATCTCTTTGATCCATTCCCGACTGAAGCAGCGCCAGCGGCTTTTGGCGAGGCGTTCGTCAGTGGTTTGGGTTTCTGCTATGACGGATGGATCGACCTCGATTTCTTCGGCGTTGAAGGACCAATCACCTTCTGTTCTTGCGGCAAGAATGGTGGCGAGGTTGGTTGCGTTAAAGGTGTCAGATTCAGTGGGGTCGAAGACTTTTGCGAAGGGTTCGAGATGGGAGTCACCGAAGGGGGTGCGTTTGCCGAAGCTGGGCATGTTGGTGCGCAGATCGTAGACCCAGACGTTTTCGGTGCAGTTCTCCTCCTGCAATTTGTCGTTCACTGCCCCTTTGGTGAAGAAGAGCACGTTGGTTTTCACACCTTGGGCGTAGAAGATGCCGGTGGGTAGGCGTAGGATGGTGTGCAGGTTGCACTTATTCATCAGATCACGACGGATGTCGGTACCTTTCCCGGCTTCGAAGAGCACGTTATCGGGCAGGACGACGGCGGCGCGTCCTCCGGGCTTGAGGTTACGGTAAATGTGCTGAAGAAAGGCGAGTTGCTTGTTGCTGGTCTCGTAGGTGAGGTCATCACGCGTGATGGATGCTTCACCGCCCTTGGAGGTACCAAAGGGGGGATTGGCGAGAATAATGTCGGCGGCGGGTAGGGATTTTCCTCTGTCGCCCAGGGCATTGCCGAGGTGCACCACGCCTTCATCGTCGCCTTCCATGCCGTGCAGCAGACAATTCATCAGGGCGAGTCGTCGGGTGGAGGGAACGAGCTCCACGCCGATGAAAGCTTTGTTTTTCTGAAACGTTTTTTCCTTGTCCGACAAGTCGTAGAGGTCGTCGGTCTTCCCTTTGATATATTTATCCGCAACGGTAAGAAAGCCAGCGGTGCCAGCGGCGGGATCCTGAATGGTTTCACCCGGTTGGGGCTTGATACACTCCACCATCGCATTGATCAATGTACGTGGTGTGAAATACTGACCTGCGCCCGATTTTGTTTCGTTCGCGTTTTTCTCCAACAGCCCTTCGTATAGATCACCAAGGCCATCTTTTTGCGCACTGAACCAGTCGATTTGGTCGAGGGTCTTGATCAGCTGCTCCAAGTGACGGGGTTCGCGTAAGCGGGTTTGCGCATCGGCGTAGATCGCACTGATGAGCGGGTCGTTGTGTACGAAATTCTTTTCACCATCTTCGCCTGTGGAGAGGCTGAGCAGGATGCGTTTGTAATCGTTGAGCAGATTGATGCCCGACTTGCCGTTGAGATCCGACCATCGACATCCTTCGGGCAGAGGATGTTTCTGCAGGATGCCAGACTCGGTGTTTTCATGCACCATCTTGATGAAGAGCAGCAAGACCAACTCGGTGACATAATCGGAGTAGTTGATGCCGTCGTCACGCAGGACGTCACAGAGATTCCAGAGCTTTTGGACAATATGGTTTTGGGTCATGGATTTTTTAAAGGAGTTAGGAGTTCGACGCTAGGAGTTAGCTAACATGGATTTCGATGAGCCTTCTGGTGCTGGCTATATTACGATTTTTCCTTCACATGTATTTAGGAGGGCAGGGAACGCGTAAATCGCAGGTCTTCTACCGGCAGCTTCCTTTAAGGTCGTAATGGGACCATTTGGTTCAAGAAGTTGTCTTATTAGATTGTGGAGAGTGGGTTTTGTGATACCGGATCGTTTTGAGAAATCCGAAGTTCTGAATATTGGGCGATCAAATAGAGTATCAACAAATGCGGCAGTATGTTGAGAGTGAGTTACGTCGGCCACAAGTGATTTTGTTTTTTGGTAAAGTTCCATGACAGATCTCACTCTTGAAGCGTTTATTTTTGATTGTTCAGTTACTGCGTGGAGAAAGAAAAGGATCCATTCTGTCCATTGACCCTTCTCTGATATATTCCTAAGAGTCTCGTAGTAGGTGCTACGGTTGGTTTCCAAATATCCGGAAAGATAAAACATGGGGCTAGATAGTCTTTTCTTGTAGAACAAAAATAAGGGGATGAGTAGCCGTCCGATCCGACCGTTTCCATCGCAGAAAGGGTGCAATAGTTCAAATTGAGCATGCATGATTGCACATTGAGCCAAAACATCAAAATCTTCCTCATTGAGATAGCAGAGCAATTTTTCGAGAGACTCTTGGAGGATAATGGGCGAAGGAGGGACAAACGATGCCTCCTCCATTTTTGCGCCATATGGACCAATCCAGTTTTGGGTTTTACGGAATTCTCCCGGTTGTTTGTTTTCTCCTCTGACGCTATCAAGTAATACTTTGTGAATTTGTAGTGCTAGATTGAGCGTCATCGGTCTACCGTCTTGGAGATATTCTTGGGCTAGGATCAAGGCTTTGCGATAGTTTTGAATCTCTGCGATGTCATCATTCTTTTGATCGTCAAAATCCGCCCCCGCTTCTTTCTCCAAAACCTCCTCAATTGTCGCTTGTGTTCCTTCGATTTTTGATGATAACACCGCTTCTTGACTGGTGAGGGGAGACAACAATACCGCCGGATTTGGTATTCCCTCTAATATGCCACTGTATTCAGCAAGCGCCGCATTTGCTTCTCCTACAGCCGTTATGAGTTTTGAGTAATCAAGGTTTTGGAGAGGAAGTGATTCTGGGATGTATGGATTCATTGCGCGTTCCGGATTTGTGTATCATCACCGATACATAAACCTTTTTGCGTATCATGGATTAAGATTCGCGATACGCAAACATTTTTGAGGCATTCGGGTGATACACAAACGAAAGTCCTTATCAAGCAGTTTTATCGGGCCAGAGGGAGGTGTTGATTTCTTCAAGTACGGTGTCGAGTTGATTGCCGAGCACGATGTTGAGGCGTTTGGCGCCGCCGTGGTCTGAGAAACGATAGTTGACGAAGTCGAGGTCGATGATGGACTCGTGCACAAGTTGTTTGGCGAGGCGGTCGAGCCATTTGCGCTGTGCGGGTTTCCAAGCGTGGGTTGAGTAAAGCTTTTGCATGGCTTGATCCACCCGTTGCTCGAAAGGCATGAGCGGTTCGCCTAGGGCTGCACGGCGGATGTGCCCGATGATACTGGCTGCGATATCGTGATTGGTCTGGTTGCGAACGGCGGATTGCAACTTGGCTTCCGAGAAGCCTGCCTCGTCGAGCAATAGCTTCACCTCCTTGAGTTCGGATCGGGTGAGATCACGGGGGCGGGTTACTACGACTCTCAGGGCAGCGTTGAGGTTGAGCTGCTCCTTGATGAAGTTTATGAAACTATCAAGGTAATCCTCGGGGCGTTGGTGTTTGCCATAACTTTGGGTGCGATCGCGTAATTCGTCGTGATGCTCGGAAATAATGGGCATGTATTCACTACCGACCAGTTGTTGAACCTCGGTGAGTTGATTGAGTAAGCCGCTGTGTTTCTGAAGAAATTGAGAGGTCCCGCGGGGACCGAGTTCCTTGATGTGACGGTGTAGGGATTTTGGTTCCGTGCCCCAGAGCTCATGAAGGGAAGCAAGTTTTTCTTTCAACTCTGGTTTGCTCTCGGCTTTTTGATCGGCTTTGCGCAGGACCCGCATGAGCTTTTGGCTCAATTGACTGAGTACCACATCGGCATGAGTCTCACCCTCCTCTTCCCCAGGACAGTTCAGTGCCTTTTCAAAAAGATCGGGGTCGGATAGCTCTGTGATGAGCTGTTCGATGGTGATGTTCGGGTCCTTCACCAACGGTTTCATTGTGTTGACTTCTTGGAGTGTGGCGTAGATATCGACGGGGTCGTAAATGTGGAAAACAGTCTTCCCGATTTCGTCGCAACGTCGGGTAGCCCGACCGATCATTTGTTCGTAGAGGATACGGGAGCTCACGCGGCGCAGGAAAACAAGATTGCATATTTTCGGTACATTAATACCGGTTGTGAGTAGGTCGACCGTGATGGCAATGTTGGGGTATCGTTCGTTTTTATAAAGTGATATTAGATCATCGACCTTGTCGCTCTGGCCAGTGATTTTGGCAACTGCAGATTGATTGTATTCGCCATTGTAGAGCTCCTTAAATGCCTCATCGAGCAAGCGTTTAACCATGTCAGCATGCAAATCTGTGGCGCAGAAGATCATGGTCTTTTCACCTCCAAAAGGATCCAGCTCCTGGACAAGTTCATCACATATCACCTTGTTGAACTTTTCGTTGATAACCCTTTTGTTGAACGCACCGACCTCGAAATTGAGCTCATCATCTAATTCAGCGGATTCTATCTTTCCGGTCTGGGTGTTGATCGCTTTGACGGTGTCACCTTTTGCAAAATGAATGCCCTTTTGGGTGAGCAATGTTTGGTAACGGATGGGAGGTTCGTGATCGATCAACCAGTCATCTGCGACTGCTTCGCGGTAGCTATAGGTGAAAACAGGTTTTCCGAAAATGTCGCTGGTGTGTTTGGCGGGTGTTGCAGTGAGCCCAATTTTGACTGCATCAAAATACTCGAGGACACGACGGTAGCTAGACAGATATTGCTGGACATCTCGAGTGGCCAGCTCTCCCTCTGTCATTTCCTGATCGAGCGTATACCCCCTGTGGGCTTCGTCTACGATAATGCAATCGTATTGATCGACCGGTGGAGGATTGTCGCTCATGAAAACTCGCATCACCATCGCTTGAACCGTGGCTACCTGGATTCGAGTTTCAGCTTCTGCTGCCATATCTCCTAACTTTGCGACATTGTAGATGCGGGAAATTGGGAGATTTTGTTCCAGCTTGGCCTCATCGAAAGCATCAAGTGCTTGTTTTCCGAGAGCATTGCGATCCACAAGAAACAAAATGCGGTTGAAGCGCTCTGCCTTGAGGAAACGGTACATCAGTCCAATGATGGTGTGCGTTTTCCCGGTGCCTGTTGCCATGGCGAGCAGGGCGATGCGAATGTCACGGGCGAGGGCAGCTTCTACCGATGAAACCGCTTTGATCTGATAGTCCCGCAATTTGAGATATGCGAAAGGTTCATTTTCCAGTTGCCGTTGGGCTTTAGTTTTACTTCTCGCCAGGAGATCCAAAAGTCCTTTCGAACTGTGAAAACTCTGAAGCGCGCGTTTGAGGTTGCTCTCGTCTCTTACATCGCGAAACCAAGTTCCAGACTGCTCCGCTAATTGGGGGACAAAAGGGCGACCGTTACAGGAGTAGACAAAGGGAACATGATAGTGCGCATCTAGTTCGTCTGGCCAAGCAACAGTTTGACCCGAAAGCTCCCATGCACCGGTCAAAGGAGATTGGACTTTGAACCCTTTACTGTAACGTTCGGCCTGGCCGATTTTGCCAGCCACGTTTTTATTCTCTCTTTTGGCTTCCACTACTGCGATTGGTGTAAGGCCAGCAAAGAGAACGTAGTCTGCCCGTCCGGCTTCGCCATTGTGAAAAGTAGGCCACTCTGCGATTGCCAGATCTTTCCCTTTTTCAGGCCGAATTCCCTTCTTGTAGGTCAACTCCTGAGTGTCAGCAAGCCAGCCTGCATCCTTGAGCTGTTGATCAATGAGGATGCGAGTGAGTTCTTCATCGAGAACGATATTTTTGTTTGCGCTCCTGACTTTTCTGTAGGTGTTTTGACGTTCTTTAGTGACCTTTGATTTTTCCAGTTGTGCGAGTTGTTTTCCTAGAGATTGTATTTTTGCCTCGTAAGCTTTGGCCTGTTCCTTGAGACGCTCTTCCTGTTCTGTGGCCTGTATGTTAAGCGCTCTGGTCTCTTCATCCATTGCTAGAGCCAGTGCTTCGTATTCCGATTTTTCCTTTTCGAGGAGATCTCCTAGCTGCTCACTCGAATCCAGTTGCTGATGGGTGTCCTCCAAGTCGGTTTTAAGCTTAGAGATGTCTGACTGTAGTTGACGCAGTTGCTCGCTTGGATCTGCCGGAGGAACGAAGGCGCCAGCTTTAAATGAATGGCCGCTCTTTCCAAAGGATTGATGGAACCAAATGGAAAGCTTGCGGGCAACAAGCAGGCCGTCCATGGCTTCTTTGTGTTGAGTCCGGAACTCGTGGGTCGCTTTGTTCCCCTCGATACGAAGGGTGTGGAACAAGTTCCTGACAATAGGATCCAGATGGAGCTCGCGGTTAATCTTGTAAAGTAAATCTGATTGAGCGGTTTGCGAATCGAATTCGATTCCAATGGATGCAGCAAGGTGTTGAGCGATGGCTTCTCCCAACTGACGAAGCTTTATGAGTGTCGTGTTCGGGTCACTTGAGAATGCCCGTTCCGCAGCAGCAGCGAGTTCCACAAAAAGGGGGTCGTGTTCGGAAAGGAAGGAGAAATTGGATGGGGGTCGGTTTGGAGTAGGTTTCACAACAGTACCCCATCTTTCCGATTTTTGATATTCTGTCAAAAATCGAATTGTGTATCTTTGGTAGACTTTGGGAACATTAGTGTAGGGTTGTTTATCAATTTCCTCATTATTGGACTCTGATTTACGTACCAAATATGTATCAAATTAGTTGGGTAGTATTGTGCAATATTGGTAGATTTTGGGAATCCGCAAGAAACAGCCAAAATATATAAGTTCATAACATGCTTTATTTTAGGTGATTGTGGGATTTTTGCTCGTGGATTCGATTGCAGGCTTTTCCGCTACGCGTCTGGATCCGCCGCCTCCACCAAATGAGACAGGATGGATGTGAAATGCTTTGGGAGTCATCATCGAGTCTTTTAACGCGTGAATTTGGGTCGGATTTGATGCACGTTTCAAAACTTGCGGAACTGAAGAGGAGTGATTGGAAGGGGCGGTAAAATAAAGAATTGGATTTAAAAACCTGATCGCTTTTGTCAGGTTGGGGACATCATGTGTTTTTTGCCCTTTCTGTTGGCCGCCTCTATTGGTTTTCAATCCACCAATCCGGATTCTTTGGGCTCGAAATTGCGCTATGTGCCTGAAAATGGGGACTTTGTTCATGTCAGTGCGAGTGTTCAAGATAAGGAGTGGTTTAACCGTCCGCTCTATGGTGGCAATACCGCATTCCGAGTGGATGGTGGAGACTTGCCCGAGTTTGTACTCTATTTGCCGGGGCGAGGGGGCAACATTCGCTTGGCGATTCAAAATGGGGATCAGATCAAATGGCTGCAGGATGCCGAAGCGATCGAGAGTCGGTATCGCCCAGGGTCACTGATCTATCGCATCGAAGATCCGATGCTGGATGGGGGGAGCCTCGAAGTTACTGCGATTGCCAGCTATGATAGTGAAGGGTTTCTGCTGCAATGTCATTTCGTTGAGTGCCCATCTGACCTTCAACTGTTGAGCGTTTATGGAGGGCTCAATGGTCAGCGCGGGAAACGAGATGGTGATATCGGAACGGAAGCGGTTCCAATCAGTGAGTGGTTTCAGCTTAAGCCAGAGTTCTGCGAGGGCAATCGATTCACGATCGATGAGTTGAACAAACGGTTCCAGTTGCACAGTGCCAAAGGGCAAATCCTGGGTTCTGTTTCGCAGCCTGCAGAATTCCGAGTTGTGGATGCGGAATGTTGGAATCAGCCAGAGCTACTTCTGGATCAAGCAGAATCGAACTCAACATCCGTAGAAACGAATCATCCCTTATGGTTGCGTCTCTCCATCCTCAGTCGGGGCAGCCCATTTTTCTCGCCTGGCAGAAACTCCCGAAACCTGAGTCCGATGCAAAAGAACTGGCGGATTATCTGGAAGTCAGGGAAAGCTCTGGCAACGAGAGGACTTTCGCTCCAACTGCATTCAACGCTTGGAATGCTGGGGAGCTAAAAGAGCAATTTGAGCAGGAGGAAAATACACGTGCCTTGCGAGCGAGCCAGTTGAAGGTCAACACGCCTGATCCTTATCTGAATGCGGCCATTGCTGCGCTTTGCATCGGTTCCGATGCCACGTGGGATGATCCACAGGAAGTCGTGATGCACGGAGCCATCGCCTGGCGCTCCCGATTACTTGGGTGGCGCGGACCTTATGCCATGGATGCGCTGGGGTGGCACGAGCGAGCACTCAAGCATCTTACTTATTGGGCAGGACAACAAAACACCGACGCCATACCGGACACCTTGCCGGGGCCTGATGAGGACGCGAATCTCGCGCGGTCGGAAGCGGCCTTACACAGTAACGGTGCGCTTTCGCATTCCCATTATGACATGAATTTGGTCTATATCGACGCCCTATTCCGCCACCTGCGATGGACCGGTGATGTGGAGTTTGCGAAATCGGTATGGCCAATGATTTGTCGCCATTTGGCGTGGGAGAAACGGATGTTTCGGAGAGTGCATGAGGTCGAAGGAAAAGAGCTTCCTTTGTATGAAGCCTATGCGGCGATTTGGGCCAGTGATGAACTGGGCTACAACGGAGGAGGCGTTGCCTATACTTCTGCTTACAATGCCTTCCATAATCGCGAAGCAGCCGAGCTTGCTAAACTCATCGGAGAGGATCCGGCTCCATTCGTAGAAGAAGCCGATGCCATTGAAGAAGCGATGCGGGAGTTATTGTGGATCGAAGATGGTGACGGCGGTCATTATGCGGAATATAAGGACTGGATGGGGTTAAAGAAGGTTCACCCCCATGCGGGTGTTTGGAATGTTTATCATGCAATTGATTCCGAGGTTACGACACCAGATGAAGCCTATTCCCTCACGCGTTATATCGACCAAAATATCCCGTCAAAAACACTGACTTTCCAAAATTATCCAACCAATGAAACTCTGAAAATTCTCTCCACCACGCATTGGTTCCCATATCATTGGTCGATCAACAATGTGGTGATGGGAGAGAACCTGCATACGGCACTGGCTTACTGGCAGGCGAACCGTCCGGAGGCTGCATGGAGCCTTACCAAAGGGGCCTTGCTCGGCAGTATGTACGCGGGCATTTGCCCGGGCAATGTTGGGTCGATGAATTTTCTCGATGCCTACCGGGGAGAATCTCAACGAGATTTCGCTGACGGATCGGGCGTGATGTCGCGATTGATAGTCGAAGGGTTGTTTGGCATCCAACCCGATCTGATGCATCAACGACTTGTGCTTAAGCCGGGAATTCCCGAAGCTTGGGAGTTTGCGGAGTTGCAGCATCCGTCGATATCACTGCAATATAGTAAAAATGACGACGATCATCGTCGTATTGTTGTCGAAACCCGTTTTTCTGCAGAAGTATCGCTTGTTGTGAGACTGCCATTATCGACGCAGTTATCTAGCATTCGCATCAATGGGAAAGCTCCAGATTCAGTCGATCGCGTTGGAACGCTCCATGGGTATTTCGAAGTGATGGCGGAAGCGGCGAGTCAATTTGAAGTGGTATACAGGGTGGCAGATTCAGAGCAGGAACCTGTGTTGCCCGAATTCTCCCACAAACCAACAGTGACGGTGGAAGCAATCGATTGGGACATCCCCGTTGCTTCTTCCATTGAGACAGTGAGTCTTGATGACCATTTTAATGCGAGAGTGATCGACATTTTTGAGCAAGAATACCGAAGTCCCAGGTCCCCATTTGTTTCACTCTCGATGCCCAAACAAGGAATTGGAGGCTGGGCAGGAGCAGTGCATACTCAATACTCGGTTGATGATTCTGGACTACGGGACGTGGCCGCACGAAACAAGCAAATGATGCCATTGCCTAATGGGGTTAAATTCATGACCTCCGGAGAATCGGATGCAGACAACATTCTCTTTGTTTCCAAATGGGATAACTATCCGGATTCGGTAGAAATCCCCATCAGTGGAGGGGCCGAACGGGCGTATTTGCTGCTGGCAGGTTCGACCAATTGGATGCAGAGCCATTTTGATAATGGAATCATCACCTTCTACTATGAAGATGGCAGCAAATCGGAATTACCTCTGCACAATCCCACTACCTGGTGGCCGATCGACCAAGACTACTTCATCGACGATTTTCAATTCCAACTGCCCGGTCCGTATCCATTGCGACTCGATCTGGCCTCGGGCAGTATTCGAAAAATCGACCCCAATGCCTCGGTGTATGATGCGAGTTCAATCGAAGGAGGATCAGCAACGATTCTCACTCTCAAACTCGACCCTGAGAAAAAGCTGCACCACGTTGAGCTGAAAGCGCTCTCCAATGAAGTGGTGATTGGGCTGATGGCAATTAGCTTAGAAACGGTGAAACGGTGATGGGATGTGGATTAGAGTAGTAAGGGGTTCCGCTGAGGGGCAGGATAGTTTTAACCGCTCCCGACGAACAAAGTGAGGATAATCAACCGAAGGGCGAAGCAAATTTCGAAGATTTACACAGATTTTTTCTGAGGGGGCAGGGGATGCGGACAGGAATGTCCACAGTCCATTTTGTTGTAAGGTTGTTGCTGGCGAGGCAGGATAGGGTTTTAACCGCAGATTGTGCAGATTGACGCAGATTTTTTCTGAGGGGGCAGGATGGGTATTTCGAGTGTGGGTTTCGGCTGATCGACTACGGATTTTCAAACGGGCTTTGTGTCACGACTGAAGTCATGACCTCCTGTTTTCCGGTCTAAAAGTTCGTTTTACTTTGGCCGGGAATAACGTGAATGTACGCGGAGGATAGACTTGACCTAATAAGCGAATTAAAGTTTTCTAATAGAAAGCGTAAGGATTATTAGAAATTCTTGGTGGCGGTTTTGCAATTTTCCCCCAAATGAAATCCCCATATTTTTCTTTTTCGTTTCGCCCCGATTTTTTTGGTCTGATTTCTATCGGCGCGATATTCGTAGTCTTAGCAGGAGCAACTGCGGCCCTTGGTCAGAGCAACCAGGATTGCTTGGATTGTCACGTAGACGAGGAAATGACCAAAGAACGGGACGGTAAGGAGATCTCGATGTATGTCGATTTTCAAAAATTACTGCATTCCGTGCATCCCGAATTCAGTTGCATCGACTGTCATGAGGACGCGGAAGAATTACACGAGTCGGATCTCGAACGGGTCAATTGTGCAGGATGTCATTTTGATGAAGAGGATGAGTTTTTGGAAGGGATTCATGGCCAAAAATTTGTGATGGGAAATAGTTTGGCTCCTTCTTGCCAAGATTGCCATGGAACCCACGAAATTCTCCCTCCTTCAAATCCCTTGTCCTCGACTTACAAAATGAATATTCCCATGACCTGTGGTCAGTGTCACAGAGAAGGAGAACCGGTAGCGCGAAATCTGGATATTTCACAGCACAACATTATTGAGAATTACACCCAGAGCATTCACGGTGAAGGACTCTTCAAATCTGGACTGATTGTGACGGCAACCTGCAATGACTGTCACGGTAACCATAAAATCCTCCCTCACTCCGAGCCGGAATCTTCCATATCCGTGGAGAACATCGCCAACACCTGCATGACCTGCCACAGTCGGATCGAAGAAGTGCATCAAAAGGTGATCAAGGGAGAACTCTGGGAATCAAAACCAGGTGCGATCCCCGCGTGTTCCGATTGCCATCCGCCTCACGAACTGAACCGACAAAATCTGGTGGTAGAGATCGCAGACAGAACATGCCTCGAATGTCATGCTGCCCCCGACGTGCATAAAATGGTAAACGGGGAAGTATTCCCACTTTTTGTGGATCAATCGATACTTTCAGCTTCCGCGCATGAGAACATTACCTGCGTGAAATGCCACTCCGATGTTTCCACCAGCCTCGGACGCCCATGCGAGACAACCACAAGAGTGAACTGCTCAAACTGCCACGCTGAAGTTGCTGAAATGTATGGCGAAAGTGGACATGGAATGGCCTTTTTGAACAATGAAGAGGATGCTCCTTATTGCACGGATTGCCACGGCTCACACGACACGCTCTCTAAGGACATCGAAACATCAGCGACCTATCGTGCCAACATTCCACAATTGTGTGGTGAGTGTCACCAGGAAGATAATAGCTCCACAAGGAAAGCTGATCTAAAGGAAACCAACGCAATGGTTGATTACTCCCAGAGTGTTCATGGGAAAGGTCTCATGGAAAAAGGGCTTCTTCCCAGTGCAGTTTGTACGGATTGTCATACTTCCCACCACAATTTGAGAGACACTGATATCCGTTCGTCCGTGCACCCGAAAAATATCCCGAATACTTGTGCGCAATGCCATAGTGGTATTTTCAAAGAATATGAATCGAGCGTGCACAATATTTTGATGGGTGATGGGGACAAGCAACTCCCAACCTGCGCGGATTGTCATTCAGCCCATACGATTACGGCAACAAAAGAAGACCAGTTTATGATCCAAGTCACCCATCAATGCGGGTCGTGTCATGAAGATCTTTCCGATACCTACTTAGAAACCATCCACGGAAAATCCTATGAACTGGGCCATGAAAATGCGGCAAAATGTTCGGATTGCCATGGTTCGCACAGTGTTCACGGGGTTGATGACCCTAACTCGACTATTAGCCCGGAAAACATCTTGAACACCTGCCAGCAATGTCATGAGAACGCTAACTCCAATTTCACTGGATATCTCACCCATGCAACCCACAGCGACAGAGAAAATTACCCGTCTTTGTACTATGCTTTCTGGGCGATGACGAGTCTGCTAATCGGTGTATTTGGATTCTTTGGTATCCACACGCTTCTCTGGTTGCCACGATCCATACAAGGGTTGCATGAAAGAAAGAATCGCTCAAAAGAAGAATCGAATGACGGAAGCGACCGTAATAAGTTTATTCGGCGATTCACCCTCAGTCAACGAGTGACCCATCTTTGTGTCATCATCAGTTTCATGGCGCTTGCGCTAACTGGTATGGTTCTCAAGTTTGCGCACATGGAATGGGCGCAGATACTGGCCAACCTGATGGGCGGTGCCAGGTCGGCAGCTACCATCCACCGTTTTGCAGCGGTGCTTACATTTGCTTATTTTTTCTATCACGCATTTTCATTATTCAGAATACGGGCACGGCAGAAAAAATCGTGGAAATCGTTCATTTTCGGAAAGAACTCGATGATGTTTAATCTCCAGGATTTGAAGGATTTCGGCGCAACGCTCAAGTGGTTCTTTGGCTTGGCTCCACGTCCAGATTACGGACGTTGGACCTATTGGGAAAAATTTGACTACTTTGCGGTTGTCTGGGGTGTTGCCATTATTGGTCTATCCGGACTCATGCTCTGGTTCCCTGAATTTTTCACTCAATTTCTGCCAGGCTGGATCATCAATATCGCGCATATCATTCACAGTGATGAGGCGTTACTTGCAGTCGGTTTCATCTTCACGGTTCACTTCTTTAACACCCATTTCCGACCCAGTGTTTTCCCTGTTGATACTGTCATCTTTACCGGAATGTTATCTCTGGAAGAGTTCAAGCGCACCCGCCCACGTGAATACGAAGAACTGAAGGCCAGCGGAAAACTGGAGGAAACACTCATTGAGCAGGAACTCAATCCGAAGTGGGAACAGGCTGTTAGAATCTTTGGATTGATGTGGCTCTTTATCGGAATGTCACTTGTAGGCCTGATCATTTACTCCCTCCTGCAAGGATAGAACGGTTCATTGCAGCGAACGAATAGAAACTTGATCGACGGTAAGGGAAGAGGATGCACTTAAGGGCTGTAATTGCTCCGAAGGAACCAAAGGCTATGGAAGCCTAACGTTCAGAGACGGTTCCTATACGGATTAGCCTAAATTATTATAGGCATTATTAAACTCCGGCTTGAAAAATGGATAATTCCTTATCTATTACCCGTAACTTGCCCCATACTCTATGAAACTCCGCTCGCAATTTGTTCTCTGGATCTCAATTACCGTCGTTCTCATTCTCGCCGTCAGTGAAGGGCTTCGTCAGTGGTTCCAATACCAATCGTTGCAGAAGATCTCCGATGAGACCTTAACCCGGTTGGAGGATGCTAATTACCAAAACTTAAATAATCTCCAACATTCGCTTGATGCGGGTCTTATTGACGCAATGGACGAAGGGGACATGGATCGATTGGAGAGCTTGCTCGAGCGCCAGGGTGAAATGGAGGGTCTCTTGGAGTGTTCGATTGTTGGATTGGAAGGAACCGTTACCTACTCTTCAAATCAAGACTTTGTTGGGCAGTCCATTGATCCATCGTTGCGGACAACACTCTTTCGGGAAGGTGAACGTATCTATCGCCATTTTGATCAGGCTTACGAAATCTATCAACCGATCATTGCCGAAGAGTCATGTATGATCTGTCACGATGAATGGGATCAAGGGCAAGTGTGTTCGGTTGAAAAATTGCGCTTGTCGGACAAGGCTTTCGTTCAATCAAAGAAAGAGTGGCAAGCGTCAGCCAGTAACTTAAAACGGTCCAATTTGATGAGTGGTCTTTTGACTGGAGGTGGATTGATTGTGGGCATCCTTATTTTGGTAACCTTTCTAGTACGGTTATTAGTTGTGAAACCTCTGATCCAAGTGACAGAAGTTTTGGAAGGAGGCAATCTCACTACCCGCCTGAATGATGACAGAAAAGATGAACTCGGTGATCTTTCGCGTTGCTTTAATCAGTTCGTTTCCCGTCTTCAAGAGACGATCCGAAAGGTTGCAGGTAATTCCATCAATTTGGGAAAATCGGCTTCGGGCCTGTCTGAGATCGCATCGCAGATGGCAAAACGGTCGCAGCAAAGTTCTGAGCGCTCTGATGCAGTTGCATCGCATGCCGAGCAGATGAATAAGGACGCTCTATCCATTGCATCGGATATGATTCAGGCTACCCATGGGCTTTCAGATTCTTCAGCAGCATCGGTTGAAATGACCGATGCTATCGAGGCGATTGCGGTGACATCAAAAGACGCCCAAGGAATCACGCAAACAGCAGCAGATCAGGCTCATCATGTTACCAGCCTATTGAATGAATTGCGGGTAGCGGCAGTTGAAATTGGTGAAGTGACGGAGACTATTAGCATGGTATCCGACCAAACCAAGCTTCTTGCTTTAAATGCAAAAATTGAAGCGACCAGAGCTGGTAGTGCGGGTAAGGGTTTCGCGGTCGTGGCTGAGGAAATCAATGAACTCGCACGTCAAACTACGTCCGCAACGGACGATATCCACTCGCGCGTCACTGCGATCCAAAATTCGACCAACAGCACACTGACAGATATGGAGGCGATTCTTTCAGTCATTGATCAGGTGGCTGAAATAGTGAATGGAATTGCTTCTTCAATCGATGAACAGTCCGAATTTACAAGGAAAATTGCATCCAACGTTAATGATGCTGCCCATGGTGTGAGTGATGCAAGCAATAGAATCAATAATATCTCAGAAGTGACTCAATCTGTCTCAGATGAAATTAATTTGGTGAATCAAGCGTCAGTCGAATTGCTTCAAGGATCAACAGAAACGCAGAATAATATCCAATTATTGTTAAAACTATCTAAGGATCTCGATGATCTCGTAGGCCAATTCCGTATCGATAACTGAGTTGCACTTCTGCTGGTTCTAGCGCGCCGTGAACTGTGTCACGACTGAAGTCAAGACCTCCATTTTTTCTTATTCAGTGAGAAACAATTTTGGTGCGAAAGTATGAAGGCATTTTCGCCAGACTTGCCACTCGTGTGCTCCTTCGAATTCTTCGTATTCGTGAATGATTTGACGTTGAACGAAGGCATTTTGAGTGGGACTGATCCAACGACCGAGGAATTCATCTTCAATTCCGACGCCCATCCAAATGAGCTTCATTTCTTCATTGAGGCGGGCCGTGAGGTTTGCATTCAAACTGAAAGTAGAACTGACACCAGCACTCATCATACCGAGGTAGGCAAAGGTCTGTGGATTGTTGAAAACTATCGTTGCGGCTTGTTGCCCTCCCATGGAGAGTCCGGCCATGGCCCGATCAGTGAATTGTTTGGAGGTGCGAAATCGAGCATCGATGAGTGGAATGAGTTCTTCGATAACCACTTGTTCGAAAACGTTGGCGTTGTATGCAGGTCGATACCAGTTGATGGCGCCCGCAGTCGCTGCAAATCCGTTGTCCATGACAACGAGCATGGGTTCTGCCAATTCATCATGGATGAGATTATCCATGATGAAGTTCACTTTTCCCTGTTCGAGCCATGCGACTTCACTCTCGCCATTCCCATGCTGGAGAAAAAGAACAGGGTAGTTTTTATCGGGATTATTCTGGTATTCTGCTGGAACGTAGACCAGTGCTTTTCGCGTATGTCCCGTAATTTCGGAATCGTAAAATAGGTTACGAATTTCCCCACGAGGCACATCGGCTTTGGGGTCATAAAAATCGAGATTGGGATCGGGGACTTCGAGTCCGCTGGTCCAGCGGCCCCATCCAAAATAGGCTTGGTTTTGCAAGTCGGTAGTGGCTGTTCCATCAATGAGGATGTCATAATAGTGAAACCCTGGACGGATGGGGTCGGTGATGACTGACCATGGGCCCGTGCCTTCTCTTGTTAAATCAATAGGTGTTGTTCCGAGGCCGTTGCCATTTCCTTTTCCCACTACCTGGACGGTGGTGGCTGAGGGCGCATTGACAGTAAACGTCACCCGTCCGTCGCCATCGATTTCTAGCGGCTTCATCATTTGGGAGAATCCCGAACAAGTGATGGCGAAAATGATGATCGGGGTCAGGAACCGTAGTTTCATGATCTGAAATAGGAAAGGGGCTTTATAAGGCAATCCCTGATGCATTTGCCAAGGGATATTCACGCTAACTTAGTAGTCTTGGAAAGCGGAAAACCCTTCAATTATTTGTTTGGTATGTGAGAGTATTCATGAAATAGGCTCCGATGTCGGCGATTGGAGAATCATGTGACCCGAAAACACGAATCTGCTTAACAAATTGAATGCAGTCTGAAACGATTCAGATCTATTCTTTTTTGCCTGAATTATCCCACCAACCCATCCTGTAATGAATGACAGAAAGTATTCTTCTGAAGAAGCCAAACAATTGCTAAAGGAAGCGTTGAAAAAGCAGGGCGAAAAAAACGATCTGCTCTCAGAGGAGGACATCGTTTCCGCTGCGAAGGAAATGGGAGTCGATGAAGAGACGATTCGTTCTGAATTGCGAGAGGTCGAACGGGAAAATGAAACGGTTCCGAAGGCGAAGGAAGATCGGCCTGCAGTGCGTGGTTTTATCATTCATCTCGTCGTGTTTGTCGTTGTTAACTTGATGCTTTCGAGAGGGAGAATGTGGGGATTTGGACCTCCTGTAATAGGGTTCTTTCCCTTTTTTCCTTGGATTATTTTTCTTGTCCTACACGGGCTAAAGGCATTCGGAGTCATTCGTAAAGGCAGGTCCTGCGGAGACTCGAATGATAAGAGGGGTTGTTGTTAGGGCTGGCACTAACCAAATTTTGCAACATCTGCCCGGCGATTGAGTAGGGAAAGGTTTTGACCGCTCCAGACGAACAAAGTGAGGATAATCAACCGAAGGGCGAAGCAAATGACGCAGATGTGCGCAGATCTTTTCTGTGAGGCTAGCATGCGGTTTTTGAGTGTGTGTTTCGACTGGATCGAAACCTATGCGCGACCGAAGGAGGGTTCTGTTCCTACTGAAGCAACGGCATGTTTGGGTTTTAAAAAGGAACCAACCTTTAACGGGCTGGTTCCTTCTCGTTCGATAGGAATGAATGAAACGATTTAAGGAAATTTGGAGTCGCTCCCTAGATCATTCTCCACATGCGCTGCGTGATTTGCTGTTCTAGAGTTTCCAACGGAAGCCAAAGTTGGCACTCCAATCGTATTCTTCAAACTGACCCAAACGATTTGCTTGTCCGTTGGGAGATTTAAAGAACACTTTGAATGGCTCATTGGTGATATTAACCCATTCCCCAAAAACTTCCCAGTTGCTGCTAATTTTGTAACTCATGCTGAGGTCCAATTGGGTTTGGGAATCCACCCAAGTATCTTCAAATGGGTCCCCTCCGAAGGCTTCGTCTTCGCGCAAGCGTTCACTGCGGTAGTTCATGGCTAGGCGAGTGAAAAATCCTGCTTTTTCATAGGTTATCGCAAGATTCACGACTTGCTCCGAGTTTCCGATGAAGTCGAGCTTTTCACCTTGGCGCGTTGGATAGTTGGCTTCAGAGCTTGTCAGGGTAATATTTGCCAAGATTCCGATTCCATCAAATGGCGCTGGCAGCATGGACAGCTGTTGTTGATATGCCAGTTCGAGACCCTGAATGTTCCCGTCACTCCCGTTGCGGAAAGTGGTGAGTTCATAGTCGGGGAGTAGGGTATAACCTCCATCGATGGCTATCTCGTAGGAAAAGTTTTTGATATCCTTGTAGAACACCCCCGCAGATAGAACGCCCAGTGAAGGAAGATAGTATTCAACCGAAGCATCCCAATTGGTGGATTCGAGTGCTTTTAGGTTTGGATTGCCCTGAAACACTTCTTCGTCGTCATCGTTGATGCCGATACGCGCAGCCGAGTCTTTGAATCCGGGACGAGCCAGGGAGTTCGAATACGAGGCACGCAGCACGATGTTTTCTGACAACTCATGGCGTAAATGCAGACCGGGTAACCAGTTCGTATAATTGTTCGAAGTTTTTTCTGTTCCCAGAACCACTTCATTCTCCAGGTCAACCTTTTGGCCAATGGTTTGAAACTTGGTTCGCTCCACACGGACCCCACCCATAATGTTGGTGTCGCCCAGTCTTATACTTCCCATTATATAGGCGGCCAATACATCTTCCGTGGATTCCCAGTCATCGAGTTCACTGTCTTCAAATGCACGTTCGCCCTCGAAAGAATTCTCATTGCCGACAAAAGCTGAGCGGATCTTGTTTAGGTCGATCCGTGGGACATGGTAATAGGGATAGTCGCTGACTTCGCCTACAAAATTGGCGAAGGTGAAATCCCCAGGTCCGTCAGAGTATTCAATGACTTCCGCTTCCTGATTTTTCTTTTTGCCGCGAAACGAAGTTCCAAACTTAAGGTAGGCCGGAGTGGAGCCGTTTAAATCGTAACGAGCATTGATGATAAGGTCATTCTCTTTTTCATCACCACTGTCATTGGTTACTTCGACGCGCTGCAGCTCATAGGAGTTTGGATCGGTAATCGAAGCTCCGCCTGTTTGGGTAATTTTGAGGTCGTAAGCATTGCCCAACGCATAGTTGAATTCACCGTCTTTTTCATTCCTTCGAAATCGATATTGTGTTTCATTTGGACTCTCTTCGTGTCCCTTGGAATACCCAATTTTTCCATCAATCGTCCAAGCCCCATCTTGGAAATCAAAACCAGCGGATATCGCCTCAATACTCTGGTCTTTGACACGATCGCGTAGATCCCGACGGAAGCGGCGGAGTGAATCAAAGCTTGCGGAAGAGTCATCCAACGAAAGTAATTCTCCTTCGGTAAAGTCGATTACGGTGCGAAAACGCTGTTCCGTATCCTTGAAACGATTGTAGGTTCCTTTGATGAACCATGTAAGAGAATCCGTTGCCAACCCTTCGAGCGCTATACTGGCACCGTAGCGTTTCCGTTCGATCACATAATCACGGAAATTCACCGCTTCGAGTAGATAGTGTTCCGTGCCGTCGGGTGCTTCTTCAAGGCTCCAACCATCGTTCTCATAGTTGTATGAACCAAACTTTCGGGTTTGCCAGGTGGGTGAGACGAGTAATCCCAGAGTTCCTTCATTGAACAATGTGGAATAAACTCCGTTGAATTTTTGTCCCATTTTACCGCTCAAGGCCGAGTAGTTGCCCTGCGCTTTGAAAGAGGCATGATTACCCTTATAGTCGAAAGGACTTTTGGTTTTGATATTCACTGCCCCTCCGACTCCCTCACCATCCATATCGGGTGTGATTGCCTTAACCACTTCCACTGAAGAAATGGCATCAGCAGGGATTACATCGAGTGCAATTCCGCGATCTCCCTCTTCCGGACTAGCCAATTTCATGCCATTGAGGGAAACGGAATTCAACTCATAGTTCAGACCGCGAACGACGACATAACGCCCTTCGCCCTGATCACGGTAGAGAGACATCCCTGCAATGCGTTGGATGGACTCTGCCGCGTTTTGGTCGGGGAAACGGCCCATTTCATCGGATGCAACGATACTGGTCAGCGAGTCAGCGGACCGTTGTTGGTTGATCGCTCGAGCTGTTCCTACGAGGAATCCTTTGATCACGACGGGTTCTAGATCAATGATCCGCTCCGAATTCCTAAACCGAAGGTCGAGTTCGGCCGTTTTGCCGGCGTTGATCGAAATGGATTCTCTCATGGACCCGTATCCAACATAGTTAAATACGATTTCCTGGGCACCGGTTGGAACGGAAGAAAAATAGTAATTTCCATATCGGTTGGTGTAGGTTTCCAGTCCAGTTCCATCTACCATGACGCGAACGCCTTCAAGGGGTAATCCGTTGCCGCCATCCGTAACTTTACCGCCTAACGCAGCGGAATTCGAATCGGTTTGAGCAGACAATGTTGAGGAAATCATTGCAATGGCAAACAGGCCGCAAAACTTGCGGGTGATTGTTCGTAAAATCGCTACACCATAATAGCGTCGTTGAATCTGAGATCTTTTCATAAGGCGAATTCATCGGTCACCTTCGATAGAAGAAGGTGTTCATTTTTGTAGTTTTTTTTGCTAATTCAGGTTAGGTTTGTTCCTTTTCAACAAGAACAAACGGGATCGATGGCATTCGCGTTAAAGAGTCAATTGAAAGGAGCTTAAGTTACAAAAACTTAACTTAAGTCGTTGCAAATGAATAGTTAAGGAAAGATTGCATGCGAAAGCATTCCCACGCTGCGGAACTTATTTCCCCGAGCGTGCGTGCAGCAAAATAGAATGATTTGGAATCCTAGCGTCGGTTCATCCAGGTGCGATAGCCTGGTGCGCTTTTGAGGTTGAGGGCATTTGCGACCTCTGCCCATGAGATGAGCTTGAAATTCTGACTGGTTGGTTGGTGGTTTTCGTCGAAGTTGTATCCGTCCTGTACTACTAACAGCCCAACGGGATAGTCTTCGCCGAGAGGAATGTTGATCACATCCAACCCATCTGTTTCTTCAACTCCATCGACATTGTTTTTGTCGCCAATTGAAAAGCTTCCGATATAGGCGTGTCCACTGTTTCGTTCGAACACCGCGTAGCTGTGGTTCCCTTGGCTTGAGATGATGAGGTATCCTTCCTGTTCATCGGAGTAGAAAAGACTGATCCCTTCGATATCGGTTACGATGGCCGGATTTTGACTGGCGTCAGTTTGTTCGATAAAATGCCCATGACCTTCCGTGCGATTCCAGGCATCAAATGCCCAAATCCCCTTTTCCTCCTCGCCAACATAAAGAGTGCCTGTGAGGTCATCACACACCATGCCTTCCGGTTGAGTCGGCACTCGCATTCGTTTCACTAGCGTGCCCTCCACTGTTTGGAATTTGGAATCTGCATGAAGTTGGTATTGTTCGATCACACCATTCTTCCCATTGGCGAAGGCAAAAAACGAATCGCAGTTCGACTGATATCCAAGGGCGAACCCATACACATCATCGATATCTTCCGATACAGGAACACTTCCAAGAGATTCGAGTAATCCAGTTTTCTTATTGATCTTGAAAACATCAATCGTACGCGTGGTTCGATTGCTCGCAGCAGCAATGTCAAAAGCGGTGTCTCCAAGTTGAAACCCATAGCGCAGATCCACGTTATTGACAGATCCAACTTCCAAATACTGAATTTGTCGTCCATTCAAATCGTAAACGGCTAGCCCGCCCCTTTTATCGGTGCCAATAATTCTGCTCAACGTTTCATCGGATGGATGCACCCATATCGCCGGATCATCTGCAGCGTCTTCGTTAACCGAGCGAGGGACAGGGGTGGTTTCCTGAGTTGGGAAAATAATGGGTTCGATTGTTTTGGAAAGATCCAGGCTTTCCCTCTCATCCCAATTAACGTCAGTTGCGCCCACCGGAGGGGTCAACCCTGAGAGGGAGCAGTTCACCACTGATAAGATAAAAATGGCAGGAGTGATTTTTTTTAGAATCGAATGCATTGTTGACCCAAACATGAGTTTAATGAGTCAAAGAAATCAATTCTAACTATGGCAAAACGTGTGACAATGTCGTAACAGTGCCTGACTTCTATTTTGCAAGGTCATCGAGGTTGATATTTTTTATCGAGAGCATGGATTCAGGGCCTCGGTTGCAAATGAAAATCTCATTCGCAGGAGCCGGAGGGCAGGGTGCCCTTGAGGTGAAATATCTTATTGGGTTTAGGAGGGGGCTGAGAAGCATCCCTGACATTTTGATTGTATGAGGGAGTATTCATTTTTCTTAAGAAGGTTGAACTATCGTTGCTTCCATAGTAAAGAGCCCTTCAGTTGTTTTTCTGTTCGTAAGATTGTTGAAATGCGCATTTTTGAAACAGATACTAGCGCTAACTTATTCGTATATATGCCCCAGAATTGGATCACACGTCTCCGACCGAACTCGCTTTTGTGCTACTCGGTCTTCCTTTTTCTAATATCGAGTAATGTAGCTGGCTCTGTGGAAGAAGAGGGTGAGCCTTTGCGTGAAAACCGGTTGGCGAATGAGCAATCGCCCTATCTGTTGCAGCACAAGAACAATCCGGTCGATTGGTATCCGTGGGGTGAAGAAGCCTTTGAAAAAGCCAAGCGCGAGCACAAAGCCATTTTTCTGAGTATTGGGTATTCCACTTGTCATTGGTGCCATGTGATGAAACGGGAATCCTTTGAAAATGAGGCTGTTGCAGAAGTTCTGAACAAAAATTTTGTGGCGATCAAAGTGGATCGTGAAGAACGGCCCGATATCGACCGCATTTATCTGCTCTTTGTGCAATCTCTCACAGGGTCGGCAGGATGGCCGTTAAATGTGTTTCTCACTCCAGATCGTAAACCCTTTTTTGGCGGAACTTACTTTCCACCTACAAGTAGTCGTGGGGCAATTGGCTTCACGGATTTGTTGAACCGCATCGCAGGGATGTGGAAGGATGATTCCGATGGGATGATTGCGAATGCGAATAATATGTCCGATTCGCTTCTACAATTTGTCGAATCTCAACCAGCTGCAGAGGGTGAACTCACGATGCAAGTGGCCGATAAGGCTGCTGAGTATTTTTTGAGAGAGTTTGATTCTGAGCACGGAGGGTTTGGACCCGCCCCTAAGTTTCCGATGCCATCGATTCTTTCTTTCCTTCTGCAATACGGGAATGCCCAACCTGACCCTAAATGGAAAGAATTAGTTACTCTCACCTGCGATCATATGGCAAATGGCGGAATCTATGATCATATCGGTGGCGGGTTCTCACGTTACACCGTGGATGATCAGTGGCTGGTGCCACATTTTGAAAAAATGCTCTATGACAATGCCCAGTTAATGGATGTTTATGTGGATGTATTTTTGGAAACCAGGAACCCTCGTTACCTTGCCACCGCTGAAAGCATTGCGGAGTATGTTGCGCGTGATCTGACTCACGAAAAGGGCGGCTTTTTCTGTGCTGAAGATGCCGAGACCGAGGGTGAGGAAGGCAAATTCTATGTTTGGACCTTAAGAGAACTAGAGAAGCTGCTTTCCGATCAAGAGTTGGAAGTGCTGAAAAAATACTACGATATTTCGGAATCAGGCAATTTCCCTGATGAGGCATCCGGTGATCCGACCGGTCGAACCATTTTAAGTCTGAAGGGAATCCTTATGGTAGCAGAAGATCAGGACTTCCTCAAATCGATAAAATTCAAACTCTTTAAAGCAAGGGATGAAAGAATCCGTCCGCATCGTGACGACAAGATTCTCGTGTCTTGGAATGGTCTGATGATCGGTGCCTTTTCAAAGCTGTATGGGGTGACTGGAAACACGCAGTATCGGGATCTCGCCGATCATAGTTTGAGTTTTATCCAGCAGACTATGTGGAATCCAGATGCTTTGAAGCTTTATCATCGATGGCGAAACGGAGACAGAGACGATATCCAGCTCCTGAGTGCCTATGCTTTCCTTCTCCATGGTGTTCTGGGTGCTTACGAATCGACGCTCAACCCAGACCACTTGGACTTCGCGGTTTCATTGGCCCGAGGAATGATCCAGCGATTTTATGATGAAACCAATGGCGGTTTTTGGGTTTCCGAAGATGACGGGTCCCAAATCATGCGAATGAAGGACGAGCACGATGGTCCTGAGCCTGCGGCCAATTCTGTGGCCATCCAAGCTCTACTTAAATTGGCGAGTATTACAGAACAAAGCATTTTTCAAGAGGTTGCCGAGCACTCACTCTCCTATTATCATCAAACACTGATGGATCGACCTGAGGATCTCCCTTTTATGCTCCAGTCAGTGGTTTTTAGCCTCACAACCCCCAAGAGAGTGGTTCTCTCCGGACCAAGAGGCACTGCAGAACATGATGCTCTATTGAGGAGCGTTCATAATACTTATCTGCCTTGGAAAGTCGTTCTCGGCACTGAGGGTGCGGTTGAACCATTTGCCAAAACGCTCGGCTCAGATACTTCGCAAGTATTCATCTGTCACGGAAAACAGTGCAGTCTTCCGACCTCAGAAGCAGAAGAAATCAGACTACTCTTGAGTGAAAGAAACAGTCCGAAAAATTGATGTTTTTAAGTTTTTTCAATGTCAGGTTGAAAAATTAGAAATTGTGTCTAATTGATTTACTCCTAAAGACTAATTTAAGCGTCGAGTTTGGGCCCTATAACTAAGGTATAGGCGTGTCTATGACAATAGGTATAGATGGGGTTTAGTCTCTTGCAAATGGTATTAAGAACTCTTTAAACGAGGTTCTTTTCTATTAGGGAATACGATTTTCCCTGAATCGCTATTTGTAAAATGGGATCCCCAGCCAAACAGTTTTACAGACGAATTTTATTCTTAGTACCCGCTTTCGGTGCGCTAATTTTGATTGTCGCTTTTGTGACGCTCAAGTTCGTGAGGGCTCCGGAAGTCACCCCTGCTCTTCGAGGTAAGATGGTTGCGGAGCGAATGGGTTGTTTTGCGTGTCATGGGGTCGATGGACGCGGTGGAGTGGCTGACCCTGGTGCTCGCGGTGGTATGGCCCCTGGATGGGATGGACCGACCGTTGCAACCTATGCCATCGACGAAGCTGAGATTGTGGAATGGATACTGGACGGCAGACCAGCCCGTTTGGCTGATGTCGATAATCATGTTGGGCGCAAGCCACTGCTACCAATGCCTGCTTATCGGGACAAGCTTTCCGAAAAAGAACTGGCAGATCTAATGGTCTATTTTCGGGCGGTGTCGAATTTTGATACCAACATTTCGGCCATCGCCTACGAGGGATGGGTCGAAGCGGAGAAACTCGGTTGTTTCGCCTGTCACGAGTCAGGAGGCATCGGTGGTCACCCCAATCCGGGGAGCTTCAAAGGCCATATCCCGCCTTGGGACGGTGAAGAATACGCTGAACTGGTGCATGATGAAAACGAATTGCGTGAATGGATTTTGAACGGGTATCCCAAGCGACTGCTCGATCACCCTCTGGCACGGCATTTTATCGAGGGGCAAGTCGTTCAGATGCCCGCATACCGATCGGAAATCACTGAAAATCAACTTTTGAAGATTATGGGGTACATTCAGTGGCGGCGGTCGGATCGACCTTTTTCGGAGATTCATGATCCGCTGCCACCACAATTCCCACTAGAAACCGGGCGACCCGCTTCACCCGTTTATCGCTCACCCCTGCATATTGTGCTCTCTCCCGATAAAGCGAGTGCATGGGTTGTTAACTATACCGCAAAGCTTGTCTCGGAAATCAACGTGAACACCCATCAAGTAGTGCGCGAGATTCCGGTGAGTGAACGGCCTTCTCAAGCGAAATTCTCTCCAGACGGTCGCTACCTGTATGTGAGTTGCACATGGGCTGGCCAAATCGATGTGATCGATGTCGCTAAGGGCAGTGTTGTCAAATCTCTGAAAGCTGGATTTGAGCCTTGTGGTCTCGCTGTTTCTCCTGACGGAAAACGCCTGTATGTTTCCAACGTAGTATCCAGTTCAGTTTCGATTCTGGACATCGAAACGGGGCATACCATCTCCGAAACGTCGGTTGGCAATCAACCTCGGTTTGTGGCGTTAACGCCAGATGGGAATCGTTTACTCGTTTCCAACGGACTTGATCCGTGGGTCAACGTGCTCGACGCTCATGACGGTCACGAACTCGAAGTTTACGACATGGGTCGTGCATCCATGTTACGTGAAATAACCTGCAGCTCCGACGGTCATTGGGCCTTTCTTACCAATCTCGTATCGCACAATGAAGTGCCAACGGTACAGATGGAGCGGGGATGGATTAACTCCAATGGCTTTACCATTCTCGATCTTACGAAACCCAATCGTCGGGTGACTTTGCTGCTTGATCAACTGGTCAGCGGTGGGACCAATCCCACCGGGCTTTCCCTTTCTTCTGATAACAAACGACTTTATGTCAGCCTGGCCGGAATCCAGCAGGTCGCTATTGTCGATGTTTCAGCCGCTCTCGAACTTGCTGAAGAAACAAATACACCACGCGAGATTCAACTGCTTGAGGAAAATGTGGAAATTCTGCATCGCGAAGGTATTGCCCGTCGCTTACCTGCCGGAGGTCTTGGCCCTCGTTCCTTGGCTCTTAGCGAAGCGACGGGTGAACTGTATGTCGCCAACTATTTTAGCGACACTGTTACGGTGCTCGATGCAGAAACAGGTGCTGTGCTCGACACGATTTCGCTTGGACCAAAACAGGAAATGACAGTTTGGCGGGAAGGAGAACTGATGGCGAGTGATGGTCGCATCACCTACCAAAATTGGATCACCTGCACCAGTTGTCACCAGGAAGACACCTCGAGTGACGGACTCAACTGGGATTTATCTAACGATGGAATGGGCAATGCGAAGAACAACAAATCTCTCCAGGACACCCATTTTTCACCCCCTGCCATGTGGAGCGGGGTTCGTATGAACCTTTTTGACGGCGTTGGCGCAGGTGAACGCTTCCAGGGTTTTGTGCCCATGCATCATGTGCAGGGTCCGCTGACCGAATACCTTTCGCATCCTGATCGCGCGCCCAGCCCCTACCGTGATGAAGATCCAAAGGTCTTAAAACATGGGGAAACGTTGTTTAAAGCGGCGGGTTGTGATGTCTGCCATCCCGCTCCGTTTTATACTGACATGAAATTCCATGATTTGCATTTCGTCGCAGAAAATGACTTTCGGACCCGCTTCGATACTCCTTCCTTAAAAAGCGTATACCGCACGAAGCCCTACCTTCATGATGGCCGAGCTCCGGATCTTATCAAACTCTTTACCGAACACAATGAGCATGACGTTCATGGTCGAACTCGTGGATTCAATCGGGAAGAACTCGACGCTTTAATCGCCTATGTGAGGAGCCTATAATGCCAGCGAAACGATCATACAACTTCTGGTTTTCGGGGTTCAGCCTTTTGGCAGTCGCGGCGACTTCGTTGCTGCAAGCGAACCAACAAAAAAACTCGGATGACGTCTATCTCCCTGGAGGCATGCATCCCCCTTATGGGCGCCTTTCTCCCGAACTCGAGCGCGAAGTTAACCTGGTCGATCAAGGCAATCCGCCTTCGCGTTTCGGCAAACAAATGAGTAAACAATGGGCCTACGGTGCCAGATGGACCCGCGAAAACCTTCGCCCGGTGCCCAATCCGCATCCTTTTCCAGAGCCGCAGCCTCACCGCGATCATCCATTCGATGTCGCTATCTCGAGCAATGGCAGCAAGGTTTATATGAGCGTCATCGGTTCTGAACTGGAACCCGGTAGTGAAGTGGCGGTCTATGATGTTGAAAAAGGCGAAATGGCTCAACGCATTCTGCTCAAACCGGGAAATGAAGCCGGACCGGCTGCATCATCGCCGATGCGTCTGCACCTTCATCCCGGTGGACGATATTTGTTCGTGACCAATCGTTTCTCAAATTTTATCAGTGTGATCGATACGCTGAGTGATATCGTTGTTTCGGAAATCCCAATCGATTTTTACGCACAAGGGCTGACTTTCTCTGAAGATGGGAGCGTTGCCTATGTCGCAAATCGTTATCTTGACGAAGTTTTCCTTATCGACATTGATTCGGGGGGGGACAGCTTTTCCGCCAAAATGCGCATCATTGGTGGATTAGACGATGAGGCCTTCTATGCAACAAAGGGTATCGGGGCTATTCTCCGACAAAGTTGCGGAACCATCGGGTGTCACGATGTGAAACGTGGTGGGTTCGTTGCTGGTAGTGACCTCCGTGAAAGCTATATTTCAGCTCTGCCGCATGTGATTCCCGGCCAAGCTGATAAAAGTCGACTGCTTCGTGCCGTGATCCGCGAACGTGATGGTGGCTATGCCGATTCCATGCCTTTGTATGCGAGCCATGCCAGTAAAACGGTCGTTTTCAAAGACCCCGAGAATGATGCGAATTTTCAGGCCCTAAAACATTGGATCGATTCCACGCAGATCGGCCCTGGCATTGACGTCGGTAATCCCCGTAGCAAACCCAGTGTGGTGGCGCTTAGTTCCGATGGCCGCCACCTTTTCGTGGGCAATTCGGGCACATCCGATATTTCGATCATTGATACACAACTGAACAAGGAAGTCGGTGCCATCTATATCCAGAACGTTACCAATGATCTCAACATCATCCGTTCAGATAGAACTGGAGACGACTGGCTGATCGTGACGACTATGGGTGTTGGGTTTGGTACCGCCAAAGAACGGGATCCCTGGGGAGGGGAGACTTGGGACCGATCCAATGCAGCGTCTCAATACACGGTTTGGCGCGACCCTATCACTGGTGATGTTTTCCCAAAGGATCAACAGGAAATTCTTGGACCCTATGAGGCTACCGATGGTACTGCCAATGTGAAGTTCCGGGATATCCAAGATGATTTAGTCGTGATCAATCTTTCAAAGCTGGAAATCCCAGAACAACCTCCTGCGGCAGGTCTTTCCTATCTGCTTAAGGCAAATCGTTACGAAGCCCATCGTAACTGGGTGCGTTATACTGCCGATACCTCGGAAGCGATGGTGGGTGACATGAAAGGTGACATCCCGCCTGATCTGATGCGCGTCGTGGGAGCCCTTCCCGAAAAAATGGTGACTGTCGGAGATCGTATTTTTGTGACAATGCAGGGTTCGGGTGAGGTGCAAGAATTGCGCTTTGACCCGGAAGCGGATGAACCCAGTGATTATCTCGTACCTGTTCGCAATTATGAGACTGGCGCTCAACCTTTTGGCATCGCAGCAGGTGTGCCAGGCTCTGTTTCAGATGGAAAACTCTTTGTCGTTAATTTTTTAGGCTGTTCGCTTTCAGTGATTGATCGGGAATCCGGAAAATCAACTGAGATTCCCATCGATCCCAAAATGGTTGATTTGCCATTTGGCGTGACGAGTGCGGAGCGAGGAGAGTTTGCCGTTCACACGTCGACTTTCACTTCTGATAACGACCAAGCCTGTATCAGCTGTCACCATGATGAGTTGAGCGATGGACGCGGTTGGGGTGTAAGTCAGATAATGGGGCAGGAGTATTTGGCGGGTGAGAATAAAGTGGGCCAGCTTGTTGAAGGAACCACCATGCTTGCACCGCAACAGAAGAGCCTTTGGCAGATCCAACCGTTTTTTGTTGAAGGTTCCTTGTCGGTCTATGATCCCCGCTCGATGCAAATGGAGCATTGCCCGGCTGATGATTTTAAAGATGAGATTCCCAATGGGGACTATCGTTGGCTCGAAGCCCACGGTCCAGTCTTGGCGGTTGCCGATGTGCAGTCGAAGACAACTTCGTCCACAGACAATGAATCGAGTCTGGAGGAAAGACGCTCGGAGTTTTTCCGCCGTCAGTCCCTGAAGAGATTTGGAAAGGCCTTTGTCCTGCGGGATGCCCAACGGTTTATTGGCGAGTGGCAGGCGCATGAACCACGCTTAATGCCCAATCCGTACGATAGTGAAGCGGCCTCAGTCCGTCGGGGGAAGGCCTTATTCGAACATCCGCAGCTTGGTTGTGTTTCTTGTCATCCTGCTCCGAGTTTTGCCAAAAAGGACATGCCAAACAATCCGCGGCAGGTTCTGCCACCACAAGTTCCACTGAGTGTGCGTGATTCGGGTTTCACCCTTATCAGTATGCGAAGTTTGGATTATATTGCCGGGATACGACACGATCTTGAACCGCTGGATGCAGGACGGTTGGAAACCCCAGATCAAAATCAGCATATCACGCCGCTTCAGCTTCGGGGAGCTTGGGATCGCCCACCGCTATTTTTGCACAATGCTATGGCGCGTTCCCTCCGCGAAGTAATCGCCGCTCCCGGGGTCCAGGGATTGGGTTGGTTCAAATACGAACCTCTTTTCGGCGGCTCACCCGAACGACCTGGCAAACGGGAAATCGGATTCAACGAAACTTTCATGATTCCTCAAGGTATCGATGCCGCAAAGATCCACCTTCAGACAGGTGGGCGCATCGCAAGCGACGCTCATGGTGGCACTTCGCAGCTAACCCCGCAGCAAATCGACGATCTCGTTCACTTCCTGCAGACAATCGAATGATACGCAAGTTTACATCTATTTTTGTCACATCTGCGCTCTTGGCTGGCTTTGTTGTTGGTCCGGCTTGTAGTCGCAAATCAGCGGATCCCGGCGAAAGTCGTGAGATCCAGCATGCGAAAGATGATTCCGTGATGATCATTATCCCCCAAACCGCTTTTCTCATGGGAACAGCGGAACGGCACAAAGATCAGCCTTCGAGGGATTTTGTTCCTGGTCGGGTTAAACCCGTAGACATCAAAACGATCCGAGCCGGAGAGGAATGGGCCCTTGAGGACGAGCGCCCGCAGCACACAGTCTACTTGAAGTCGTTCGCGATCGACCGCTATGAAGTGACAAACAGCCAGTACCTACGGTTTCTATCGGATGTGAAAGCACAAGGGGATCAAGAATGGGCCCATCCTGATCAACCCGAGGGAAAGGACCACACCCCGAGGTATTGGAAGGAGTTTAACCCCTTGCTTAAAAAAGACGATTATGCGCGGTTGGCTCAGTATAACGCCGATACTTTTACCCAGGACAACTGCCCGGTGGTAGGCGTGGACTGGTTTGACGCCTATGCCTACGCCAAGTGGGCTGGAAAACGACTGCCAACTGAAGCAGAGTGGGAACTCGCCGCCCGTGGAACTGATGCTCGACGCTGGCCCTGGGGGGATGATTGGCAATGGGGATTATGCAATATTGTTGGAGAAAAATCCGGTGCCGATGTGCGCAAGCAAGGCTTTGAAAAAGATGGATGGATTTATCCTGCGCCGGTCGGGAGTTTTCCAGACGGTCGCAGTCCTTTTGGTTGTGACGACATGGCCGGCAATGCTGCCGAGTGGGTTGGCGACTGGTTTGCATCGGATACCTACGTAACTGTTGGGAATAAGGATCCTGAGGGGCCCAACTCGGGTATCAAACGTGTGGTACGCGGTGGCAGTTCTCAGAGTTTTCCGAGCAATACGCGTTGTGCCAAACGGGATCGACGCGAACCCGAATTTAAAACCTTTATCCTGGGATTTCGTTGTGCAAAAGACCTTTAAAAACATGATTTTGGCAGTGCTTTTACTGTGCGGCAGCGCCTCGGTGCAGGCGAGCGATTCCATTGTGGCTCCCGAAGGTATGGTTTACATTCCCGAAGGTGAGTTTCTGATGGGAGACAATCACGGCAGTTTTGACGAAGCCCCTGCTCACCGCGTGCAACTTTCTGCCTACTTCATGGATCGAAATGAAGTGACCGTTGATGAATTTAACGCATTTGTTCGGGCGACCAACGGTTATGATACCATCGAGGGACCATGGTTTCGTATTTCCACTGCGGCATGCATTGAGATGCTTCAACATTTCGAAGACCGTTACGGAATGGTTTTTTCAGATTTTAAGCCTGAACCCGTCAGCGACAAAGCGGCTGCCGAACGCCTGACGCGTGACACCCTTTGTTGGAAAGCAGTGGTGGCCGCGTTGCGGGTTTTGCTGGGCCCTAACCGAGCGCTTGCAGATGAACCTTCACTTAGTATCGCAGCGGAAAAAGTCGTGCAACAGCTCATTGCGGAGGACGCTCGTATGCCCGTTCGTTTCATTACCTGGCGTGATGCCGCTTTATATGCCAGCTGGGCCGGTAAACGCCTTCCGACTGAAGCGGAATGGGAGAAAGCCGCTCGTGGAATCGATGGGCGCATCTATCCATGGGGCAATGAATGGGATCCCTCTTGCGCTCGTAGCGGGTTGGATGTGGACGCTGGTCCCGTAGCAGTGGGGAGTTATCCCAAGGGAGCCAGCCCGTATGGCTGTCTCGATATGGCCGGTAACGTTTGGGAATGGTGTGAGGACTGGTTTGGCGAATTCTATTACAAGGAATGTCCCGACGGCATCGAGAATCCCAAGGGCCCCGAAGGCCTGGCCAATGGTGAAATTCCTGCTCCTGACCCAAGCGTCAACAATCTGCAAAATCCCTACGTGCAAGGCCGCGAAACAGATACACGAAAAATCGTACGCGGTGGCTGTTGGGCAGGTGGCATGCTTGGCATGACAAAATTTAATAATCGCTGCGCGCGAAGACTGTGGTCCAATCCCGATTACTGGGCGCAGGACACTGGATTTCGCTGCGCAAAAGATGCTCCATCAAACACGGTCGCTCCATGAACTCTACTCAATCCAAACGAAACTATCTCTTCACTGGGCTGTTCATCGTTTTCGCATTCCTGTTTCTCTTTGCATGCGGGAGCAGTGAAAACCCGATACAAAAACAGGCCTACGAAAACGCATTGAAACTTGAAGAGAGTTATACCTTTGAAACTGCCGAAACCATCCTTGCAGCGTACCGAAAAGTGATCGCCATTGAGCCTGGAACTCGCTTGGCCGAAAAAGCTGAAATCCAATTGAAGGCTGTGGAAGAACGGCTGAAAGCGGATGAACAACACAAGTCGGTTTTCCATGAGCATGGCATCGACTGATACTTCTGTTCTTAACAAATTCCCAAACCCCTGACCCATTTGTCATTATTTTAAACACTTGGATAGCTGATTATGATTAATACCCAATGCGCTCCAAAACTCGATGTGCGAAAGATCGAAAGAGAATCGTATCATGAGTTTTATCTCACCGTAGCAACGGAAAAGAATGCCCCTGTCGAAGAAATGGCAGAGGCTTTTTATACCCAGATATTCGATGTTCTGGAAAGCAATGGAATCGAAGTCATTCAGGAAAAAGTTTTTGGATCTTCCTCGGTATATAAAACCTTCGATGCTTGTCGCAATGAGATCTATACGCGAAACGGATTGGATGCTTCGCTGCCCTATACCTTTGTTGAAGGTCGACCACAAGATGGTCAAAACCTCGTGGGCATGCAGGTTTGGGGCATCAGCTCCAGGTCGAATTCGATCCGCATTCGCACCGATAAAGATACGGTTACCCCCGCACGTGTTTGGGAAGGGGAAGGGTATCAGTATGTGTATTGCCCTCAGGTTCATGGTTTGGATGACGCAATGCCGGATAACAAGCTGTGCGTGCATGGTCAGTGTTCCAAAATGTTTGCTCGGGCGAGCCAGGCCTTGGCACGCTATGATATGGGATTTGCTGACGTTGCCCGGACTTGGATTTACTCTGCACGGTTGCTGGATTGGTATGGCGAGTTGAACCGTATTCGCACGGATCATTTCCGCAAAGTGGGACTGTATGCTAACGAGCAACGACCCAATTTCCCGGCCAGCACTGGGATTCAGGGAAAATTTGGGGAAGAGGAGTGCTTCTTCGATGTGTTTGGACTTAAATACGATGAATCAAGCGGGATTTGCATGACGCCGATCAATCAAAGCTCCCGACAGGATCATGCTTTTGACTACGGGTCATCCTTTTCGCGAGCGATGCTCGTGGAACAGGAAGGGTTCAAAACTCTCTATATCTCTGGGACCGCTTCGATCAATCACTTGGGCGACAGTATTTACATTGGCGATACAGAAATGCAGACCCTCGACACGCTGATGAACATTGCTGCTTTGATCGAAGATCAGGGAGGCAGCTTGGATGATATCGTCAGTGGCACTGTTTACTGCAAGAATCACGAAGCGTATGAAGCTTATAAACGTACGCTTCAACTGTTACGGATTCCTGAAATGCCCTTAATCTGTGTCGGTGCAGATGTCTGTCGACATGAACTTTTGATTGAAATTGAGGTTGTTGCGGTGGTTCAATCCTGACTTCCCATTTCGCGATACCCTTTATAAACCCCTAACATCCCATCACACACTATGAGTCATACTCTTTCCACGATCGCCAGTGTCGGATTTTTAAGTCTGGTGAGCATTTCGTCCGCTCAAATCGAGTCCAACCCTTTCAACAGAGTCGAAACGGATGATACCCAGTTGTTCTCTAAAATCCCTGCGGAAACATCGGGGCTTACCCAACTCAATGAATACGATGATCCCAAGATGTGGGGAGAATTTTTCCAAGAGTTTCAAGGGGGTGCGATTGGAACCGGTGTTGCTGCGGGTGATGTGGATGGAGATGGATGGCTTGATCTTTATGTCGTAAACAAGTGCGGTGCAAATGCGCTTTATCGACAAGTTGCTCCGCTTCAGTTCGAAGATATCACCGCAAAAGCCGGTGTGGCCGGGGGTGATGATTGGGGCACAGGTGTGAGTTTTGCAGATGTCGATAATGATGGGGATCTGGACCTTTACGTTTGTTACATCAATGCTGCGAATCGATTATATATTAACGATGGCAAAGGTGTTTTTGAAGAAGCTGCGGAAGAAGCGGGGCTGAACATCGTCAGTGGCTCAGTGGTGGGTGCTTTTGAAGACTACGACCATGATGGAGACCTGGATATGTTCCTTGTGACCAATGTCGCAGATGCAGCGGCCTCTCCGAGGGGCGAGCCTGACTATCTGTTCCAGAATGATGGTTCGGGAAAATTCACTGATGTGACTGCGAAGAGTGGGATGGTCTCAACCCCCGAAAATACCCACACAGCGACCTGGTGGGATGCCAACGGTGATGGGTGGTCAGATTTGTATGTTTCCAACGATTTTGAACTCCCCGATCATTTTTATCTCAATAACCAAGACGGCACCTTCACGGAAGTACGAGAAACGGCGATTCCTCACACCCCCTGGTTTTCTATGGGAGCCGATCTCTGTGACCTGAACAACGATGGATTGTTTGATTTTTTTGCGGCAGACATGTCAAACACCACCCACTTTAAATCCAAAGTGGCGATGGGAGATATGGGTGGATTAGTCGATTACATGGACACGCTTGTAACCCCTCAATACATGGTGAACTCCCTCTATATCAATACGGGTTCGGATTATTTCATGGAAGGAGCGCGTTTATTGGGGATATCGAGCACGGACTGGACATGGTCACCCCGTTTTGAAGATTTAGACAACGACGGTTGGCAGGATCTTTTTGTTACCAACGGCATGGTACGCAGTTTTAATGATTCGGATATTTTAAACCGGATCAAACGCGCCAGTTCTCCGCGGGAAATAATTTCAATGGTGAGAAACAGTCCTCAGTTGAAAGAATATAATCTGGCCTTCCATAACACTGGGCATTGGAAATTCAAAAAACATACCAATGACTGGGGATTGGAAGACTTTGGAACAAGCTTCGGAGCATCATTGTGTGATCTCGATAATGATGGGGATGTGGACATCGTCTATGCCAATTACGATTCTACGGTTTCACTCTACCGCAATAATGGGAACGGAAACTCCATCACGGTTGATTTAGTGGGAACCGAGAGCAATCGATACGGTGTTGGAGCCCAAGTATTTGCTTCGACTTCTGCGGGTTTACAGTCCCGTCAGGTCGTATTGGTGCGAGGTGCTTTGTCGAGTTCCTCGACCCGAATCCATTTTGGAACCGGTGAGGATCAAATCATTGGTGAGCTCACAGTGAAGTGGCCAAGTGGCAATGTGCAGAAATTTGAAAATCTACCAGTGAACCGAGCTTACCGAATCACCGAAGAAAATGGGATCGATGGGAGTGAACCCTCCACTCCTGAACAGTCCCCGTTATTTGCCAACAGTTCTGACAAAACCGGACTCAATTTTGAGAACAAGGAAGCTTTTTTCAACGACATGGTGCGTCAATCCCTTCTGCCAAATCGCATGAATACCCTGGGTGGTGGTATGGCCTGGGGTGATGTCGATGGAGACGGTGATGAAGATCTTTATTTTGTCGGTGCCAAAGGTCAGACAGGAGAACTCTACCTTAATGGAGGAAATGGTGCTTTTGAATTGGACTCGAAACAGCAACCCTGGCAGCAGAAAACAGACACCGAGGAAATGGCTGCCGTCTGGGTAGATGTAAACGGTGATGGCGCCCTGGATTTATTTGTGAGCAGTGGAGGCGTGGAGTGTGATCCTGGTGCTGAAATTCTCGCAGATGCGCTTTATCTCAATGACGGAAAGGGAGTTTTTGCGGAAGCGGAGGCAGATGTCCTCCCTCTGATTGCTTCCAGTTCCTCAGCCGTTGCAGCAGCTGACTTTGATCGCGACGGCGATATGGATGTGTTTATCGCGGGTCGGGTGACTCCTGGTCTTTACCCGGAAATACCACAGTCAATTCTATTGAGAAATGAGGGTGGAAAACTCGTGGATGTGGCGGATGAAGTCGCTCCCGGGCTATCTAATTCAGGCATGATTACCTCTGCTCTTTGGTCTGATGCCAACAACGATGGTTGGCTTGATCTGGTGATTGTTGGTGAATGGCAACCCCTTCGAATTTTCCTTAATGAAAAGGGAGCACTGAAAGAGACCGACCCTGCTACGCTTTGTGATATCGACACCCATGGTTGGTGGAACGGTTTAATTGCTGCGGATGTAGATAACGATGGAGATATGGATTACATTGCCACCAATTTTGGTCAAAATACAAAGTATCATCCCAATCAGGAAAAAGCGGTGGAGTTGTATTTTGGTGATTTTGAAGGCAAAGGGAAAAAGAATATTGTTGAAGCGAAATATGAGGGTGAATGCCTTTATCCTGTGAGGGGAAGAAGCTGTAGTTCCCGGGCCATGCCTTCTCTCAAGAGGGAATTTCCGACTTACAAGACGTGGGGCAAGGCGTTGCTCGCCGATATCTACGATTTGAATGCTTCGGATCATTATTATGTGAAGGAACTCAGTCACGGTGTTTTCATCAACAACGGTGACGCTCATTTCGTTTTCAAAGCGCTGCCAAGACTCTCTCAAATTGCTCCGGCATTTGGACTCGTAGCCCAGGACTTTGATGGTGATGGATTTTGTGATCTGGTCATCGGGCAAAATTTTCGGAGTCCGCAAGTTGAAACCGGACGCTTCGATGGAGGGCACAGTCTGCTGCTTTTGGGTAACGGAAAAGGAGATTTTGAGCCCGTAACGTCCTTGAAAAGCGGAATCTTAATACCCGATGAAGTGAGGAGTGTCACTGGGGGTGATTTGGATTCGAACGGTTGGCCGGACCTTGTGGTTGGAAGGGTTAACGAGACGGCTGTTTCCTTCATTAACTCTGGAACGAGTGAAGGATCTTCTTTCGCAATTCATCTTTCGGCTCTCCAGTCATTGAAATCCGGAGCTCAGGTCACGGTGAATTATTCGGACGAAACTCGCCGAGTTGTGGAGGTTTATTGTGGCTCTGGTTACCTCTCTCAGTCCGAATCAGTGTTGTTTTTTGGCTACCAGGCAGAAAACAAACCGATCTCCATTGAAGTCAGATGGTCCGATGGATCGATGCAGACCTCGCAATGGAGTGAGTCCAGTCTCATCAGCATTCGCAAATAGTGTTATCATCAAAAGGGAAAAATTATTTATGAAAACTTCAAACTCCAAAAGTTTTATCCCGACTCGTTTACAGTTGGTGGCGGTATTGATATTATCCGGGTTTTGCGCCAATGCATCGGCAATTGCGAAACAAACGATATCCTACACTCATACCCGAGCGAAGGATGCGATTCACTGGATGGTTTGGAATGAGAATACGATGGAAACCATCTCCAACGGAGAGCGACCGATGTTGTTTTCCATCTCCCATGAGCTCAATGATCTCACGCGTTCCATGGCAGCCGAATCCTTCCATAACGAAGAAGTTGCCAAAATGATCAACGAACACTTTTACCCAGTGGTTGTTGATAGTCACGAGAACCCTATTCTTACTGGCTATTTCCACAGTGTGCTTCAGGGAACCAAACAAATTACCGGGTTTCCCCTGACCGTTTTTACAACCAAAGACCTGCATTGGATCGATGGAGGAGGTTACTTCCCTCCATCTGACGATTGGGGCGGACAAGGTTTCCCCAATCTTTTGAAAGGCGTTATCGAAAAATGGGAAACAACTCGGGAACAAACAATTCAGAAGGCAGCAAACAAACAAGACTCGTTGGGTTCTTTGTTGGGATCTTCCTCCAAGCCATCCGGTTCTTTTGATGCATCGAGAATGGGTGAATATGTGAGTAACCTGGAAGGCGTTTATGATATGGAGTTTGGAGGTTTTATCGTGGGACCCAAATCCCCGGATTTCGCTAAACTTGGTTTGTTAGAGGAAATCACAGATAATGCTGCAGAAGAAGCGGAGCGTGCTCAGAGTATGAAATCAGCGACTTTACAGGCGATTTTGACGAGTAGTATTCATGATTTTGTTGGAGGAGGTTTTTTTGCCTCTTCAACCGATGATCTTTGGCTGATCCCTCAATTTATCAAATCGGTAACAGACCAATGCAAAGCGATCCAATACTTTACGGATTACTCAGAGAATGAGGATCTCATACTCGAAGTCGCTCAATGCATTGTGAACGATTTCAAGATGGATTCTGGGTTCTATTCTGACCATATCCTGCTCACCAGTGATTCCGATCCTACATTTGAGAGTGGGATTAAAGGAGATGCCTACATCTGGAAATTTGAGACTTTTAGTAATCTATTCAGCGATTCTGAACTGGCGGCATTTATTGATAACTTTGATGTCAGTGAAGAAGGAAACATTCCAGCGGATCAGGATCCTGAGGGAGGCTTTGCAGGAAAAAATCTACTTCGACTGAAACACTCTTCCCTAAAGCAAACACCGACGTTGTTGTCTGCGCTCAACAAATTGGCGGAATATCGAAAGAAGAATTCCACGGTGCTATCAGAACAAACCATGGACGTTGCCAGCAATGCCAGAGTGGTCACCGCGTTGACAATCGCGGGCAAAAAAAAGGGAGATCTGTTTATTGAAGAAGCAGAAGCACTTGTGAAATTGATTTGGGGAACATTCTATGACGAGAATAGTAATCGGCTCATGACACCATCGATTTTGGATGACCAAAAGGTCGACAGTGAGTGTTCATCTCTGGAGTATGCGCTGCTTGAACAAGGCTTCTTGTCTCTCTATGAGGCTACAGGCAATACAGACTATTTGAGCAACGCCAAGTTACTCCAAGATGCAATCGATACTCGATTTACAGACGATACAGGGCTTTGTTTCGTGAGTCCCAAGGATCATCCTTTCATTCCGCTATCGACCTATGCCATTTGGGAGGAAGATGATGTTTCAGCAGTTGCAGTTTGTATTCAGAACTTAAGGAAACTAGTGGCACTGGATGGCGGTGATCAGTATGAGGGAAACTTGTCTAACGTGCTTTCTCACATTCCCGAAGCTGTTGAACAAGCACCGGAGCATTTTTCTTTCACACTCACGGTATTGTCAGCAGAATAGAAATCGCTTCGCAGATCTCAATTGAAGCAAGGTGTTTTAGCTATAATGGCATTAGAATGATGATGGCTTAGAAGCATTGCTTTCTATTAGAGTCTTTTCACCTTGAGGTTAAGAATGCTAATATGCGTATCGATGGTTGATTTCCCCAAAAACAAAATCTGTTGCAGCTCCTTGATGCGAGTCGGATGGTTTCTTTTTCTTACGCTTCCATTGGTTGGGGAAATCAGCTCGGATAAATTACTTCCAGTTGTGGAACGCGATTCTGCTTCACCATTGTTTGAAATCATCGCACCCGAGATTTCGGGTCTTACCGCCATCGATCAGTACAGTGACCCGAGAGCGTGGAATTTGTATTGGAAACAATACTACAATGCATCCATTGGCACTGGCATATCGCTGGGGGATGTCAATGGAGACGGATGGACGGATGTTTTTCTCGTAAGCAAAGATTCGTCAAACAGACTGTATCTGAATCGCGGAGAAAGCGGATTCACTTTTCGTGATGTGACAGAAGAATCTGGCACTGCCGGATGCGAAGGATTTGGAGCAGGGTCTAGTTTTGTTGATATCGACAACGATGGGGACCTGGATTTGTATGTTTGTTATACGGGCTCCCCTAACGAGCTCTACATCAATGATGGGAGCGGTGTGTTTCCCGAGCAGGGTAAAGACTGGGGAGTGGACATCAATACGGGAAGCCACGCCCCTTCCTTTGCAGATTTTGATAAAGATGGAGACATGGATCTCTACCTGCAGTGCAACTACCTCGAATCCGCAAATTCACCGGAAGGGATGGAAGATTTTCTATTTCAAAACATGGGAAATCACTTTGTCGATATCACCACGAAAGCGGGGATTTCTGGCATAGGGCAGGGCAATTCCGCGATTTGGTGGGACTACAACGAAGATGGAGATGTGGATCTCTATGTCGCCAACGATTATACTCAAAATGATAAACTGTACCGGAATAACGGGGATCATACCTTCACGGATGTTATTACCGAGGTTTTGGTGAGTTCTCCGTATTTTTCAATGGGCTCTGATATTGGAGACATTAACAATGATGGTTTCATGGATCTGCTCATTACTGATATGGCCGCTCGTGACCATGTGAAACAGCAGACAACTACTGCGACCATGAGCACTTATCTCATGAATATTTCGAGGTCAGGGATCAGTCAGTATATGAAAAACATGCTGAACCTGAATATCGGCCCGAAACAGTTTGCAGAGATCGCGAATCTGGCGGGGGTTGAAGCCACAGATTGGACTTGGTCCCCTCGGTTTGTGGACCTTGATAACGACGGTTGGGTCGACTTCTACTGCACGAACGGCATGAAACGTGTGTTTCACGATAGCGACCTTTCCAATCGCATCGCCAGGGCAGGTTCCAAACAACAGGGGATCCGAATTTACAAGACAAGCCCTCCATTATTGGAGGATAATTTGGCGTCAAAAAACAACGGGGACCTTACCTTCACTCCAATCGGAAACGAATGGGGTCTGGATTTAAACGGAATCAGTTTTGCAGCCTGTTTCTCGGATTTTGATCATGATGGAGATCTCGATTTGATCATCAATAACCTGGACGCACCCCCGACGCTTTATCGCAATACCAGCGATAATGGACACCGACTGCTACTGAGTCTTGTCGGACATGAGAGCAATCATTTTGGCATCGGTGCGAAAGTCTCTGTATTTGCGGGTGATACAGTGCAGCGAAGAGATCTTCTGTTGACCCGAGGCTACATGTCCCAGGACGAACCCAACGTGCATTTTGCTTTTGAAAATACGGAAACCGTGGACCGTATTCTGATTCAATGGCCCAGTGGTACCACTCAGGAATTATTCGATGTGCAGACTGGGTATGCGTATGAAATTCATGAAGAAGAGACACAGGTAAAACCTGAGGTGCTCGGGACGACCGCCGCCTTATTTGTTCCATCTTCCATTCAGATTCCATACGAAGCCCGCGGGGATGAGGAGTTTTATGCGCTTTATGGGAAACAGCCACTTGTGCCCTTTGATGAGAGTTGGAACGGCCCGGTTTTGGCAGTTGAAGACCTCGATGACGATGGTTGGCAGGATGTTATTCTCGGGGGAGCTACTGGTTTTGAAACGAAGGTTTTCAGAAACGTTGAAGGATCATCTCTCGAACTAGTGGAATCCGACACGTTTTTTGAGGACTATGACTCGGAGGATGCAGACATCAATACTTTCGATTATAACGATGACGGACTGAAAGATTTGATCGTTTTGTCGGGTAGTTTCGAGCTCGACCAACATAGTCCGTCCTTCGCTGATCGCATCTATCTGCAAACGGACGATTTGGAATACGAACGATTGGAATCTGAGTTTTTTCCTTCGCAACCCCAGCCCTCCAGAGGACTCGTGCTATTGGATGTGAACGGGGATGATCGAGAAGACATGGTCATCGGTGGAGGAACGGTGAAAGACCGCTACCCAGAAGCCTATGAAAACCAAGTGTGGTTGCGCACCGAAGAAGGGTATCGATTGGATACTGAAAGTTCCTTTGCTAAATCGTTCGCTCAGTCGGGAAAAATCTCGGAAGTAATGGCAATTGACCTCGATGTTGACGGGGATTTGGACCTTGTGCAGGCGAATGAATGGGGACCCCCTCTCATATGGATTTGTGACGCTTCTACTTTGCATCAGGCGTCGGATCGGTTTCTCGGTATGAACCTGTCTGGTATATGGCGATCCATTACCGCCGGTGATTTTAACGGAGACGGGCTACCGGATCTTGTGTTTGGAAATATTGGTGGAAACAGCAAATACCGGGCAACAGCGGATGCTCCGGTTGTACTATTTACCCGTGAGGCGGGGCTAGGAAATCTGCATTTGGAAGCTTACACAAACCAGGGTCGTCTGCTTGCGATTGAAACGAGGAATATCTTACAGAAATTGTTTCCAAGGGAAGTGGGTGCGAGCTCGCGCACTTATCGTGAATTTGCGAGCAAAACTGTTGAAGAACTCTTCCCCAACCTAGATGAGGACTTCAGTCGCCATGAGATTGACTGCGTGCAAACGCAACTCTTTCTGCAAACTGCAGAAGGGAAATTTTCGCAAACCCCACTGCCATCGTTGGCACAGAGTGGGGTCGCAGCGGATCTGCTTGCAGATGATGTGGATGGGGATGGTCACGACGATATCGTGATCGCTTTCGAAAGGTTAGCCCCGGTCCCCTGGGTTGGAAGAATCCATAAGGGCTATTTACTTCTGCTCAAGGGTAAAGGGGACGGCAGTTTTGAGACTCTGACACCTTGGGAGTCCGGGCTGGAAACAGATGCGCATCCCAAACGACTTGTTTTGACAGATTTGAATGGAGACGAAGTTCCGGAGTTGCTCGTCAGCCAAAATTACGGAAAGCTACTGATCTTTGAGCTCTCGAAATAGGAACTGCATTTGTCTATTCTGTATTTGTTATGTTACCTTCATTTATTCAGATCATCATCAAACGAGTCTTGTTGATTGCCACCTTTGCGCTTTCAGTTATCTCGTTAACATCTGGGATGATTCGCAACCCGAGCACCTTGAGAAACTCGGAGTCGAACTCGATTTGCTTAAGGCAGAAGGTCCGACACTCGAAAGACTTGAATCCATCGCAACGCTTTATCAATTAACAGGCGATTTGCGCGGCGCTGCTGCGTATCTCCACATGGCCGAGGAAAGAGAGGATGCTACGGATCAAACTGTTCTCAAATTGGTCTCTATCTACCTCTCCGCTGGAAAGAATGAGGAAGCTGTGGGTATTATGGAGAAGGCGTTGGCGCGGTTTCCCGATTCTTCTGGCATCAACTATACCTTAGGGGTTTTATATGCCAATTCGGGACAACCTGAATCAGCGATTGAAAAACTTCAGCACGCTGCAGCACTCGATCCCGAAAATGCTGAACTAAGTTATGTCCTGGCTCAAGTCTACCTGCACAATGAACAAAAAGAGAATGCCTCTGACATTCTCAAAAAACTATCAAGGGGAGATTCATTCCCCGTTTCATGGGATCTCGTGTATTGTCAGGTATTGATGGATCTGGAAAAGGGAAATATGGCGGTGCGAAGACTCAATAAACTGCAGGAAAAAGAACCGGATAATGCCACGGTCAAAAAAGCTTTGCTCGAAGCCTTATTCAAAAACTCGATGATAGAAATCAATGCGGGGCGTCTCAGTCGCGCACAAAAGTCCCTTGAACGGGCGTTGGAACTCGACCCGGATAAAGTGGAAACGCTGATGGGGCTAGCAGTACTCTACAAACAAATGGGAGACCCTCTGAACGCTCTTAAGTATTGCGATTATGCCTTAGCCCGAGATCACGAAAATCTGAAATTGTTCGAATTCAAGGGCGGTATCGAACGGGCAGAGGGTATGACCAAAGAAGCGGATTCCACCTATAAAAAGGGCCTGCAAATTGCCAGAACGACGGGCGATGAAGTCTATATCCAGAAATTTACCGAAAAAATCGAGAATCCGCTGTAAGAATTGGAACTCGGGCAAGGACGAGGTCGCTGAAATCAGCTCGTAGAATCTTAAGGAGTATGGGGAGGTAAGGTTCGTCATGGATTCGGTTATTGCCTCGACCATCAGGAAGGCAAATCTTCCCTTTTTTATCTTGTTGTTGATTTGAATTATCGAGCCAGCGTGTTCGGAGGGCTCACCACTTTTTCGCCCACAGGTCCTCTGGCACGGAGGTCATGTCTTCAGTGATGACCCTTGAGAATCGGGCTGTTCAGTTGCAAGCCGTGACGAAATGGTTAATTTTTAGTAATCTGAAGCAGTTCCACTCTCGGATTCTTCTTCGTGCGATTTCCGAAAATGGCTGCGATAGCTGAATCCAAATCGCTGATAGTCGGTGTTCTTTTGGGTAGATAGGAGACATTCATATGAAGAAATGGGGAATGAAGATAGTAGCTGGAGGTCTGAGTATAGCGGGCCTCTTTTTTGCCAATGGTGTATCCTTGGGCAGCGAAGTCTTACAAGAAGGAGTTAAACCCCTCAGGGTTTTTGTTGATGATTTTCAGGGTCGATGGGATATCGACTCCAAGTGGGAACGTGAAATTGCCTTGCGAGAAGCGATGTGGGATGTAGACGCAAGGATGGAAGATGTCGCTGTGGTCGAATGGAATTACAATGATCCTGTTCCTAAGGAAGCGAGTGAAGTTTTGTTCATCCGCGTCTTTCGTTGGGAAAAAAGTAGGACTGGGTTTTTCGAAGTTCGGGCTTTCGGAATTTATTACGATGAACAGGGTGTGAAGCATCCCCTTGGTGCGATTCATGGGACGCAGTTGGATTTCCAATCCCGGTCGTTTCATCGAACTCGTGAAGCTTACCAGGATGTAATGGAAGAGGCGTTTCAACGAGTTCTCGAAAAGACTGTCGAATTTAAGCGAGCTCGTGCATGATTTGATCATTGGTTGGCGATTCGCTTGAACCAAATTTGTCAATCCATCACCGGTTGAATTGCGATTATTGGGCCGCAACCGTTGCAGCATCACGACTTGCTTCAAAAGGATGGAATTGTCAAATTGGATGCGTTTTTTGACATTTGCATGCTCTCGTTTAGCTGTCCCCCCACGTTTCTTTTATTTACTTTCGCGGGGTGATGAGATGATTCAATGCTGTGCTTGATTGCTTCATCGGTGAAGGATTTCGCAATTCACGGCAGTATTGGTGCTAAAAGAGTTGAATTTAACGTTAAATTCTCAATAGATATAAAGCCATGTGCCGAAAAATTCTGTACCCCTTTGTTTTGCTGGCGTTGACAGCAAGTTTTATTGTTAGCGTATCAGCAATGTCCTGTTGTGGCGGAAGTGTTGTGGAGGTCAGCTCTCCAGATGGGAAAAATGTCATTGGGTTCGAATTGCTGGACGGACAACCGACTTATGCCGTGTCACGTTCGGGCAAAGCGATACTCGACCCATCGGCAATGGGATTTGTCTTTAAACAGGAGAGTCGGGCGTTTGGAGCGTTCGAAGTAGCTAAAGTTGACACTCAAACTGTGGACGAAAGCTGGAACCAGGTTTGGGGCGAGAAGCAAGAGATACGAAATCATTACAACCAACTTACGGTGGCATTGAAAGAAAAGGCCGAACCCCATCGGACGTTGAATGTCGAATTCCGGGCATTTGATGATGGCATTGCCCTGCGCTATGTGTATCCGCAGCAGGGGGAAGCTGATTTGGTCATCATGGATGAGTTGACCGAATTCAACCTAACTGAGGACGGCCAAGCTTGGTGGATCGGTGCCTACCAGGACAATCGGTACGAGTATCTTACCACAAAATCCGCAGTGAGCGAAATGGATGTGGTGCATACCCCCCTGACCATCGAGAGTGACAGCGGGCTTTTCCTTAGTTTTCACGAGGCGCGGCTGGTTGACTTTGCGAGTATGACGTTGAGAAAAACTGAAGGCAGTCATTTGAAAGCAGATTTAGTTCCTTGGGCAGATGGGGATCGGGTCAAAACAGATGGGAGTTTCACAACACCCTGGCGCACCTTGCAAATCGCGAATAACCCCGGCGATCTCATCACCTCTTATTTGATCTTAAACCTGAATGATCCTTGCTCGATCGAAGACACGTCATGGATCCAACCCCACAAATATCTTGGCATTTGGTGGGGCATGCATATCGGAAAATACAGTTTCTGGGAAAGCCCCATTCATGGAGCGTCTACCAAAAATGCCAAAGAGCATATCGACTACTGTGCGAAGTTTGGCATCGATCACCTATTGATTGAAGGGTGGAACAAAGGTTGGACACCAGCATGGTATGAAAATGCGATGCATATGTTTAGCTTCACCGAATCTACTCCCGATTTCGATTTGAAAGAGGTCACTGACTACGCGAGGGAAAATGGGGTTAAAATTATCGGGTATCACGAAACTGGTTCCAATATCATTAACTACCGCAAGCAAATCGATGCTGGTATGGCGCTTTACGAAGAAATGGGCGTCAATGATGTAAAGATTGGCCAAGTGGGATCGCGTCTTAATATGACGGAGTGGCACCACGGTCAGTTTGGAGTGGAGTATTACCGTGAAGTCTTGAATAAGGCGGCGAAATATCACCTGACGGTGAATTTCCACGAACCGATTAAAGACACTGGCGAGCGACGCACTTATCCGAACATGATGGCTCGAGAGGGGGCACGTGGTATGGAATACAATGCCTGGAGTGAAGGTAATCCTCCGTCGCACACTGCGATCATTCCATTCACCCGTTTTTTAGCTGGTCCGATGGACTTCACGCCTGGTGTGTTGGATGTGGACATCAAGCAGGGCTATGAAGGGCGAGACGTGCATACTACAGCTGCGAAACAATTGGCCTTGTATGTGGTGCTTTATTCCCCGATCCAGATGATGGCGGATCTCCCGGAAAACTATGATGGACATCCCGGATTGAAATTTTTGCAGGATGTTCCTGTGGATTGGGACGACACTCAAGTGCTCAATGCCGCAATTGGTGAATACATCACTACTGCACGTAAAGATCGCTACAGTGGGGACTGGTATCTGGGAAGCCTGAGCAATGAAGATCCACGCGAATTTGAAATTCAATTGGGTTTTCTGGAACCCGGTGCGACCTATGAAGCCCAAATCTACGCAGATGCAGAAGGGATAACGTGGAATGAAAATGCCGGGGAGATTGTTGTATCGAAAAAAACAGTGACTTCAGAAGATGTGCTCAGCTTAAACCTCGCTCCTGGCGGGGGAACGGCAATCAGATTTAAACTGCTGTAACGCGGATTAATTGCATCCCATTCTGCCAGCCCAAGTGGCATGCAGGATGCATGCTATCTGAGAATTTATTGCACATCAGGTGGTGGGCTCCGCGAGGAGGCTGTCTCAAAACTAGCCAAAGCTGGGAAAAGGATCTATGATTTGAATAATGTCTAAGATTTTGGAAGCGGATTGGGATCAGCAGTATTTATTGCCAGCATCCATAGAAGATTGGGTGGCAGAGGATCATCCTGCTCGTTTTGTTCGAAGTTTTGTTGAAAGCTGTGATCTAAAAAGTTTGGACTTTTCAATGCCCAAGGAAAGCCCGGAAGGTGGCCGTCCCAGTTATAGTGTTGATTTGCTATTGAGGGCCTGGCTCTACGGTTACATTCGTAAAATCCGCTCAAGTCGTGGTTTGGAAATAGCGTGCAAAGAGCAGATGGGTTTCATTTGGCTGTGTGGAACTTTAAAACCCGACCACAACACGTTATGGCGTTTTTGGAGGGCTAATCGTAAGGCGATAAGAAATGTTTTTTTGCAAACGCTCAAAGTAGCCAATGAGCTAAAAATGATAGGATTTATACTGCAGGCAGTGGATGGCACGAAGATCCAGGCAGTGTGTAGCTCGCGTGGAGCACATGGAAAAGATGGATTAAAGAAACTGTTGGAAAAAGCCAAAGCCAACATTGAAGAATTGGAAGGAAGTATTAGCAAAAACGGCGAACAATCTGGTGTGGATGAAACCTTACCCAAAGAACTGCATAAACAGAAAGATTTACGGGATCGAATCGAATCAGCGCTGAAAAAAATCGAAAGCTCGGATGCAAAATACATTAATCCACAAGAACCTGAATCCAGGCGGATGAATACGGAAAAACCCAAGGGTAACAAGTTTGGCTACAACGCACAGGCTATGGTGGATGATCAAAATGGAATCATTACTGCAGCGGATGTTTGTAATGAGAACAATGACTTTGGTGAACTCAACAAAATGATCGATCAGTCAAGTAATAATACTGGCAAAGACTGTGAACTCACTCTTGCAGATGGCGGATACTCCTGTGGCAAAGAAATCGAACAAGCTCAGCAGCAACAGCGAGCGGTAATCATGCCCCTGCCTAGTTCAACTAAAAATCCTCTGGATAAGCCTTATCACAGCGAAAAGTTTAAATATGATGCCCAGCAAAATAGAGTGATCTGTCCACAAGGCCAATGCCTGCACTATAGCAGATCACGCGAAAAAAAAGGTGTTTTGCTCAAGCTTTATCAAAACAGTAAAGCCTGTCGGAATTGTGGGGTCAGATCAAAATGCACGCAAGCCAAGCGAGGCCGATGTATCGAGATTGCACCGTGGCATGAAAACGTAATTGAGCACCGAAAACTCATGCAAAAAGACAGTTCAAAACAAACGTATAAAAAGCGAGCTGGTATTGTTGAACCGTTGTTTGCATGGATAAAGATCAATGATCAAATGCGACGATGGAGCTACAAAGGATTGGAAAATGTGAAAAGCCAATGGTTGTGGTTGTGTTGTGCCCGCAATCTCAAAGTAATCTATCAATACCTGCAAACTCAAAGGATGAGTGCCTGTTAGGGCACTCATTTGGGCCCAAAAACAACCAAAAATACGCTCTATCGTCGATTGGATCGCCGATTAAAAGATCAAACAAGCTTAAGAACTTAAAAAATGTTTTTTTCCAACTTTTGAGCTCAAGATGAACCTCTATCTAAAAAACGGCTTCCAAGTAAGGAGGTTTTGAGACAGCCTCCGAGCGAAGCCCCTACGTGCAATTAGTACTGAATACTTTAGCTGTCTCTCAGACCGTATACGGAATTATTCTCGAGAGGTGCCGGAGGTAAAGAAAGAGGCTACCTGTTGAGGTTTGAAGGCTGAGTTTTGGCGATTCTTGAAGGATGTTTTGCGAATGGCAGTGGAAAGGGATGAGAACATATTTTGCACATCATCCGATTTCACGATGTAATGGAATGCTCCACCATTGATACAATCGAGCACTGTTTCTTTCTTTGCGATCGTCGATATTGCTATAATTTTTCCTACTCCATCGCAGTCCTTTGAAAATGATTTTAGACCTTTCACTGATTCGGGTCCTTGTATGTCAAAGAGAATCAGGTCTGGTTGATCAGTCTCATACTGATCATGGGCATTTTCGACTTCTTCAAATGATTCTATTGATTGAACATCTAATTTTTCGAGGAAGGCAGAAAACACCTTCTGCCATTTCTCATCAGGGTCAATAATCCAACAATTTTGAGGTGCATTCATATTTCTTAAAAATGAGTAAGAAGGAGGTTTAATTATCGCCATCATTACTTAAACCATGAATGGGTTTTCAAAAGTTTTTTACAACTCAGACAGTAAGTACACTGGAAAAAGTTAATTATCGGTGTCAGTTCTTTTTTACTTTTGACTATTTGGTTGGCACTGGGGACAACGGAACATCAGTTGTATTTTTATCTGTATTGAAAAGGCATTTCATTCCGAGGCGGAAAGACTCTGTCACGGCTGAAAAATGCCCATGGTTTTCGATATTAAAATTGGTAATTTTGAGTGAGGTTGGATGGTTTGATCGCCAATGTTCTATCCAGATTGATCGTGGGATTTGAAATCGCTCATCATCGTTTTCTGCTGAAGTGACTATCAGTGAGGATTGTTTTTCTGTTTTTTGATTTCCGGGGATTGATAGGTTTAGGAAATAGTTCAAATTACGATGCAAGGCAGGATTGCTGGAAATTCTACCCCAGAAAAGATTAGGATCCGTGAAGGCAGAATACAGAACGAATTGACCCCCAAGAGACTTGGCCAAAAAGGACTCGTCGGCTTGAGTCAACGGGATATTGGGGCTCAATAAGAGGAATGATTTCGGTGGATAGCATCTTTTGAAAGGCTTCCGCGCCACCCCAATAATCGCGCTCTTTCGCAGGTGCCGTAAAATCTCGGCTCCTGTGATTCCCTTGTTCCCAATCATTGGTTCCATACGAAATGCCGACGACAATATGAGTTGGAATCTCTTCCTGCATTTCTAGATAGGTTCGGTATCCTGCCAGGATTGGGAAAGTCAAACCTCCATCCAGCAGATAAACTATCGGGTAGGTAAGCCCTTTCTGAGTATTAGTGGGTACTGAGACATAGAGGTGATATGTTTGGTCAAGGAGTTGGGAATGACACTCGAAATAGTCCACTTTGCCAAGCCCTTGGAGATGTTGCATTGAATTTGCACCAAGGGGAAAAGTTGTTAGCAGCACCCACGAAAGAATGCAGAGCCGTCGGATTAAGATGTTTGAGTACATAAGACAACTTGGAGACAAATTGCTGAGGATCAAATTCAGGACTGCTGTTTAATGGGATATGAAAACTGAAATATGAGAGAACGCGTGGTTTTAGAAATCAAACTTGAAGTTCCTTCCTCTTCATCTCACTCATTCATCGTCATCATGAGAAAGCCGCAAAATGCGGCGTTGCTGGACGAGAGAGATGGGTCAACATGGGATTTCATCTCAAGGATAAGGTCGCGGTAGCCGCAGTAAAACTCCCAGGAAGGTTTAGGGGAGTATTTGAGAGTTTCCACTCCAAAGTAAGTAATGATGTTTTTGGCGGTGGTGGGCTTCACGAAGGCTTCATGAGTCGGACGAAAGTATGTGGGGATAACTGTAAGTATCGGCCATTTTGCGATTCTGAGAGGTTGTAGGAGGGAAATCATGCTTTCAAATCCCTCCTGTGCGTCGCCGTGAAGTTGAGCTTGAAGTGCGTCGGCCAAGTGTTGTTTTTCTTCTACAGAAAGGGCACGAATGATATCACGGAATTTGGGTTTTTCGAAAACGGATACCAGGGAGGAAGCACTAACGATTTTGATCATTGATTCAGAAATCACAGTGCCATCAGTTTCAACGAACCGGTCGTAAGAGAACCATTCCTGCACCTGTTCTTTTCGTTTTTCGAATAGGTGTTTCTTCCCGATAGCGAGCATTTCGGGGTGATGAAATCCACCTGGATAACGTTGAAGAAACTGGGCTTCGGCGGATTTTAGGAGATCGATGTTCATGAGGAGTTATTTAATTCTGAAATGCTGCCGAATCAAGGAGCTATATTCTAAGAAAAGTCCTGCTGGGACGTTAATACTATAGAAGCCAATCGCTTGTTTCTGACTCCCCATGATGAAACAGAATCATACAGCTAACCCCATTTTGAATCTGCAAAATCTCGCCACTGTTGCGATCGGTGTGGATCACCAGAGTTCCGCTCCGTTGGAATGTTCGGCGGGAATTCTCTATTTAGAAACCCCTTTTTACACCCTGAATCCTAAAAGAAAGGTACCGTATGAGAGAAATCGAATCAACAATGCATCCCCACGCCCATTCCGAAGTGTATGCGGCAGTCTCAGATTTGTTGGCCCCTGAAGTCACCTGGAAAACCATCCTGCATTGGATCGCTAATGTTGCCTTGTCTTTTGCCGCAGCAATTGCCCTTTTTTTACTCGTTTCTCTATTGAAGTCGTTTGCGACACCTTCTCAGGATGATGTTATTTCTTGTAATCAAGCTAGTCCAGTAGAGCTGATTCCTCCAACTGTATTGCAACCAGTAAAGCCTCCAGATCCAGTTGATGAACCTGAAAGAGAAGAAGATCCATTGCTAAGACCGGAATTTCATGAAATTGACCTTCGTCCGTTTGTTGATGGTGGGGGACAGGTAAGGATCCCTTCCTGGAATTATGAGCCAACTGAAATCGGGAATTTGGATGCCATCTTCAATATTGGTGAGGTGGATGAAATCCCCCGACCAACTCGACAGATTGCGCCTCACTATCCCGCGGGTTTGAAACGGCTGGGTGTCGGCGGTCGGGTTGTGATCGAATTCATTGTGGATCTGCGAGGAAATGTGGTGAACCCAGTCGTCGTAGAAGCCACTCATCCTGCTTTCAGAAAAGCTTGTTTAGAGGCGATTCGGAAGTGGAAGTTCGAACCAGGCATTAACAACGGTGTGCCAGTGAAGGTCCGCATGCGGCAACCACTAGGGTTTAGTGTGAACAAATAGGGGAGTGCTGGATTGGTGGGTTCAATGAGCGAACTCGCGGACCCTTTCTTTTCGAAAGGAGATTGCTGTTTGCAAGACCATCCTTCGACTGAAGCACAGCTGATATTGCTTTGCCAGGTGTGGCAGAGTCTTGGAGAAATTTTTCGGGACGAGCGGGAGAGCGCAACCTAAGTTGCGCTCCCATTGACTAGAAGGAAAAGGGCTCAAATTGTATTTTTTGATAGGAATCAAGCCCTTGTAAGTCTTCAATTTAGAGATTCATCGTGGTTTCGGAAGCTAGCTTTGAGAAAAATGCGTAAAACTCCGTTAAAAATATCATAAACATCTGATTAACAATGAGATGAGATTGTTATTCGCTTTGGTCGCTTAAAGTGACTTAGATTCAAGAATATTTTGTAGATTTTGTTTATGTCCCTCGGCGGTTCTCCTAGATATACCGAGTTTTTTGGCTATATCCTCTACCTCATGTGTTCCATCTTTCACCAAATGGTAAACTTGTCGTTGTCGGCGTGTTAGACTTTGAACGATCGTGTCATACTGATGCTTCGCCGTTTGATCTTCCTCGAAAGAAAGTATCGAATAACGGTCCTGAGGGCGTTTAATCCAGATTACGATTAAGTTTCGATCCCATCTTCGAAAAACGGTGCTGTGCTGAAAGGAAATTCCGATTTTTTGGATTCCGGTCTTTTCGTCGTACAATGTGGATTCCAGCCATCTCACAATCGAGACCGGGAGCCCATTTGCCGATGATTCTTGGGGAAAGAATAGGCTAAAAAGGGATTTAAGTTTTGGATTGGGAGCGACGACCCTTAGTTCACTATTGAGTTGAAGTACCGATTCGTTTTCTGAGTTCAGTGAGTCATGAAGGATGTTCATAAGCGCAAATTTATTCAGCGGATGAGGGATTCTTTTGAGATGATGGGAAACCAAATGGCCTAAACAATCCAGCAATGCTCTTTCGCGATGATTATAAGGGAGATTTTTCCGAGTTAGAGTGAGAAGGATGCGGGAAGAGAATCTCCCGGGCATATGGAAAAAAAGGAGCCTCTTTGCCTCGAACTTTCTATAAGCTTCGTTGTAAAGAGCAGTTTCAATGAAGTCACTTTGGGGCTGGATATCATCAAGGGATACTGTGAGTAAGCAGCGGGGAGAGCTCTTGTAAAAGAAATTAACGCCGGGGTGTCTGGGAGTATGAAAAACCATGGGTTCATAGGTTTCTTTTGCCACGGTGTCAGGGAACTTTGGAAACACGTGCACGTCGAGAAATACGACGGAATTTGCGTCAATCTCATTCCATCCGACAAAATCAACATCGAAGGAACGTTTTAGAAATTTTAAGACATAATCGATCAGATGTTCCCTATGGCTAATGGGAAGTAGCTCAGTTTCAAAATGCCGGATTCGTTGAATATCTGAGGATCTTAGAAACGAGTATAGCACGGAAGAAAAGGATTGTTTGAAGTGATGATACAGTGTGGATGGACGGGTGAAATGATTGAAGTGATTGTTCTTCATCGCAACTTTTTTGTTTTATTAAAAATGCTTCATATTTTCCTCCCAGGGCCGTTAAAGGGGGTTCGATGAATTGTAATATTGGTCTACTTGTCTCCAATATCGTGACCTTTCATCCTCTAAAATGGATCTTCAAAAATTTCCTTAGTGGTGTCTTTGACAACCAGTTAACCGTTGTTACTTTTGATCCATGCATTACCGTGAATTTGGACCTCAAAAGAATAAAATATCCGAAGTTGGATTAGGCTGTTGGCAATTGGGTGGAGATTGGACCGCTGTTTCGGATGATCAAGCTAATGACATTCTTCAGAATGCCATCGAGCAGGGTATCACTTTTTTTGATACAGCTGACGTGTATGGAGGAGGGCGAAGTGAGACTTTAATAGGGAATTATTTTAAACAAAATCCTGGCGATGTATTCATCGCAACCAAAGCGGGTCGGATGGCAATGTATCCCGACGAATACACAAAGGAGGGATTGAGAGACTGCCTCATCGCTTCGTTGAAACGGCTCCAACGGCCGGTGCTTGATCTTGTGCAAATGCACTGTATCCCGTTTGAGGTCATGAAACAGGGTGAGGTGTGGGAATGGCTCGATGGGTTTCAGAACGAAGGATTGATCCGTCAGTATGGGGCGAGTGTGGAAACTATGGAAGAGGCGGAGTGGTGCATGGACCATGTGGACCGTCTGGCTTCGCTGCAGATCATTTTTAACATCTTCCGTCAAAAGCCATTAGAGAGTGTGCTTGATAAAGCGGTATCAAAGAACATTGGAATCCTTGCCCGACTACCGTTGGCGAGTGGATTACTCAGTGGAAAAATGACCAGGAAGACTACTTTCTCAGAGAATGATCACCGGAACTACAATGCGAATGGGGACGCTTTCAATGTAGGGGAAACGTTTGCAGGAATTCCATTTGAAAAAGGGGTGGAACTCGCTGAAGCACTTGAGCAATACAGAGAAGAAACGATTCCGATGGCAATGTGGTCATTGCGATGGATTCTGGATCATCCCGCTGTTTCGACAATCATCCCGGGAGCCTCCCGCCCGAAACAAGTTGTTTCGAATGCGATGGCTTCCTCATTGATGGCTCTACCGGAGCGCACGCACGAAGAGCTGCGAGCGTTTTACAAAACCCAAGTGCACGACCTTATTCGAGGCCCGTATTAAGAATGGCAGAGGCCGTGATGATGGGGATCGACGGCCTCGGCGATCCTATTGCGGAAATTGGAAAGGATCATTTCCTCCCAATAGCTATTTTTTGAGTTTTCACGCAATCTTCAATGAATTCAGCTACAGGAGTCGGATCTGGGCGAATGCGGTCATGATTTTAGAGAAGGATCGCCTAGCAATTGGTGACTAGCAGAGAGTATGATTCTCTTTCGTTATCGTGTTCGATGAGGACAACGAACACGATAACGAGAACGAACACGATAACGATAAGGAGAAGAAATTCCAGAAAGCTCTAAACTCTACCGTTTCTCCAGATCAGGATTGGCGTAGAAGTCTTTCAAAACGTTAAAGGCCTGCTTTTTGTGGCCTCCTTCTCCGATAACTCCTTTGCGATTCCACATGTCCTGAATGACGGGTAGAGGACGACGTGGGGAGCGGAAGTCTGCAAGAATCCAAGGAGTGACCCCCGAAAGGCCTGGGATGTTGAAAATGCCTTCCAGTGTTTTTTCGTAAAGAAATGCCTGATACTCTTCGCTCCAGACTGTATCCTTGTCAGCATGGTAGCCATAGAGTGCGCCACCTCCCCATTCACTGACAATAACGGGTTTATTGTAGCGAATATCCCACTTGAGATTTGGAAAATCCTCCCGATTTCCGCCATACCACCCGTGGTATTGATTGAAGCTGATGATGTCCGTGAGTTTTCCGAATGGATCGCTTAAGACCTTTGTACCTTCTTCGTTATGTACTTCCATCGCAGCGCTTATCAGGCGAGTGTTATCAAGGCTTCGGGCAGTTTCGACGAGTTCACCCAGGAAAGTATTTCGGGGTTCACTGACGGGTGTTTCGTTCGCCATGCTCCAGATGATAACTGAAGCTCGATTCTTATCGCGCGTGATGAGCTCGGTCAGTTGGTTCTTTGCATTTTCGAGGGTGTTCAGATTTTCCCACTGAATGGTCCAATAAACCGGAACTTCTTCCCACAATAGAATACCGAGTTCGTCTGCGATGCGAGGCATGTGTTCGTTGTGAGGGTAGTGTGCAAGTCTCACAAAGTTCGAGTTTAATTCCTGTACCCATTGGAACATCATGCGGGCATCTGCTTCTGAGGTATTCCGTCGTCCTCTGATGGGATTTTCTTCATGCATGCAAATGCCACGAAGGAAGATCTTTTTGCCATTGAGTAGAATGTCCTGCCCGGACACTTCAATTGTCCGGAAGCCGATGCGATCGGTGACGATGTCTGATTCTGTCTCAAAGGTGACATCATAGAGTTTGGGGTTTTCCAGATCCCATTTTTCAAGGGATTCTGCAGGCATACTGAATCGTATTGCACCAGTTTGATCGGCGATGGACTTTGCTTCGATACCCACTTCTGGAATACTCAATTTTACGGGTCCTGAGGTATCGGACGGATTGAGTTTTACCTGACCCTCAATCATTGATCCATCTTTGCTCAATTGTAGCGAAAAATCTTCGATGAAAGTGGTTGGTAATTCGATGATCTTAACGCTGCGGGTAATGCCACCATGGTTCCACCAATCGGTCGCCACTGTGGGAACGGCATCGTCATAACGTTTATTATCCACCATCGCGACAACGAAGTTTTCCCCGTCTTCCAACGCATCTGTTGCCTCGAAATTAAATGGTGTGAACCCTCCGATATGGGTCCCCAACTTTTTCCCGTTTACCCAGACATGGGTTTCATAGTTGGCAGCTCCAAAATAGATGAAATAGCGTTTCCCTTCTTTTTTGGAGAGTTGAAAATCACGTTTGAACCAGACAGTGCCTTCATACCAGCTAAGCTCGGGAACCTGTGTGCCCCATTCACCGGGGATATGCATCGTCGGGGATTGATCGAAACTGTATTCTACACGGTCGGATTTTGACTTGGGTTTGGCATCAGTAAAATACGCGCCCGATCCGGGATTGGGGTTGTTATCGTGGGGTTGACGTCGGTAGTCGTAGTATCCGTTTTGATAAGGATCGATAATATAGTGCCATTTCCCATCGAGTGAGACTGATGTCCGTTGGGAGGTGGCTGTGATCAATGGCACACTCGGTTGAACTTCTGCAATGGTGTTCGCGGAGGCAAACAGAGTTGGGATGATCGCGATAAAAATGAACAGGGTTTTTTTCTTCATAAATAATGAGGTTTCAATTTTCCCATTATTTGTATGATGCGAATAAGTGCAATTCGTTCCTTTTGAAAATGAGAAAAAGGGGATTCCTGACGATACAAGAATTGAAGATTAGGCTTTATCTTTTGATTAGGACAATCGTGATTGCCATCTTTGTTCGAATCGCTAGAAAAACCCTCTCCGAGAGCCTGTGGATGCGTAAATCGATGGTCTTTGGGCGGTTAGCCACCCACTAGCTGCTTGAGTTGGTTCATTTTCTGAGTTACCAGACTCACGCAATTAATGTAGAGTATTTCTTGTCCATTGCCATAAGTCTCCTCCGCTATGGTCTTAAGACCGGGTAGTTCTCTTACATAGGCATCTGCAAGGGTGATTACTTCATCAGGCTTTCCTTCCCTCTCAGACCAAACCGGAGCCAGAGTGCAACGATGGTAGTAAAACACAAACTTTACGTAAATCTTGTGCATTGTTAAGAATTGTTCCTCTACTTGATCAAACTTCTCTGAAATGGCTTCTTCTCCCCCTTCTACAGATACAGGGAGATTTACAAATTCTTCCTGCAACAATGCCATTTGAGCCAATACTGACTGCATCTGGCCGACAATTGTTTCTGCAGCCTTGTAATAATTGGCAGCACTCGAAAGATCGACTCCGATGGAATGCTGCCAGGCTATCGGTTCCCCATCCACAAGTCGATGGTTGTAGAATGGGGTTGATTCAGGGTCGCTCGAATCTGCACTAACATTTACGTAGTAAACTGCCCCTGTGATCTCACTTTGCAAATAAGGCCAGCGGAACCCGAGTACATTGTTTGCCGCTGGAACAGTTGGGAGTTGAGTGTAGAGATCACCCCACCATTCAGTGTGAAGTGTAATAACCTCATTGGATTCATCCCAATCCCAAATCATCGGACCGAGGACGGTGTGGATGACTCTGTTTTTTATCGAGGTATCCAGTTGGAAATAACCGAAACTTGGAGATTGAAACTGATTGTCTCCTAGGTATTCCAAATCGGCGGTTGGAAATCCTTTTGGCAAACCATCTAATCCTTGTGCATACAAGGGCGTCCATGAGAGTAGTGGGGCGATCCCCAGAAGCGTCAGAAGCTGGAGTGATTTCCTCATTGGTTAGATATTGTTGGAGTTTTCTTGTTGGGGTATGAATTTACTGAAAGTGCTTCATGAAGCAGAAAAATGTTAGGGCAGATCCTGCATGAGATCCCAGGGGATCACTTCGAAAAACGACTACTTATTACAATGTGAGAGGCTCAAATTTTGAAATTTAGTAAACAGTGAGTCAATTTGAAATCGATGAATCATTCCCGGCACCGCTTGTTGTTAACTTACGATTGGGAGTAGGCACAAGAATACCAGATCAAAGGATGCTGCTGAGAGGGGATCAACGGTTCAGAATGCTTCGGTAAACCTGAGCGTTACCTGCAGCCATGGGATCCACCGAAAACTCTTCTTTGGCTAGGGTTCGACCATAGTTTCCAAGTTCTTTTGCAAAGACCGGATTCCCAAGCAACTGAATCATTGCATCGCGGATCGCATCCGAGTCTCCTGGGGGTACAAGTAGACCGTTTTTTTGATCGCGAACAATTTCTGGAATCCCTCCTGCACGGGCAGCAATGATCGGGACGCCAGCGTATGAGGCTTCAATGAGTGCGACTCCAAGACCTTCCATCAGGGCAGGGTGCACGAGGATATCCACATGGGGGTAAATTGATTTTATGTCTTCTGCGAATCCTGGAAACTGAACCATTGTGTGCAGGTTCAGCTCGGAGACTTGGTTTTGCAAAGATTGGAGCTCTTTCCCTTTGCCAAAGAGTAACACCTGGATTTTCGGATGTTGCTTCAACACCTCGGGCAATGCATTGAGAAGAAATCGGTGCCCCTTGCGTTCAATGAGTTGAGCCGCGCAAGCGATGACCTTGTGGTCTTCACGAATGCCAAAACGGTTTCTGAAGTCCTTTACCGGTAACGGAGATGGATAACTATCCAACTCCAGCGCGCTGCGGACGAGCGTAATGTCTTGCTGAGGAACACCCTCACTGATCAACACCTGACGGATTCCGTCAGAGATGGTGATGACGTGACTATACATGCCGTATTTTGTCTTGGCGAGCCATCTAGGCTCAGGATTATCAACTCGTCGGGATAAGACACAAGGGATGTCCAAACGTTTTGCGATCCATCCGCCCCAATAGTCGACTCCCCGGCGACTATGAACGTGGATGATATCGGGTTGTATTGATTTGCAGACTTTTGATATTTTAAAAGGGAGACTGAGATCCAAGTCTCCTGCAATCGGGAAGGCATGGGTTGGAAACCCTTCGGCCTCGCAAGCTTTTAAAATGGAGCTGCCCTGATCGCAGAATAGATGGCTCTCCACATCATATTTAGGGAGATTTCGCAGCAAGAACATGACTTGCTGTGCCCCTCCGTAGAGGTTGCGTCCGGTTTCGATGTGGAGCACTTTCACGGTGCAATTATTCTATCCTGAAACGACGGTCTTCAGAAGCTCCAGCGCTTCGGTTGCGTTCTTTTCTTCCGTAAGATCGAAGACAGAAATAGACTCGCCATTGTGATCTACATTGGGGTTCGTGAGAATCCAATCGGTCTTTTCAACTCCGAAAGACTCAATCAACAGTTGTCCGAATGCAAAATCGGCAGGTCCTAGCTTCTGTCCTTTTTCGAAATTTGATTGGTAACGAATGAGCTCAATGAGCCCTTCGATTGGACCTGCTGAAAGGTGAACCCCATTCCAACTGGGAGTCACAGCTGTGAGTCCAAAAACGGTCGTATTGTCGAGCAGTGTTTTGCGAATGCTGCCGTCCTTTGCATCTGCCGGGCACGTTGCTCCGATGAAGGCGCCTCTCGCATCTGTCCAGTCAATGTCCCCTGTAACGGTGAACACGACGATGCAGCGACCGGGCTTTGTGAAGTGTTCGAGTTGGCGGGCGTGGAAGCCATTTACGAGATAGACTGGAGTTCCATCCAGTTTCATTTTGAGCGCGTAGGTTCCACCTGCGAGTTTCTCGAATTTCACGTTTTGCCACACGTAGTCGAGGGCTTCTGCATTGAGGCCTGGATAGTGTTTCAGGATTTCGAGTCCTCCCATGACATTGGCGGAATCAAATGATTCACCAAATAGGGCTTCAAATTTCTGCTTTCCTCCTGCAGAGACCTTGTTTTTAGCATCGGAAGCAATTTGATTGATCACTCCATAGTGTTGGGCGATGATGCCGTGTTTTTCGAGGTAGCCTGCAGAGAGTACCCGAGCGTTTTTTATTTGCAGCCCAAATGCCTCCATCTTGTCGAAAATCATCTCCATGATTTGTCGAGTTTTTAGCTCGGGTTGATCCAGGAAAATCTCAGGTTTGACAAAGAATAAAAATTCGTTTGCACCGCTCACACTCGAATTTTCAGTGAGGAGTTCATTAAAGATCTTTGTTGAACGGGCCTGTTGTGTGGCTTTGTTAATGGATTCCAAAAGCATGCAATGAGTATTTAGGAACGAATTTGAGAGGCAAATAAAAAGGGTGTTTTGCAAATGGATTAAGAGCGGGAAGCTGAAGGTTTTGGGAAGACGCTCAAGGGTGCGAATACCCTTGTATTGGGAATTTGAAATCAATAAACTAAAGCCTATCAAACGGATAACCGAACGTGTCCCTTTAAATCTCTTTCAGCCCTGATGGTTGGAGTCAAAACAGGAAGCATTGTGGCCGATACAACAAAATCGAAAAAGAAATACCGTAAAGATGGTCGTCTAAAGAAAGAGTTTTACGAATCTGAATTGAAAAAGATGCAGGTTGAACTCGTAAGACTCCAGGAGTGGGTTAAAAACGAAAATAAGCGAGTGGTTGTCCTTTTTGAGGGACGCGATGCTGCCGGGAAAGGTGGAGTGATCAAGCGAATCACTGAAAGCCTCAATCCACGGGTAGCAAGAGTTGTAGCACTTGGAAAACCGACCGAGAGGGAGGAATCGCAGTGGTATTTTCAGCGCTATGTTGCTGAATTGCCTGCCGCTGGTGAAATTGCCCTGTTTGATCGATCTTGGTACAACCATGCTGGAGTTGATCGAGTGATGGGATTTCGAACAGAGCAGCAGTTGCAAGAATTCTTCCGGTCGTGCCCAGAGTTTGAGCGTATGTTGGTGCGATCGGGCATCACATTGATCAAATACTGGTTTTCGGTTAGTGACGAAGAACAGGAGCGACGTTTTCAGGCGCGATTAAATGACCCGACAAAACAGTGGAAACTCAGTCCAATGGATCTCAAATCAAGAGAAAAGTGGGCGGAATACTCGCGAGCGAAAGATGAAATGTTTGCACATACAGATATACGCCAAGCCCCCTGGTGGGTCGTAGAAGCGGACGACAAAAAGAAAGCTCGGCTCAACTGCATCTCTCATTTTTTGGATCAGATTCCTTATGTTGATCTCACCCCTGATCCTATTCAACTGCCTGAGCGTCATCATGATGACTCCTATGTTCGACCCCCTTTGGAGGAACAGAACTTTGTCCCGAGCTCCTACTAAAGTATTCTGTATTGGGACTCAAATCAGCGATATGGCCGAACTTTCAAGGGGTTGAGCGTGCTCAATCCGCCGATTGTTTGGATTTGCTAGGGACTTCTGCTGAAGCTTCGACCGTTGTGAAGGCATACCCCCAGGTGATCCGTTTGAAATGGTATTTGCCATATGGGAACATGGCACAATATCGATGAGGTATTCTATCCAACTTGGCTAAAAAACACTAGTTCTACTTAGTTAAATGGTTGCATTAATTGAAACAAGCGTCTATTTTATGAGTTAAAGAACAGCGGATCTGTTTGATGTTCAAATAGATCCAAGAAAAAAAATGACGTTACAGCGCTCAGTGATATGGCGCGATTATTTGTGGACTTTTGCAATAGCTATTCACCGCATTTCATTGGATGGGGCATGAACAGTGTTGGTCATGCCCGACATTATCTCTCAGGCCTACTTGGAACTCAGCGTCGAAAGAACATCGAATCAATCGGTTTGGATGTAAAGAACAGTGATTATCAAGGAATGGAGCAGTTTATAAGTTCCTCTCCATGGGATCATCAGGCAGTGATGGATCAGGTAGCCAAAGATGCTAGTGATCTATTTAGTGATGAAGCAAAAACCGGACTGTTTATTGACGAGAGCAGTTTTATCAAAAAAGGAAAGGCTTCTGTTGGGGTGCAGCGTCAATGGTCAGGACGAGCTGGAAAAATCGAAAACTCACAGGTTGGAGTGTTTGCATCTCTGGGCCATGACCAGCGGGTTTGCTTAACCGATTTCCGTTTGTTTTTACCCGAAGACTGGAGTAAGGATGTGCAAAGGCTGGACAAAGCCAAAGTGCCTGAAGAACATCGGCAATACCGCAGTAAACACGACCAGGCGCTTGAGATGATAAAGCATGCCAGGGAGTTGGGCGTGAAGTTCGGTTGGGTTGGTTTTGACAGTTTGTATGGAACCAAACGAAAACTGGTAAATGCCGTTGAAGATATGGGCTTATCTTTTGTTGGAGATGTGCATAAAACAACCAAAGTATGGGATGCCAGGCCGATACTGGATGATCCTGGTCCATTGGAGGGAGCGGGTCGACCGGCAAAGAACTATCGGTTAAGCCCCAACAATGAGGCAAATTACTGCAGTGTGGAGTCGTTGGTGCGTGAATGTTTCGAGAACTCCCACCAACAGGTGTGCTACCGACAAGGTAGTAAAGGAGAGTTATGGACTAAAATTTGGGTTACAACGGTGTGGACATGGGAAGCGGGACTGGAACAGTCCAGAGAACGTTTGTTGATTGTTAAAGGCGATACAGATGGAAGTTTCAAATACACACTCAGTAATCTTCGAGCTGGAAAAGACTGGAGTTATTATGCCTTTATTCAAGGTCAGCGCTACTGGATTGAACATGCCTTCGAACAGGCTAAAAGTCAGCTCGGAATGGCTCAATATCAAGTGCGAGTATGGAAGGGATGGCACCATCATATGGCCTTGGTTGCAATGGCTCTGCTCTTTAGCCAAAAACTGCGAATGGAGGTTAAAGAACAAGTGCCATTACTGAGCGTTCGTGATATCACAGAATTACTCGATTTTTACCTTCCAAGAAAACGAATTGATGAAAAAGAGGTTTACAAAAACATCCGACATCGACATCGCTTGCGAGAGCAGGACCTACAACGAAGACGAAACCAACGAACAGGTATTGTTCCATTTAACTAAGTAGAACTAGCGCGGGGAAATCCCGTTGGACTCCTGGGTTAAGTCTCTTCCTCGTGGGCTATTTCTAGTTTTTTTTCTAATGCCTCAAGTTGTCGCTGTTCTCTCTCGATTCCTTCTTTGAGTTCTTTCTTGTCGTGAATCACTTTTTTGAGCTCCTTCAGTTGGATCTCCAGATTTTCGACATTCTCTGCTTCATCCGCTTTGTCGAACATCAATTCTTCTGCCGCGTTTTCTTTTTTCTTTTCGGGTATACTTCTTTGTTTTGGAGGAAGGACCCTGATGCCTTCTGCTTGTATCCTTTGGTTCATGAAATTTGGGGATACGATTTCAATATCCGCTTCGTGTAGCGAGTCGAGCATACAACCTTTGAGGCGAGATCGGGAGGTAAGTAGAGTTTTGATGTCATCCAAAAAACCACTGATTTTATATCCCACGGAAAAATCTCCTAGTTCTGTCACTTGCACAAAGGCTTCGCTTAATCCCGCTTGAGTTGCTGCCAGCATAAGCGCATCTTGCACTCTTTTCTGAGGGATATCATAGCCCAATGACACTTCTGCGCTAATGATGGTTCCCGAAGTCCTTATGACAGTCACAGGATTAGTGATAAGATGAAGATTGGGAAAGGTAGTGAGATCCCTATCCTCAGTCTGGATTTCAGTAGAGAGTAATCCTCTTTCGGTTACGCGGCCAAATTGATCGTTTACCCGGATGAAATCTCCGGTGCGAAAATTCCGCACTAGGCGCAACATGAGGCCCGCCATTGCATTGGAAACAAAAGTTGTGGAGGAGAGGGCAATGACACCTGTGAGCACGATTCCGAGCAGTTGCATCATATGCCCTCGGGTACCTTGGGATACAGGCAGCAAGAGAAAAACGACAATGAGTGCAACAACCGAGATACCAATGACGAGGGTCTGACGAAGGGTTTTGTAGTCGTCTCTCAAACCTCTGCGTCGTTTTAAAAAAAACCAGTTGCAGAACCACACCGCGAAAAAACCGATAAGGGCAGTGATGCCGGGGGGAACGAAGGAACCAATGCTATAAAATGGAGAATCTGGAGAGATCATTACTTTTGAATTGCTTTAAAAAATGGGATGGAATTTGCGTGATTACGGAAATTCTTTTCCGTTGTAGCACGGTGATAAATCTATGGCTAAGATTTTCAGTTTCTAATTCATAATACTGAGGAAACGAGTTTTCTCAGTATTGGTCTGATTTATGATTTAACGAGTGCGCGTTCCTAAGAAAGATGGCATTGCAATGAGGAGCAAGGCACCCGTGGGCAAAGCGATCCAGGGGGATAGTCCAAGTCCAACTGGAAGAAACCCTAAAAGCGTTGCGGTTGCGGCTGCGACCAATGCATAGGGGAGTTGGGTTTTGACGTGATCCACCGGTTCAACTTCACAGGCAATTGAGGACACAATCGTCGTATCGCTTAGAGGGGAACAGTGATCCCCAAACACGGCTCCGCTGAAAACCGCGGCGATGGTTCCGAGCACTACGATCGACTCCATGTCCCCGCTAAGATGGATCGCAACAGGAAGACTGAGCGGCATCAAAACACCCATTGTACCCCATGATGTTCCAGTTGTGAATGAGATGATGGCTCCAATCACGAAAACTGCCATAGGAAACAGCCATAGCGGGAAATTGCCCTCAAGGATACCCGCGATTACTGAGACTGTGTCGAGCTGTTTGAGCGTGCTGCTGAAGATCCAGGCGCTAACGAGAATAAGGATCGGTTGGAACAAGTGAATCACCCCTTCCATAAACACGGCTCCGCTGCTCGCATTTTGCGCTCGAATTGGGTGGGCGTTCATCGCCCACGCGACCAGGCATGAGAGTGCGGAAACTGCTAACATTACGAGCGCTGCATCGGCAGCCCCATAGGCTTCAGAGATCTTTTGGAAATTGATGGGCAGCAATTGTCCATTACTTCCATCCCAGTAGAGTCCCACCAACAGTCCACCTATCATAATGAACAGAGGAATCAGTGCCCTTATATAGTGTGGTTTTAGCTCTTTTTCTGGGTCTGCGGTATGATTCCTCTTGGTTTCAATCTGCGAAGTCGTCTTTCTTTCGTGTTTTCGCATGGGCCCGATATCCCATTCTCTTCCGATTACGACCGCGAGCAGGGCAAGGGTGAACCAGCAGTAGAAATTGTAGGGAATCGAATGGAGAAAAAGTTGAAAAGGTTGGACTTCCGCTTCAGGGTTTACTGCCAGGACCCCTTCACGAATCATCGAAAGCTGATAGGCGATCCACGTTGAAATGATTGCTACGCAGGCAACTGCACTACTCGTGGAGTCAACAATATAGGCCATTTTTGCGCCCGAAACTCCGAGTTTCCTTGCAGGGCTTGTCAGTGATTTTCCGACGAGTAAGCTATTGGCGAGTCCGTCGAAAAAACAAATGAGACCGAGACTGTAGGCGGACCATAACAAGGTTTTGCGGCCGCCTTTGTTTCGTTCGATGAGGGTATGGAGTAACGATCGGATGCCACCTCCTTTTTCGATCAAACTTACAAATCCCCCCAACAGTAGGGTGAAGATCAGAATACTAAGATTCCAAGAGCTTTGAAGGGAGGGGAGCAAGTGGTCCTGGAAAAAACTAATGAAACCAGTTATTGGATTGCCATGATGGAGGATGAGTATCCCTGATGTCGCGCCTGCTAGTAGTCCGATCAGTGCCCTGTTGACCAAAAAGACGATCGATATCGCAACAAAGCTTGGCCACAAGCTCACCCAAAAACTGTCATTCAATGAGACTGCAAATGTTAGTAACCAAATGAGAGAAGCTATGCGGATGCGAAGAGTCATCGAAAAACTAAGGTGTTTCAGGTGCTCAATATTACAACCGATGCTCGCGGAAAAATTCTTAATCGACTAAACTCAATACGGCAAAAAAGTTACAAATACTTCCGCCCAGAACAAAAAGATGCCAAACAACATGGGCGTAAGTGAACTTTTTGTCTAACAGGTAGAAGATGACACCGAGGGAGTAGACAACCCCTCCCGTTATGAGCATGACTAAGCCGAATACTGAGATTTTGGAGATGAGTGGAATGATGACACCTATGAACATCCAACCCATGAGTAAGTAGATCGCAGATGAGCGCAGTCCTCCGTGTACTTTACTGACGGTCTCCATTATGATACCAACAATTGCAAACGCCCAGATAACGCCAAAATAACTCCATCCCAATCCCCCCCGAAGCGGTCCAAGGAGAAAAGGAGTGTAGGAACCAGCGATCAGAAGATAAATGCCGCAATGATCGAGAATGAGAAATATCTTTTTGGCGGTTAAGTTTCGAACGCCATGGTAAAGTGTCGAGGCGGAATAAAGAATGATAAGGGTAGTGCCGTAGATAGAACAGGAAACGATTAGCCAGGGATCTGTCTTCATTGCCGAAAATACGACGGTCAATACCAAAGCAGCGACGCCTAATAAGACTCCTATTCCGTGAGTCACAGCATTCAGAATTTCCTCGTGTGATGCAAATCCCGATGTCGGGTGGAGTTCATCGTGTGACACTTTTTTTGAGTCCATCTATCTAGAGGTAGCGGATCTATGGGGCTCATCAAGTTCTTTATGTTTTAATACCGCATATGCCATAAGAATCTCTAATTCTGTAGATGTGTGAAAGAAATAGAGCTAATATAAGTGGACTAGGTTCTTTGACTGTGCAGAAGTCATGAGTTTATTTACTGCGAGGTTGTTCATTCAATCGAAATTTCCCGATTCATGGGAAGGAGAATGGGAACCCACTATCATCCAAACTCTATCACTAAAATGAACAAAAAAACTGCATCGAAAATCGCAGTCGTTGGAATCCACGGTACCCATCATCATGACGATAATGTCGGTTCCGAAGTAGTGAATCGGCTTCGAGAATGCTGCCCCAAACACATGGATGTTTTAGAAATGTCGGGAGGGTATCTTGAAATTGAGAGTGCCATGAAAGGTCATGAAATTGTCATTCTGGTTGATTCTTCTCATACCGGAGGTCCCCCTGGGAACATTTATTGGATGGAAAGTCATGAAAGTCCCGGTTGTGGAGACTGGTTCCCCCACTATGCGACCCATATCAACGGCATCGCGGATTCGCTCGATCTCGCAATTCATACGGGAGAAAATCCAAAGCGTCTCATGCTCATTGGGGTCGAAGGAAAAGACTTTTCTGAAGGGGATGGACTGTCGACGGAGGTTGAAGACGCCATCGAAGAGGTGCTGCAAATGCTCGAACTCGAAGCTGCTATTGTGGAATAATACCGAGTTTATACCAACCAGTATCTAATTAGTTGAAAATTCCCCCCTCCTAGAAAAGTGATATTGCAGGCCTTTCTCCCAATATGTCGGGATCTGAACACTCGAAGGGTGAAGGTGAGGGCTTAAAATGCAACTGAGTCTAAGAATACGCCAAGAGTTGATACTAAATCGCCTGTCTCTCTCGGTGTAATCGAGCGCAGTGGGTGGGTTTGATTCGTTTTTGGATCATAAAAAGGCCCGTGTTTCCAAATAGGTGTGCGGGCATCCGCAATCTGCGTTCCAAAATTTTATCATAAGAATACCGGCCCATTTGATTGCCGTCCCAAGTCTCCTCTATGTGTATTTTGATTTCTTTAGGGTGCGACTCACGGTTGAATTCATAACCTTCCTTTTTCAGCGGAATTTTTTACCAGCTCAGGCATAGGATCGAAAAGGTGAGCGATGCCGTTTTTCTCCTTTGCTACGGATTTGGATTCTCATGTGGTAGCGGTGTCCTTTGAAAAGACGTACTGTATCATTCTACATATTGACTAGGTAAATCTTTCCGGGTGTGGATTAGAGAGCGAAAAATAGCTTGGTTATCAATGGGTTATAGGATTGGTATCCCCTGTGCTAGTGTCAGGGCGCATGAATATCGGCATTTATAACTCAGCAACTGCACTTTCTTCCCTGGAAAAATGGCAGGAGGTCACTTCTCAGAATATTTCTGCTGGAAACGTGCCGGGTTACAAGGGGAATCAGATGTCCTTTGAGTCCATCCAGGCTGGTTATCTTGGAATTAACTCTGCTGGTCGCACAGTTGAAACACCTACCACGATGGCGATCTCCTCAAATCAATTCAATTTTGGTGATGGTCAAATCAATCAGTCGGGTGCCAAGACCCATATGGCGATTGATGGAGAAGGCTTTTTTAAGATACAGGGTCAAGGATTTGAGTATTACACCCGAGATGGGGAATTTCATATCAATGGGGATGATGAGCTCGTCACCAAAGGGGGAGATATTGTATTGGGGCTCGGCGGTCCCATTAAAGTAAATCCTCAACTCGGGGAAATCACCATTTCCCAAACGGGAGAAGTGTTCCAAGGAAGTGTCCCGACTGGGAAATTGGCGATTGTCGATACCACCGAGAAAGCGGCCCTTATTCGCATGACAGGAGGATTCCGTCTGGGTTCGGACAGTGATGTGACGATGCGGGAAATTGAAGACCCACGTGTTGTGCAAGGCAGTCTTGAAGAAAGCAATGTGAACACCCTCAAAGAAATGGTGAACCTTATCAGTATATCCCGTGCTTTTGAAGTGAATCACAAGGTCATCCAGAGTCTCGATGATATCCAAGGCAAAACCATTGAAGTTCTAGGGAACACAAACTAATCCCATCAAATTTTTTCTGAGCTAGAATAAACACAACCACCACCGCATATGAACTTATCACTCTACTCAGCCGCATCTGGGATGGATGCTCAGCAGTATAACCTGAATACGATTTCCAACAATATTGCGAATGTGAATACGACTGGGTTTAAGCGTAGTAAAGCTGAATTCCAGGATCTTCTTTATCAAAATACGAAATCCGCCGGTGCTGATGCTGGTGGCGGTAACGTTACTCCCACTTCAGTGGAAATGGGCAATGGTAGCCAGATCGTATCGACCAATAAAATTTTCACACAGGGTCAGTTAACGGAGACCGGAGGAGAATTAGACATCGCCGTTCAGGGAGATGGGTTTTTCGAAGTCCAGATGGCAGATGGCGGCACTGCCTTTACTCGGGATGGAGCATTTAAAGTGGATGGAAATGGACAAGTGACGACTAGCACCGGATACACCGTGCAGAATTTCCCAACGATCCCAAGTGGCACTGTGCGGGTTTCCATCTCTCAAACTGGTGAGGTCACTACCTACGACGGAACGACTCAAAGCCAGGCTGGTACTATTCAACTGGTTCGTTTCGTGAACCCAGGAGGTTTGGAAAGCCTGGGAGGAAATCTTTTTAACGAAACCGATGGAAGTGGAACTCCAGAGACTGGGAATGTTGGGCAAAACGGATTTGGATTTGTGCGACAAGGATATCTCGAGATGTCGAATGTCAACGTCGTGCAGGAAATGGTAAACATGATCGTGGCGCAGCGGGCTTATGAAATTAATTCGAAGTCGATTCAGACTTCTGACGACATGCTGCGCCAGATCGCAACGCTTAAACGATAGTAATGGTGAACGAGGAGGAACCCGTAATGTTTCAGAACGAAAAAAACGGAATGACAATAAGGAGCCTATTTGTGATGGGATTTTGTTTCCTGCTACCTGTTTTACTCGGGGCTACTGCCAGCGAATTGACCAGCGAGCAAATGCTCGCTTCCGTTTCGATTGATGATCTTTTTGATGACAAGGAGGTCAAGCCATCTACGGAAGAAGTAAACGAGGAAGCTCAATTGAATTTGGAAGAAGTGGATCGTTCGGTCAAAGTGCCCACGACTGAGATCACATTTCTGCTCGATGAGTCGATGATACTGGATGAAATTCGCCACCAACTGAGCCAACATTTTGAGTTGAAAAACGATTTTCGTATCTCATTTGATCATCCTTGGCAGGAGATCAAAATGAAATCCTTGGACTGGGAACTGGTGATGACTTCTTTTCCTTCCAAAGGATTGCGGAGCCGATTTTTTGTAAGTTTTGAGCTTTGGATTGCTGGCAAGCGACATTCTAGTTGGAGGGAAGGCATGAGCTGTGAACTTTGGATAGATGCTTATGTAGCGGTCCAACAAATTGATCGTGGCACCGTGATGCGAGATGGATTGGTGGCCATCAAGCCCGTCGATAGCTTGAGCCTTTACCAAGGCCCCGTGGAATTGGGAACAGACCTCACCGATTATGTTGTGGTGAACGGACTCAAGACTGGCGAGCCTCTGTTTTGGAGAGATTTGAAAGAACGTCCGGTTATCCGTAAAAATGCATTAATTGATGTGGTTGCGGAGGATGGACTGTTGAAAATTACGCTAAGGGCGAAAGCCCTCGAAGATGGGGTGAAGGGGCAGGTTATTCGGATCCGAAATTTACAGTCTCATAACGATATTCAAGCCGAGGTCATTGGAGTGAATGAAGCAAGGGTATATCTTTAAATCGCTGGTAGGGAGAGAAATATGAGAGATCATTCATTTAGAGATTTTTTTGATTTCATGCAAACTATCATGAAACGGGCATGCTGTGCTGCACTTACGTTGTCATTTTTGTCGGGTTCGTTTAGTGGAAGCTGTGCTTGGGGAGAGTCTCTCTGGTTAAAAGGAGGAACTGAGCGCAGTATGTATGCTTCAAAAATCGCTTATCGTATAGGAGATATTCTCACGATTTCGATTAGTGAAACCATCGACTATAACTCAACACAGAGTCTTGATACTGGAACTAAATCTTCCCCTTTAATTGATCTTGCTGGAGCGTTTATGGATGATAACAGCATCGCACAATTGGAAGCTGCAGGAGTAACGCTCTCTGATTTGCTCGGTGGAAACTATGCGACTTCTCCGAGTGCGGTGAATGGTAGCACTAATATCGTCTCCGCTCAGATTCCTGTGGCAGTGATTGATGTGTTGCCCAATCACAATTTGGTAGTGGAAGGCATGCGACACATTTCATTTTCGGGAGAGAGCCGTTATGTGGTTTTCCATGGTATTGTTCGTCCGCTCGATATTGATGTCACAACTAATACGGTTGCTTCCAATCGAGTTGCCAATGCGCAGATGGAGTTTGTCTCCAAAGGTGCCGTTGGAGACGTCCAGCAAAAAGGCTGGTTCACCCGCTTTGTCGACAAAATCAATCCTTTTTAATTACGGAAATGAAGTCACGTTCATCTTTATCAACTATCGGAGTCTTTATGTGGGTGTCATGCCTATTGTCTTTCAATGTGCATGCTTCCCGCATTAAGGACATGACTCAAGTCGAAGGTGCCCGTTCCAATCAACTCATCGGTTACGGTATTGTTGTGGGATTGGCTGGTGACGGCGATAGTCAGCTTAGTTATACTGTTCAGAGTGTTTCAAATTTCCTGAAGCGATTTGGAGTTGTTGTGGATCCTGCCTCTATTCAAGGCGACAATATGGCTGCCGTGATGATCACTGCGGAACTTGGCCCCTTCGCACGACCGGGCTCCCGTATAGACGTGACTGTTTCTTCCATTGGAGATGCCGAATCCATTAATGGCGGGGTCCTGTTACAAACGCCACTTGTAGGTGCCGATGACGTTGTTTATGCCGTGGCGCAAGGATCAATTGCTGTTGGAGGATTTCTCGAAGGTGCAGGTGGTCCAGGAGGTGCGACGGTACAAAAAAATCATCCTACGGTGGGAACGATCAGCAGTGGTGCCATTGTTGAGCGTCGTATTCCTTCTTCAATCGTAAAGGGGAATCGCATCAACCTCACCCTTTTGCATCCAGATTTCACCACTGCTGCGCGCATTGCTCGATCGATCAATGACCTTTTTCCCGGAATTGCTCGGGCGGAAGATGGTGCATCTGTATCGGTGAGACTTCCGGTTCAGTTTACTGGACAAGAAACCAATTTTATTGCGGCTGTGGGTTCACTCCATGCGGACCCGGATACAGCTGCAAAGGTAGTGATCAATGAACGCACAGGCACCATTGTGGCAACCAATGAAGTGAGAGTATCCCGAGTTGCGATCAGTCATGGGGCCATAACGATCACCATTGCATCTGACCTCGATGCAGTGCAGCCCAATGCTTTTGGAGAAGGAGAAACTGCAATCTTACCCGACACGGACGTCAATGTCACCGAGGTTCAAGGTGGGTTCGAAATTCTGGATGAATACCCATCTATCGAACGCCTGACCAACGCACTTAATGCCTTGGGAGTGACCACTCGTGAAATGATGTCGATCTTTCAAACGCTTAAACAAGCTGGCGCACTTCAGGCAGAGCTCGTGATCCAATAAGGCATGAGATACTTGGAGAAAATGATAGGAAAAATTTAGTTAACGATGGACGCAATTAATACAAGTCAGGCTCCCATGATGCTGAGTCCCAACGATTGGAAGGGATTGATGGAAGTGGACCGATACACTGAGGACCAGAAACTCGAGATCACATCTACTCAGTTTGAATCGACTTTGATTCGTCAATTCCTTTCAGAGGCGATGAAACCAATGGTTGAAGGATACCTGAATGAAGACAGCGTCGCCCAAGATATTTATCGCGGATATTTTACAGATATTATGTCCCAAAGCCTTTCTAGTGGCGGTGGGTTAGGTATCTCGAATGTCCTGCAATCACAATTAACAATGAACCACCAACAAACAAAGGAAACGGATGAGTCATGAGTAACACTCAAGCTGCCACATCAAATTGGGAACCGTTGGTCCAGTCACTGCGGATGGAACTCCAGGAATATGGAGGACTATGTGTATTGATCGAAAAACAACAACGAGCGATCCTTGACCGCAACATGTCGGCCTATATGGAAATCGCAGAGGAAATTGAGTCACAGGCAGCAGCTACCTCAGGGCTTCGAGCGGAGCGAGAACAGCGAGTACGTCAGTTTGCAGAAACCCTAGGTGAACCGACTGAGACTGAACTCAGTCGCCTCATCCCTAAGTTCCCAGCAGACGCTCAGCCTTTACTTGGGGCGCTTGTTGAAGAGATTAATAATTTAATCAGCAAATCGAATCGGCGAGCCAAGCAGAATCATATGCTGCTCGCCCGGGCCATGCAGTATACCTATGAGTTGCTCCAAAAAGTGAGCCCTCAAAGTCAGATTAAGACCTACAGTAATAAGGGGAAGTCCAGCATTAAGCCCTTCTCAGGAAGTACCACTATTCATGCATCTGCCTGATTCATAGGCATTTGAGAGAGTGATCAGCCGACTTACCATAGAATACCGCTAAAGATTATGTCAGGGCTCATCGGAAGTATATTATCGACCACCAACGCGCTTAAGGCCAACCAGTCAGCAATTGAGACTGCTGGTAAAAACATGGCGAACGTGAATAGTCCCAGCTATACACGTCAACGGGTTGAGTTTGGTATCTCAGGGGGCATTTCGGAGAGTATTGTTACTCAACAACGGGATGCTATTATTGAATCTAAAATCATCCGGGAAAGTTCGGTGTCCGGAACTTTGGACGCAAAAACCAAAGTTTTGCAGCAGCTACAATTGATATTTGGTGAGCAAATAACGGGAGACGTAGGTAGTCCTGACACGCTCGATGGTTCGAATAGCGGTGGAAGTGATACCATTGGGCTTTCGGGTGCATTGGATGATTTCTTTAATGCAATGCACGCGTTGAGTTCTGATCCTGATGATATTCCCTCAAAAGCAGCGGTAATTGCGCAAGCTGAGGAGTTAGTGAACCGATTTAATTCGGTCGCGAATGACCTTGAATCATTGGATGAGGATGTCCTGCGAAATATTGATAGCGAGGTCCTCAAGGTAAACAGTATTTTGGATGAGATTGCTGAAATAAATGGAGAGATCTCAAAAATTGAAATTAAGACCCCAGGAGGAGCACACGAATTTCGCGATCTGCGTCAGCAAAAACTGGAGGAGCTTGCCAAATATATTGATTTCGAATCCCAGGAAGTTGCAAACGGACAAGTACGAATCACCGCGAAAGATAAAGATGCTGGTGGGGGAAATGATGTATTGTTAGTGGATCGTTCGAGGGTCGCTAACAAAATTCGTTTCAATGAAGCTTCCAACGAATTGTATTTTACTGGGCATACGAGTTTGCCGCTAGGAGACTCCCCAAATACGTCTGCATTTGACATTCAAAGTGGATCGTTGGAGGGGTACGTTCAAGTTAGATCCACTACTGATCCTCACGGTGGAGTAGGGAGTTACGGTGTTGGTTCATTGGCTAAGATGCAGGAAGATCTCGATGTCTTGGCTCGGGAATTGGCGACTGAGGTTTCTGCTATTTACGACGATGCGGGTAATAATGAGTTCTTCTTTGATGATGATGAGAATGCAGATGCCATTGATGTTACTGCGATTACAGCCAAAAATATCCGTCTCTATCAAGGAAATGGAACAACCATTCCCGGACTTACCGCGGTCACCTTGAAAGCCACTAATAGCACCAACACTGGTTCTAATGATATCGCAATTTCGCTCGCTGAACTCTCGAACTATACTTCGTCAAATTTAAGTGGAAACACCTTCACAGCTTATGTTTCAGAAATGGCGACGGAGTTAGGAAACGATCTTTCGAATAACAAGGCACTTTCGGAGAACCAAGAGTTGATTTTATCACAACTTAAGGACCAGAAAGCGTCAGTGAGTGGGGTGTCAATTGATGAAGAATTGGCAAATATTATCCGATTTCAACGTTCTTTTGAAGCCTCGGCTAGGGTATTGAACGTGATGGATGAAATGCTTGAGCTTATTGTAAATGGACTCGTCCGATAGACAGAAAGGAATGAAAGATGAGTAACTTAAGAGTAGCAACTAACTCGATCCAAGAGAGTTTGATTCAACAGTTAAACAACAACCAACGAACGTTGGTTAATCTGCAGAAGCAATTGTCTACAGGTCGTCGAGTGTCGTTGCCCGAAGACGATCCATCAGTGGTGGGACGTACTATCCGAAGAGAATCAGAAAAATCGGAGTTAGCGCAATATCACACCAATAATATTCTGGCAGAGACGATTGTGAGTTCTTCGGAACTCCATCTTGAGCAGCTTAGGGAATTGGGAAATCTCGCTTTGGGAATTGTTAATTCAACAGGAGATTCATCGAGTAGTGTTGAAATTGAAGGCTATAAAAACCAACTCGATGAAATATTGAATCAATCGTTGGATATGGCCAATGGTCAACATGACGGCGAGTATCTTTTTGCGGGAGTTAATTACACGAATGATCCTTTCACTATCAATGATAACGGCACTCCCAATGATCCCAGTGACGACACCATTGATTACAACGGAAGTGAAACTGATCCCTCTGATCCAAATTACGAAGAGGCCGAAACTTATGTTGGGAGTAACATAAAAATGGCCGCCCGTCTAAGTCCAGAATACAACGAAGATATTCAGTTCATGCTGCAGAGTATCATGGATCTTCGCAATGCGATGGATAGTAGCATTGCGCCTTATGATTCAAGTAATGTCAGAACTGTGGCTGAGAACATCGAAAAGGCCGATGATCGAATTGTTGTTGCTGAATCTGATCTGATTACAAAACAAATGCGACTCGAATTGGCGACTAGAACTGACCGATCACTTTTTTCGCAACTTGATGAGTCCATTGCCTCGGAAGTCGCTGCTGATATCACAGAATTAGCTGTTATGATAAAACAGAGTCAAACTTCCTACGAGGCTGCGCTGGCTAGTGCCAGTCGCATATTGAACATATCGCTGCTAAACTACATTTAGAGATTGGTTAACTATTTGTGAATTTTGACGATCTATTGAGTTAAACATCATAATCGAACCCATCCAGCCAATCATTCAACCCAAGAACTAATGACACCTGACGATATGGAAGCACTACAAGAAAAAGCCCTCGAGGGGGATATGGAATCTCAATATGAGCTAGGCAATGCCTTTGCGAAAGGGCAGAAGGGTTCAGTCGATTTGGGGCAAGCTGCGGAGTGGTATCAAAAGGCAGGAGAGCAGGGACATCGCGATGCCCTCTGTAATTATGCGTTTCTGGTGTACAGCGGAAAAGGGGTTGAGCAAGATCAAGACGTCGCCTTGAAGTTATTTGAGCAGGCGGCCGACCTAGGGCAGGTGCAGGCTCAACTGAATCTTGGCATCCTCGAGGCAAATTCGGATGAGGTTGATTCAGAACGTATGCTGCGTTGGTTTCGAATTGCTGCTGAGAACGGAAACGTGGAAGCAGCCTACAATCTCGGTGTTTTGTATTTTGAAGGAAAACATGTCGAACAGAACATGGAGGATGCTTTCAAGCATTTTGCCCAAGCAGCCGAGGGTGGCAACACTGAGGCCGAATATAGCGTAGGGTTTTGTTTCTCAAAAGGATTCGGTATTGAAAAATCAACTGAGCAGGCTGTTGCCTTCTACCAGCGTGCAGCAGAAAAAGGACATATCAGCGCGCAGTATAATCTCGGTTTGCACCACGAATATGGTGAAGGGCTTGAGAAAGAAGACAAGGAGGCAGCTGTAGCATGGTATCAAAAGGCGGCAGATCAAGGCCATGAGCGTGCTGCTGAGGCGATCGAGCTACTAAAAGCTGAAACAGACGAGTCTTAATTCCCATCCGATCACTCGTCAGGTTCAATTGCATTGAACTGATTGTTTTACGATCTTAAGTTTCCACCGATGTGGAGATCTGGTTTTGAACCATTGTCTCTCCTCTTTGTCGAAGAAAGTGGAAATGGAAAAGGGTGAGGAAAAAACATTTTACGTGTACATTATGCGGTCGATCGATCGACCAGGTATTTTTCATGTAGGGTATACGGTGGATTTGGAACGTCGGATGGATCAGCATAATGATGGGCGCTGCTTCGAAACTTCCCAACACAGCCCATGGGAACTGGTGTGGCAGGCTCAGTTTTGCGATAGGACCAAGGCGGTCAATTTTGAGAAATTCCTCAAAACCCGTTCAGGAGTTGAGTTCTATCGCAACCGTTTGATCTAGGTTTATTGCAATGGGCTAAATGCCGCTGGATCTCTTGCAAGCAAAAGATGCTACTCCAAGAGGCTGTTGCTCAAAATGCCAAAGCAGTTGCGTCGCCGGCACGGCTCTCATCTGCTGCCCCTTCAAGCACTCCGTTTTTATGAATTTGAATGGCTTCGAGTCGACCGATTTGGGCAATCTCTTTCAACTCATGCCCCCGTTCGACGAGAGTTTTTTGAGCCTCTTCGGATAGCGCCCCAGTTTCAAAACTGATGATGTCCGGTAGCCATTGGGCATGAATCTTACGATCATCAACTGCGGCCTGCAAGTTCATGTCGTGAGCGAGCACATTGATGATCGTTTGGTAGACATTGGTGATAATCGTGGATCCTCCTGGGGTGCCAAGAACGAGTTTAACCTGATTATCCTTCGCGACGATTGTTGGGGACATGCTACTCAGCATTCGTTTTTCACTTTCGATTGCATTTGATTCTGAACCGACCAGTCCAAATTGATTCGGGATACCTGGTTTTGCGCTAAAATCATCCATTTCATTGTTGAGGAAAAACCCTGCTTTAGGAACATAAAGTTTTGATCCGAAACGACTGTTGAGCGTGGTCGTGATGGCTGCAGCATTGCCGTTTTTGTCCACGATTGAGAAGTGGGTGGTTTCGTAGCTTTCGATTTGATCCACTTTGCCTTCCTTTATTTCGGTTGAAGGGGTTGCGTGGTTGAGGTCGATGGTGGCGTTGCGTCTGGCGATATAGTTGGGGTCGAGTAGGTTTTCGACTGGAACTTCCACGTAGTCGGTGTCGCCGAGGTAGGTCGCACGATCTGCATAGACCCTACGCATCAGTTCGGTCATGAGATGAGCTTCGTCCGCTGAGTTGGGCGCGTATTGTTCGAGAAAAAAGGCTTCGCTCCCAGTGAGAAGCTGCAGGACTGCAATGCCGCCGGAGGAAGGTGGGGACATGGAGTAGATTTGGTGCCCTTTATAGGTGCCCAAAACGGGTGCGCGCCAAATGGCTTGGTAGGTTTTGAGATCCTTATGAGTCATCAAGCCCCCGTGATTTTGTATGATTTCCACGATGGCATCGGCCGTGGGTCCTTCGTAAAAACCTTGGTTTCCCTTCTTTTGAATGAGTTTAAGGGTTTCCGCCATTTCCGGGATTTTAATGATATCGCCTGCTTTGAAAGGAAGCTCTCTGGTGAAAGGTGCAGCTGAAAATTCATTGATTTTCTGCAACTTCAACTGGGATTCATTGAGGATATTGGCCTCAAATTCGGAGAGAGCATATCCTGCGATTGCGATGTCAATTGCGGGTTGTATTAAGGTTTCCCATTCAAGACTTCCAAGTCGTTCGTGCAATGCCACCATGCCAGCAACAGAACCCGGAACTCCGACTGAGAGCGCACCATCGCGACTAAGTCCAGCCACCACGTTGCCATCTGCATCGAGATACATATAGCGGTTTGCACGGGCAGGGGCTTTTTCTCGAAAATCCAAGGCGCCAATCCCTTCTGTTGCATCGTGATACAGCAAAAAACCACCACCCGATATATTGCCAGCGTGGGGATAAACGACCGCAAGTGCGAACTGCACCGCTACCGCTGCATCAAAGGCGTTTCCGCCTTGTTTAAGAATATCTAGCCCAACCTGGGATGCTATCGGATGAGCGGTCACGACCACTCCGTTTTTTCCTTTCACCGAAGCTGTAAGTGAAAAGCAAGAGGACAGACCAATGATGGTGGTGAAGGAAAGAACGGCGAAACGATTCATGATGTAGTGCATCCTATTCAGATATGGTTTCACTTCAAGCGGTCAAGGATTTGATCGGGATATGAAACGAATCGGAGGTTTGCATACGGAGGAGAGCTTTTGAAGTTGGAATTCATCAATGCGAGTCTCTCTAATAGTTGGAGGTAGCCGAATGCGTGAGCATTCTGGGCGGTTATGGAGATGAAGGACTGCCGGGCCGTTAGGCCCTACCTTCCGTGGCATTTTTGAACTGAAACAACAACAGGGAATTGATCCGATGGCGAGCATCGGATACTACGGATATGAGAAACAAGCACCACGATGAGCTACCGCGCATGACATCCGTCGTAGCATCGTATGCTTGTATGCGATTTCCTGAACCCACGAGAACCTCAAATCCACCGAAAGATCCGATGGCGAGCTTCGGATACTACGGATATGAGAAACAAGCACCACGACGAGCTACCGCGCATGACATCCGTCGTAGCATCGTATGCTTGCATGCGATTTCCTGAACCCGCGAGAACCTCAAATCCACCGAAAGATTCGATGGCGAGCATCGGATACTACGGATATGAGAAACAAGCACCACGACGAGCTACCGCGCATGACATCCGTCGTAGCATCGTATGCTTGCATGCGATTTCCTGAACCCACGAGAACCTCAAATCCACCGAAAGATTCGATGGCGAGCATCGGATACTTGCTACAAAATTGGGATTAGATTTTTTAGAAATACCATTTCATCCAGATGAAAAGGCTGTTAGGAGTTTGCCATTCTTCGGAGGAGAACGGAATTTCGGATGATCCAAATTCAGTATTTTGACTTCCAGTGAAATATTGGATACCAAGTGCCACTTGAAGGTTTTGTTTCGGATCCCAAAGGAGGTAGGGTTGCAAAAGGAGGGATTGATCCTGCAGGTTAAGTATGAATGAACAATGGGCATGAAGTAACGGATGCAACTCCATTTGCAGAGCAGCGGCCAAGTATTGTTGGCCGCTGGTGTAGACTTCTCCTCTTGCGAGACGCTCCTGTAAGGCGATGTTGGAGGTTACGTTCTGAAAATTTCTGCTCCCGACGCTTTGGTAGTAGTATTCCAACATTCCATAGGTGTTGAGACCTACCGTGGTCCAGGAATAGTCGATATTGAGGATGGCTGAGTAGCGGGTTTCTCCCTTGTTAGGAATCCCTATCAGTAGATCAGCTCTAACCACTGCTCCTCCAACGGTATGCACACTTCCTGCGCCGAGATGCAGCTCATCATAGTGCATGGCGGTGAGGAGATCCCATTCGGAATTGCCAGTGAAGAAGTGGGTTTTGATAGCAACAGATGAAGTCTCAATATCCAGATCTCCGGTCAGTGGATTGCGATGGGGAACGGCAAGGATTTGCCATGCGAGATCCCCATTCCATTTTAAGGGGAAGAGGTCAATAAGCAGCATGTCGTCACCTACTTTGTAGTCGCGTTCGATATCCTGGGGTGAGAATGGATTGAGTAAGTCCAGCGGGTTGAAAACAAGTCCGTTACCCCAGGTCACGACATCTCTTCCAACAGTTAGCGTGCCCCAATCCGCGAAGTATTGGTAAGAAAATCGATCAATGTGATGTTGAAACCGGCTTTGGCTACTTTCGCTGAGAGTGCGAGAGAGATTGAGGACTTTTGAAGCGTCCGAGGATCCGCTTCCTGTGACGTTTGGTAGCAGAGAATCCGTTTCGAACATGCGTTGAAAAAACTCTCCTCCGATGGCAGAAAGGTCGTAGTGCAGGGTGAAGGCGCTGGTTCTGTTTTCCCAATGTGTCATCAGACGCAGGTTGCCAGCTCCATCTAATAAGGTTTCATCGGTGCCTCGACTGAGGATGGAATCGGAATCAACCCAGGCACCGTTTCCTCTCAAAGAAAGCTGTCCGCTGAAGGTAAGGGCGATGGCGGGTGAGGAAATGAAAAGTAAGATGAATCGAATGAAAATGGTGATGAAACAGCGACGAGTAGAGCCAGCTATGAGTTGGAGTAAATGGGGGTGATTGACCCTACTGATTTCAGATTGGGTCGAAAAAAGCATGCCTGTTTCCCTAATCCAGTGATGTTCGGATCGTTGCTTGTTGCACCTCTGGATGCACCTATGCGTTTTGCTGAACATCTGAATGAATTTGTCCGTCCTGTAGTTCAATGAGACGGTGCGCATATTCCATAACTCGTTGGTCGTGTGTGGAAAAAATGAAGGTAATCTGTTTCGACTGATTGAGTTCTAGCATCATATCGAGCAGGGCGCTGGCGGTTTTAGAATCAAGATTTGCGGTTGGTTCGTCCGCGAGCACGATGGCTGGGTCGGATACGATCGCTCGCGCGACGGCGACTCGTTGCTGTTGTCCTCCTGAGAGCTCTGAGGGACGGCGGTGATGCATGCCCTCAAGGCCGACCTCATCGAGTAGCTGGGAAGCACGACTCCGCCGTTCTTTGTGGGGAACTCCTTGGAGCAGCATGACGTATTCGACATTTTCGACAGCAGATAAAACCGGAATTAGGTTGTATGCCTGAAAAATGAACCCGATGCGATTGAGTCGGAGCTCCGTGAGCATGGCGTTATTGAGGAGTGCAAGGTCTTTACCTTCGACGAGGATAGATCCTGCGTCGAGCGTGTCGAGACCGCCAATTAAGTTGAGTAGTGTGGTTTTGCCCGATCCGGAGGGACCAGCAATGGCCGCAAATTCGCCTTTTGCGATGGATAGATCAAGGGTATTAACCGCCTGTACTTCCAATTTACCTTGTCGGTAGAGTTTACTGACTTGGTTACAAGTTACAATTTCGGGTTTCATGATTCAAAAAGTGAGTTGAATTGTTGGTTAGCACTTATAGGGTTAACCAGAATGACGCATGGCATCGATAGGGGTGAATTTGGCTGCAAAAAAGGCAGGGTAGAGTGAAACCACGACTCCGAGGAAAGAGACGAGTAAGTTGGATTTCCAAAAGTCCTCCCACGTGAGAGCGAAATAAACGATACGGGAGAATCCCATGTAGTCGGAACTCTCTGCGAAGCTTGATAAGTTGAGTCCGTGGGCTGCAAAATACCATACGGTACCGAGTCCCAATAAGTTTCCTAGAATGAGACCAAAGGAGAAAAGCAGGGAAGACTCCATGAGTACCATACGAATGATGCGCCAATTGCGCATGCCCAGAGCTTTTACAAGTCCGAATTCCCTTATACGTTCATGCACCGCCATCAACATCGTATTCACCAGCCCAAAGCCCATGGCGATAAAAATTACAAATACGACGATGGTGTTCATTTGACCGGTCATTTCGACGTAGCCTTGGATGGCAGGCTGTAGCTGCATCCAGTCTTGGGTGTCGAGGTCCTTTGGTAACTCGAATTTCAGCGCCTTGACCGTGGCGTTGATTTGGTCATCAGATGAGAATGAATCAGGGAGCATGATCGAGATCTCAGATAGTTGACCGGGCATGGTCAGGAATTCCTCAGCTGCCTGCATTGAAACAAAAGCAAACTGTTTTTCGACAGATTCCAACTCTGTGTCAAAAACGGCTTTGATTCGAAAAGCACGAGATGCAACCTCACCGGTGGTGTCCTGAGCCATAAAGATGAGTTTATTGCCAATTTTTGTTTCAAATTTTTCCATCAACGCCCGTCCTACAACGATACTGGATAAATCTTCTTTCTCGGGTTCCTCTCCTTCGAGCTGAGCCTCTCTGAGGAAAGTCATAGATTTTTCGGAATTCCAGTCTGATCCTACCAAGGTAACTCCTCCAGAATGCCTTGCATTGGAAACCACGGCATTGATTCGGATCCGTTGGGACCATTTTGATCCCTCGGGTAGAACCTTCGCGAAAATTGCACTCATGTTGTCCCATTCTGTGTCCATGGAGTGGTCGATATCGGGCTGATCCAGATACCCTTCAGCGTGGATTTGGATGTGGCCTGTGAGCGTGTCGATTGCGTTGTCCACCATGTCTACCATAAATCCGCGGCCGAATGCCAAAATGAAAATCAGGGCCCAGATTCCGGTGGTGACAGCGGCCAATACGACTGCTGTGCGACGGGTGTTACGCCAAAGGTTTCTCCATGCGATTAGAAAGTCCATTTTAGTGAGATGATGATAAAGAGTTTAAGACGGTTGATTCCCAAGATGGTTAGAAGGGATCAGGAGACCCGCATCGCTTGGACCGGATGTAGTTTGCGGACCTTAAAAATGGGATAGCTGGCGGATATGAAAGTAAACAGGAGTACAAAAGCGGGTCCGATGAATAGGGTGACAAGATTTAGCCGGGGATGGAGACGGGTGGGCATTCCATACTCTGCCATCATTGCGCTGGCTTCACCGAAATCGATTCCAACATTTTGGTAGTAGGCAGTGAGTGCGATGCCAAGACCCATTCCAATGAAAATACCTAACATTGCAAGTAGGCTAGTTTCAAGGAATAGCATCGCTAACAGGCGGGTGCGACTCGTGCCGATAGCAAGGAGAACACCGAATTCATAAATTCGCTCTAGAATCGCCATTAAAAATGTGTTTGATATGCTAAAAGCGATAATGATGAGGAGAATCACATACATGATGACCGCCGAAGATTTATCGAGTTTTATGCTCTGGCGCAGACCTGGCATCAGATCAGCCCAGGTGTAGGCGACATAGGGTTCTCCGTGGGCTTGCAACCAATGGTTAATCTGTTGTTGGAGTTGTTCGGGATTGTTGGAGTTGTTTTGACCATTGATGACGATGCGGTGCACCCGATCACCGAGAAAAAATACCTCCTGTAATGTGCTCAATGGCACTGCGATGAGATTACGATCTGCTTCTTGAACACCCGATTCGAATATCCCGGCAACATGAAATACACTTGCTGCTACGGATCCATCGTATCCTTGCCCAATAATTACAAGTTCGCTTTCGATCTTGAGTTCAAGATTGTTGGCAAGGGCCCGGCCGACGACCACTTCGTTGGGATCACCGGTAAACCATGTCCCTTCTTTGATGGTATCGTCGAGCGGACTCATGAGTGCTTCGGTCTCTGGCTCGACTCCTTGAATCAATACGCCCGCGGATTGGGTGTCTGAGGAAACGAGAGCAAAGGCTTCTGCCCGGGAGGTAATCTCTCCGATTTCTGACAAATTGGAGATTCCAGCTTTGATTGCATTTGCAGATGCGATGGTTTTTCGGATTTCAGGGTTTTCGTGGTATCCTTCGATCTGAATCTGAATTTCTCCAGTGGTGCCGACGGCGGTTTTAATCATTTCGACGTAAGTTCCGTTTTGAAATGACGCCATGAAAATGAGAAAGACGCAGGAGAGCGCTATTGCCATCAATGTGAGTACTGAACGTCTCGGACTACGCCACAGGTTGCGCCATGCTAATTGAAAAATGGTGTCCATGATGTCGGAAGTTGAAATGAACGGTGAGAATTATTTTCGTGGAGGGTTTTTGAGGGAAGAGAGGGAGAAATATCGCTCTGGAAGAGTGTCAAGAAACTGAAGTTCTTTGTAAGATAGCTGAGTATATTGTTTGGGTTTGTCGGCGGGACGCATCCGCATGGTTGCGGGATAAAGCTTGCCCCCAAAATCTCGAATATCCGTGAAAGAAAGCGTCTTAACTCGCTCGCCTGCCTCATCGAAAAAGCTTTCTTCGATGAAAATGAGATCATCTCTGATTTTAAGAATTTGCTTTCCCCAAACAACCGGTGCTTCAGGGGTGGGAATTGATTCGATCACATAGATCTTATGTCCATCGATCTCAGTCGTTTCGAGGAGAGTGTGAGTGTAGTGATCAATGATATTGTTTGATTTCGCCAAGTCGTTATTTGAGAAGTCAGAACCCATCCACGATTGTGCCATCATGGAAGGTGGGATTTTGATCGTCCGTCTGATTTTCGGGTTGAAAATCCACATTTCTTCACCGTTTTTAAGGGTGCCGTTCCCTTTATCTTTCGTAGGTTCGAGTGTGGTGAGCAAAGAGTCTTCTTCACCTACAGTCCATACTTTCATGACCTGGGTACGTTCCCAGTCGGGACGATGGATGGTCATCTCCATAATGGAGACTGAAGCTTTGCCGCGATAGTAATCGAAACTATCTTTCACCAGTTGTGTGGCATCGGGTTCGGTGGCTTTTAAAAAGCAAAGGCCCGTTAGAAATAGGGTGATAGCGAGGGGATGTTTCATAAATGTTGATGATTGGTTGATGAAGAGAAAGGGAATCGAGTCAGGAGTGGCGGATACCTTTGAGGTAAGTATCGACATAAATTTGGTATTGGTGGCTGGCGTCGAGATAGCACTCCGATATGGATGCGTGCAGCTCGATTCCATCCATGCCGGCAATAAGATTGATCGCATGATGCTCGGCACTCTTGAGTGCGGAATTCGGAAGCTCCTTGAGCTCGACAGCAGCATGAATGAGATCGACTATCATCCCACGGAAGGCTTCGGTGGACTTGGCCATCATTTCGCTTTTTACTAACCAATCTGTATGACTGATCATGAGGTGCGTCATGACAATCGACATCCTTTTGAAATAGGGATCATGGGTGAATACATCGACTGTGGTCAGAAGATAAGTGCGAAGCTGAGATAGTGGGGAGGCGGTAGAATCGGTTTTGGAATGCAATCGATTCATTGTTTCCGTCTCGAGTTGATGCATCCAAAGCAACACAGCCTCGAGGAACAGGTCCTCTTTGCTGTTAAAATACTCGTAGAGTGTTCCCTTTCCGACTCCGCATTCAACAGCAATAGATGCGAGGGTTGCTTTTTCAAAACCTGCTCGCGAAAAGACTTCGAGGGCCCCGCGAGCTATCGTTTGTTTGCGTTCTGATTTATCCACTATTTTGGGTGCCATCGTTTGGTTAATAGCTATGACCGACCGGTCGGTCAATTAAAAAAGAGACTGTATCTCCTCTTTCCTTTTTGAATTTGTATGCGAAGCCCATTTCATCGCATTAATAGGTCGTTCAAAAGTTCTGCGGGGTTCATTTATTCATTTTCCCCCGATCCGCCACACCGTATTGATACGCAAGGGAATCTACAAACACTCCCTAAAGAGCTTGCGGAGTAGTCAATTAAAACGACAGTGAGTCGAGAATGTACATCAGAGCCCGGGGGTTGGACAGGCCGGGTCAATGGGAGGTTGGGGTGAGAACAAGCGGACTTTAATCCACCTAATAAGACAAAATTGTATCAGTGAGCCAGACTGAATTGTAAAAAAGCGTAGAACTACGTGAAAATAGACGGATATTTCCGGCCTTATCTGCACGGATAGAAAGTTCTCCGGAAACCGAGAGATTGTGATACTCCGATCGGGTCCCTACAGGTCGCTTACAATCCGTCGTAGATTCATCTTGTGCCCTTCAGCAGTTCGAGTCGAGATCCCCATCTTTCTGGCGATGGTTGTTATATTCTTTTCGCCGTCTTTGAGAAGATGATACATTTCTAATTGTCGACGGGTCAATTGTCGTGCGATCCCTTTGTACTCTCGAAACGCCGATTGGTCTTCTTCCAGGAAAAGTTTGTAGTCAAGGGATTGAGTGGGTTTTAGCAGCAACGCAACCAGTATCCGTCCATGTCGGGTGAACGTTGTCACCGCTTTAATTGAGAGATGCTGAGTTTTTGAGCCTGCGCGTTGGACTTCAGTGATCATCCATGAATGAATGGCATAAGGTAGCTTTCCTTTTTGAATGTCCAAATTGTCATCAAAAAACGTTTTCAAAAGCGTCTTAACAGGTCCTGGAAAACAAAGAATATTGAAGTTGGAATCAATGGAGACCGTTTGTTCGGTTTCAGTCGATAGTATATCTGAATATGAGTTCACAGTTTTGAGGTCGGATTGAGGAGGAAGATTCCCCAATAATGGAAGGTTTTCAAGGAAAAGAGAAAATTTGGCTATCGCTTTATTTAAATAATCGACATTTCAACAAATCTCCTCAGTCAGACGTATATTTTTTTCATCTTCATTCTTATTGGAATCAAGAATGAAGACAAATAGATCTGATGTATAAGTGAATTTGTGTTGCTCGATAAGAAGAGGTAATAGCAGGAGATTTTATGATTGGAGTCCATTTGGGATTGGCAGTAGGTGGTAAAAAATTGACTAGAGTTATTGAATACTAATTGCAAAAGATCCAGATGCGGCCGGTGAAATACGGAATTTCCTTCAAGAGAATCCTCCGAATGATCAAGCTCGGGTTGTAGGGTTTTCAATTTTTTCAAATGGATTAAAAATAACTCGAAGTTAGAGCTTTTTGCTTTATGAAACACGTCAAGCTAGCCGAGATTTTAATTGGGTGTGAGATGCCACGGCTTTCCATGTGCGTTATCCGATGCTCTTTTCTTATTCTTTCGGAACTCGCAATGCGTTGTTGCAGATCGACGCCATCGGTGGGTTGGGGAGATCTAATTCCTTCATGAAGGGCTGCAGTGAACTGATTTGTTACAAAAATATCAAATACGGTCGATTATAGGAGGTGGTTTAGAGAGTGATTCTGTGGGGGAAACGGTGTTTTTCGTATGAAATCGATCTTTGTGAAAAATTCTGAAAAGTGAAATAAAGTGCGATAAATGATGTTTTGTTAAATTGTAATTTGAGAATTTGTGGATGATAAAGATCGTTAATGGGCTTGGTAGAGCGATTGTAGACCGTAATGGTGATAGTCTCAGTATGAGTCCTATAGAATGAAAAAGTATGCAAATTAAATTTGACAAAGTGAAATGACCGTTCATATTTCTGTAGTATGGTAATAGCTCTCCCGGTGAACCCGTTTAAATACACCGGATAATTTGTCTAAGCCCCCACAAGAAAAACAAATGACTAAACTAATGCTAAAAAAAGGCTTCCTTGTATGCTCAGTATTGAGTGTATGCGGACTGGTTTCCTACGCCCAGGAAGCCACTGAAGAAGAAGAGGCGAATGTGTATGAACTTTCTCCTTTCGAAGTAAGTACTGATGGTGACCGAGGTTATTATGCCTCCAATTCCATTTCCGGATCTCGTATCAACGTTGCATTACAAGACATGCCGATGCCGATCGAGGTTATTACATCCGAGTTTATTGAAGATACCGGTGCTGTTGATCTGAGAGATTCACTCCGTTACTCTGCTGGTGTGATCCTTGACTCCCAGAACGACGCAGGTGCAAACCTGACTGGTGTACCAGGTGGAGTTCATAATGGAGCCGGCGCTACAGCCAACATCACTAACACGACTATCAAGTTGCGTGGATTTGTAACGGAATCAGCCCTAAGAGCTGGTTACAGACGTCAACATGGATCCGATAGCGTCAATATCGATCGTGTGGAAGTGGTTCGCGGTCCTAACTCCCTGCTTTATGGCATCGGAAACTTTGGTGGTATTGTGAATTATCTTCCAAAACGTCCACTTGATACTCCAACGACTCAAACAAATGTGATGATTGGGAATGATGGTTTCTATCGAGCAACTTTGGACGATACTCGTCCGATTAATGATCAACTCTCTTATCGTGTTACTTCGGCATACGAACAGTCCGACCATTATACCGATTTTCAAAATAGAGATAAGTGGTTCATTTCTCCTGTGATCGTTTACAAGCCATTTGAGAAGACTAAAGTTACCTTCGATTATGAAATTGGAAGCGAAAAGACCAGTGGTATCGGTTTCTCATTGCTGCGTGCACGGGCTGACTTGGAGCTAGGAAATGCAACTGGTCAACAAGGCCGACTTCAAAAGTCAAATTTCCCTGATTTTCCAGGAGTTGACCCACGCACATTCAGACTTTCGGGTCCTGATACCTTCGTGGAAACGGATGCGAATAACATGCTGATTGAAGTCGAGCAAACTGTTATTGATGGCTTGGTCGTAAGAGCTGGTTATAACAGAGCGGAAGCTGATGTCTCATTGCGAGACGTTGTTAATGCGGCGTATGTTCGCGGCGATGGTCCTGAAAATTTGAGAGGAACTATCAATGTTCCAGCCTTTGAGAATGGATCCTTTGATGCTGAAATTGGTAATGACAATCAGGTGGTTACTGACTCTATCCTTACCTATGCTTGGCGGGACACTATGATTGAGCAAAAGCGGGATGAAGTAAAAGTAGAGGCCGTTTACAATGTAAATCTATTTGAAGATTCCAAATGGTTCGGTATGTCAGGGATGTTCCTCTTTGGCGCTTCTGATCTTCGTGCTGAACGCGGTGAGGAGCAGTACACGTCTGGTGCTGGCGATTTGTCGAAGCAGCTTTTTAAGGATCCTAATGATCTTAGCCCTATTCGCTTTGGAGTCGGCATACAGGACAACCAAACGCCTGAAGGAGTGGCTGCATTCTCTCCACTCGTTCTCAATCAGAAAAACCACAGTATTGCTTATAATCAGGGATATTATGGTGTGTTCCAAGGACAGTTCCTTGAGGATCGCATTACCTTTATCTATGGGCAGCGTCGTGATAGAAATGATTTGAAAATCACAGATTATACAATTGCGGATGGTGTCGTTACAAACTCCGTTGTTAACCCGAATGAGGCACAGTCGCAAAATACGACCCAAATCGGCCTTTCGGTTGAGGTCATCCCCGGGGTAAACATCTTCGCATTAAAAGCGGAAGGACTTGAGCCGAATTTCCAAGGCCTTCGTAATGGTGATGGTGAGGCAATTGCTGCGACTTTTGCTGAAAGTGAAGAAATTGGTGTTAAATTGAAACTCTTCGATGGTCGAGTTGCAGTGCAAGGTAGTGTTTATGAAATCAATGTTTCGGGAGCTTCATCTCTCCCCGCATGGTGGACACCAGCACCGGCCAAAGGTCGTTATAACCCTAGTGCCCCAACAGTCTATAATATCTCAGGCGGCGTAGTCGGTGATTTCAACCCAGCGCATGTCGCCAATCAAGACCTTTGGGATGCTGCCATTGCAAATGGGGACGCGTTTGTTGTGGATGGAACGCCCTATATAACAGTGTTGGATGCAAATGGAAATGACACAGCTGCAGGCGCAGCTTATATGGATGCGATGTATGCATGGGCGGCAAATGGTAATGGTTGGCCAGGATGGATGTTTGCTGGAAGTCAGGGCTCTGATGGTTACTCAAATAATGCGGCTCAAGATTGGGGATCGTCTGAAGGAAATTCCTTCAATTCCAGTTTGGTAACGGAGGAAAAATCGAAGGGTATGGATCTTCAGATTATGCTCACTCCTCTCGATAATTGGCAGATTTCCTTGAATTATGCCTATACTAGACGCGAGATCGTGAGTCCTGGAACTTTCCCGATGTATCCGTATCCACAAGACCGTTGGGCAATCTGGTATTTCCCAGATGGCAACTGGGGGCTGCAAGGTGTTCCGCTTAATCAAGCGTATGGAGATCCTCAGGATACTTCAACTTGGACAGGCGGCCCTGCGACAACAGCCGGTGAGTCACTTGATGATACTCCAGCTCACGACTACGGTTTCTGGACAGCCTATTCGTTCGAAGATGGCCCTCTTGCCGGGTTTAAAGTCGGATTTGGTGGTGATTACCAAACCAAACGAGCTTACTTGACTGGTTTTACAGTTGATGGAGATGCGGTTACTGACTCTACAGGGCAGCGCATCAGTCTCTTCACAGAGTCTAAGCTACTACTGAATTGTATGTTCCGTTACGATACTGAATGGAAAGAACGTCCCGTGTTCCTTCAGTTGAATATCGATAACTTAACCGATGATGAAGATCTTTATGGGTATGTATATGAATCAGGTATGAGCTGGAAGCTTCAGGCTGGTATCACTTTTTAGAACTTCCTTCTTTCTGAGGATATTTGAAAAGCGTATTCTGTTAAAAAAACCGCTGCTCTTTGGGTGCAGCGGTTTTTTTTGTGTTCCAAACTAATCTCAGACATGCCCAGTTTTTTAGTCATACTGATGCGATCGAAAACTTAGGTCGTAGTAAATTATAAAATTGCAGAGATTCAAGACTCTCGTTTTCACTCAATTGCTTCGAATTCTCATGAATCCGGCTACGAATCAAATCAGAAAGTTATCCAACTAAGTAGAGCTAGCAATAAACAGGAAAATACAACGTTGAGGATTTCCGTTCAAAATCCATGAAGCGCAATGGCGGCAAGCTCTCTTTGAGCGTAGTGTCAGATGGTTTTGCAACCCGGGATGATCAGACGGAAGGATGACGTCATTTGTGGACAGTTCCTAGCGCTCCTTGTTGAGATGGGGCAGTCTTGCATGTTGATAGTGTAGCGGGTTGCGAAATTCGCGTTCTACGGGGCTGATTTGCAAATGCGACTCCCTGTAAAAATGGAAAGTCTATCAATTTGAATCATTCTTAAGTCGGATGCCCAAGAACTACTACTGTCTGCTTTTTGCGCTGACGAGTAGGAGTTCCGCTTGCGGAATCCATCTTTGGAGAGGGGGTTCCAGAGATCTGTTCTCGATCATTGCCACTGATCATTCTTCTGCAGTGGGATCTCTGTTCGCAAGTATGTTCCGAAGGAAATTCAATGTTTGCAGGTCTGCCAGGAGCGGTTGATTTTCGACTCGCTCAATTTGCTGTGGAGCAGTAGCCGAACCTAGTGAAAAGTAGCACTCCAATTTCTAGGGAAATGAAGTTCAATTTGCTGACTTTGTAGAGTTGTTCCGGAGACTTGACCACTCCCTATTGGACTTGTTCATTCCCCGTGGCTCGTCAGGGGGTGCAAGGCATCGCATTGTTAGGACGACATCCGTTTTCGACCTGCGAAGCAGGACGGACAGCTGTAGATTCCCCGCTGCTTACAGGCGGGGACTAGCTTTTTGAGGTGTGTCGTTCAGTTGTAAGATGCACCCCTTTTGAAAGGGACGAACGACTATTCCTTTTCGCCGTAATTGAAACGCTGACGCACCTTTACAAAAGTAGGGCGTTGGTTTTGCGTGGGAGGGGCGAATCGCAATTTCTTGAGGCTACCTAGGGCAGAAAGGCTGACTGGTTCGTTGTCGGAATGCAGTACCCTGGGTAATTTTACTTGGCCGTAGGAATCGATGAAATACTCGATTCTGCAAGAACCATTTGGTGATTGGCCTTCGGCGTCTTCTATTACGACCAGGCTTCCTTCAATTACCTTGAGTGGAGTATCAAGCTCGGATGCTTGGGACTCCTTGTATTGGAATTGTTCCGCTGATCGTTGATAGAGCCTTCGTTCGGACCCATCCATCACGTTACTCCCCATTGGAATTCGACCTGAGTCGCGCCAGATCTCCTGTTCGTAGTCCCGGAAGTTGACACGAATCTGATAGCGAATTGCGGTTGAGACTCCGTCGAGCTGATGCAGGCGTGAATTTGGATTTTTCCACGACTTTCTGTGCATCTGATAGTAAGCCATAGTGATTGGACGCTATCGCAATACTGTCTTTTACATGACCATTCCTCATCAATCAGAACTGTGAAATCAACATGGGGTTTTTCGATGAGTAAGTGTTTCAATTCGACTGGAATCGGTGCCGTTAAAGATGATTCCGCCGTCGGTTCCGTGATCTGGCCTTCATCGCCTAGAGCCGTGTCTAAGGCGTCTTCGGCGCTAGCGAAAACTAGCAGTCCAGCGAGTAATGGTGAAAGAGTTGTGAGTTTAAACAGCTTCATGGTGAAATAAATGACGAGTCAAAATTGGAAGAACTAGAACGCGAAATATTGTGTCAAACCCTCGTGGTATTTGAATTCACAAAATTGTAAATCCAAACGAAACCCGCTTTGGGCGGTTTTGAGACCCAAAGCGAGTGGATCGAGGGGCATGGATGGTTCGATTGAGAGCGGTGTTTTTATGCAGGGTTCTCTTCTCGGCGTTTCTGTAGATCGGTTTCCATTTCTTCAAGTAACTCATTGGTGATCGGGTAGAAAAGCACTGATAGTGCTGCCACAATCAATAGAATTGCAGGGTAAAATACAGAACATAAATTTGATTCCAAAAATGGCAGTTGCGCTCTGTTCGACAGAGCCTTCTGCAAATCCGAACCAACCTAAGATAAACGCCGCAAGCCCTGCGCCGATGGCGAGTCCCATTTTTTGTGAAAATATGATTCCCGAGAATACGAGCCCTGTGGTGCGTCTTCCGTGTTTCCATTCACCATAGTCCGCACAGTCTGCATACATTGCCCAAACGATGGCTGGTGTAGGTCCGATTACTAAAGTTGGCGAGGAAGTTGGATGACCAGCATGGTCCAGTAATCTCCGGGGGGGATGAAAAAGAAGGCTCCGATCATCATTCCATGAAGGGCTGTTAAGACCATCATCAGATTCCGTTTTGAAAAACGATTACAGAGTGGTTTGCTCATTGCCGCACCGATGATCATGGCAATGGTCCCCGAGGTGAAGAAGATCGAGGTTCGGTCGAAAATCCAAAAGAGTGTGTCCGTTCCAATTTTTGCGTAATAATCGAGGTAAAACAAGGTCGCGCCACCGCGAACGGCAAGGTTCATCAGAGTGAAAAGTCCACAAAAGACGAGTGCAATCCAGGGGCCGTTTTTGAACAGTACGGCCAGGTCTTTCTTTATATTGCTTTTCTGTGTAGGTGGAGTCTTTACCCGTTCCGTTGTGGATGCGAAGGTATACAACCAAAGTAGCACAGAAATTACAGCGAAGATCCCCATTGTAATCTTGTACCCGTGAGCGTTATCGCCAGCGCCAAAATAATTGCGCATCGGTATCACCAAAAGTCCGATCAAAAAACTGAGCAAAAAAGGCAAAAACGAACCGGTAGGCTGAGACGACACTGCGTTTCTTCAGGGCTGGCAGATATTCACACCAAGCAATGATGAATAGGGGACGTTGATGATGGTATACATCAGCATCATTGCTGAGTAAGTGATATAGGCGTAAACGAGTTTTCCACTTTCCGAGAGATCGGGGTTTGCAAAACATCAACCAGCCAATCAGTCCGAATGGAATTGCGGACCATAAGATGAAGGGGGCGGAAATGTCCCCATTTCGTATTCGTTCGGTCTGCGATGATACCCATGATGGGGTCAGTGACGGCATCGAAGATTTTCGTTACCATGAACATCACGCCGATGGCTGCTGCAGAGATACCTAAATCCTGAACATAGTAGTTGAGCAGTATGATGTTGAAGGAGTGAAAAAAGAAATTTGATGCAGTATCTCCCATTCCATACCCGACTTTTTCGGATAATTTTATTGGGGCTGCTGAAGCACTCGGCTTGTTCTCATTTTGCATAATGGAGTGGGGCTTGGTTGGTTTCTAAAATAATGTGGGGTTAGTTTTTAACGATATAAGTTTTCAAAGATTGGGCAACTAAGGTGTCATTAATAAGATCGTCGCCTAATTGGTAGGAAACGTTCATCGGTTGTTCCGTCATGTTGAACGCGACGAGAACTCGAGATCCATCCGGGTTTATCGCGGCAGTAACCATAAGTTGTTCCGGTAGGTTTCCTTTTACTGGAAGAATGTGTGCACCAGGGCGGATGAATTTGCTGAAATGTTGAAGGCAATAAAAGAGGGGAGTGTAGTAGGCTGTGTCGGTTTCTGCGTCCACCAGAATCGGGGCACCGCAAAAATTGTTCGCGTGATTGGGCCCACCTTTGAAATTGAGTGCGAGATTCCAATCAACTCATCCAAAAAATCCGTGGTTGAGTCCACCGATTATGTCCCTGGCGTAGCGGTAAAAAGGTCGATACTTGGGGATGATCTTTTTTGGCTTCTCCTTCGGCCCAGTAGTATCCCCAATCCGTTGCCTCTTTGCGCCAGTACCAGTCATCTTTGAGCCATACCCCGTCAGGTTCGTCGTCGCCCATGACATCAATGCATCCTTCTGAGTGGGAAAAATGGGACATCTGGAAACCCTTCACTGATTGCGTCGAGCACTTCGGGGGCAATGATTATTTGTGGTGGAATACCAGTGAAGTGCGATGCCATCCACGTAGCTACGGGCTGTTTCGAAGTGAAGGATCGGTTCGATAAATTCCAAAACATTGTCGCGGTTTTGATCAAAAATGAAAATCTTTGTATCGAAGCCCGCGGTTTTCGAACGATGGGCCCAGATGATTTGCGATGTAGTTGGCCATCTGTTCTGCGGTGAAGTGCATGCTTTCCCATTGTCCACCATTGCCGTGCGGTTCGTTTTCGGGAGTAATGCCCCAGATGTTGATCCCATGTGCTTGATAGGGCTGGAGATATTTGACCATGGTAGCGAGCGAAAGTTGAGTAGTGTTGTGGAAGTAGCGACCCTGCATTCCATTCTTGATTATCCTTCATCCAGGGGGGGCGCTGTCCATGGAGAAGCGACGATCTTGAAATTTGGCACCGGTCTGAGCCTGAGCATCTTTGATGAGAGGGATCAGGTCCTCTTCGTCTTCAGCCACTGTGAAATCTTCCAGATCTGCCTTGGGATCCGTTGCGTAAGTGTAATTGCCGAGCGAAAAGTCGCAGCTTGCAATGTGGGTTCGAGTAAGGGAATAGTGGGCTCCCTTTTCCGAAAAACAATTCTCCAAAACCTCCGAGCGTTTTTCATCGCTGAGTTGGCCCAATACATAGGTCAGTTGACTCTGTAAATGAACTACCAAACCCGACAATGGACTGTTTGGGGTTTGTGATGTCGACGGATATCTCAACTGCCTTTAATGGCTCGGGTGTGCTCGACAACTCAACTTTTTCCAATTGGTAGCCGGGAGCGGTTTGTTTCGTAGACTTGTATGATTGAGTCGGCATGCATGAGTGAAATTGTGCTCATGCCAATCAGTACGAAAGGAATATGTTTGGGAAAGAACTGAGTGGATAGGCTTCTTCATGTCGCTGATTTAGGAAGTTCAGAGTGCAACGGTGTTTGCGAAACAAACTTTAATCCGCTCGACCTCACTTGTGCGTGCGAGAACGGCACGGGTCATCTCTTCATTGAGGATAGCTCCACTGGATTTATAGGTTTTCCCTGAAACGACCACTTCAATTTCTGGCTGCCTTAAATCTGGTTTTAATTCGTATATGACGGGTGTGTGACACAGGGTGAAAGCGATCGAATTCGCGGGAACAGCGATGGATCCTTTCTCCCTGGTTCCATTGAAATAAATGAGCTCCGAAGTTTCGGATGTGAATTCCTCAGCTTTGAGGAGCTTCTGGAGCAAATTTGATCGTACCCCTGCTCGAATTTGATTCCAAGCTCGCCAAATCTTACGAGTAAATCTTCTTTTACCTGCCCAGTCATACCGGGTTGTTGGGCTCCTTTGTGTCCCGGGCGTGTGGGAGGTAAGCATCGGTTGGGAATGCTCCATATTCAGACGGGGTTTTGTCCACTCCGATACCATTCTGGATTTCGTAATAATACTCAATCAGTTGATTTCGGGTTTCTGAAGGTGCGGGATTTTTCAGAATTATTTCCTGCACTGCCAGTAGAAGCTTCGACACCATGTGCCAATAGATACTTCCGAGGCCCTCGTATCCAAAAAAGGTGCCCGACCGCCCCGTGAACGCGTGATGATTGAAGGTGCCCTCATAGATGGCGTTAATTTGATCCCGCTGAGATGCCGTAAGGTTCATTCCTTCTAGTACTCGATCGAGGTCTTCTGCGTTCCTGAAACTCGGATGCAAAACGCACTCGTCCTTCGGTATCCCGTTGGGCGATGGGTCCTCGTGGAACTTTGAAATGAGGTTCGACTTCGGGATATTTCTCGATAAGACGCTCTGGAATGGCCCCTTTGTCGACAAATTTTGCTAGGTGTCGATTCGGATAAAGAAGGTAGCTGTTTTGATCCTCTCGATAGAGGTCGCTATTGCGCATCGATTCTACCAGGTTCAAGGATTCTTCTGCTTTCAGAATACCAGAATGAAAGAATCGAAACTTGTCCCTCAAGCATGAGGCCGAGTCGGTCGATTCCGACTTCGTTGTTTGTTTGAAGGCGAACAAGGGTTGTAGGAATGGTAAAGTGCATCCTCCCTGCGATTATATTCAAGAGATTTTCGGGCAGCTTCTTTGAAGCAAACGATCGCCTCTGTCGCCTCTTTCTTGGTTAAAAGAACGCTTTCTTGTGGGAACTCTCCTGAGTAACACGCTTCGCGGTAGTGGGTCCCCGCTTCTCCGAGTTTCTGAACAATTGTGCCCCCTTGTTTTTTCGTTCATTGACTTTAGATCAACTGAATCTGTGAAAACTTCATGGATGCTTTGCAACAAAGTGTATGTTGGTTTGTGGACGCGGTATTCGTTGCAATCGCTCGTCTGTAGCAGTTCTTCTAGAAATTCCAAGTAACGATGGATGTAGCCGAGGGTGACAACTGAAAGCTCCATATCCTGCTAACGCATTGTTTGCATCGTTCCATTCGGGGCGTTGGGTGTTCATCCCAGATTCCAGCACCGGGCACAAAGTTGGATAGTTTTGCGAGCAGTGGAATGAGTAGTTTTTCAAGTAAACTTGAATGAATGATCGAGCCTTTTTTATCGTGGAGAAGCTGTCCGTCGGAGCCCTTTTGTGCCGTGCGGGCATCGATCTTGTCCGAGGATTCGTGATCGTAGACGATGGAGTCTCTGGCGTTTTTTTGACAATATCAGAGAAAGGTTTAATGCGGTAGGGAACGTCAGCGAATGCGTAGCGTTCCCGGTTAAGGAGGCCGGCCAAATGCTCAGGGTTTGTTTTGAAAGAAAACTCGAGAAGTTTTAACAGATAGATGATCTGATGATCGCCCCAGTAACCGATGTTGGACCAGGGAGATCCGGGTTCTTCTCGTTCCCATTCAAACCCTGTTTTTGTGACCCTGTATGGATTATATCCATCTGCAGTGGTCGCATTGAGAAAACGGGAAATAACCGCGTCGGTATAGAGTGGAAAAGTGTGGAGAAGGGCTTCCCAATTCTGGAAAATGTCTCGCCAGTTGCCTTGGTATGCGAAGATGGGGTTTTCGTTCTCATCTGTGATATCGATACTGAAGCGATTCCATGGTCGACTGGGATCGCCATGGCGACGTGAAAAAGTGAGGGGGAGATACTCTTCGGCGATTCGAGTGAGTTCGGGGCCGGCGAACTTATCCAGTGTTTTCCTTAGGTCCTGGAGCTCAATGAATTCAGGCAGTTGTAGCAGGTTTTTCTCGTGACGCTCAAAACTCTGGCGGTTGCACAGTCGGATGTGGCGTCGCAGATCCTGGCTCGGGATTTTATAACCAAGGGGGAATGTGCCACCGCGCATGAGGTTAAAGAGAGCATTCGAAAAATGACGAGCGGTACTCCGAGATTTTGCAGAAATTTGAATCCCATCTGCTTGGGAGATCATGCAGTAAATATTGGTGCTGTCTTCTTTGATGGAAGATTCAATTTCCTCGATTGCTTCGTTTCCGGACTTGAGAATGTGCAACCTTTGCACAACCTTTGCAGCTGATTGATCCAGGTCTGAAACTATCCACCAGGTCTTGTTTTCGCCCGGGTGTAGTGTTAGGGAACCGCTTCGGAGATACGCGCCTCTTCGTCCGAGCGTTTCATTCTCGTTTTTAATGGTTTCTCCTTTGCAGAAAGCACTGATCTGCTCTGGGCAAATGAGATGCCCTTCGCCAGGGAATCCACAGGACCAGACTGTGGTTGCTCTGAGCGATTCGCTGGGTTCCGCTTTGTCAGTAGGAACTGAGCTTAAGGAGTACGTAGCCAATGCGGGTTCGTACCACTCGTTTCTTTTATAGGCATCCACCAGGTTGGAGAATTCATTTTGAAACTGTTGATCTACGGATGCCGGTAGCACGTTGATGATTCCGTCTAAGACATCCATTGATACGGCGGGGCCTTCCGAATCGAGGGAGGTCAATTGAGTCTGGCGGAGGATCCCCAATGAATTGCTGGAGGTCCACGTGATTCGGATTGACAGCTTTAATGCTTCATGGGTTTCCTCCACCGCGATTTTTGATCCGCTTAGACTCTTAACAACCCTACGAGAAATCGTTGGCGGTAAATCAGTGGTATCTTTCAAAGGATGCCAAGTCGTGATTTTTCCGTTTGTGGGATCCATGCAACGAATAATGGAACAGGATCCGCTGGTGTTGTTCATGTCGAACAACTTGTCTTCAGTGTAATATGGAAAGAGAGCATGGTCAGGATTCTGGCGACCTGCCGTTATTGCGCCATTGCTGCCGATAAAAGCCCATGCATCCGAGCTGGTGATGAGTTGCATCAAGAAAGGGCTCTTAAGCTCTGCGCATTCGATTGCGAATGCAGGTTCCCCCAAAAGCTCAGTTGAGATTAATCCCACTGATGTTTGGGTGGTTTTGTTTAAGGGATTAGATTGTTGCATGAATAAGCGCAAATATGTGAAATAAAAAATTAACTCTTAATCCTAAGAGTAGATTAAAAAGGGGGTAAGGTGACTGATGAGGTTCTATTAAGAAACTATTCTAGAATGAAAATCAATGCAAAAAACTTGACTAAAACGAGAAATTTGAGAGAATTTGTTATCACCCCCGATCGTGAACTCGCCTCAGTATAGAAATGATGGAGATTTGTGGCTTTGTGTGCTGAGCCACCTGAACCTGCTTGTGACCACAGGAATAGAGTCTCTAGCTAGGGTGTATTCAAACCCAATATCATGCGGCTTTGACCGACGGCGATCCTCTCTTTTCGCCTCTTTTTGCAAGATAGTTTGTTGCATTGTTTTGCCTAAATTTTCTTGCTGTGCGTTGATTTATAATAAGATATAGGACTGTTCATGGGAAAAATTAATCAGAAATACATTGCCGATCAGCTCGGACTATCGATCACTACTGTTTCCCGTTGTTTCACAAATCATCCTCGGATAAATCCTGAAACCCGAGCCAAGGTTTATCAATTAGCTGCGGAGGTGGGCTACAGTTACAATGCCTTCCGGAACCAAAAACCGTCTCAACGCACCGACAAAGGAACAATAGCAGTGCTTGTTGGAGCATCTGAGCTTGTTACCGATGCAGCAGGTGTCGCAGGTAAAATATTTGCGGGAATCACACAAAAAGCTGCTGCGCAAGATTACCGTGTAGAATTATTTTTCCTGAATCCGGCAGAGTTCGAACCCAACATGAGGTCCCGGCGGATTGTTCCAACGTCTTCCGGCAACAACTGGACAGGTGTTGTATTAGTATTTCCTTTTAAAGAATCGACCGTCAGTGCTTTGATGACAAAGTTCCAAGTGATCTCTGTGCTCGATGAGTATGAAGAGCTCAATATCGATAGTATCAATCCAGACCAAGGGCGGGGAATCGCTCGTATGGTGAAACACTTGTTTGAGTCGGGTCACCGAAATATCGGATTTCACAGCTGGAAATACAGTAATAATATCGATACGCCGTGGGTAAATACCCGCCTCGGCTCTTACTTTGAGCACCACGTTCGTTTTGGAATTCCATTTGACCAGGGAAAAGTTCTGTTTGTGGACGAGGATGATGCCACGAACTCCAGCAAAGCCGCTGATATGGTCATTGAAAAGATGGAACAGGGCATGACTGGGCTCGTGTGTGCTGCGGATCACCAGGCTTACGAATTGATTCGCCACTTGCGTGCCAAAGGTGTTCGCGTGCCTGAGGACATTTCAATTACCGGTTACGATGGTATCCCTGTTCCCTCGGGCATGCCGCAATTAACGACCTATAGCACCCCCTTTAATGAAATTGGCGTTTCTGGCATGGTGGCACTGCAACGACGCATTGATCACCCACTCGCGAGTCGGACCCATGTGCTGATCGACGGATCCACTATTTACGGTGTTACGACCCGAAAACTGTGATCTTTCTCTCGGGTCTGTTTCTCAATACGACTTGAGTGTTGTGTGGTTGGGATGATTGAGCTTAACTCTTCATCCAATCATGTCATTGCTGCCTCACCACCGGACTTCGATTGAACGATTTGTGAAACAATATCGTGCTGATGAGACTGTAATCGCAATTCTTCTCGGAGGTTCTATTGCTCATGGATATTCAACTGCGGAAAGTGATATTGATATTCTGTTGGTTTTAACTTCCGAAGCATACTTGAAGCGAAAGCAGGAATCAAAATTAACCTTCAGCATCAGAGATCTTTGTGACTACCCAGGAGGATACATTGACTGCAAAGTTATCGATGTTTCGTTTCTGGAAATAGTTGCCGAAAAAGGCAGCGATCCTGCGCGTTTTGCGTTTAAAGATGCAACTGTCCTTTGCTCAAAGAAGAAAGGTCTGGAAGAACTACTGCAGCGGATCCAACGCTACCCAGTGCATCAAATGGAGGAACGAAGGCTGAGGTTCGCGTCCCAGATGCTGGCGTGGAAATGGTATTACAACGAAGGATGTAAAAAAGAGAATGCCTATTTGAAAGGGTTGGGCGTTCACAAGTTTGTATTTTTTGCCTGTCGTCTGGTTCTAAATGAAAATCAACTCCTCTATCCCTTTCACAAATGGATGCTTCGGGTTGTGGAAAGTGCCTCTCATGCACCGCCAGGTTTTTCATTGCGCCTATCGCAATTGATGACGGAATCTGATCTGGAAACAATCGAAACCCTTTGCGACGAAGTTTTGGAATTCTACAATATCGACGAAAATTCCCTTCGTTGGGCCGAAGTATTTCTTAAGGATTCGGAGCAGAATTGGATCGAACACGAAGCCCCCATCGACGACATCTGATTTCGTTTTTTTATAAGGGGGTTAAGTGTGGAGTTTTCAATTCATGTGTAAAAACCAAACCCCTGCCCCTGGGCATCTGAAATTCTCCTGGGTCGAATCCCTACGGGAGGCGGGAAGGGGGACAGGTCTTGGATATTGAAAATATGAGCCATTTAACTCCAAATTAATGGAAGGCTCGAAAGAGTCGAACAGAGTAATCTGGAGTGTGTTGTCATATCATCAATCGTGGTACCTTTCGGCAAAAGCCATTTGCCGAATCTGTGGCAGTCAGCAACAGTAATACCAAAGTGCGTATTAAAAACTGAATATATTTAGGTGTAGCAACCGATGCTTGCATCGTGTTTCTCAACGATATTTGCGGGATTTACGAGGGCATCCTGCAAGCAGGAGCCGCTACAAAAAAGGGTTTTGTTATTCAGTTAACAAAAAGCTAAATGGTATAAGCCAATCGGCTGGTCGTTTTACTCGCATTAAATCAACAGAGGTTGAAGAATTGAATAAGGATTTGTCGAAATCCAAGATATGCCCCCATTACTGTCCTTGTTTCCACTCATTTGTCGAAAATAATTCCTGACCCCATTACTGTCCTCTCATGACCCCATTACTGTCCTCTATTTGGTTGCCAGTCACATTAAGCCGCGGATGGAGTCTGACAACGAGGAGCGATTGCATGAAGCGAATGGACTCATGCTAACACCAACCATTGATCATTTGTTCGATCGTGGGTTTATATCATTTGCCGACAATGGTGAGGTGCTAACTTCACCAATAGCAGACCAAAATTCTATCAGAAAGATGGGCATCGTAACGGATAAACCCATTTGAGTAGGAAGGTTTAATATCGACCAGGCGCATTTTCTTAATTATCACCGAGAAGAGATTTTCCTTAGGGCAGCTTCTTGAATGAGAATGATGAAACATTGGACTGGTGCTTTATTCTCTTTCCCTCAATTTTCAGCTAGATTTCCACCCGTTGCCACTACTTGCCGAATAGAATTTACTTTTTGCCGGTTTAGTTCTGATATTATGCTATCCGAACACTACGTCCCCGCACTCGATCAGTGAACAAAAAAAACCTCAGTGAACGCGACATTTGTACCAAGTTTATCAACCCAGCGTTGGATAATTCGGGGTGGGATATCCAAACTCAAATTCGAGAGGAAGTCAGTTTTACCGACGGAAGGATTTATGTTCAGGGGAAATTACATACTCGGGGAAAACAAAAGAGAGCAGATTATATCCTCTACTATAAGCCGAATATTCCTATCGCGATAATCGAGGCAAAGGACAATAACCACACTGTTGGAGCAGGAATGCAGCAGGCTCTCGATTATGCGAATACTTTAGATATTCCTTTTGTCTTTAGCAGTAATGGAGATGGTTTTGTATTCCATGATAAGACCATTCAGGACACAGCCTTGGAAATCGATTTATCGTTGGGCCAATTTCCTTCTCCTGCTGAACTTTGGTCGAAGTACAGGGGTTATAAGGGAATTACTGATGAAGTGGAATCTGTTGTTGCCCAGAATTATTTCTCAGATGGGACCGATCGTCATCCCAGATACTATCAGCAAATTGCAATCAATCGTACGATTGAAGCTATTGCCAAAGGTCATGATCGAATGTTGTTGGTCATGGCAACTGGGACAGGGAAGACCTATACTGCATTTCAAATCATTTATCGATTATGGAAGAGTGGTTCCAAGAAAAGGATCCTCTTTCTGGCAGATAGAACGGCACTCATTGATCAAACCGCTCGTGGAGACTTTCGACACTTCAAAGAGGCGATGACCGTGATCAAAAAGAAGAAGATTGATACCGCCTATAATATCTACCTTGCTCTCTACCAAGGCCTTTCTGACAACCAATCTGATCAAGATGCTTACAAGCAATTCAGTCCTGAGTTTTTTGATCTTGTTATTGTGGACGAATGTCACCGTGGAAGTGCGCGGGAGGACAGCAAATGGAGAGAAGTCCTTAAGTATTTTGATTCTGCCACACATATCGGTCTCACTGCTACCCCGAAGGAAACGAAGCAAGTATCAAGTTCTGAGTATTTTGGTGATCCGATTTATACCTATTCTCTGAAGGAGGGAATTGATGACGGATTTTTAGCTCCGTACAAAGTTGTAAAGGTTACCCTTGATGTTGACGCGGAAGGTTGGCGTCCTCCGAAGGGTTTCAAGGATAAAGACGGAGTGCTAGTTGCTGATCGTATTTATAATCGAACTGATTTCGACAAGCATATCGTCGTTGAAGAGAGGCGGAAACTTGTGTCAGAGAAGATTTCGGAGTTTCTCGCAGGAACGGATCGATTTTCAAAAACAATCGTGTTCTGCGTTGATATTGAGCATGCCGAAGGAATGCGGCGTGAGCTTGCAAACTCAAATTCCGACCTGGTCTTGAGAAATAGTAAATACGTCATGCAGATCACGGGTGACAACGAAGAGGGGAAACGAGAACTTGATGCGTTTATAAATCCTTCTGAACTTTATCCGGTCATTGCGACAACTTCCAAATTGATGACGACAGGAGTTGATGCGCAAACTTGTAAGCTAATCGTGCTTGATTCAAACATCGGTTCGATGACTGAGTTTAAGCAGATTATTGGACGTGGCACTCGGATCAATGAAGACTTTGGAAAACATTATTTCACGATTATGGATTTCAGGAACGTCACCGATTTATTTGCGGATAGCGAATTCGATGGTGATCCTGTTCGAGTGAAGGAAGCTGTGCAAGAAGACGACATCTCGGGTGTTGAAGATGATGGGGCAGATGAACCTGTTATCGACGCGTTGACAGGGGAGGAACTTGTTTTTGCAACACCTGAGACACCGGATGTTTCAATTCAGGATGATCCAGTTGGTTTTAGAAAGGCACGGAAGGTAACGGTGAATGGGGTACAGGTTACTATCATTCGAGAGCGAGTGCAGTATTTGGACGAAAACGGAAAAATCATCACTGAGAGTTTGAAGGACTACACCAAACGAAATGTGCAGAAGAACTACGCTTCTGCTGATTCCTTTCTCAATTCATGGAAACAAGCGGATAAAAAATCAGCGATTGTGGATGTCCTTGAATCGCATGGTGTCATTTTTGAAGCTTTAAAAGAAGAGGTCGGATTTGATTATGATCCTTTTGATCTTATTTGTCATGTGGCTTATGATCAGAAACCCCTCACCCGAAGAGAACGGGCAGAACAAGTAAAAAAACGCAATTATTTCACCAAATACGGCGAACTTGTTCGTCAAGTGATTGGTGCCCTACTTGATAAGTATGCAGACGATGGTCTGCTTGATCTAGAGAACCCGGCCATCATTACATTAGATCCCATTAAGCGACTTGGTACCGCTCCAGAGATCATCAAAGCATTTGGTGGCAAATCTGGTTATCGCGATGCTATTCATGAATTAACAGATGAGCTTTATCAAAGCGCATAGGTTGGAAGATGAGTTTTGCAATGATAGAATCCTACAAACTTGACTTTACCCAGTATGGTGCCGTATATTCTCCTCATCAATACCTTCCACACCTCTCACTGAAGTGCACCGCGGAAGGTTACTTTTTGTACGGATTTGAGATGGGAGGCAGGGTTTCATGAACAAGCCTCCACTCACATACGAAGAACAAATTGAAAAACTCCAACAGCGCGGATTGATCATAGAAAATGAAGTCTTCGCACTCCATTGTCTTCGCCACTATAACTACTACCGCCTTTCTGTTTATTGGAGGGTCTTTACGGAAGTTGATAATCATGATCGGTTTCGATCTGGCACTCGTTTTGAAGATGTTTGGCAAGTATATGATTTCGACCGAGAACTACGCAAACTCGTGAATGAAGCCTGTAAGCGATTGGAAATATCGGCTCGTTCATGTTGGGCCTATGAATTAGCTCAAAAATGGGGAAACCAGGCATATGAAAATCCCGAAGTCTTTAACCACAAACCCAACCACACCAAATTACTATGTTGGGCTGATGCTCGGTTTGAAGAAAGTCGAGAGCAATTCGTTAGGCACTATAAAGAGAAAGGATGTCATCGTCCTGAAATTTGGGTCATGGTCGAGCTGCTCGATTTTGGACAGTTTTGCAGGTTCTATAATGCTACAAAACAAGCTCGAACCAGGAAAAATATCGCAAAGAGCTACGAACTCGATGAAAAGTCGTTTGCTTCGCTTCTCGATCATTGTCGATATCTTCGCAACTTGTGCGCTCACCATAGTCGATTGTGGAATCGACGTTTTCTCAAGAAATTGTCCATTCCAAATAAAAAACCGACAGCATTGGTTTCAACACTTCAACATTTCCCGATAGAAGAACAGGAAGAGAAGGACAGTCGGAAAATCTACAACTCACTCGTGTTGCTGATTCATTGTATGCGATTGATTGAGCCCAAATCAGGTTGGGACCACCGTTTACTTAACCATATCAAAACACTGCCTGGATCGCTCGTTCCTTATATGGGGTTTCCCGAAAACTGGATAAGCCGTCCCATTTGGGAAGATATTATGGAAAACTTAATCTGACCTCTACAAGGCCAGTCTGTTTATTTTCGCTCATTTTTATTTTAACATGTTTTGAAGTAAGATCTATTTCAGAAACCGCTTAAACAAAGGGATCTCACCTTTCGTTTTATTTTCGCCACCTTTCGTTTCAGTGCGAAAGGTCGCAAAATTATCTCATAACTTTCATGTCTAATATTTCAGCAATCATTAAAAATATCCGCAACATTATGCGGAATGAAGATCAGGGTATCTCAGGTGATGCACAGCGTTTGGAACAACTTGGATGGATGCTTTTTCTCAAGATTCTTGATGAAAAAGATCAGGAGTTGGAAATCATTCAAGACGACTACGAATCCGTTGTCCCAGAGCCATTTCGATGGCGCACCTGGGCAGTCGATCCTGAAGGCATGACTGGAACTCCACTACTCGCATTCATTGATGATCCTAACGACGGGTTGTTCGTTAAGCTGAGAAACCTACAGGATGCAGGAGCTCCTCGACGTGCGGCTCTTGTTCGTGAAGTTTTTGACAGCTCAAATAACTATATGAAGTCAGGTTACGCCATGCGCAAGGTGATTAACCAGCTCAATGGCTTTGATTTTAATAAGTCTGAGGATCGTCAGATCTTTGGAACCATTTATGAAAGTATCCTCGTAGAGCTTCGCGATGCGGGAAATAAGGGGGAATTCTATACTCCAAGAGCGATCACCCAGCTCATGACGCTCAAGACCAATCCGAAGCTTGGGGACAAGGTTCTTGATCCAGCGGCGGGCACGGGCGGCTTCTTAACCGCAGCGATTGACCATCTCAGAGAGCAGGAAGTGAAGACTTTGCAGGAGGAGGCTGTTCTTCAGAAATCCATTACCGGATGGGAATACAAACCCGTGGCTTATGTCCTTGGACTTACCAATTTGATTCTGCACGGAATGGAAGTTCCAGATTGGCATTATCAAGATAGCTTAAAGACCGAATACAATAGTATTGGACCCCGTCAGCAAGTGAACGTGATCCTGGCAAATCCACCCTTTGGAGCAGGAATTGCGGAGGGGGTGGAATCCAATTTCCCTCAATCCTTTCGTTGTCGGGAATCGGCCGACTTATTCGTCATCCTGATGATCCAATTGCTCAAGCCTGGTGGGCGAGCAGCGATCGTTTTGCCCGATGGATGTATCACAGGAGATGGTTACAAAGCCAGAATCCGCGAAAAACTGCTTACCGATTGTAATTTGCACACCATTGTGCGCTTGCCACAGTCCACCTTCCATCCGGCAACAGTATCGACCAATCTTCTCTTTTTCGAAAAAGGCACACCCACCAAGGAAATTTGGTATTACGAACATCGGCTGCCTGAAGGACAAAAAAGCTACTCCAAAACAAAAGCCATTCAGTTTCATGAATTCGAAGCTATGCTCGACTGGTGGGAGAATCGTGAGGAAACGAACGTCGCATGGAAGGTGAAGACCGAAGACTTGAAGGACGGATTTGATTTGGATGTGAAGAATCCGAATTCCTCGATTGAAGAAAAAGCGCATACCGTTGATGGACTCCTAAAGCAATTGAAGGATAGGCAGTCTAGGATTACCGACATTATCAACGAGCTTGAGAAAGCACTTAATTAAGAATTCGTATGGCTCGACTCGGTAAATACATACAAGAGGAGAAACATCCTCTCGGGAACAACCCTCCCAAAAATCTAAAGATGGTTGGTGTCAGCAATGAAGAGGGATTGCATGCCAGTTCGCGCGCTACCTCGACTGATACATCACGTTACATCCGTGTGGATCGTGATTGGTTTGCCTATAACCCGATGAGAATAAATATTGGTTCAATCGGCCTTGCCGACGATGATTCCAAAACGGGATTCACAAGCCCTGATTATACGGTTTTCTCATGCAAAAAAGACCTCAATCCAACCTATCTGCTCCATTTTCTCAAAAGTGACTATGGGCTTGAGGCAATCGCCCAACATTGCTCAGGGGCGGTGCGAAAGCGTCTCTATTATTCAGGGCTAGCGGGTATCGACCTCCGGATTCCCTCCATCGAGGAGCAATCTAAAATCGTAAAACGAATCGACTCCATTCAATCTGTAATTCGAAAGATTAGGGATGAGAATAGTGACAAGACGGAACTACCACAACTCAAGCAAGCTATCCTACAAGAGGCAATTCAGGGCAAATTAACGGCGGACTGGCGTGCAGAAAATCCAGATATAGAACCCGCAAGCGAACTTCTTAAACGCATCCAAGCCGAAAAAGCCCGTCTCATCGACGCAAAGAAAATCCGCAAAGAAAAAACCCTTCCTGAAGTCACGCCAGATGAAATCCCTTTTGAAATCCCTAAAAGCTGGGAAGGGTGTAGGTTGGGTGAAATCATCAACCAAACAGAATCTGGTTGGAGCCCTAAGTGCTTGAATAATCCCGCACCTGTTGGCTCGTGGGGCGTCTTAAAGACAACGGCTGTTCAGGTGGGTGAATATATTGAATCTGAGAACAAGGAATTACCTCCCAATCTAGTAGAACGTCCGAAACACGAAACGAAGGCGGGTGACATTTTAGTGACACGTGCAGGGCCAGCAAATCGCGTTGGAATCTGCGCATACGTGAGGAGAACACGCGACAAGTTGATGATCAGCGACAAGATTATTAGGTTTCATCCGATGTTAGTGAATGGCCTATATCTTGAACTTTTCGCCAACACTTCTCTATTTCAATCACTGATCGAGGATAGCAAACAAGGGATGGCTCAAAGTCAGGTCAATATTTCGCAAGACAATCTCAAGAAGACAGCACTTCCCCTCCCACCCCTCGCCGAGCAAGCCGCGATCGTCGCGCAAGTGGAGGTGCTTATTAACACTAGTCGAGCTCTGGAAGCGGAGATCGAGCAGTCTCGCACTCACGCAGCCCACCTCCTTCAAGCCATCCTCAAAGAAGCCTTTTCATCTAGTGAATGATCAATTTCCAATAAATAGCCCAACTCCGTTAGAATTCACTCCAGTTCAACGAAGAGTCATTGAATTGCTGAGGAAGCAAGATTCTGACAGGTATCAAGTTTCGAAGTGGTATGAAGGAGCAATCTATGCGCTGAGCAATCCACATAATCCAGATCGTATTTCGCAAGCTGCTCAATCTCTTCGGGAGGTTTTTGAAAAACTGTCTTGGATCGTTGATGGGCAGGATACTTTTGTCCCTTCAAGGCGTGGTCACTCAAAAGAGAAAGATTTGAGGCGTGCAGACAAAGTGTCGGTCTTTATCGAGAAAAAAGATCCCTTGATCGCTTCGCAGAATGAGCAACTTCTCCAGGAGAGAAGAGATGAATTCCATCAATTATGGGAGGAAATTCAAAATTTTGCTCACCATGGCGTCGTTTTAAATGATGAATCTAATTCTAGATTCCTAAAGGCTTTAAAGGAGACTGATCTATTGATCTTGGAATGGTTTGAACCAACCACCGCGGAAGATCAGATTGTATTAAATAAACTCGTTGGAAAGGCTGTCATTACTTCTGAAGATGCTGACGCAGCATTGAGATTAATGAGGAAGTGTGGATCGAATTATGTTTATTTCTTCAAGCATGTGGAGAATTCAGAATGGTTTCCATTATTGAGAGAACGGAAATTGTTTGATTTTAACCCAAGCAATTCACAACAAAAGAAAACTCGTGATCGCAGTTATTGGTGGCCAATCGAGTATTTGTTGAAGACCGCAAACTCGAAGTCTCAAGAGGTTGTCGAAGTCATCAAAGGTATTCCAAAAACAGAAAATCCCCGGATTCTGGAGCCTATATGCGACATCATCTGTAGAATAGAAAACGTTGATCTTTCGTTGAAACTAAAAAGACGAGTCTATAACTACATTGATTTGGACAGTAAATGGGCCTCTCACGAGAGGATTGTGGCGATTATAACCCATTGGGTGAATGGTAGTGCTTGTTCTATGGGCGCGGGGTTTGAGTTAATTCGGAAAGTTATTCGTTTTTATCCGGACCCAGAATCAACAGAGAAAGCAAAAAAGAAGCTGGAAGAAGAAATTGATTATTTCGATCGTCTAAAACCAGACACAAAGCTTAAGGATTGGGAATACCACCAAATGCTTGAGCAAGGAATCCATCCGTTAATGGAACAGGGTTCTCTTCAAATTACCCAGATACTCATCGAAGAAACTGCGAGAGTGATAGAACTCGGCAAGTTTCCAGATGAACTTGAAAAGTGTGGGGAAAAGGATGCTTCGGAATACTGGTGTCCAAAACTCTTTGATACTCATCGAGATCATGCTGAATCCAAGGAATTATTGGCTAATGCCATGACATTTGCTTGTGAAATGGTTTACGAGAAGCAAGCAGATCAAATAAACGCCTTGGATGAACTGCTCCGAGGGCAAAGGTGGAGGATTTTCAATCGATTACGCTGGCACTTATATGGGAAGTATCCAAGCGAACAGACACTCCCGTGGATTCGAACAAGCATATTAGAATTTAAGAATTACTCAAAGCGCGAACTTCCATATGAGTTCCAAATAATGATTCGTAGTGCATGTGAGCATTTCGGAACGGATCTATTGGAAACTGAAGCTCTTAGTCGGATTGTGAGTGAGATTCGTAGCGGACCATCTCGTGAGAAATGGAAAGAATGGATGGATGGTCGTTTTACAGAAGGAGGTTTTAAAAAACGAAAGGCGTATTTTCACCGGAAACAGTTACGCCCATTTTGTAACATCCTTTCTGGTGAAGATCGCATCTACTACGATGATTTGGAAGCTCAAGGGGAAGAGCCTCTTTCGGATGAGGATTACCTGCTTTGGAAGGGATCTGATGCTAAGGTCGGGTTTATGTCGAGCAAAAGCCCGCTGAAACTGGAGGAGTTTCAGAATAAGTCGGATGCGGAGGTTCTTGATCTCATTAACAATTGGAATAAGCCCACCAGAGATTCTGAGGATTGGTCAGTCGAAATAACGGTTAATGCATTTTCGAATGTTTTTGGATCCTATTTCACAGATTCCGTTGTAGGTGATCCCGAACGTTTGCAATTTTGGTTGGAGAATAAGGAAAAAATTAAACGCCCGAGTTTTGTTCGCTCAATATTGGAAGCAGCGAAGCAGCGGATCGAAAAGAGTGAATTTCTGCATTTTGATACATGGCTCAATATTAGTGAATGGGTATTAACTCATCCCGATGAGAATCCGGTTGGGAATGCATTTTTATCGGATGAATCGTTTGAGCATCCTAATTGGAATAGTTGCCGACGCGCAGTGGTTGATTTGTTGGAGGTTTCTTTCAAAAAAGAGGTAGATGTCTCAATCGATCATAGAGATAGGTTGTTTTTATTGCTTCGAAGACTTTGCCTTGAGAGCGATTATTGTCTGGATGAAAACATCGCCTATGCATCTGGTGAGCGAGACTATTTAAGCGATGCCATCAACCATACCAGAAGTCGAGCGTTGGAGAACTTGGCAAAATATGGATATTGGGTCCAGGATCATCTTAAAGAATCAGAACCTAAATTTGATGACATTGAATCTCTTCTTGAAGAACGATTCAGTGATGAAGATATCCCAGTTACGTTACCTGAATACGCGATCTTAGGGTTGCACTTTTTCGGATTGAAAAGTCTTCTTCCTCAGTGGGTAGGCTCTCATAAAAACTTGTTTTTTGATCAGACCGATCTCAGCAAATGGAGCGAGGCTTTTAGGGTCTTCATTGGTTACACCGGACCCAGATTGAACGAATTTGAGTTCCTTCGAAACGAATTTGAGTTTGCGCTTTCCCGTTTCGAATCACTCCTAGGGGAAATACGTGGACAAAGTGAATTGATTGATAAAGTAGGTCAGCATCTTTTCTCATATTACATTTGGGGCAAGATATCGCTTGATGAGGGGGATAACCTATTGGACAGATTTTACCAACAAAGTGCATTTGATAAAAAATACTGGGGTAACTTGTTCAGGCATGTTGGGCACAGTTTGATGAATAGTGGCCCAAAAATAGAAGAGAACATTGAAACACGAATTGTGGCCTTTTTCGATTATCGAGTGGCGAAGAAAGAACCTGTCGAATTGGAAGAGTTTTCCTTTTGGCTGAGGGCCGAATGCTTGTCTCCTGAATGGCGATTGAGGTCTTTTTTTAAATCTTTAATTTCTCCTATTTCAGATGATTCGAACATTTACATGACGTTGGAATCTTTGGAAAAATTGTTAGAGCAAGAACCAGCGCTTGTTCTGGAATGTTTCGACCGGTTGATTGAACGTGTGATCAGTCACCGAAGACCCTTCATTAAGGAAGATTGTGCGGAAACAATACTTCGGGCAGGGCTCAAGCATCCTGATGCTGATATCAAACATTTCGCCGAAAACGCTTTGGAAAACCTCCTTAAGATGGGATATCACGGGTTTCTAAAGTTAATCGAGGAGGACGAAGAGTCCTAATCCAGCATAGTTACATCGATATAGTAACTGAATCGATTCGACTTGATGTCTGCATACTCAGGGGTGTATCCCCATCCCTTTAGAGGAGGCAAAAAGGGGACGGTCCTAGTTGTTAAGTGCGACTTCGATTCAAGATTCTATTTTAAAACGCATATAATTTGGATTTTATGAATTCTTGCATATCAAAATACATGGAGGACAGAGAGTTTGTAGTTCTGGTTCGCAGCCTCATAGGGCTTATTCTTACTTAGTTCTTCTAATTTTCTCAATTTCAGGATGAAAGGCTTTCTCCATTTTTGGGAAATGTTCCACCAGCCAATCGATCATTGAATCCTGTTCATCCTGTGGATCAATGTCAGGAAAATAACATTTGCCGCTCAGGATTTGAGATCTGAGAGCTGAAATCCCCCCCCATTCTACACCATTTCATTGAGAAGGCTGGGGTGGGGGCGTGGGATGACGACACGGTTAACAAGCAGTCCTTTTTCCGCCACGACATTGGAGCCTGCTTCAACGGCAGCTTCAACGGACGAAACACTGCCGGTCATGGTCGCAAAGGCTTTGCCGCCTAGGGCCATGGCGAGTCGGATCTCTACCAGTTGAATATCGGCGGCTTTCACTGCAGCATCGGCAGCTTCAATTAAAGAAGTGACAGAAAATGCTTCGATGACGCCAAGCGCATCGAGTTTACCAACTTCTGTGCTGCCAGAAATGGCGGGGATGACGCTGGGATCCAAATTAGACAATACTGCGGAATCGATTACGGCCTCCGAGCAGACTTCGATGCCTGCTTCCACTGAGGCCTGCACTGTGGCAATGTCGCCGCCCACCATGAGCAGGTATTTCCCCGAACAAATGGAACGGGCTAACAGCATCTCTACGTCGCCAGCTTTGAGCATGGCGTCCCCTGTCGCATATCCCGCTGCTATGCTCGATAATTCAATAAGTCCTATCGCATTTTTTGCTATCGCCATGAAATTTTATCTCCGTTCGATTGTAATGGATCCGTTGATGGATGTTATTTTGCCTTCCATACTACTGTGAATTCGGGCTCCCAGTTTGTCTTTGGGGATTTCTGCAAGCAGCTGTCCTTTCGTGACGAGATCGCCAACTTTGATGACGGGTTCGGAAGGCGCGCCCACGTGTTGCAGCAAAGGCAGTGTGACTTGTTGAGGGTCGTAATTTATTTCGGTCCAGGGGGCCATGACATCATAGGCTGAAACTCCAAGCTTCCGCACCAGTGCTTTGACGGGAGTGTGTCGGCCTTCTTCCATTGGATGAGTCTTCATTTCTCGCTCGGGTCCTAGCCAGCGTGCAAGCCCGGCAGTTTTTCGGTCCGTAACAGCGTCGTTGCAAGCTTCCCTTGGAAATAAGTCTTCGGGGCAGGCGAATAGGGTGCACAATCCGCAAGAACAGCAAAGGTCTGCCCATTTGCTCCAATTTGCCGTTCCTGTTGCAGAGAAACCAAGTGTTCGCATCACCTTGTGCGGTTGCACATCGTAACCTAAAAGATAGCGGGGACACATTTCCGTGCAGTAGCTGCATTGGTCGCAGGCAGATTTTCCAATCTTACGCATTGCCTGCCGGGGTTTGGTCATTCGCATGACCAATGAATGGTCTGCTGGCAGCGCAATGATTGCGCCCGTGGTTTTGGTTACGGGTTTGGATAAGTCGTTTTCAATTCGACCCATCATGAGTCCACCCAAAAAATAGACTGCATTCTCGCAGGTGATTCCTCCAGCCAATTGAAGCACTTCCCCTAGGGTTATTCCGATAGGAACCGATGTGCTCATGGGTTGTTTTACGGCACCGGCGACAGATATCACCTTGTCGATCACCGGTCGTCCTTTCACGGCTTCGGCGATGTTGTAGAGACTTTCTGTGTTGTGCACGACAACCCCAACATTTAAAGGAATGCCTCCTGGCGGGATTAAGCGTCCCGTGCATTTATGGACCAACTCGTATTCATCGCCTGCGGGATAGTAGTCCTGAAATTCCTGAATTTTTACGGGTGAAGAAGTGATCGCCTTTTGGAGGCTTTCGATTGCGGACTTCCGTTTTCTCTTAATCCCATAGATTACCTGATTGGCGCCGGTTGCGGTCATCGAGAGTTCCATGCCTTCGAC
>CAXXVT010000022.1:0-88554 GCA_963676215.2 Opitutales bacterium | reverse complement strand
CGTTCTTTCCCTTCTTCTTTGAAAAAGAAAGGAATTCAGTAGCATGTAATTTGCCGTTTCAACTAGCTTGAAACATCTGCGCGAACGAAGTGAGCATCTAGTGAGAAGTATCCGAACGATGTTATACCAGTTTCCCAAATCCCCAATCCAATGGGTCGCTTTTTGGTAGGGACGGACTGCCAGGCCGTCTTTTCCCATGTAACACTTTTTAAATCACTACATGCATCCAATATCCGATGCGAGCATCGGATGCTTGTAGCTTACGCAAGTTTGTTAATTTGCTTTTTCAGCGATTCTGAGAATAAGCGTAAATCTCGTCGTAAGAATCGCTGGAAAAAGCTTTTGATGAGCCTTATCATCGAAAGAGCCAGGGCCTTTCATAGGGCTGCCTGCTAGTTTTGTATCCCAGACAAGTCGGTAGAAAGAGAAGAAGCCATGCCACTCAACCCACTTTTCACTGATCTACAGAAACGGCGTTCATGAGAGCATTGAGCCCTACACAGTCATATTCAATAGATAATATGCCATCCGTTTTGATGCTGCGTTGGTAGCGCTCAAAATCGCCAGGTATAGGACACTTTAACGACCCAATCTTCCCGAAGGTTCTGATAGTTACTATCCTCCAACTGTTTCATCTTTTTGTTAAAAACCAGATAGAGTTCCTTCCCGTTTTTCGCCATATATCGCAGTCGACTATTGATTCCTATCACCTTGGATAGATTGTCGTGTTGAGCAGAGAGTAGCCATGCCCAACGACTGGTAAGCGCGAGTTCAATGTTGAGTTTTTTGAGAGATGTTTCGAACTGGCCAGAATCCATTGTCAATCGCGATGTTTCGTAAATGGTAGAGAGAAGCAATCGAGACCATGGTCGCCAATCGACTGCAAAATTCAGGTCAAGCCTTGTTCCATCGTAGAAATCACCATATTCGACTCCCATTGAGGCTGCGAACGCACGGGCACGAGAGGATCTAAAATCCACTGAAATTCTGCTGAATTCGTAATCCGCTTCTGTTACCTGTAAACGATCAACGAGTGTAAACGGATTTTCGAGACTCTCTTTTTGGTTTTTCCACGAAATCAAAAGATGATCGCCAGCGATAGAATCTATGTGAATGGGAGTCAGGATGAAGTTTTCACTTTTTTCATCTTTGTCGAAACCTCGTATTTGCTCGAATTCAATATACGGCCGATAGACATGCATCCACTTACTTGAGTAATATTGTTTGAAACCAAGATTGATCATGTGACGTTGGATACCAGCACGATTCACAAATCCCATAGCAGGATCGAAGGCATCTCCAATTTCTGTAAAACTCCATTCGACATTGTAGTTCGCAGCATCATATCGGGACTTGATTCCGAAAGCATGATTGTCTCCTGCATCCGATACCGAAGACGATGTTTGATACCATAGATTGGCCTCCATTTTGTTCTTCCCAAAGGCGTTATTGTTTTTGTAATTGAAGTCGAATCCCAATACATAATTTTCATTCTTTGAATACGGATTTCCGTTTGTGTAGATGAAGCCAATTTCAGATTCAGTCAGCAGGTTGTGCGTTGCTCGAACGACATAAAGGTCTTCAGTTTCTGCACTTCCAGTCACGCTTTCCTGGCGGATCGCCAAAACCCCAGCATTAAAACTATCGAACCTTCCGGTTACCTTGAGTCCGGCGTTGATCGATAGTGCTTCACCGTTGAAATTCATGCCTACTTTTCTGGAGAAAAAGGGTGTTCCATTGCCGTCAAGCGATGAGAAGCTGAAAAGGTTCGCATCCTGCAGGAAAAAATTCCGTTTTTCAGGAAACATGACATCAAATCGAGTTAGGTTTACGATGCGGTCATCAATTTCAGTTGCCGAGAAATCAGTATTTACGGTAGCCGAAAGCGTCAGTTGAGGGATCGGTTTGTAGAAGATATCCAATGATGGTTCAATTGAAGATTCCTTCCTCCCCTGCAGCCCATTGTTTTCAATTAAGGCCACTCCCGATACCTCCACATCAATTCCCAATCCCTGTGCGATATGATCAACATTTTTAAGTTTACCTAGAGCTCCCGGACTCATCTCCCAGGTTTGAGTGCCCTTCGAAGCCCAAGCGATCACTTCACTTTTTCTCCGAATAACCCGGCCTATATTAAATCCCCAATCAGTCGAATTCGGATCAAATGAAAGTGATTTAAACGGGATCGCGATTTCCGCAGTCCAACCTTTTTCATCGATAGTAGCCTGCCCTTGCCAAATGGTCTCCCATTCTTCATGAACACCCCACCCTACATTGGACAGTAGTGCTTCCCGTAGAATTCCGTTGGGATTAATTTGGAAATAGTAGCCATGGCGATTACTATTGAAGGTATCCAACGAAATGTGGAGTTGATCATCCGATTCAAACAATTTCCCCTGAATATGCTGGGTTGCAACAATCTTGTTGGGTTGTGGATCTTCCAATCGAACGGCGATGTAAAGATGATCTTCATCATGAACAATCCAAAACTGAGTGTTCATTGAAACATCTGAGTACTCGTGAGGTTGAAGCTGATGAAAATCATTACTGGAATTTGCCCTACTCCATACGGCATCATCCAATACTCCGTCGATCGTAGGAGCATTGGACCGGTCGATGTGGGTTGAGTCGAACTCCATACCTTCCCCTCGTTTGGAACTTACTTCTTGACTGAAACCCTTTGTGGTTGGAAATACCGCCCCCAGGAGGGCGAGTAAAAAAAGAGTTTTTAAGGCTTTCCAAAGTAAGAAAGGCGTTAGCATTGAATCTTTTATTTCTGCGTTCTGTTTATTCACAACAGGGAGACGCAGAGTTCTCAAAAAGGACGCAAAGTTTTTTTGAATCTCAGATAAATCAGGTTGCAGCCCCAACAAATGAAGAATTTCAGATCACTCTACTGCCTTATTGGTACAATTGGGGCGGTAATCGATGATGCTACCGAATTGATCAAATTCGTATTGGCAACAGTCGAGTAGAACCTGACGCAAAAGCGCTCTACCACGCTGAACTCTAGACTTGGCGGCAGAAATCGACATCCCTTTGCGTTTGGCATATTCTATCTGCGTCAATCCTTCAAATTCCACATAGTTCAGGGCTTCAGCGTATTTTTCTGGAAGCAATTCCACCATATCCCTCAGACCCTCAACGATAGCATCTGACGGATTTTCACCGAATTGTTGTTCGAATTTCAATTGATCAACAGATTCTCCATTTTTTGATTTACGGTAAAAATCGTTGATCGCATTCCGTGCGATCTTGAACACCCATGGACAATACAGATCCTGGTTTTTCAATGTATCAATCTTTGAATGTATTTTGAGAAATACATCCTGAAGAATGTCATCTGCATCATGTGGAGAAGAAACTCGACTCAGGATGAAGGCTCTCAAATTGCGCACACACCCTTTCCATATTTCTTCCGTTTTATTTTCCACGTCTAATCGTAGCGCATCAGACATGTTTTTTGAAAGCTCTATTCCTTCAAAATTCTCGGATTCTCCAATGTCATGAAAAGAGGATAACTTAGTTCAAAAAACAAATTCTTCATTTTTCTTGATACATTGCTTATCTATGTATTTAGTTAAGCAACTTACATATGGAATTAGCTTTTTTAAAGAATTGGAAATCACAGGTAAAAAAGGGGGCATTATCCTATATTGTCATGAATATCCTGAAAGATAAGGAACTTTATGGATACGAACTCATTGAGGATATTCGCAATTACACCGAGATAGAAGTTGCAGAAGGGACCCTCTATCCGCTGATGAACCGCCTGAAACAGGAAGCGTTAGTCTCGTCAAAATGGGTAGAACAAAAATCGGGAATCCCAAGGAAGTATTATTGTCTCACGGAATTAGGATCCCAGACCCTGGAGGAGATGCGAACGCATTGGAATAGTTTAGCGAATTCAATTTCAAAAATATCAGAATGAAAAAAATAGATTTTAAACAAACCGCTTCAAAACGCATTTAAATTAAGATCACAGGGTCAAAGCTATAAAATTAAAAATTAGATCATAGGGTCAAAGCTATAATTTACAAAATTGTCATAGGGTCAAAGCTATAATTTAAATATTTCCATTAATCAGATTACTCACACGGCTTGCGTGCCCCATATTCAACCTTTCGCCTAGCCAAGGATTTGAAGCGGTACATTGTCTTCGCATCTGCCTGGCGATTGAGACTTTCCACTTCGCTGCTTTTTTATCTTTTTTGATGTCAACTTCAGATTTTTGAATTTCTTCCATCAGTCGTCTTAAAACTGTTTCCCAATGTGCCTCACGTAGTTCTCTTTTTCCGCTCTTTCCTATCGATTCACTTATCTCTTCTTCACTATACTGCTCTACAATTTGCTTTCTGAAAGCTTTTCCGGCGATGATCCAACCTCTTGTAGGTTACCGAATGTTGATATTTTACGTTTTGAGCGATTCTGAGAATGGGCGTAAATCTCGTCGGAAGAATCGCGATAAACAGCTCTTAGATTATATTAAGAGCACCAGGGTCTTTCGAGTTGGTTGCAACCAACTTGAAAGTGTTGCAGCTCAGATCATCGAACCCCTTGAACCGTTGAGTTCATTTTGTAGCAATGGATCGGCTGAAACGATTGGCAAAAGTGCTCTGCAACCAACGCATTCCTTCCACAAGATTGGGTTCTTTGATCTGCAATGCCAGATGATAATGATTACTCATTATCACATAAGCATGCAGTTTCCACTCACAACGCTCTGCAACTTCAAACAACGCCTTTTCAAAAGACCTTCCACTTTCTCCTATGGTAAACAAATCCTTGCGATAGTTCCCCCGAGAGATGATATGATACGTCGCTCCAGGGTATTCAATTCTAACTTTGCGAGCCATTCCCACAAAATAACCTGAGCATGCTACTTTAAGCAATATTTAAATTATAGCTTTGACCCCTTCTCTTCCCTTCCCAAAATAACCTGAGCATGCTACTTTAAGCAATATTTAAATTATAGCTTTGACCCCTTCTCTTTGACCAGCTTTGACCCCTTCTCTTTGACCCCTTCTCTTCTTCTCGCAATGGGCGAATCAATGGGTCCGCGATAATTCAATATATTTTCAGGTTTTGTTATCTTTCAATTTATTATCCCCTGATCATTTATTTGAGTTTGCAGCGTTAGGGTTAACAGGCAATAAATTGAGTATTTAGCAGCCCTTGGCCCCGAAGCAGCAAGCTACGGAAAGCGTTCTAAAAACAAATAATCATCATGCCCCCTGAAGAACGTCTTACTAGAGCATTTCCACTAAATATAGACACTACGATCGAGAAAAAATTGAATTCCAGCCAGGCGGCAGAAAAGTCTGTTGGGCTAGAAGCCCTGCAACTTTTTGACAACGCCGCTGGTATACAATTTTGCTTGATTGCGAGCAATGATGCTAAATAGCAAGGTCGCAGCGTTCGATTGGCTTTCACGCACTTCTAGTGCGCTACAAGCCAATCAGTCTTGCGCTGCTTGTTGTTTAGCTATCATCGTTGTGCCTATCTTTATTGGAAATGCTCTAAAGCTTACAACAAGTCGTTCGAAGAATCTCACTCGATGTTAGGAGAATACAATGATTACAAAACTAACCAGATCTGCCCCAGTTCTTCTGACAAAAGATATTCTGCGAGCAGCTGACTATTATCGCGACAATTTGGGCTTCAGTTACGACAGAATCTGGAACGATCCACCAGATTTTGTAATTCTGAATCGAGATAACATGTCTGTTATGCTTCAGCAATCACCCAGCCCCGAACATGTGATTCCAAATTGGAAAATCTGCGCTAATATTTGGAATATATATTTCTGGGTTGAAGGGATCGAACCTCTCTATGACGAACTGAAAAAGCGGGGTGCAAAAATCGACTATTCGATTTCAAATAAACCTTATGGGTGCAGAGAATTTGGCGTCCAAGACCTAGACGGCTACGACATTGCATTTGGTGAGTTAACAGAAAGAGAAAATAGATAAATTCAACAAGATGACCGAACAAGAACTGTCTCAATTGAGCGATGATGAGCTACTAGAAGTGGCAAAAAAAACCAAACCATCCCCGGTCATAGATGCATTTTTTATCGGATTCTTAGTTGGAATCATAATCTTCAGCGTTGCCGCGAATCATTGGGGATTTATAACGCTAATACCCGTCTTTTTGATTTATCTGTTTTTGAAAAAACCAAAGAGATACGAAGCCATCCAACACGAATTAAAAATCCGGAACTTGCAATAAATCGATGGCGGGCTGACTTCGGAAATAAATTGAACGAAGGGATCTCCACAGGATCAAAGAAGGAAACGTACTCGTATCGGACCTTTTTCCCCTGTGAATAAAATCTCCCTCCTTTTTTCTGTTCTCCTTTGTGGAACTGCTCTTGCCACCGAAACTGACACCGCTTCTCCATTTACAGATAGAAGAGTCCCGAAGGTTGTTCCGAGTGACTCACCTGATTATATCAGCAATACGGATTATTCGACAAAGAAAGGAGATTCGGTTGATCCGACAACTGGAGAAAAGATATACGATTTGGAACCTCTTATCATTCGTTCGAATCAATATAGGGAAGAACGACAATTCAAAGATCTAAAAAAGAAGATTACGAAAAATTTTGTCTCAAATGAAACCATTATGAAGTACATAAAAGAGGAATCGGTGGTTTCTGAGATATTGAATTGTGTTATCCTTGCTGATCTTATTTCTGAAGATTTCCCGCTATTCGGATTTACCAGCAAAGAAATCGCGGAGATGTACAAAAAGGAAGCCAAACTGGAGAAAGCACTCGATGAACTTGAGCTTTTTTATCCAGATGAAAAAAATCGTTCCAAGGATTTCAAACGGGAGAAGTTTGAACTGATGAAAATGAAACGAGAAGCAGTAGACTACCGTCGGTGATGGAATTATGAAATGAACCGCATACCCTACCCTTTTGAACTTGAAACTGAAAGACTTGTCATACGGTCTCCCTCAGTCGAGGATGCGCCCCAACTCCAGGAAGCCATCATAGAGACGATCGAAACACTGAGCCCTTGGATGCCTTGGGCGGATCATCTTCCCACTCTTGATGAATCGGAAGAGAGTTGCCGTAATGCTGAGGTAGATTTTCAAAAAGGCAGTGATCATAGATTTCATCTCTTCCTCAAGGATTCTCTCACATTCGTTGGTGGATCTGGATTGCACAGGATTGACTGGACAGTGCCAAAAGCCGAGATCGGTTACTGGGTCCGCACTTCGTGTAGTTCCAAGGGTTACATCACTGAGGCTGTTGAGGGAATTTGTCGCTATGCGATGGAGGAACTCAAAATGAATCGAGTAGAAATCCGGATGAATTCCAACAATTTGAAAAGTCGCCGTATCCCAGAGCGACTAGGATTCACACTCGAAGGTACGATACGCAATCACATGAAAGATGTGGACAACAAGTTGCGTGACACCTGTATTTACTCCATAATCGCATATGACCAGCAAAGCGATCATTGAGAGGAAATCCGCACCACCCTTCCCAAGCGGAACTCTGCCACAAATCTGCACATATAAAGCCTCTGGAAATGCATGATTTTCACTTTGCTGGTGAAATTCGGAAAAATATTGTCACCTCCAGCATGCAAACGGGCACCTATTCGCAAACACCATTACAAAGGGAAAGCGAACCGTCACCAAATCCGATAAAATCATGAACAAGAAAATCATAAAACGAATACTCAGAATTGTATTTATTCTTGCGAGCATCGCCTCCTTGTTCTTCGTGCCATGGGTGCTGGTGAAGGCATGGATCTTGCCACTGCCAGACACGGTCCAGGAACAAGTGGAGGAAGCCATTGGCCATGGGCTGGATGGCATTATTGTTTACGTGGACGAAGCAGGTAAGCAACCCGCATTATACGCGGCAGGCTGGCATGATCGGAAAAACAAAATTCCTGCCGACCCAAAAGCACTATTCAAGATTGCAAGTATCAGCAAATTGTATGATGCCGTTGCAATTACCAAATTGGTGAGCGACAACCGCTTATCACTGGACAAAACTCTCGCTGATTACTTTCCGGAACTTATCGGAAGAATTGAAAATGCGGAAAAAATCACCTTAAGAATGATGGTGCAGCATCGCAGTGGCATTCCCAACCTAACCGACCATCCAGGTTTTTGGGCTAACCCTCCCAAGAGCAGCGAAGAAGCCCTTGCACTGGTCCTTGATTTGCCCGCCAAGTTTGAACCGGGTGAGGATTACGAGTATTCAAACACCAACTATTTGTTGATTTCCGAGCTCATTGAAAAAGTTTTGGGCTATAGAAGTTTTCAATACATAAAGGAGGAGATCCTCATCCCACTTGGGCTTAAAAACACCTTCGAATCGATCCATGACGTGAATGTGGAGGATGTAATGAGTGGCTACTATGTGGGCATAGAGGAGGATCTAAAAGCTTCTGAATATGGAATGAACATCACCTCAATGATCGCAACTGCAGAGGATGTAGGACTCTTTTTGAGAGCATTGAACGATGGATCAGTGTTTGATGACGGCGAACAGGAAATCTACTCCTCGATTTACGAGTATGAGCATACGGGCTGGGTGCCCGGTTACCAAAGCATTGCAAAATACCACAAAAAAATGGATACAGTTATTGTTCAATTTAACAATACAACGGGTGGATACCATTGGAATACCGCGGAGATCGTGTATGGCCGTATTGTTAAAATTGTGAGAAAGAATAAGCGTTGAAATTAATATCAATTCGCTCACTTAAATCAAAGCATGACTAAATCAGGCAAAGAAGAAGAATCGACTATTTTTCATATTGCGACGGAACCCAATTTCAGATCATGCCTATCTGATGATTTTTACGAAGCTGATTCCCTTAAAACTGAAGGCTTCATCCATTGCACAAGCGGAGAGTCGGTTCTACTCGCGGTTGCAGAAAATTACTTCTCTGAAGCAACGGATCCACTGCTTGTCTTAAAAATTGATTTACCCAAAGTGAAACACGAAGTCAGATTTGAGCCTCCTGCCACCGTTGAGGGAGTGGGAAAATCTCACGTCGAACTGGCTTCACTCTTTCCCCACATATACGGACCCTTAAACATCTCAGCGATTTCAGGTATTGGTTTCATTTCGCGGTCGGACGGAAAGTTTGTTTGCCCCAAAGATTTTGTAGATCCAAAGACTTTTGGCATTTGATTTTTCCCAATAAGGCCCAACCCTTTCGTTTTGTAATGTTCTGTGAGCCTTTCAAAAATCAACTCCATGCCATTCGAATTCTGTAAGTTTGACTGATATTGGTTTCTTCTTTTGAAAATCAAGTGTTGCGGCCGATGTAGGGGCAATGAACGGTCCGAAGATGGGTAGCAATATCGAAAACAACATGCCGATGTGGCTCTTCCCGTGGGAGATGGATGTTTTTATAAGTTATTGATGAAACATCAGGGGGATTACAAACTCCGAATGGTGATTGGCTTTTTAGCCTGTTTCTTATTTCGTTTATACCCATAATCAAGAGCTATGCATACCCCGATTACTTTTGTTATTAGTATTTTATTTTGTTCCTTACTCACGACCCGCGCGAGTGAAGTGAGCCCTGTTACAGTATCTGGCGAACTTCGTGAATGGCATACGGTCACGCTGAACATTGAAGGCCCTTCGGCCTCAGAGTCCGATATTGAGAAAAATCCGTTTTTGGATTATCGATTAGAAGCGATTTTCACGAATGCTTCGAAGACAATCAGTTATAAGGTTCCCGGATATTTTGCAGCAGATGGAAATGCAGGAGAATCAGGTGCTGTTTCCGGTAATATCTGGAAAGTTCATTTCACTCCGGATCGAAAAGGAACGTGGGCTTATCGATTATTGTTTCAGTCAGGTCCAGAAATTGCAGTTTCAGTTTTGGAAGGTGAAGCCGTCCCGTCCATCGATGGCTTCGAAGGTCAGTTTGTGGTAGCAGCCAGCAATAAAAAGGGGCGTGATTTTCGCGGAAAAGGTCGGTTGCGTTATATTGGAAGACACCACCAGCAGTTTGGAGGAAATGGAAAGTATTTCCTAAAAGCAGGTCCTGATGCTCCCGAAACATTGTTGGCATATGTTGATTTCGATAACACCCATGCCATGAAGTCGGAAAAGGTGCCGTTGAAAACATGGGCACCTCATCTCCAGGATTGGAAGCAAGGAGATCCAACCTGGAAAGACGGAAAGGGCAAAGGGCTCATCGGTGCCTTGAATTATCTCTCAAACAAAGGAATGAATACGATTTCTTTCCTGCCATATAATGCGGGAGGTGATGGAGACAATGTGTGGCCTTTTGTCGATCGTGATGATAAACTCCACTACGATTGTTCGAAATTGGATCAATGGGGAATTGTTTTTGCATATGCGCAGCAGAAGGGCCTGCACCTGCATTTCAAACTTCAGGAAACTGAGATTGATGACCTGAGACAACGAAACGGGCAGGATATTGAGGATATGCCAACACTTGATGATGGATCTTCTCCAAAACCAGAATCGTTGGATGGAGGAAAGCTGGGTGTAGAACGTAAGTTGTATCTACGGGAACTGATTGCGCGATTTGGGCATCATCTAGCCCTCAATTGGAATTTAGGAGAAGAAAATACCCAAACGCCTGAAGAACAAAAAGCGATGGCTGACTATATTTATTCGTTGGATCCATACCACCATAATCTAGTAATTCACACCTATCCAGACATGCAAGAGATCGTCTATGAACCTCTCATCGGCAATCGATCTGTTCTGACTGGAGCTTCTCTACAAAACATGTGGGATAATACCCACGAACGGACTTACAAATGGGTGACCGCTTCTGCAGTTGCAGGCCGGCCCTGGATCGTGGCAAATGACGAACAAGGGAGCGCGGGGTTTGGAGCGATTCCAGATCCCGGATACGAAGGATTCTCTGGAACTGCTGGAGAGGGAGATGATGCTTATGATCTACACGACATTAGAAAATACACCCTATGGGGCAACTTGATGGCCGGAGGGGCCGGAGTAGAGTATTATTTTGGTTACAAACTGCCGCAAAATGACTTGATAGCGGAAGACTTTAGGAGTCGTGATCAAAGCTGGGACTATTGTCGAATCGCACTGGAGTTTTTTAATAACTGGAGAATCCCATTTTGGAAAATGCAAAACAGAGATGAACTGGTCGGAAATCCTGACCGTGGAAATTCAGTTTATTGTTTGGCAAAGTCCAACGAAGTTTATCTCGTCTATCTCCCGCAAGGAGGTTCTACCGAATTGGATATGTCCGGTGCCATCGGTGAATTTGAATTCAGTTGGTTTAATCCAAGGAATGGCGGATCCGAAAACGCTGATGCAATTGTAGCTGGAAAAACGATAGTATTATCTGCTCCGGATGAAGAGGATTGGCTGGCCGTCATCCGCAAACCTTGAAGCAAAGAACATCATCGCTGAAGCATCTTCCTGGGAAGCCATAGCATTAGATACAAAGCCGCGAAATAGCACATTTCACCACCTACGTCAGGACAGAGTGGTTATTCGTCTTTGCGGCATTGCACAATATCGACAAGTGCCAGTCGCCAGATGCTGCTTCTACTGAATAGCGTTTAAATTGCTACGTGCAATATCCGATGCGAGCATCGAATGCTACAGTTCGTGACCAACAAGAATCTTGGGCTTGTTCATGACCGTGAGCCTGTCGAATGGCATGAGATCTGTTTCCGTTTGAAGTCTTTTAAACGCTCCATAGTATTATTCAGCAATGGAAATGACAATCCGTTGATATCGGGTGAGAGCTGGGGTACCGTTGTCCGTCACTTCACAAACGATATGAATCGATTGCCCTGCGGCGTCTGATGGAACGATCAAGGAAGCTGCGCTCTGATCTGCATGATCGATTTCGACGCTGCCATCGTAGCTTCCTGCTTCTGAGTATTGCCACCAACTAAAACTGAGTTCATCCCCATCGGGATCAACGGTGCCTTCGGCATTAAGTTCAATTGGAGTTCCAGCTTTCACTTTCAAATCCAGCGGACCAGCAAGCTTAACAACGGGAGGATGATTGCTTTCAGAAGGAGATTCCACGCACCAGTCTGCCCGAGCGGCAAAATCGTTCTGAAACGCTTCAGACCATCGCCAAATAGGACGAAAATACTCGCGGTGCATTTCATTATTAAAAGAGGTGTTCCCGCGCCTGGTACTGTTTCTTCCCCAAGCGTTCCTCGTATAATAGCGACCTTCTGGATACTCATAATCAGGGTCTGTTTTTGGGTCTAACCAGGTATTCTCCCGAACCCAAACATAACGACCACCCCAACCGCCCCAATCAGGATTGTCCAAATTGCGCAACCCCGTGTAGATTGTATGCATGAAGGCTGGCGAGTCACCCTCTGAGCGGAAGTCTCCAATGTCGAACCCGTCTTCGTTTTCAACGTGCGATCGGTAAAGCGAACACAATGGCCCGTGATCCTCCAGAATGTTTTCAATCATCCACTCTCCATTATAGAAGGCCTGCATTTCCTTTGGTTGAATGGTCTTCCAACGGTAGGCGATCGCTTCAAATTGATCGGAAATAATCGTGATGATGTTATACTTTCCCCAATGAGGGCGGATGTATTCCTGGTAAGTGGCATCTTGCTCCCAGATGAAGAAAAATCGAATTTTCTTTGCGACTTCGGCCATGCGCTCTGGATGCTCCTCCTCGATTGTCTTAAGAGCACGCGCAATCGTATTCATGCCACCCCAAGCCTGAAGCCAGATTGCACGACTGTCGGAGTCATCGAGCAATACCTTTACAATAAGCTGCGCCCCATCAGTTACTTTCTCCATTTCCCCTTCGAGCTCGACATTTCCAAGGGCAGTTCGGGACTTCAAATACTCAGGCGTAGGATAGGCAGGATCGTGTTTGATCAGGTTTGGATAAACCTCCGCATAGGCCTCCAAGTAGGGATCGATCCAATCATCACCTGCCCAATTATGGCCGTGCCAATGATATTGAGAACTGGAGGTTACAATCGCTTCGATATCCCATTCATTCGCATAAAGTAAACAACGCACCAATGAGCATTCATCGTCAATCTCTCCATCGCTGGTAATAATAACACGCGTTTTATCAAGATCCAACTCTGGTGCGGGTTTCGCAAGACCATGCGAGACCCAGAACATGAGCGTGAAAAGCGAAACGACAGTAGAAACACGAATGATTCGTTTTTTCATGATTTTGATTTCTCCCGATGGTTAAATCGTTCTCTGATTCTATTCTTCAATGGCTTTGGGTTTGCCGTGAATCGCACTGTTGACTGAATTTTCCCGAGGACGATTGATATCCACGGATGGATTTTCCAATAGACGCATGGTTTCAGCGCCAGCCAATACCACTGCGCCAAAGAAGTTCGTGTGCTCCCCTGCCCCACGATAAGTGTAATAGACAGCATCATTGGCATAGGTTGTTCCTTCGCAAATACCCTTCACACGGCCGTCTGGAAGGATGCGCTCAGCAATGCCATTCCAACCCGTTATCACATAGGGAGCAAAAAGGGGTTCGATCCATCCTTCATTGATGCCCCGGGCAATCGAAAACACAAACATGGCGCTCGCTGAGGTCTCAGTATAAGTCAGTTCACGATCGAGGATGTTATGCCACAGCCCATCGCCTTCCTGACGCTCCACGATGCCTTTAACGTGGGTTCGGAACTGATGCATGACTTCGTCCCGTCCAGCATGATCATCTGGCAATACTGAGAGCAATTCTGCCATGGCCATCATCGCCCAGCCATTGGCCCTACCCCAATAGACTTTCGGATCATAAGCTGCAGTCACTTCACTCCAACCATGATCGTAAAGTTCTTTGTCCCAATCAAAGAGACGTTCTGACAATTGAACCACCTGCCGGACTGCATCATCGTAGTAGCGAGATTCACCTGTAAGCTTTCCCATTTGAGCCAAAAATGGAATGCACATGTAAAAATCATCCGTCCATAGCGAAACTGCCTGAGGCCGTTCCCGCGCCAGCGTTCCATCCTCAAGCCGGAACTGCCCGTGAGCGATGTATTCGTCCACGAGGTCAATATGCGCTCGATAGCGTTCATCCGGATTGCGCTGATAGGTTTTGATAAGCGCAGCAGTGATAGAACCACAATGGTCGAGAGCATACATTTTGACCGCCTTGCTGAAGGCGCTTCGTTTTCCAGTCCTCTCTTCGCGATCCATGAATGCGGGCATCCATTTAAAAACGAAGTCGTAAAAATCGCGGTTGTATTCGAGGTATTTTGAGTCACCGGTGAGATCGCTCAGCAAGTCGTATCCGGAGATTGTGACTCCATTAGTATAATCTATACGATTGCCCTGACCGAAGCGTTGATCCAGAACAGCATTCTCTGTCAACTTCGCAGGATCAACAATCTACTCTCCTGTTTCATTGTCAAAAACCTTCAATGTCGTGGTATTTTGAGTGTAGGAAAAAATCCGATCCAAATCTGCTTTAATCTCAGAAACTTCCGGAACCTGATACGCTACTTCGTAATCTGGAACCTGACCATACCCTAAGGCGCGGCGGGAATAATCGGTTTTAGTTTCGGCAACAGCGAAACTCGCACAGGTCAAAGCTACGATAGCAGCCGTAAGAAAATGGCAATGGGGTTTCATACAAAGTAGATCTATTTAAAAATTTTGGAATGGTTTCTAATTACTGGATCGTTCCGACCCCGCTGTAAGTTCGTTTCACCTTCTGAATCGTACCGTCAGTATTGAAATAGAGATTTTCTACGCACACCCGACGTTGCGGCTGATTGCAGTCTGATTCATTTGGAAGCCAGCGGTGGTAAAAGAGCACCCATTGTCCTTTAAACTCAACGATCGAGTGATGGTTGTTACTGTCCCCTTCGGGTCCCATAATGGTGCCTTTGTATTCCCAAGGACCTGTTGGGGAATCACTCATATAGTATGCGAGTGTACGGTTGTTTTCCGGCATCGTATAATAGTAGATACCCTCCCGTTTGAACACCCATGGACCTTCCATTTTGGGTTCGTATCCGCCCATATCCATTTTAATAAATTCTCCCTTGATACTGCGCATATCATCGGCCATCTCTGCAACTAACCAGTCATTACCTTTGGCACCATGAAAATACAGATAGGCCTTGTTATCATCATCCACAAACAAGCATGGATCATTCGCATAAGGCTCCGTCCACAAAGGTCCACCAATTACATCTTTAAAAGGTCCTGTTGGAGAATCACTCTCGGCAATGCCAATGCCCATCCATTTGGTGCTTTTCTCCGGATTTACCCGGTCTTTGAATCCGTTACCTACAGGAAAACAAAAGTAGTATTTTCCCTCTCGGTAGGCGCAATCGGGTGCCCATGCGTAATTGTCCGCCCAATCAAGATCGTCGACTGAGAGACACGGACCATGGTCGATCCAATCCACGAGGTTTTCAGAAGAAAAAACATGCCAATCTTTCATCCAGAAATCTTGTTGGCACTCCAGGTCATGCGAAGTGTAAAGATACATCTTACCATCCGCCCAAACATGACCCGAAGGATCAGCAGTGAGAATGTTGCTCCCAAAATCCAGTGGATTTTTGGCAGTAGCACCGAATGACAACAACAGGGAGGTAAGCAGAGTTGTTACGAATTTATATGGCATAGTGGGATACTATAGAGATCAGGTTTCAGAGCAAAATTTTAAAAGGGGTCATTTCCCAGATGCTTTAGGCACAAGGAAAAGGAAGATAAGCGACGGCGGTCAAAAGTAGAATGGAGAGGTGTTTTATCATAAAAAAAGGGGGCTCGCAACTTTGGGGAAAACTCGTGACGCTCGCCAGAACGCATTTGAACAAAAAAAACTAACACAAGCCGTTGCTGGTTACTTCCTTCAATATAGGTTGAAACTCCCGGAATACTAGTGGATGCGAGGGTATAACCAGATACGATCCAATTCACATTGTATTAAACAGCCCTAGATAAATCAAATAAGACACAAACGTCGCCCTCCAATATCTACAGTCTACCGAGAATTCTCTACCATTGGCAGAATCTCCATCGGATAAGAACATTTCATATTTACCATTAGAAGCTACTCTCATTTCTACATCATATTAAGACCTATGAAAATCATCACAAAAGTCACTTTACTGTCAGCAATGCTGGCTGCCCTCTCACTCAATGCCGGCACTGCCGATCATGGTCATGATCATGGCCATCAAGCAACTGACCAATCCGCTCTTTTTAGTGGTTCACTCAATGGAGTTTATGGAGGGGAAGCAGGCAAACTCGTCAGTTTGGCGAAAGAATTTACCGAAGAACAGCTCGCGTGGGCTCCTTCCGAAGGTGTCTATACTGGGCAGGGAGTGTTAGAACATCTCATATCTGCTAACTACTTCTTGGGGTCGATGCTAGGTAAAGAACTACCTGAAGGAATCAATCCCAAAACCATCGGAGAAACACTCAGCGGAAAAGATGAAACGATCGCCGCTTTGGAAGCATCCATCGAGTATGCAAAATCCGCAATCGCAGGTCTTTCATCAGAAGAACTCGCCACAGAAATTGATTTTTTTGGCACAAAAATGCCAAAGATGAGCGTAGCCATACTCGTTGCTGGGCACGGAATGGAACATTTGGGACAAATGATCGCCTATGCTCGTTCAAACGGCATTGTTCCACCCTGGAGTCGCCCCCAACCACAAAGCGAAGGGTAAGTATCCCAACTATTTAAAATGAAACCTACCGGTGAACCGGTAGGTTTTTTTGGGTACCCATTCGGCCCACTTACCACATATAGACGGTTTTCGATGCTTCATGGACTCGTTTCCACATCTTAACGAAACTCGATTGGAAAAAGAATTCAGAGCTCACAAAATAAGCATCGAACATTGATTCAATACCATGAAAAAATACCTACCCTCTCTAACATCACTTTGCGCAACATCAGTTGAAGCAACATCAAGGTCCGCTGCTCTTTTACTAGTAGCAACCATGGGTCTTACCCTAACAGCCTATCAATCCCTGGCACAGGAAACTCCTGCTCCCAGTCCGAAATCCGTGGTGGAACAAAAGATTGGTTTGGTCGACTTCAAAGTCGTCTATTCCCGTCCCAGCGTGAAGGACCGCGAAATTTTTGGAAAACTCGTACCCTACGACACTTTTTGGAGAACTGGAGCAAACGCATCAACCAAGGTCTCCATTTCTAAAGAGATTAAAGTCGGTGGAAAGCCGGTTCCAGCCGGTGAATATGCGCTTTACACAATACCGGGCAAAGACTCCTGGACCGTGATATTGTCTAACAATCATGATCTCCCAGGCAAAGACGGCTACAAGATGGAAGATGACCAAGTTCGTTTCGAGGTCGCTCCGACTCAATTGAAACAACAGGTTGAAAGTTTCACCATCGGATTTGACCGACTCAGAGATGACAGTGCCACAATGTTTCTCGACTGGGATATGACCCGGGTTGCATTCGACATTGAACTAGATACAAAGGCCCAAGTGCTCGCCAGTATTAAAGAGGTCATGAACTCCGGAGAAGAGCTAAATGGTGGAAACTATGCAAGGTCTGCAAGTGCCTACCTTAACTACGAAGTCGACCTGGAACAGGCTCTTGTATGGATACAAAAAGCCGTTAAAATGCAGGAAGGTGCATTTTGGTTGATCAATACCGAAGCTCAAATCCACGCAAAACTTGGGAACAAAAAGCAAGCCATTGCCAGCGCCAAAAAATCGATTGAGGTCGCGAAAGCAAATGAAGGCGGAGATTTCGGTTATATCAAACTCAATGAGGAACTCATCAATTCCTTGAAGTAATTTTCTCATCAATAGAACCACACATCATAAAGGGCAATTCTGCAGGAATTGCCCTTTTTTTGTGGGAAAGACTTGTCGTCTTTGAATCTGATTTCCTGCTTAAAATGAGATGTTTGGGGAGTATCAACCCCAGACAAGAATTGAAACATAAGGAAAAAGGAGGTCATGACTTCAGTCGTGACTTGAACACTTCCGGAGATCAACAAAACCCGCTGAAACCTGGAGAAGTTCAAGAAGGGCAATCTTTCATCATGTGGGGCTCGCGTTTATCGCGATGCCGCGCGCCTGACCTTCAGTTCCTACAAACAGCACACTCCCTAGACCAACTGCAAATAGAGTTCCTCGTAAAGATCAACTGCGCGTTGGGGTGAAAAGCAATGCATCGCGTGCTCCTGAGCCTGCGATGCTAATGAGAGTCGCAATGCATCATCTTGGATAATCCTAACAAGATCCGATGACAGCGCATCCGTATCGTCAAAAGGTCGCAGGTAGCCATTCTTTCCATGTTCCAACACCTCAGGAATCCCTCCTACATCAAATGCGATGACAGGGAGACGGTGGGCCATGCATTCAAGAACTCCCAGGCAAAAACTTTCGTATTCCGAACAAAAAAGCCCAACATCGGAAGCCTCAATATAGTCCTGCACATGCACTACATCTCTGCAAAACAAGACATCCTCGGTTAGGCCAAGATCATCCACGGTTTCTTGATATTCTGAAAAGTCAGCTCCACCAAGGATCAGTAGCTTCATGGCTTGCTGTTTTCGAGCTTTGGCGAAGGTCTCAAGTAAGAGATCGATTCGTTTCACTTTCCTCAAATTGGAAAGATGGATCACCAATTTTTCATCACCTAAGCCAAGTTCTTTGCGCATGCTCTCCCTATCTTTTTCGACATTCCGCTTTCGATAATAATTGGGAATGGTTCTCGGATTCTTGATACGGGGAAAGGACTGTAGTGTTAGCTGCTTTAAATTGTCTGAAACACAGGTGACTACATCGGATCCAAGTAAGGCTTTTTCGATCAGATCCGAGTATTCGGGATTACGTCCCAATTTCACAACATCGGTTCCGTGTAAGGTGGTCACGATTTTGAAGGAACTTTCCGGCGAAAGAGCCTTTGCAATCACTGCTGCTGCCGCATTGGGAATGGCGTAATGGGCGTGGATGATGTCAAAGGACTGGGTCTTTGTTCGATTCAAGAGGTGGTTGATGAGCGGTAGCGTGGAATCCGGATGACTAAAGAGTGGAAAATCAACTGCTTTTACCTCTTCAAATCGGATATGGGCATGGGCTTCGATCAGCCGAAAGGGTGTTTGTGTTGAGACAAAGGTGATATCGTGACCGCGCTCAGCGAGTTCGTATCCGAGCGAGGGTCGCAAGGATTCCACTGCCCCCAACTGTTGGGTGACAGAGTAACGCAATTTTCAGCTTTCGAGATTCAGACATCATCAACATTAAAATGAAAGTTGGTTGATATCCATGATCTGACTAACCGAGCCAAAAACCGGGGCTGATTCGACCAATCAAGCGCTGAGCAAGATCACAACCATTCTCAATCCCCAGAGCTGTCGCTCTAGCGATTTGCAGTTCCACATAACGTTGGTTGCTGGTTTGACTCTCATGACAATTCATTAAATCGATCCAGGCTTCCTGGAATCCCGAAACATCCACAATGATGGAATGATCTTCCGATAAGTTGGAACGACTGGAAATATCGTAAAAGGCAACCTTGCACTTCCGATGAGTGGGAAGATCTGCCAGATCGTCCAGTCCACCGTAACGTGCGAGCCTCACAGCGTTCCGTGCCAGAGTAGAGGCAGCGACATGGTCGGGGTGTTGACGTAAATGGTGGCTGGGCGCCAGAACCCAATCGGGTTTCAACTCCCGAATCAACCGCGCCAATTTGAGGCGGTTTTCGATGCTCTCCACTAGTTTTGCATCCCCGTCGAGTAACAGCTCGATCAATTCACTCCCCAATGCTGCGGCTGCGTTTTGGGATTCCTTCCTTCGAATTTCAAGTGTGCCCGCAGAACCGGATTCCCCTAGAGACAGTAAAACCGGGTGGATTCGTATTCCTTCCGAAGCCGCCTTTAGTAAAACACCGCCGCATCCAAATTCAAAATCATCGGGATGCGCTCCCACTACCAATATACTCCTATTCATGTTCGTCCTTCCAAATTTCGGTCCATGCTTCATGGGAAGCATCGATTTTTTCGCGTTTCACAAACTCGATTTCAGGCGCTTCACTTTGATTAAGATAAGCGAGTTCTCCCTCACCTGCGATGTAGTGGGTGCAAGCAATGATGGACTGCATCCAAAGCAGACGTGAATCCCGAGTCGGGCTGATCTGCCACTTTTCAACCGAAGCGTCGGGCAATTCATGGTAAGCATTGCCACCCCGATGAAGCCGATACTTGCCACCTATTTTCTGCGCCCTCACCCACTCTTCATTCCATTGCATGTCGGCAAAGTGCTCATCGATATCGATTGCTTTTTTCCGCAATTCCGGATCACTTGAACGGACCACTTCAATGCGCTTCATCCAGCCCATTTTTTGATACATTTCGAGGCAGAATTCCGCAACGTTGTCTGTTTTAATGCTATCAAAAATACTGATCACTTCCTTATCAACGTAATTGGGCAATTGCCTACGTGTATTTGCCTTCCAATCTGGAGGAAAATGTTTACGAAAAAGCGGTGTGAATTTTTTATGGATCTTGTTCGGGTAGGTGAAATTCAGACTGCATTTGGCACCGGTTGAACGGTGGGTCACGAGCGTAGCTGTTTCCCTGAAATCATGGTCGCTGTCATGGTAGAAAAACACAATTCGACCCCCCAATTGTTGCTGGAGTTTCCAAGCTGTTTTGATTTTGGCGACGAGAAACCGTTTCGGAAAAATCCCACACGGTTGCTGACCAAAGCAGATAACCGGACTAGAGCTTCTTTGCAGGTTTGTCATCCTTCAGGAACAGTTGAAACAGAGAGGAAAATACGAATACCAATCCGCATCCGATGAAATTATACCACAAATACCCGATAGATCCATTTCCAACGAAATAGGAGATGAGCACCACTGTCTGAGCTGCAATGGTTCCGAAAAACACCGCGGTTCCTCGAATCCAGTGACAGAAAAACGCATTCAAAAACAATCCCAACACGCTGCCATAAAACAGTGATCCCACAATATTGACGGACTCGATGAGATTATTTTGCGACTTAATGAAAAGGGCGAAGGTGATGGCGATACACCCCCAAATAGCCGTAAACAAACGGGATACAAAGATGGTGTGCTTTTTGTCCACATGCTTCACCCTAAGGTTTTGATAAAAGTCTACCGTTGAGATCGTTGAAAGCGCATTCAACTCCGAAGCAGTCGAAGACATGGCTGCAGAGATGATGACTGCGATGAGCAACCCGACCAAGCCGATCGGTAATTGATCCCGAATGAAGTTCAAGAATACGTAGTCCGACTCCTTCGCTTTTTCGAATCCATGTTCAGTTTTGAGTTCATTTACAAACTCCTGCTTTTGGGTTCGATACGATTGATGAGCCTGCTGAAGCTCGGCCTTGGCCAACGATTCTTGACCATCGTCTCCCTGGCGAATGGCCTCGAGATAGTTCTGAGTGGCGGCCTTTTGCTGCACGTGCGCATCTTGAATTTCTAAAACCCGTGCATCCTTGCTATCCAACTCCACTGGGAAGAAGGTGACTGGAGGTTGATTCCAAAGATAAAAAACGAAAATAAGAACTCCAAGCAGTAGAATCATGAACTGCATCGGCACCTTGAGAAACGCATTGAAGATCATCCCGATTTTACTCTGGGCACTGGACCGCCCTCCAAGATACCGTTGAACCTGCGATTGATCGGTGCCGAAATAAGAGAGTGCCAGAAATGAGCCCCCAATTAAGCCAGTCCAAATAGTGTATTTTTTGCTCGGATCAAAGGAGTAGTCCACCACCGTCATTTTTCCCAATGCCCCGGCGATTTGAAGGGATTCGGAAAAATTGGAATACTGACCCAGTTTGAAAACAACCAGGAAGAAGACAAAGATCATTCCCGCAAAAATCACCGTCATCTGGTGTTTGTGTGTGACATAAACAGCCTGCGTTCCACCCGATATCGTGTAGAATATGACTGCGATTCCCGCTCCAAACAAAACGACGTTGAAGTTCCAACCCATCACCTGAGTCAAAATGATCGATGGCGCATAAAGTGTAATCCCGGCGGCCAATCCCCGTTGCAAAAGGAAGAGGAAACTCCCGAGATAGCGCGACCGTTTATCGAATCGATCCTCCAACAGCTGATAGGCGGAAAAAACCTTGTGGCGGTGATAGAGAGGGATGAACACCGTGCACACCACAATCATGGCAATTGGCAAACCAAAGTAGTTTTGCACGAATTCCATTCCACTGGAATAGCCCAGACCGGGTGTCGATAGAAAGGTAATAGCACTGGCCTGCGTTGCCATGACGGACAACCCGATGGTCATCCAACTCATTTCCTTGCCTTTTAGGAAATTATCCAGCCCCTTTTGCGAGTGCGTTTTGTAAACTCCCCAAAAGACGACAAATCCCAAAGTGAGAAACAGCGTAGTAAAATCAAGAACACTCATTATTTAAAATGCAGCGTGAACCACGTAAAAACGATGATCTGAAGCACAAGAGCAACCACAACCAACGTGTATAATACCACCCAAGGTCGTCTTTTCCCTTCCGGGGTTTCGTCGTGAACGCGGTCGTCCGGTAATTCGTTATCTTCGCTATCGTGCATACTGATTATTTCTCAGATTTTGAAATGAGGTTTACAAACAAACGCAGCGCTCCGGGCACACCTGCAGGTATTTGACGAAAAAAGGAGTAACCGGTGTAAATAAACCGACCCTCGCCGAGCTCCGCGACTAAGAGCCCCCCTTTCTGGGGATCCTCTCCAAAATCATGACTGGATAGCAATGGAGTAAAGGCCTCGTCCCACTCATTGGCAAAATACAAACCACGCTCCTGTACCCATCCTTCAAAATCAGCAGAAGAAATTCGGTTAGGGTAGCTCAACAGCGGGTGCTCCGGCTGTAAGATCGATACCTCAGCAGTCTCTTCCGATACGCGTTGCCTCGACAGTGTTATCGGGAAAGGAGCATTGAATGGAGATTCATATCTCCCAGCGGTATTGTACTGAACTAGCCAAATCCCCCCACCCTTTACATAGGACTGCAATTGCGCGGCCACTTGATCTACTCCGTCATTTACGTTGTAAACACGAATGCCAAAAATAACCGCCTCGTAGGGGGTAAGATCCGTTTGTTGCAGTTCCGGCAAGGTGAGTTCATCGACGGAATACCCCAGATTTTTCAAACCCTCAGGAATTTTATCTCCCGCCCCCTGGACATAGGCGATTCGGCTCTCATGTCCTTTAATATCAACATGCACAACCGGAATTGCTGCCTTTGCCAACCACGCTTGGGTTTCGATGTGTGGGTAATTAATGCGACGGATTTCCTGCTCATACACCTCGTTGCCCGCCACAAATTTCGCTTTCAACAGAGAACGCTGTCCCACATTTTCATGCGAAGGAGTTACCTCCACCGCAACTCTACTACTTTCCCCTGCTTGCAACTCCACCTCTTGTTTCGTCCAGGAGAGTTCCCAACCAGATTCTGCTTCCAGTTGCAATTCACCAGACACTACTTCCGCTGCTCGAACTTCGAGTTGTAAGGTCTTTGGTTCTAACGCTGTAAACAATTCCATTCCTCCAGAAAACGAAACGGACACCGCAGGGACGATGGACACCGGCGTTTTTACTTCGCCCTCAAAAATGTCAGTGCGATGCTCCACAACAGGCACTTGGTAGTCTAACCTCACCCCTTCCAGCTCAAACTGAAAATGAGCGACAATGGAAGGAGGATTATCGGACTCTACCATGAGTTTTCGGTTGTCAAAATCAAACATACCTTTGCCCACAATATCGTTCTCAATCCAATAGGGTTGAGTATAAGCAGCATCCACTGGAATCGATAATTCCAACTCCTTATAAAAGGGTTCGTTTTCCGCCAAAGCTGCATCAAGGATCGACTCCTGAAATTCGATTCGCTCAGGATACTTGCTGGAATCAAAAAGGGTAAACGTCGCTGTCTCTGCTGTCAGTGCCAGCGAAGATCGGTTAACTAATTCCACTGTTACTGCGAGGGCATTCCCTGGCACAATCGATTCGCTGGACGTGCGCACTTCGACAAAAAGACCGAGGAGATCGCCTAAGATTCGCTCCAACTGCTGCATTTTACGCGTTCGAACAACAGAGGGTTCCATCGAATCGATGAGGGAGCGAACCTCAAGCAGCGATCCCAGGGATTGGGAAGGATTCAAAAAATCGAACTGATCTAACACCGCGGCGAGTTTGGCCCCGATCTCCTTTTCACTTTCAGAACCGTTCCATCCACCCGGTAAATCATGAATTGAAAACGTGTCCATAGATTCCCCTCCGAGCCATTCCAGACGAACGCTACGATTGCTGCGATTAGTGGCAAAGACTGTTCCCTGGGACTTATTGGACGCCAGAGCAAGGCGCGAAAACTCCATCGTGGAGGCACCCAAAAGTTCATCGAATGCCTCCAATGATAGCTCAACGAATGGAATGGTTTCGTATTGTGCGTCCTCAGTACCGCGATAGGAATCCCAACAAATTTGCCGAGTCTGGTGCACATCAACTTCCTTCAATTGCTCGGGATACGCACTCATATCGGCAGCCAAGCTGAAGGCCTTCAACGCTAGCATCGCGCTTGCGGTATGGTGTCCATGGGTGCCGCCGAGCTCAGGATGAAATCGGGTGAGGATCAGATCCGGTCGGAACTTACGAATCAGATAAACGGCATCCTCAAGCACCTTCTCCTCATCCCAAAACTGCATCGTATCTCTTACAGTCTTGGAGTAACCAAAATCCACTGCATGAGAGAAAAACTGCTGGCTGCGGTCATACTTGCGAGCACCCAACAACTCCTGAGTGCGGACCATCCCCAGCTCCTTCCCGAGCTCAGGACCGACCCTGTTTTGCCCGCCATCTCCACGCGTCAGCGATAGATATGCGGTATCAAGTTTGCGTTCCTGACTCAGAAAATACAGCAACGCCGTATTTTCATCATCTGGATGCGCAGCAAAATAGAGCACCGAACCCGTAGAGTTCAATTTTTCGATTTTTCGATATATCTCACTTGATGGAACAGCCCAAAGCTGGGTCACCATCAAACAAGTCGGAAGCAGAGCTTTCAGTAGGAATTTCAAATCAATAGTCTAGAGTCGATTACAATTGTTCACAAAACGCTTAACACTTGGATTGGATTTCAATAGGTCTCAACTTGAATCTATTGAATTTCTCCAATGAGTTTTTCCGCCCAATCCGCGTATTTTGGACCCCATACCGGGTCCTTTTCACAAAGTTCAATGACCTCATTGGCCAATGCAGTCGCATCATCAATTTTACCAAGTTTCGCCAGAAGTTGTGCTTTATGGAACATCACCCAAAACGGTGGATTTTTGGACTTTTCAATCACTTTGTCATAGAGGAAAACCGCTTTTTCGAGATCGCCGCCCCAAAGAGCATAGTAGGTAGCAATTTGATTGTAGTCTCCGGGCTTCATCGACTCGGCATCATTCAATTGTTCTTCAATTGCTGCCATAGCCTGGACATGGGTGTCGAAAACCATTTCGAATTCAACCTGAGTCGTTTCCCAGTTCATTCGAAGTGAAGCACGATCAAATCCCAAATTCACAAACTGGATTCCGAGCTCTTGGTAAGACTCTGCCGTCATTTTCGGTGTCACCTCAAATCGCAAAACGTCATTGCTAGATTCGTATCCCGAGGGCGGCCAAAACTGTTCTGTTTTGGAATTCAGAATGATCGTCCAACTCGTTTCGCCAGGAATACTCAATAAACTATAGTCGCCTGCTGGAATCCGATGACCTTCGATCGAAAAATCTTCAGAAACTGAAAGAATTGTCGCACTATTGGCTCCCATTCTCCACAAGGAGCCTAGAGGAACCAAATGATCAAAAATCGCTCGATCCCGTGAGATCGGCCTGGAGTATGAAAGGACAAGGTCTGCGTAACCCACCTTTTGTGTGATCGTTTGTAGAGGGCTTGCAGGGGAAGTGTTACCTTCGCATGGACGATACTCGCAGAGAGGAAGAGTAAAATCAATGAGTTGCTGAATTTGAGATAATTATTCATGTTAGCTTAACATTTGTGTGCAAAGAAGGTGGACTGTGAACCTTTACTCGTTCAAATGCCACAAATCATCGACGAAATCACAGGGCCCTTCGGTATGAGGAATTTCCGTTCGCAATGAGATCAATAATCTACCATTATCGCGCTGACCATACCACTTACCGAATAGATATATCCTTTCACCGAATACTGCTTTTGCTCTGCAAATTAAGCCTGATAATCTATTCTATTGATGAAACATGCTCCCATCTCGAAACCAGCACTCTATGGCAATAGAAACAAAACCGAAGACCAATAGCCGACACTACACATTGATACTCGTCGTGTTTTGGGTGTTTGTTGCCCTGGGTTCTTTAATGCAGGACATCGCAGTCGTGTTGATGCAGGGAGAGAGTATCAACTGGCAATGGATGATGATTAGCCCGTTAGGTTGGGTTATTTGGATTTTCCTAACACCATTTGTGGTATGGTTGATTCGCAGAATTCCAATGAACTGGAGTTCTCCAACGAGCGTGCTTCCCAGGGTCTTTACGTTGGTCGTTCTCATCTCGGTCCTCCATGTTGCATTGTTACTGTTGATTCTGAACCTCTATTGGTGGATCGATTGCGGCAGCTGTTTTCCCTCCAAAGCGCAGTATTGGTTTCTCTGTCCGAAAACGTTTACCACTAATTTCCTGGTTTTATCGGTCATCATTGGCATCACGCTGGCGATTGAAAATTATCTTCTGAACCGCGAACTCAAACTCGAATCGACTCAACTCGAGGCTCAGCTGGCCAAGGCCAAAATTACCGCCCTGAGAACTCAACTCAATCCGCATTTTCTGTTCAATACTCTCAACGCCATAAACACCCTCATTCTCAAAAAAGATCACATAAACGCCGAAAAGATGCTGAACCGTTTGAGTCGACTCTTGAGGGAAACCCTTGAGTCCGAAACAGAGCAATGGGTGACTCTTAAAAACGAGCTAGAATTTACCCGCCACTTCCTCGAAATTTATGAGATCAGATTCCTGGATCGATTGAACATTGAATATGATATCGATGAGGCTTCGTTGACGTGTAAGGTGCCCAATTTCCTCCTGCAACCTATCGTAGAAAACGCAATGGTTCACGGAATTGGAAAAATTACAACTGAAGGCAAGGTCAGAATCAGCACGACAAAAGAAGATCAGCAATTGAAAATCGAAGTGATTGACAATGGACCGGGCATTAGTAGCGATGGGGTATCCGAAGGTTTGGGGCTTCAGAATACTCGAGAACGAATTGAGCAAATGTATAAGAATGTCTCAATAGAATACAAAAACCTGTCCGATAAAAAAGGTTTTATCGTCACCATCATTCTCCCCTGCCATGAAGGAAACTGTTAGTTCGATCCGTACTCTCATTGTCGATGATGAACCGCTCGCGAGGGAGGGGTTGCGGATCCTTTTGGGCGACTTTGATACGATCGAGATCATCGGTGAGTGCTCCAACGGGGAAGAGGCATTACAGAGGATATCCAGTGCAGAAATCGACCTTGTTTTCCTCGATATTGAGATGCCATCCATGACGGGATTGGAGGTCGTTGCCAAATTGGAGAATCTCAAGAAGTGCCCACACATTGTTTTTGTAACCGCTTACAATGAATACGCAGTCAAAGCTTTCGAAGTGCACGCTGTGGATTATCTGCTCAAACCCATTGATAGGGAAATGATCACTCGCGCAGTCAAACGGGTCTCAGAGCATTTGTCAGAGCATCAAAACAAGATTGCATTGCACACGATTCAACAATTGTTCCAATCCATGCAGGAGCAGAAGGAGAAAGAAAAACCCTCTGTTTCTCACAAAAAAATCCCGATCAAAGCAGATGGAAAAGTGTTATTCATCAATACCAGAGAAATCCCTCTAATCGAAGCCAATGGAGACTATATCAACGTCTATTGCAACGATCGGCATTATCTTGTGCACGACCGACTGAAACGAATGGAAAAGGAACTGCATTCATGCGGATTCATGCGCATTCATCGGTCCTTTTTGATCAACACAACCAGAGTCAGATCGATTGAAAACGATGCCTTTGGAGAGTATGTATTCACTTTTGAAAACTGCACCAAAAAGGTTCGTTCTAGTAGAGGGTATTCGGAAAACGTTCATCTGTTGCTGAACAATCCATCTTGATATTTGAGACACTAGTATCTCATTCGATTGATAGTGGCGAAAATCAGAATAGCATTTTGTTAGACCGATCATGATTGTAGGTCCGGCTACTCGTCCACGAGAAACTTGACCGAGTCGAAAAGAAGTAAGCCACCGTTCAATTAAACCTCTCTATCGGCTTATATAAGCTCCTGCATTGCTGTCGATCTGTACCGAGATTTTGAAGTTGATAGGACCATGGCCCTCTTGTAACTGGGGAAACTGTAATTTGTATTATTCGATGCTCTCTTCGAATCATTTGTGTGGTGAGTCACAACTGAGCACAGGAGCCATTGTCATCACTTCAGTTGCAACAATACGACCGGATAAACGCACCAAGACAACCATTTGACACCACGGCCCCTTTTCGAATGCACAAAGAAATCCATTAGTATCCCAGAATTTCATTCCATTTTTGATGATTGATCCCGTAAGATATTGATCTCAAACCCAGCTAAGCTAACCACGCAACCTATCTCGCTTGTAGCCCCAAACAACCCCGCCACAACCGAGAAGCCCCATCAACCCCTAAGATCAAGAATCATGCTAAATCCTGGAATTGAATTCAAAACGACCCCAACCCTTCGAAAAACAGTCCTCTTTTTGATTGCTTGCTGCCTTCTGGGCTTTTCTGCCAACAGTGAAGAAACGAGCCCTCCAGCAGACTGGGCAATCGCGGATCATATCGTCGAGAGTATTCAACTCCCCAACATCCCCAATCAAGAATTCTCCATACTCGACTATGATGCTGAACCATCCCCAGCCGATGCGCGTCCTGCCATTATGGCCGCGATTCAAGCGGCCAGTAATGCGGGTGGTGGAAAGGTGATCATACCAAAAGGAATCTGGCTTTCAGATGGCCCGGTTCACCTGCAGAGCAGAATTGAACTTCACGTTTCTGAAGGCGCAACGCTACAGTTTTCAACCAACGCAAGCAGCTACCTTCCAGTAGTGAAAACAAGATGGGAAGGGACCGAACTTTACACTTACTCACCTCTGATCTACGCACGTGATGTTGAGGATGTCGCCGTCACAGGCAAAGGCACCATTGACGGAAATGCTGAGAGTGAATTCCACGGTTGGATCAAAAAGCAAGACGATGATGTTTCAAAACTAAGACACATGGGATTCACGGGGATTTCCGTTGAAAAACGTCAATTTGGAGAAGGATCTTACCTACGCCCACCCGCCCTTCAGATTTTCGGGGGCAAACGCATTTTACTCTCCGACTATAAGCTCATCAATAGCCCATTTTGGGTCAACCATCTCGTCTATGTTACTGGCGCTACCATTCGCAACCTAAACATCGATAGTCATTATGGCAACAATGACGGAATTGACGTTGAATCTAGTTCCTACGTTCTCATCGAAGATTGTTTGTTTCGAACAGGTGATGATTCCGTTGTGATCAAATCGGGACGCGATTTAGACGGCCGCACCATAGGCATTCCCAGCACCTATGTGCTCGTGCGAAACAACGACATGGGGGGTGAAGACGGAATCGGTCTCGGAAGTGAGATGTCGGGGGGCATTAGCCACGTTTATTTCACCGACAATGTTCTTCAAAGTGGTATCTCGGCCTTTCGTCTCAAATCAAACCTCGATCGCGGCGGAATGGTTGAAAAAGTGCGTGTTCGTAATTTCAAAGTGGGCTCATTTGACAATTTGTTTTGGTTTCAACTTAACTATCCAAGCAAACAGGGTGGAAACTTTCCCGCTACCTATCGAGACATCGTTTTTGAAAATATCGAAGTAGAATCCGTCAAAATGGTGATGGAAATTCATGCTCCCAAGGCTGCCCCACTTTCAAATGTCTTGTTCAAGAATATCACCATCAAAAGTGCAGAAACGAACTTCGTCATTGAAAACGCGATCGATTTAAAACTGGAGAATTTCAAAATCGGCGAGCAAACCGTCAACGCCTCGATGAATTGGCAATAGGAGCCCCGCTCCCAACTACAGACACACCCTTGAGCATTCTGCAAAACGTGTCAGCTTAAATGCAGGATGCTCTAGTGGTGACTTTTAAGAATCATTCGAAGGATTTTGATGTTCACCACTATAAAACGCCAAATCTGCAATGGGATGAAATTTCTCATCCAACGCGTCCCTTGTAATGGAATAGTAGCGTAGGCTTCGTCTGTAAAAGGGGTAATTTTCATGTTCTTCATAACAATCTCACTCAATTTGGAAAAGGTTTGTCTCGTTTAAACTTTACTCCGGAATGACTGACCACCCAGGAAGGCATTTTGCTTTATAGATAAACATATGATGCAAAATGTGTTTGATCCAATGCCCGGCTAATCCGATTTCTCCAGTGGTATATTTCAAATCTCGTCCGAAAGGATAGGCCTCATAGTCTGGAATGATCGGAAACATTGTGATCGAGGCTGCGGAGCCTGAGAAAAAGCCAGTTCCCGATGAAGCCACACACGCTGCGCCCATCGTTGCAAAAGCGGTTCCATGAGCCGGTCTTTCGGTTTTACCATCCGCCATGTCCGCAATGCTGAAGGCCACTGAACGACCCATAATCCCCGCTGTCATACCCGTACGTGGAGGAGCGGCAAATATCGGAGTGCCTTTAGGACTCGCCATCGGTTTTGAAATGGAATGCGGCGGTGCAAATGAAATACCAGCTGCGAAAAGATTACGATAATCTCCATTTTGGTAATGAGTGGGCCAGTCGGTAGGCTGCCAATCCTCAAAGCGTTTTTTAGTGTAGTTGGCATCGACTTTCATGAATCCATTGGGAGCAAAAAGAGTCTCGGTAATCTCTTTTCCTTTCCGATCATAAGCCTGTAAGTCCACTCCTTTAAATGGCGGGAGCAACATCGCGAAGTCGTGAGGAAGCTCTCCCTCTACACCATCCAGAGTCTCATAAGACAGATTGTGTTGGTCAACCCCCGCCACATGAGCACGTTTAAGCCACTTAATACCCCGCTCCACAAAGAGTGATTCGGCAAACATTTGGCTGGGAATAACATAGCCTCCTCGTGTGATATGCATTCCACCGACACCAAAATCTCCAAGCTCATATTCATTAGTGAGAAACAAAATTTCAGCTTTATCGCGCACTCCATTTTTGCGAATGGTATGCTCGAGGTTAAAAACATACTCAAACGCAGCACCTTCACAGGTGCACATTCCGTGCCCTGTTCCAACGATAAACTGTTGTTTTTCACCGCGTTTCATGCGTTGGATCGATTCTTTTAAGTCCGCAGCTGCATGCACGGCATGATCAGCTGTACAAACAGAAACGCTGTGCCCATTATCAGGGCCAAGACCTTCAGTCGCACCAAAATTTAGCTTCGGACCTGTCGCATTAACCAGATAATCGTATTCGACTCTAACGGTGTTACCATTATCCTCGTCACTGGTAATGATCCCTTCGACAAAAGAAGAGGTATTCTCCCCATCTCCTTCTGGAAAAATCTTAGTCGCCAACGCCTGCACATAATCAATTCCCATCCGTTGATAAATAGGCGCTAAAGGAAATACAACGTCCTGTTTCTCCATCACGCCGACACCAACCCATATGTTGGAGGGAATCCAATTCCAATTGGAATTGGGTGTCATCACGATGATTTCGTGACGCTTTTTAAGTTTCTTTTTGAGCAAGGTAACTGCGGTGTGACCGGCAATCCCTGCACCTAATACCAAGATTTTTGCCATATTGGGGTAGATTTATTGTTTACTAATAGCTGATATTAAGATCTCTTAAATCTCTAATTTAAGATATTATAATCTTATAATATACACACATTGATGCTAATTCAAATGAGCCACACATTTATTAGTCTTTTTAATTCCCAAAACACATTTCCATGAAAGTAGAAAAACCAATTCAAAACATCATTATCATTGGAGGAGTTGCAGGTGGGGCCAGTGCAGCCGCCCGTCTTCGGCGTTTAAATGAGTTCGCAAACATCACAATCATCGAACGTGGACCCGATGTGTCTTTCGCGAATTGTGGGCTCCCTTATTTTGTCGGAGGTGAAATCAAACAACGAGAAGTCCTTGCAGTGCAGACTCCAGCTTCCTTAAAAGCGATGCTCAACTTGGACGTTCTTATCCAACACGAAGCCACAGCAATCGACCGTGAGAACAAGACCGTAGAAGTAAAAGATCTGATCCAAGGTACGATACGCCAACTCTCATACGATAAATTGATTCTTGCACCCGGCGCATCTCCTTTGGTTCCACCCATTCCGGGAATTCAGGACCCTGCGATCCTAACCCTTCGGAACCTTCAGGACATGGATCTTATTGTGGAAAAAGCGTCAACTGCTTCTTCTGCTCTCGTCGTTGGCGCTGGGTTCATTGGTCTTGAAATGGCAGAGCAACTCCGCCACATCGGATTGGATGTGACGTTAGTAGAACTCCAGGACCAAGTGTTGCCACAATTGGATTTTGAAATGGCAACACCAGTTCAAAAAGCCTTAGAGCAAAACGGGATCAAGGTTCATCTGTCAGACGGTGTTCGAGAATTCAAAAACGAAAACGGTCAGATACAATCGACATTGCAAAGTGGAGCAACCATTGACGCGGATCTTGTCATTCTTTCCATCGGAGTTCGGCCAGAAAATCGCCTGGCCACCGACGCTGGTCTCAAACTGGGGCTTAGAGGCCATATCAAAGTCAATCAATACCACCAAACAAGCGATCCCGATATCTACGCCGCAGGTGATGTTGTAGAGACCCAATGTGCGATCACAAATGGAGAGGCGAATGTGCCATTGGGAGGACCGGCCAATCGCCAGGGTCGCATCATCGCAGACCACATCAATGATCCAGAAAAAACGCTGCCCTACCCAGGTTCCATTGGCACAGCGATAGTAAGGGTTTTTGACATTGCGGCAGGGGTAACCGGTCTCAACGAAAAACGTCTAAAGGTTCTGGGCATTCCATACAAAAAAACCATTGTTACCGATTTCGACCACGCCAGCTACTACCCTGGAGCAACCCGTGTGACGGTGAAAATCCTTCATTGCCCAGAAACTCATCGCCTGCTTGGAGGACAAGTATTTGGTCAAAATGGGGTGGATAAACGACTCGATGTGTTAGCGACCGCGCTCAGGGGCAAACTTACTGTCGACGACCTGGAGCATCTGGAGTTGGCCTACGCTCCGCCATTTGGGTCCGCCAAAGATACCATCAACATCGCAGCTTTCTGCGCACGTAATCAGTCCGATGGTTGGGTTGAGTGTATTAATAGTCTGCCAAAAGACGGCGAGGACTTTCAACTTATTGATGTCCGTCCACCGCCGATGGCCGCGGCTTCACCCATCGAAGGAGCTGTCACAATTCCGCTCACAGAGTTGCGGAGTAAGTTAAATGAAATCGACAAAAATCGCCCCGTCATCACAATCTGTGCTTTCGGAAAAATGAGCTACTTTGCTGCACGTATTCTTGTTCAACATGGATATCAGGTGAAGAGCTTTGCAGGTGGCAGTGAGATTCAAGTGCCTTGAAAAGTAAATAGTCCAACTACAGATTGAGTGTTTTCTCCAGTCGGAACTTGGCTGGAGACACTCCGTAGTAACTTCGAAATGCTCGGCAAAACACGTTGCTATTGGAGTAACCACAATCCAAGGCTATCATTCCCACCGCTTTCTGAGTCGATCGTAAGAGGAATTCCGCATTTTTCAGTCGTAATTCCCGAAGTAAATGGCCGGGAGATCTATCATATTGCATCTTAAATGCTCGAATAAAGTGCTCCCTGGTCATTCCACATCTCCCGGCAATTTCTTCGACGTTCAATGCGTTTCGAAACTGATTGTGGATCAAATAATGGCCATAGTCCAAAGGACGTCGTTTCCGTGTTTCCTCCACTTGTTCGCGATACATCGCGGTAAATAATAGCGTCATGAGCTCCAACTCATGATAGCGATCCCGAAAACCTCGTTCCGTGAACCGCTGAAATATCTCATCAAAAAAACTTGCAGCCTCGCCTTTTCCATTCATCAGCAAAACCGCGCCAAAGTCATCCCTCAGTCGATGAAATAGCGGAGTCACCGTGGGCGATGGATCAATCGATAAATAGCGGTGACGATAGCGTTCAATAGCCGTTGCCGGATATCCGTAAATGGAATCTTCTCTCTGAGTAAACAGCATCACCTTTCCGACCCCCACCATTCGACGCCCTTCCCCATCCTGGAAAAAGGCCTCCCCACTCAGAGTGCGTTGAATATTGATACGATTGACCTCAGAGCGTTTCGAATTGTCCCAGTAGTAATCAGTACTGGTCACCGTTTCTTCCGCTCCACCATCAACCAGCGGAAAAACTCCGAATTCCATAAGACTAGAATGAACAATAGTGAACGGGGCGCGAAAAGTTCTCTATTGAGCTATATTGGTAAGGCGCATAAACCACGTATCGTGGGATGCGATCGTTTTGCTCAGATCTTTATCATTTTTGCCCAAATCCTTCTTGTCCCAAATATCAAAAATTTCAAATTCTCCCGAAAAGTGGCGTGCCAACCGTTCCCACTCCAAATTGACTTCAACCGCATCATCACTATCGTTTAGAACACATAGGGCCCAATCTCCATTTTCGAGAGGCCGAATCCATATCTCATACTGATCAGGATGAGTGCCATATCTCCAGCCTGGTACTCCAGTTGGGTCCTGGTTCACTTTGAGTGCGTCCTTATCGGTCAAAATCGCAGCAATTTCATCAGACATTGTGCGAAGATCATTCCCAGCCATAAGGGGTGAGGCGACCATGCACCACAATGTGAAGTGCGATCGGGATTCGATTGTCGTTAACCCAGCACTGCCCACTTCCATCATGTCCAGGTCATTCCAATGACCCGGACCAGCGTATTGCCCCAATCCGTCACGGCCACCTGAGGAAGGCTTTTTGTTGTGATAAAGGTCCAGAATCGCTTTCCAACCGCGGGACCACTCCTGTTCGCAATCCCAACAATCATAAATATCACCTGATACCCGCCACAAATGCCCCACATCCTTCGCCCACAACCAGGGATCGGCCGTTCCCCACTCGCACAGACTAAAAATGATCGGACGTCCAGCAGCAGCCAATGCATCACGCATGGTTGTATAGGCTTCCTTCGCGTCGCGAGTGCCAGTTGCGCACCAGTCGTACTTCAAATAGTCAATTCCCCAGGAAGCGAAGGTGCGCGCATCCTGATATTCATGCCCCATACTACCGGGATAACCAGCACAGGTCGTTTTTCCCGCACAGCCATAAATCCCAAATTTAAATCCTCGCTCATGCAAATAGTCAGCCAACGCTTTCATTCCGCTAGGGAACTTAATTGGGTCTGCAACAAGGTTACCCTCGGGGTCCCGATCGCGTAAGGACCAGCAATCATCCAAAACAATTGTGTCGTAACCAGCTTCCAGCATTCCCGACTGCACCATTGCCTCCGCAGTATCCTTCACTAGCTGCTCGCTGATATGACTCTCAAAGGTATTCCAAGAGTTCCAGCCCATCGGTGGTGTCATCGCGAGTCCTTCAAACTTTTGAGCGTTCAATTCGGTGGTAACGCTGAAGCTCATTGTGACAAGAATCAATGATGTCGTATAAAATAATTTTCTTAATAAAGTAGACATAGCTTAGTGGGTTTGAGATGGGGATCAAAAGGGAAAACACCTTCTATTTTCCCTCCGTTTGAAAGGTCTATGAGTATTGAAAGCAATTTTTAAAAATCAACAATGCAAGGAAAACATATCACATATTGTGTATAATACGGGACAAAACAAGTTCCAAAGAGCAACTTAGATCACTACTGTGACGAGGGTATAAACATTGCAATTTACGACCATTGTGATTCATTTTAATTCCATAATATGAGTCAAAGTGCGTTTGCCGATTTCCTAATCAATTCTTACATCACGACCCAATTCTCGGATGTCGAAATCGAATTGAATCAATCCTCAAAGAGTTCAGAAAAGAGCAAAAAAGCGGTCAAATATTCAAACAAAGTCAGGCTCGAGCTTCCTGATAATAAGCGATTAATCATCCAACGGAATTCACCGTTCTCAAGCTTGGAGTCAGGCTATTTTGAAGCGCTCAACCACCTTATCAAGGATTTTCACAGTCTGCCTAGCGAGCATCATCTTTATCTCCGCAGAGCGAGTTACAACCGGATTATAGCCGCAACATTTGCAAACTTACACCAGAGAAATGTAACTTCACCGATCCTGTTGTTTATCGAACAATTGGAAAAGTGGACAACTGAAACCTACGAGGGAAATCCCATCAATGCCTCTATAGGCCTCTGTTTGTCTCAGGAATCGGGAGATGAAGATGCAGACTATTTCCAAGATATTGTTCAACATGATTTCTCTAAAGTCATTAGCAATGCGCGAGATACAATTGTTGAGTTTGATGCAAACGCGCAATACCTTGGCTACAATGTTATCGTCCCGAATATCAAGCTTCATACCTCTCCAGTCTCCTACACGGCATTCGCAGAATACACGAAACATGGAGATAGTATGGCCTTCGTGCTTTGTAGCAATCGCGAGATTCTCATTTTCTCAAACGGTGAACTTTCCTGTGCAAAGAGACGTGGTGAATGGAGGATTTTCAACCACTATCAAGTCATTCACCAATTGGCATTTTCGAACAGAAAAATCGGACGCGAACTTCGACAAGCTCTGTATGAATCATGTCTCGATCTTTCGTTCAGTCGATCTGGAGCTTGTATCGGAGTCATTCAAAGGAACAAGGAATCTCAATTGGGAAAGGACGGACGGATCCATGAAGATGATCGCTTTTCAACAAGAACATCCATCAAATCACGCATCCTGGGAGACCGATGCGGGGATGTGAGTTTTTGCGATATCGATCGTCGGATCCGTCAGGAAATTCTCAGCATTGACGGCGCCACTGTAATCGATGCCACCGGTCAAGTGATCGCAGCGGGGAGCATATTAAGCCTCAATGCCGGTTCGGTCGGCGGTGCAAGATTGGCCGCAGCAAAATGCCTTAGTCAATATGGCCTTGCGATCAAAGTGTCCTCTGACGGTGAAATTAGGGTTTTTGGAAATAAACAAACCTTCAATTTTGGATGAAGATTCAAAAGATAATCTCAATAATATACCAGTTTACGAGTCTCGTCCGTCTACCAAAACTTAAGAAAAGGAAGGTGCCAAAAATTTCGTTAGCAAAAAATACCCGAAGTCATGAAATCAAACTTCGGGTATCGTTTCGAATGAAAGCCTATTGCCATTAGCGCAGTCTTCTTAGAACAACGAACGTTTACAATACGTCATTTGAAAAAGGTTGCGTAACAGTCCGTCCCTACCAAAAATGACTCGATCGCTAGGGATCGACGGCATAGGCGACAAATTCTTAAACCAGGCTGGAAAAATTAAGGTAACCACGCATCAACCACTGTCTCGTTTTCGAACATCCAGTCGCGTGCGACTTCAGCAACGCTGAGGTCTGAGTCTTCAACTTTTACCATCAAGTCACTGAGTTCTGCATCTGTCAGATACATGTTGCGGAGAAATGCTTCGAGCGTAGGTTTGTCTTCACCAATGTCATGACGACCCTTGATGTGGATATCGCCAGCTTCCCAAAACATTTTGTCTTCGTCTTGCTCAAGAACCTTGAGGTCCCAACGTCCAAACATCCAATGCGGTTTCCAACCTGGAACGACGATCCACTCTTTTTCTTCGATTGCAGCTGAAAGCGCAGCTGTCATTGCCGGACCACTGGAGGGAACCAGTTTAAGCTTAATATCATATTCTGGGATAATATCGCTTTTGAGTGTTTTCATCATGCCAGCACCCGAATCGATTCCTGTGATCACACCGTCAAATTTTTCAATGTGATCATTCAATTCTGAGACTTTGTCGATCGTTACATAGGCTGGAACGACCAAACCAAGAACGGTTCCTTCATATATTTTACCCAGATCAATGATCTTATCTCCAGCTTCATTGAGGTAGTCCACATGCAGTGCGGGCCAGCATTCCATGAATGCATCCTGGGTGCCATTAGCGACTGCCATGTACCCGGGTCCAACGTCAGCCATGGTGAGGTTGACCTCATAGCCCATTTTCTCCTCTAAAACTGCTTCAGCCAAGTGGGTGTAAGCCACACCTTCAGCCCAGTTTACGTATGCCAGATTTGCAACTTTCTCCTCCGAAGAAGTATCGGTAGTTTCTGATTGTTTTTGACAGCCCACAAATGCCATAGCACTTGCTATAAAGACTGCGATAAGTGTTTTATTTATTGTTTTCATATCAATGTAAGTTGGATGAACAGGAAATTCATCATTTTAAATTTGTTTTTCTTTTAAGCGTGCTTGCCCAAAGATTGCGTCAATCGATCCAAATAGATCGCGAGAATCACAACGCACAATCCACTTTCGAATCCAAGACCGATCTTCAATTGCGTGATGCCGCTCAAAACGACTTCACCCAAACCTCCGGCGCCGATCATACCTGCAACAACAACCATGGACAGAGATAACATGATGGTTTGATTCAAACCGGCCAAAATCGTCGGCATCGCGATTGGAAGCTGCGCTTTAAACAACAGTTGCATCGGTGTAGACCCAAAGGACTGGGCAGCCTCCACGACCTCTGTTGGAACACTTCGGATTCCCAGACTTGTGAGTCGAACCGCAGGAGGCATGGCGAAAATCAAAGTCGCCATTGCACCTGGAACTTTTCCCAAGCCGAACAGCAGTACCGCCGGAATCAGATAAACGAAGGCAGGCATGGTCTGCATGAAGTCGAGAATCGGCTTCGATATTTGATCCACCGTTTTGTTGGCAGCTGCAGCGATTCCCAATGGAACCCCAAGCAACAGCGCGAACCCGGTAGCAGCAAAGACCAGTGCCAATGTGTCTGTGGTTGCCCCCCAGAAACCCATCATCTGGATGAGTGACATTCCAATGAGTGCGAAAATTGCCAATCCTCTTCCTGAGGCTAACCATGCACATAGTATGAGCATCAACATAACGATGAACCAGCTGTACCAGGCGAGTTTGCCAGGATTGTAGTCTGCGAGGGATCCTTTCAATTCTTTGATCGAATCCACCACGCCAGCCTTGTCATTTTCAGCAGCGATGCTTTCGAGCTCTGCAAGCATCTCAATAAGCCCCGAATAGGTGCGAGCTCCCAGAAGATCGACTTTAGGCCGTACTACATCGACAGATTTATACCGGCTAGACACTCGTTTCAATGTTTTGGAAGAGGCTTCAGACAAGGCTTGCGGTGACTGAGAAACCACGCCTTCAATCAAAGCGATAGTGCTTTTCGCTTCATCGGGCGTTACGCTCTCAGCGATCTCACCCCGTCTCCAAATTTCCAGTGCACCAAATGCGACGATAGATACTACACCAGCGATGATAGCGATTTTAAAGGAAGTCCAGCGACGAATCAGCAGTGTAAGCAACAGTCCGAAAATGATGAATATGGTCGCTGATGAAAACCAGGCCGACGGATCCATCGACAAAACTCGTTCAATCGTTGAGATCGCAATATCAATGGTTTCACTGATTGCGTCGAAAAAGCCTCCAAACCCGGATTTGAGGCCTCTCACAAAAATTTCAAAATATTCTCCAATTGGTATATCCATAATGTTTTAATCTCCTGCTAGGCCGGCTAATATACTAGGGCGAGTGACAATTCCCAGGAAGTGACCTTCCTCACTTACAATCGGAATCGGCATGGGTGATTCCGATGCACGGGTAAACAATTCGGAGAGAACAGTATCCGGCGCTGCGGAACTGAGTTCAGTCCGAATGATGTTTCTGATGTGCTTATTATCCTGATCGTCTTCCTCAGGCTTCACCTTTTTGGCTGCACCAGCAACATCATCAATCGTGACGTAACCTTTGTAATTCCGATCACTATCTACCACAAACAGAGTGGAAGATCCAAGGGTCTTCATTTTGCGGATCGTCTGATGAGGCCCTGCGGAGTCATAAACAGTTTCAGTCTTTTTGATGATGGAATCGGCAGTAAGCACCCGGCTACGGTCCACGTTTTCCACAAAATCGCTGACGTAGTCATTTGCCGGATTTGTCAGGATTTCCTCCGGGGTTCCCACTTGCACAATACGTCCATCCTTCATGATAGCGATGCGGCAACCCAGCTTGAGCGCTTCATCCAAATCATGAGTGATAAAAATGATCGTTTTGTGGAGACGCGACTGCAGCTCCAAAAGCTCGTCCTGCAACTGTACCCGAATCAAAGGATCAAGCGCAGAGAAGGCTTCATCCATTAACAAAATTTCCGGATCATTCGCTAGAGCTCTTGCAAGACCAACCCGTTGTTGCATTCCACCACTTAAGGCCTGAGTCATCTGGTCTTCATAACCCTTCAATCCCACGGTTACAATGGCTTCCATGGCTTTTTCATAGCGCTCAGGTTTCGGGATATTTTGAACTTCCAGGCCATAGGCCACATTGTCCATCACGGTTCGATGCGGCAGGAGTCCAAATCGCTGAAATACCATGCTCATTTTTTTCCGACGCACCTGACGCAATTCACTTTTTGAAAGATGCGTTATGTCCTTTCCGTCAACAAGGACCTCACCATCGGTGGGTTCGATCAGGCGGTTTAGACATCTGATGACAGTAGACTTGCCGCTGCCGGAAAGCCCCATAATCACGAAAATTTCGCCTTTTTCCACTTCAAATGAAGCGTCGTCTATTCCGACGGTGCAGCCTGTTTTTTTAAGAATCTCTTGTTTCGTTTCCCCGGACCTGACAAGAGGGAGCGCACGCTCCCTCGATTTATGTCCAAAGATTTTGAAAAGATTCCTTACTTCAAGAACTTTCATAAATCTATATATCTTGGTTCAATTACTCTCTAGAAATAATATCCGAAATTAATATTGAAACGAGTCTGCCAATCTTGATTTGGGTTGGCACCGTGACGATTGCTGGAGAAACCGGGAGCCGGATTCGCACCATATCCGCCTTCGTTTCCGACAAAGTCGTTCCCGTTGGAAAACGCCAGATCAGTATAGATATACCATCCGCCTCGTCCCCAGGCCGCACCGAAAGTCAGGAGATCACTACTGTTGAACCCGTCCGCAGTTTTTTGGATCGAACTGAATTCAACGTAGGGAATCACGTAGTCGAGCCAATTCAAACCAGGAGTTGCGTGGTAGTAGCTAAGTGATGCGCCTGCGATCCATGCCTCGGCTGGTGCGAGTGATGCAAAGTCGAAGGCACCCATCTGGAAAAGTTCGTCGGTTCCCAGAGGCTGGGCAGTATCAACGTCCGCATTGTAGTATGTAACCTGGGATGCGAGCTTAAAATTGCCGATCTGATTCACCATGTGCCCGGAGATTGCAAAAAGACTACCATCATCCTGAACACCCTGACTCGCCAATTTCCCGTATTGGATTGAACCCCCGATATCAGTGTCGCCGAGATCGAAAATAGCCCGGGCGTTTAGTTGGTGTTCCTCCGTGTATCCTGTGCCAGACTCGTTTGTGACGTCGTAGGAATACCGAACGCTATCGCTTGAAAAATACTCACCGCTCCAGGAACCTTCATCCGTGTAATAATAGGCTAGATCATAGCTCAAATTGCCATTGGTGTTTGAAAACTTGATTCCCAAATCCATGTCATCAGCGAAACCGAGATAGTAGTGCTGGTCGAAAAACCAGCTTTGGGAGATTCCGTAAGCGCCTGGGCCAAATGGAACTCGATTGACACCGACCTGCAGTTGCCCGCCGTCTTCAAAATTGTAACCAAGCCAGCCAGTGTGCAGGAATTGGTAAGAATCACTGTTATTGGTGCGGTATCCTGGATACCAGCGATATTCAAACTTACCGATAATCGGACCATCTGCATAATCCACGTTAATGCGGAAGGTATCGAGTGCGATTGTACCGTTTTCCCCACGGGAAGATCCACCTTGTTTGCTATAGTCCCCAAGGGTGTAATTGGCACGGATTGCACCGCCAATTTTGAACTTTCCGAGCTCAATCTTACCGGGACCCGTATCATTAGCAGATGCCAGTTGAGCCTTTGCTTTCGCAAGTTCGGCCTCAAGTTGCTCTACTTTTGACTTCAGTTCATCAGTTGATTGGGCCGAAAGGCTCCATGTAGTGATACATGCGACAATTGTCGCATACACAGTCTTACGGAATGTGTTATACATCGTATGTGTTTTTATCTTATTCGTGTTGCTAGTTTGTTAGTTTTACTGCACTGCGGACCGATGCCCGCAGCTCCCTGACTCCCCGAGGGGAATACATCAAAGGGTCGCGATATCCGAAGGACTCGACTCCTTTGAAATGGCTTCCGGATTGATAGAGTCGTTCTCCATCAATTCACAGACTTTTTCCAGGGATAGAGCGATCGTGGCCCGCTCAAGTTCCGGCAGGTCAGCGATAGCGTCTTTGAGGTTTTCCTGAAGAGGAGAGGGAGAATTCGAAATCAAATCCTTCGATTTCTCCGTTAGGGAAACCCTTACAATTCGACGATCCCTTACAGATCGTTCTCTCGTAACAAATTGTTGTTTTTCCAGGCGATCGACGATCCCGACAACCACACTGGCACTTAAATTCACGGCGGAGGATAGTTCCTTTATCGACAACGCACCAAGTTCATCAATCTTAAGCAAACAGATGAGTTGTGGTACTGTCACTCCATACTTCTGAGAAACTCTTCGCGAATAAATATCGACAGATCGTGCGATGCGACGAATCGCACTCAGAACTCTCAGTTCAAAACTGAAATTCTGAATACTATCATTTTGATCTTTGGCACATGGAAAAACTTCATCCATTGAGATCGAATCGCTGTTCGTTCCTATAATAATGATTACTATAGAAACGATTCACCCCCAAAGAGGTCAACCTTCGATTCCAGAATATCTCAAAACTGCCTTCAAAGTAAGTGAATTAACCCACTTTTAAAAGAATTGGCCCCCTTGCACATCTCAAGCTAGAGGGATCATAAGCTGAACGGGATAAATCCCAGTATTTTGTCACTCAGTCGCCAACTTGTAGACTTCCGATCCAGCGGATAGAAAGGCTCCGACACCGTAAACTTCGGTCTTATCTGGCCAGGCTTGCCCTGGTTCTGCGCCAATCGGTTGCACAAAGCCCAACATTCCATCTTCGGTGACTGCGGAGCTCACAGACTCCCAACCTTTCAACACTGCTGGCAAATAGGTCTCCGAATCCAGAATTCCGTGATTGATACCCCAGGCAAGTCCGAAGGTAAAAAAGGAAGTACCACTCGTTTCTTGAGTCGGATACTTATCCGCACCGAGCAAACTCATGGCCCAATGTCCATCTGCGGTTTGAATTTCCAACAGCTTTGCGGCCATCATTTTGTAGATATTCAAAAAATAATCATACTGCTGCGACCCTGGCTCAAGTTCATCCATGATGAGAGTTAAACCGCCAAATACCCATCCATTGCCTCGGGCCCAAAAGATCTTCTTTCCGTCGTCAAGTTTGCCGATATAGTTGTTATCCCGGTAATACAAATGCTCCTCTGCATCCCAGAGATGATCAGTCGTCGCCTTGAATTCATCAACCATCCAATTGAGATAGGTTTGGTCACCAGTGATCTTAGCCATCTTTGCCCAGACTGGGGGCGACATGAAAAGTGCGTCACACCAGGTCCAACGTTCCAGATGATCATACGCTCCGAGCCAGATAGGTTCTTCGCTGGGATGCGCCATGATGTGGTCCAGGCTCCGTTTGGTTGGAAGATACTTTGAATCGCCTCCAAACTTTCGATATAACTCCAGATACAACTGACCCACCGTGTGATCGTCCGCATGATACATACGATCATGCAGTTCCCAGTTTCCTTCATCTGCGATGTCCTTTAGGAAATCCCAATACGGCTGTTCATCCGCCAAATTTGCCCACTTCACCATGCCGACCCAAAGCGCACCATGAGTCCAATCGCGAATATGATGAGGCTTCTCACCCACTCGGATTGTATGCGAGGTATCATCCATATGGGCCATTTGCCAGTCTGCCACTTCCTTCATGACCGTTTTGACGGATTCCTTCGTGGGCAGGTCAGTGGTTTCAATATCAACCGGACAACTACAATTCGAAAGTAATAAACCAGCGGCAATAGATGCCGTAATGAGTAAAATTTTGGATTTCATTTTTTAGGGGATTATTTGGTGTTTTGGATGAGTGTTACCTCTGACGAAGAAAGTGAAGAGAGAAGAAGGTTTCAAGTAAAGACCTCATCTATTCAATGAAGCGTCCAGCCAGTCACTCAAAATGTAACAGACAGGGAAATGAATTGGCTCTTATGGAACCAGACGCCCGAACCTCATTGCATGGACGAAGGATTAAATCCTAGTTAGCGAGGAATTCATTCTTTTTTCAGCGCATGAGGCACATAAAGAGACGCAATCAACAATCCGGAGACAAAACACAATAATACTGCAGGATAAACATACCGAGTTTCAGCATGTTGTGCAGCAAACAAAAATGGAAATACATAACAGCAAGCAGTCGATACAATCGCTGCTATGAACGAAATTATTTTCCTTTTCTCAGCAGAGTCGTTCAGAGATCGAAAGGTTAAAAAGTGCCAAATATGGAAAAGAAGCAATCCTCCGAAAACCCAGTCGGAAATGCGTTCAAAATACAGCCTTATGATCCTTTCAAATGAGTTGTAAATCCAGTTATTCTCCCAGTCTTCGGATACCCGAAATATATCAGTTGAGACACCAACTTCATGAGATAAGATATTGTCCTCGATATAATCGATCTGAGTTGCCTGCCCTATTAGTGACATTTGAGTCGCGGGCTTATCAAAGAAAAAACTGCAGAACAGGTAGATTCGGTATGCAAAATAGTCGCGGGGATGGTTTAACAAATAGGTATTCCACTCTTTCAAAACATCAAATCCCTTTGGGAAAATTTGCTCCCACAATTCAGACTCTAACCAATACACAGGTTTATTGCAAAGGAGCATTTCTAATCGGTTTTTATCAAAATAATCAAGTGTTTGAGTGATGCCCCTATCTGGGTTCATCGTCGACAAACCGATAAGATCGTTCGAACAGATCTGACTGACGAAAAAGGATTCCGAGTAATTTCGATTCGGTTGGTTTTGTAGCATAGCCGAATTCATGATTTGCATGAAAGAGAAAGAAGCTGCGAGGAGCACAAAGTATTGAGCTGTTATATTCAATACTCTCAATTTACGAATTCTGTATAAAGAAAACCTAGGAAACGCATTTGAAAACGTCATCATCAACAAAATCGGAGCGGCTACAAAAGTATTATCCCGACACAATACACTCAACAAAATTAGCCCTAATGCAACGAGAAGTAACACCCTTTTGATAACCCTAGATTTCACTCCCTCAATCAACCAAAGGTTGATAATAATCGCATTCAACCAAAGCCCAGCAATAAGAACGTCTTTTACAATCAACGAGTGAATGTAGATCAGGTGAGGGAAAAGAGAGATCACAAATGCCAACCAGGCGAACACCCACTGATTGCGCTTTTGAAAGAACAAACTGAGACCGCCAAATCCAGTAAAATGAAGCGTTAGTTGCATGAAAAGCAACGGCCATTGGCGAACAGTGAATTGTTGAATAAATCCAATAGAATTCTGAAGTAGTGGAGGCTCATTTGATTCCAATTTCCCATTGAGAGCGTTCAAAATATCGGCTTGTGCATCTCCTGAGATGTTACCAGGAAAAAAACCAGCAAATAGAACAAGCGCAGAGACCACATAGGCCATGAAAAGAAGATAGCTCTGCCAACGAATCCAACTGTTATGTTGATCTTGAGTTGAAGTCCCTTTGTATCGAGGAATCCTGGACCCAACGCCAAACCAAACGAACGTTAAAATAAGGGCAAAACAAACAGCCAAATAAGTCGCCCAATTGATCAATTTCAAAACAACCCAATGACGCTCTGGCGAAGGATCAGGAAAGAGTTCATTTGTTCCCAAGAAAGGATCATCATCTCTAGCGAAAAGCAGTAAATGGTTCTCGGATCTTTCGAGTATATCAATCGTATCTCGAATCCGCCAATCATCGAAATTGACACGCCTCCATGGCTGATGTCCCGTTCGAATTTCCACGTCGCTTAGCTCGATCATACCGCTGCTATTCCGAGGATCAATTCGAACACCCGTGACTGGTCTGATAGAGTTGTGTCGAAAATAGATCTGCCTACGTTTTCCTTTGAGATCAACAAACCTTACCACCGAGTCCTGATCGTTCCATCCCCAGCCTTTATCGAAATAAACCCACAACTCTTTGACTCCTTCCGCCTTCAAGTGAAATCTGATTTCAAATCTGTGACAGTTGTTAATCTCCCGAACGGTCTGAACGGCAACGGTTGTGATAATCGCAAGAAGAAGAGATCTTGCCCAATATCTTTTTACATTGGTCGCACCTTTTTGAACCCAACTCTGGTGAAGGTGCATTTTTAAATGATTCTCAGACTTTCCAAACCACCGCAAAAGCTGTTGAAGACAAATTAAACCAACCAGTAATATTAAAGAAAGAACGAAAGTTGATCTTAGAATCCAAAAAAGATCATGAAGAGAAAAGGATCGACGAACCTTGGGGTTCTCATAGAGATCTTTCAAATCAAACAAGATCCAGGGGTCGTTGCTACCCTGCTCTACCTCAATAACACTGGTTCTTTCACTTTCTTCTATTAACTTACTCACTCCATTTCGTTCCGAACCTTCGGAGTCGATCAGCCTAAACAGCTCATATTGCCGGATACTTCCAGCTGGTTCCCAAGTGAATTCCTTCACAAAAACGGTTTTGTCGGTTCGGCCCGGATCGATCCGAATTCCTATCACTTCGTCAGGAAGTAATATTTTGCGCTTTATTTGAAAGGTATTCGAGTCGTTCAATCCCCGATAATCCAATCGGATCGAGTCTAATTCTCGAATTCCATCTCCTCGATCAAAGAATACCTGCGCCTGATTCTCTTCTGCGCACGTCAACTCTATGCTCAAAATATTCAGACTCGAATACCAATGATGGAAGAGAATCACTGAAACGAGGCTTAGGAATATACAACCAAGTGCATTTTTGGAAAAATCATTGAAAGGCACTCAGCAAGAACTAATGAAACCCATTCTACTGGCAAATCTAAACTCTCATTCCATTGGAGCAATGGAGTTTTGAAAAAATCGATGGACGATTCTTACTTCGAATTCCCCAAAAAAAAAAAAAGCGATGCAGATCGAATAACCAACTGATAATTATTTCTAATACAGAGATCCTCTTACATTAGAGGTAATTATCCACAAAATAAGACTGTTTTCTATCGAAGAGAGCTCGAGTTTCTCCCTTGCTCGATCTTCAAAAACACACTGATGATGCGGACTCTCATTCCTATTCTGTTTCAATGAAAACGGCACCCCTTACCTACCCCATAGAAGATAACGGAAAACTCCAAGTTGAAGTATCTTCTCATGTTGAAAAATGGAAAAATCATGAAGGCAATCTAATCATGATTTTGCACTCGATCGAGAACGAGCATGGATACGTTCCACGCGAGATCTCAATGGAGCTTTCCTCGGAACTTGGCATTCCGTTGGCGAGGATTTATGAAGTGATCACGTTCTATCATTATTTCAAACTTGTTCCTCCTGGGAAACACAATGTTTCAGTTTGCAACGGCACTGCTTGTTATCTGAAAGGAGCCACTCAATTACTCTCAGAACTTGAGCGCAAGCTACGGATCAAAGAGGGAGAAACGACAGAAGACCGCGAGTTTCATCTCGAAACCGTTCGCTGTATCGGTTGCTGCGGCATGGCACCCGCTTTGGTAGCAGATGAAAAAACCTACGGTAAAGTTCTGAGCAGCGAGCTTCAGGGCATTCTCGATGAGGTAAAAGAAGGAGGGAAGGCATGAGCCCACTGACTCAATCTCAAATGGCGCAGTATCAAACGCCCCACCCAAGTGCAGCCAATTGGGCGACTGTGGGCATGGATACCGGAGGCATTGCAGCAGGCGCTGGAAAAGTGCTCGAAACACTTAGGGCCGAAAAAGCCAGTCGCGGATTGGCCGCAGATATCAAACAAACGGGTTCCAATGGCATGGCCTTCGCCGATCCTATTGTCCAGGTGAAGACCGAAAAGCTCCCACTCATCACTTATGGGGGTGTCGACTCGGAAACCGCAAAAGCGATTGTAGAAAAACATCTCTCCGAAGATATCCTCATTGAAGATCACATCCTCGCCTCGCGCGAACGCGCCAATGTATTGAATCGGGCTGAACAAATAGCAATCCTCGTGCTCGATACGAGTGATGACACAGGCGACCGTACCACCTTTTTTCAATCCTCTATCGTGCAAGAGCTCAAAGTCCACGGGATCAATAATGTTCCTGTTTACCGCGCGATGGATATGGGAGTCTACGATCAAGGCATGTGTATTCAATTGCTCCCATCCGGCGTAACCTACAGCAATGTGCTCACACCCGATTTACGACGCATCATATCGGAATCTCTCGTTGAGGGAAAGGTCGTCGAAGATTTATTGGTCAAAGAATCCGATCCCCAACTCCGCATTGTCCTACGGAATTGCGGTGTTATTGATCCCGAATGCATCGAACACTATCTGCACAGTGGAGGCTACCAGGGGCTCTCCAAGCTTCTCGGTAACATGACGCCGGAGCAAGGCATTGAAGAGCTCAAAACCAGCGGCCTTCGGGGTCGTGGAGGGGCGGGCTTCCCTACCTGGCTGAAATGGAAACTAACGCGAGACCCCGTCGCAGACAAAAAATACGTCATCTGCAATGCTGATGAGGGAGATCCCGGCGCATTTATGGATCGTAGCGTTCTCGAAGGCGATCCCCACAGTGTGCTCGAGGGGCTCATCATTGCAGGCTACTGTATTGGCGCGTCAAAGGGTTTTCTCTACATCCGTGCGGAGTATCCGCTAGCTGTCAAACGCATACAGAAGGCGATCGACTCAGCAAAAGAGCTCGGCTTACTGGGCAAGAACATCCTGGGCACAGATTTCTGCTTCGACGCAGAAATTCGACTCGGAGCAGGCGCTTTTGTATGTGGAGAGGAAACGGCACTCATTGCCTCAATCGAAGGGAAACGTGGCAGTCCTGTTCCCCGCCCTCCGTTTCCTTCAGTGAAAGGTCTGTTCGGGAAGCCAACTTCCATCAACAATGTGGAAACCCTCTCTTCCATTTCTGCCATTTTTGAGCGGGATGGTAGCTGGTATGCACAATATGGTACCGAAGAATCCAGAGGGACCAAAGTCTTCGCGGTGACAGGGAAAGTGCGAAACGCTCAGCTGGTTGAGGTTCCGATGGGAATTCCAATCCGCACAATCATTTATGACGTCTGCGGCGGCGTTCTCAGCAACAACGAACTCAAGGCCGTACAAACAGGAGGACCTTCAGGCGGAGTCATACCAGAAAAACTACTCGACACACCCATCAGCTACGAGAGTCTCAGTAAACTTGGATCTATCATGGGGTCCGGAGGGATGCTCGTCATGGATCAAAATGATAGCATGGTCGATGTGGCGAAGTTTTACCTCAAATTCTGCGTCGATGAATCATGCGGCAAATGTGCGCCGTGCCGAGTGGGCGGTTACCAACTCCTACAATTGCTCGAAAAAATCTTCCGTGGCAAAGGATTGGACGAAGACATCGCTCAGATCAAACGCATCTGCCATGCGATGCAAACCGCCTCACTCTGCGGCTTGGGACAAACTGCACCCAATCCAGTGCTATCCAGTCTGCGCTACTTTGGCGAAGAATATAGCGCCTTCATCGAAGGCGGTGCTTCCTATGCCCGGAAAGTGAAAAGACAACTATCCGACATCGCCAAACAGAATACCTAACCCCCACGGAACCCCAACACTTTCTACTCAAATGATTCAACGTATTGTCAACGCAAAGATCAACGGAATCGAGATATCGGTTCCCTATGGAACCAGTATTCTGGATGCAGCTCGTTCGGTTCAGATCAAGGTACCGGTTCTCTGCAAACACAAAGATCTCCTTCCAACCGCAGCCTGCGGCTTATGCATCGTTAAAATAGCCGGCTCCCGCAAAATGCCCCGCGCCTGCGCCACACCGGTGGAAGAAGGAATGGACATTATTACGCACGATGGCGAACTCACTGAGATCCGTCGCTCCGTCATCGAATTGATCCTTTCCAATCACCCCAATGCCTGTTTGGCCTGTGGACGTAATGGCAATTGTGAACTGCAAACACTCGCCGGGGAATTCGGAATTCGCCAGGACTCTATCCCCCGCTACGTCCGGGATTTGCCCTGCGACGCCTCCAATGGCTCCATCATCATCGACTTTAACAAATGCATTAAATGCGGACGCTGTGTGCAGGTCTGTCAGGAAGTGCAAAACGTCTGGGCCCTCTCTTTTCTTGATCGTGGCATCAATACCCGAATGGCCCCTGCTGGCGATATCTTGCTTTCTGAATCTCCCTGCATCAAATGCGGACAGTGTGCAGCTCATTGCCCCACCGGAGCCATTGTAGAAAACGATGAAACAGCCACGGTTTGGGCAGCACTTCGGGATCCAGAAAAACATTGTACCGTGCAGATCGCTCCGTCGGTCCGAGTCGCCATCGGCGAAGAATTTGGGTTCCCACCGGGCACCAATCTCACGAAAAAAATCTATGCTGCCCTGCGCCGGCTCGGATTCAACGCAGTGTTTGATACCAATTTCAGTGCCGACCTCACCATCATGGAGGAAGCCACCGAGTTTGTTCAACGGTTTGCGCATGGAAAAGGTCCCCTACCCTTAATCACATCCTGTTGCCCCGCATGGACAGACTACATGGAAAAATTCCACCACGATTTTGTGGACAATTTCTCCACCGCCAAAAGCCCGCAGCAAATGCTCGGAGTGATGGCCAAGACCTACTACTCCGAAAAAATGGGAATCGATCCCGCTAAGCATTATCAGGTTTCGATCATGCCCTGCACCGCCAAGAAGTATGAACTCGAGCGGGAAGAGGAAATGTTCGCTTCCGGGTATCAGGACGTAGACATCGCGCTCACCACTCGTGAACTTGCCCGCATGATCAAACAATCCGGTATCGCATTTGAGGAGCTCGAAGGAGAAGAAGCTGATTCTATTCTGGGAAGTTACACGGGTGCGGGCACCATATTTGGGGCCACCGGTGGAGTGATGGAAGCAGCGATCCGCACAGCATACAACTTTGTCACTGGAGAAAACCTGGAAGGCGATGCGCTCGATATCGGGCCAGTTCGGGGATTAGAGGGAGTAAAAGAGGCCACAGTTGACATCAAAGGCACTCAAATTCGGGTGGCAGTCGCCCACGGAATGGCAAATGTCGGCAAAGTGCTTGAAAAGGTCAGACTCGCTCGGAAAAACGGAGAAGAAACCCCCTATCACTTCATCGAAGTCATGGCCTGCCCGGGCGGTTGTATCGGCGGCGGGGGTCAACCCTACAATGTCGATATCGGCATACGCAAACAGCGAACTTCTGGGCTCTATGAAGATGATCTCGGCAGCGAAAAACGCTGCTCCCACGAAAACCCGGAGATACAACGCATATACGCCGATTACCTTGGGGAACCTTGTGGAGAAAAATCCCACAAACTTCTGCACACCCACTACAAAGCAAAAAAGGTCTATCTCAAGTAGCAATCCTCGGGGCAAGCCTCCGAGGCATTTGAAATCACAAATTTGAGATTTAAAGTGAAGCAAGAATAAGAGGAATCCTCAATTCCTCTCATGTATTGTCCGCTCGCTATCACTCAAATTCGTAAGTCGATTCATTTTTGCTTCGAACCCTGATCCCTTACGGAGAGAAGTCTGAGTGGTTTAAAGAGCACGCTTGGAAAACATGTGTAAGGGAAACTCTACCGGGGGGTTGTTCCGATCCCGACAAAGTCGGGAGACACAAGGAACACGCAGTGTGACCCAAAATCCCCCTTCTGTAGCAGTGTGATGCAATTGCGGCGTCATCAAGGAATTTCTTTTTTGAAATTCTCACCTCCCTCTTTTTGCTGCCGCTACCGCAATCGAAGCAATTGAAGAATTTTATACAAAATGCTTGTAAAGTATCGATCAGCTCGATTTCAATAACTCTTTACACCCACTTACGGAGAGATGTCTGAGTGGTTTAAAGAGCACGCTTGGAAAGCGTGTGTAGGGGAAACTCTACCGGGGGTTCGAATCCCCCTCTCTCCGCCATTTTGATCCGCAGGATGAAAAGGAAGGTAAGAGAGTAATTCGAACCACCGCAGGGGGTCGTTCCGAGGAGTGAAGCGACGACACAAAGAAGCGAAGCGGATGTAAATCCCCCTCTCTCCGCCATTTTGATCCGCAGGATGAAAAGGAAGGTAAGAGAGTAATTCGAACCACCGCAGGGGGTCGTTCCGAGGAGTGAAGCGACGACACAAAGAAGCGAAGCGGATGTAAATCCCCCTCTCTCCGCCACTTTGATCCGCAGGATGAAAAGGAAGGTAAGAGAGTAATTCGAACCACCGCAGGGGGTCGTTCCGAGGAGTGAAGCGACGACACAAAGAAGAGCGCAGCGATGACCCAAAATCCCCTTGAAAAGCCTGAGCTCCCTCGAAAGGCCTCTCTTCAGTCTTCGTCAGACGACTTCGCCGAGACAGGCCGCCACTTTTATCCGCAGGATGAAAGATAAGACTAGAGAGTAATTCGAAACCCCGGTCAGGGCAATTCGTTCCGGGGCGAGGACAGCAGCAGAAGTGACAAACGGAAAGTCCGAAGGAACCCGGCTTGGCGCAGAGGGTGCTGGTTTGCCGTGGATAAACAGAACGCAGGAACAGATCCAATTGCAATAATTACGGAATGACCCCTTCTTTCGACTTCCAATTGCAATAATTACGGAATGACCCCTTCTTTCGACTTCGCTTTCGACTTTCGGAATGACCCCTTCTTTCGACTTTAATTACGGAATGACCCCTTCTTTCGACTTCGTATTCTGTTTCACGCCTTTTTAAAATCGGCAAATTTTCGGGTTTCTTTAAGTGGCAGAGTCCAGTTTGACCCTATACCTTGTGCTCCGGCCTGCGCCAATAGGTTCAAGGGCATATTTTTCGACAAGGTCTTGCAAATCCCTTGTAGCTGTCGCCTTTGAGGTTTTGGCAATCTTCATGTATTTCTGTGCGCTCATTCCCCCTTCAAATCCATCTTCTCCGTTCTCAAGCATTCTCTTTAGGACGCGGTGCTGTCGATCATTCAATTCACTGTTTAGACGGTCAAAGAATTTGGCTTTTTTAAGTGTGAAATTGATCTGGGTTTCGGCTTGTTTTTGAGCATCAAGAACGGTTTCCACAAAATAGTGAATCCATTGAGTGATTTCATTGGATTTTTGGGCTTCTTGTAGTGCGTCGTAATAGCCATTCTTCTTCGCTTCGATTGTGCGGGATAGACTGAGCAAAATCGGTAGCTCTATTCCTTGAGAGAGCGCTTTTTCCGAGATGGCTCTGCCGATGCGTCCATTTCCATCATCAAAGGGGTGCAGTGTTTCGAAATACAGGTGAGCAATAGCTGATCTTACTGCTGGGCGTTTAATCGGATTCTTACCTTTTGGATGAGTGTTATTAAACCAAGAGATAAAACTCTTCATTTCAGAAGGTATTTGCGACGAAGGAGGGGCCTCGTAGTGGACTTTTTCCTTTCCGATTGCTCCTGAAACAACCTGCATGGGCTCTTCATCTCCTCGCCATGATCCGATGATTATGCGTCTGTTTCCATTCATCAGCATTTTATGCCAGCTAAACAGCATTTCTTTTGTCATGGGGGCAGAAAATGTATTGCGGACTTCGATCATTAGATCGGCAATACCTTGGGCTCTTTTATCGCCAACTTTTTCGAGTGTCTTGTTAAAACCAAGATTGTTGCGAATGGAGGACATCACATCTTTTCTGCTTAGATATTCTCCTTCAATTTCTGAAGTTTTGATGGCTTCGGAAACCATCAGTTCAATGAGTGTTTCGTTTTGGAGGGCTTCAGGCAGAGCTTGAATCATTCCACTGGCGCGGCCTACGCGTTCTGATATCTCAAAGAGATTATCCTCCAATCCATCAAGGTTGTAGGTGAAATTAGGCCAATCTTTTTGCTGCCAGTTGTATCTCATGAGCCGATTATAGCACATAATTGGCTCAATAAAAGTTAAATTGTGAGCCGAATAATTCCGTTAATCGGCTCAAACGATGGCATCTGCTGATTTTTAGGACTCGCAAAAACGAGCATTTCGAGTCAGTTTTGAAGCGAAGACTATGCTTAAATACCTCACTATCCTAACCGCTTTTACAGTCTCGTTTTCGATGTCTGCCGAAACCCGAAACCTTGAAGAGGAGTTCGGTCATATTGCCAATGCGAGCAATATGATTAGCTGGGCACTAGAATTGCCCGAGTCTGATATGCGCCAGCAATGGCTTGAAAGGGCATGGATCAGGACTCTTCCAAGAAAGCTAGGCGGTGAGCATGAGGATTGGGAGGATGGTGCCCATCATAATCATATGAGGGCATTGGCTCTGGAGCTGATGGGATATTATTTGAAAGACGGAAATTGTGATAAGGCTCTGGAAATGTATTGGTTTGTTGAGCCTTACCTGAAACTGGAAATTTAAGAAGATGTGCTCCCCGTTAGGGGAGCTGAATTTTTTAGCAGTAGTGAAAGAGGTGAACCTTTTGGAAGGACTCTTCGAGTTCGATGATTTCACCGTTTAGCTTCACGAGACGCAAAAGGGGTCATTCCGCGAGACGCAAAAGGGGTCATTCCGCAGACGCAAAAGGGGTCATTCCGTAATTCTTGTAATTAAGTCTCGGACGCAAAAGGGGTCATTCCGTAATTCTTGTAATTAAGTCTCGGAATTCATATTCGTTTTTAGATGCTCTATATATGCTTATATAACGGCTCACCGCCTGCGAGACTCCCATATTTAGATGTTTTGCGATCCAGACATTCGTTGCGCTGGTTTCTTGTTTGAACACCATTGCGACCACTACCTTCCATTCGGCTTGTTCCAGTAAAAGCGCTTTGTAACGCCTCTGAAAGACATGACCGTGTCCGCCCACAATACGACTAAAACGATTTCCAAAAGTTCCCTGCAACCAACTCATTCCTTCCACCAGATTACCTTCCGGAGTTTCCAAACACAAAAAACAAGGCCTGACCCCTGCTATGGCCCTTGACCCCTGCAATGGCCCTCGTGTTTTACTTACCCCCTGTTTGATCATTTCCTTTCGTTTCATTAACTCTTCCCTTAAGTCAGTGCCATTTTGCTTTGACCCAAGTTGAGTCGACCGTGATACAGAGACCTAGTCCTTTTTTGAATGGGGAAGTGAGAAGGGCTTCAGCAAGGGTAGGTATCGCGGAAGGTATAATACCATCAAAACGACATTGAGGATGGTAAGGATAAGCCCCAGCTCAATCCCACTACCACCTGCAAGCAACAGATGAAAGAGTAAAATGTTGATGCACACTGGCATGAGCACAACCAGAGCAAGCGGAGTAAACAAACCGACGAGAATTAATGCGCCGCAAACGACCTCAACAAGACCTACAACGTGTAGGTAGCCAGACTGAAACAACAGTCCCATGAATTGCCCAGCCTCACCTTCCATCGGTGGCATTTCAATAAACCCGAAAAATTTGTTGAGTCCAAAAATGAGAAAAGGTGCACCAAGCAGCACACGCAAAATGATCGTGATGATTTTCATAATTTAATAATAGGTGGTTTTTAACGGATAACGGGCAAAAAGTTGCTTCGCAACGAAGGTTGAGACCACCATTCTATCGCAAAAACACGAAAAATCAATGAGTTGACTCATTCTCGACCTCCCTTAACCCAGAATCAGCGTACCGCTAAAAATCGCCTCAGATTTATTAGCACGGTGATCAAGATAGATCGTTTGTATTTACCTATAATCCCCTCACCAATCGTCCTATAGAAAAAAGATAGGGGCAGAAAAAACATTAAGCTTTGCCGCAGCACAATAGCGGGCGACGACACAAAGAAGTGAAGCGGATGTAATACCAATTAGCGTAGCGTTTTAAAAAACTTCAAACTGAAACAAATCTCATACGAGCATAAGATACTACGGTAGATGAGGCGTATTATCCGATGCTCGCATCGGATTATACACCGATTGAATTAAACACTAATTGGTATAAACCGCCATTGAAAATGGCCTGCCCATTTTGAAAAAGCACATGCAAAGTGCTTTTCCTCAAGGCCAATGGTATGGAGGTAGAGTAGAATTAGGTCTATTCAGTTGAGACATCCTCGGATGGGGTCGTCAGACCAAATAAATCATAAGGCTGTATTTTGAAGAAATCATGAAAGAGAATAACGGACAGGTAAATGTAAGCCGCAAAAGCGATCACGATCAATGCCTGGATTCCCGTAGTTTTTTGAATAATGTGCCGATCCTTTACTTCGCATACCTCACCCGGGCAATACTGTGCATTTTTTCGGTATATCCATTTGTAGGAAAAGCAACCCAGGCAGATTCCAAAAGCGGTTTCAAAGAAGAGAAATATGAGACAGATAAAGCAGATAATACCGGTAATCGGGCTAAACGAGTTTACGATCACTTGGAGCGCGAGCATGATGAGCCCCAGTATGATCCCGATGATCCATGCGAATTTCTTTTGCGTTGCTCCCACATATTCTGGTGTTTGATTTCTTACGATCCATCTGCCGATGATCAGAGTAGGAGCGTATTTGGGATTCACCAATACACGCACAAGCATATCCGTGACGAATATCACAATTGAGTATTTGAGGAGCACGAAGTTCCCTACTTGAGCAGCTTGCTGAATTGAGATGAACATCAGTAGGAACATGATTCCTGCTGCTGCCCTTATTTCACGTTCATTTAGAACCGGGATCGAATATCCTTCAACGTCTTCTCCGAATTGAATTATTTTGCTCATACTTGTTATTTAAAAGATTCCGTCACTGATAAATGCGGATATTTTGCAGTAAGGAATGTTCTTCGAGGAATTATACAACAACCTAGGCCGCTTTTGGAAACTCCCTCAGCCATTCAATCTAAGATTTTCGGATTTTGAAGTTTCAAAACATCTGCAAATGGTCTGTACGTACGTGATTACAGGAATAAGCACCAGCATATTCAATCCGCGCAAATCTTGGTAATGATTCAACCGTTTTACTTACCAACCGAAGCCAGCGTGTCTTTCAATGATTGCAGGGTGATAGGTTTTGTGAGAATTGCGTCCAGGCCGTTTGCTAGAAAGTCTTCTTGCTGTTCTTTTATTGCAAAAGGCGCTGTGACTGTGTTTCTACGGATTGACCTCAGCTGCAATGGTCTCCCGCAACTTCTGCAATTGGCCCACATCCAACACCGGAGATTTAGCATGTTTGCCAAAAAATAGACGATATTTGAGACGTTCAGTCGTGTAATCGACATTGATTGCGAGACTTTTCCCTTTTTGAGCAGGCGAAGGTGAATGGAACATACCCACCATATGATTTTTCTCCTTCTCAATTCGATCTTCAGAGACCTTATCCACATACTGATCGAGAAACGCCAGCAGTTCAATGGTTTGAGAGTTATTAAACTCGAGAATCGCCAATTGATCATAGGTGGGATGCTGCATCCTTAAATAAGTGTTGTTTTCCCTGGGAAAGAAGACCTCAAGGTAAGATTCCTTAATTCCTTCATGATCAAATACATTGTAGGATAACATCAACTTGGGACGGACCGCTCTCGGGGAGTCTGAAAAAGCAGAATAGATGGGTTCTGGGCGCTGCGAACGAACTAAAACAGTAAATAGAAAAACAGCAGTGAACAAAACTCCCACTGCGATACAAAACCCGAATCTGTTTTTTCTTATCCGATCCAACACGATGCATGCATTTTTGAGTGTATGGAGGTAAGACCTGTCGTTATGAAAAACCTTTGGCGAATCAAAGTTAAAGGCTACCCAACCTTCTGCTACTTCCTCCTCAAAGGAATTTTCCTACCATAGTTTTACAAAAAAAACAATTCCCACCAATTTCGAAAGAAAGACCAAGGGCCAGATTTTTCGTTTAACCCGAATAAGCTTGGGTATGGGAATACTGAGCTCTGATCGCTTTGAGCACTGCTTTTTGCGATTTCGATATGATTTGCCGTTGCAACCATACAATTCTCACTTCCCTGAAACAAGGGTTCGGAGTAATGGAGCGAAATTGTATCTTTCGGTGCTTGTGAAACCTCGCAGCAATGGCTGGAGTAAAAGTCAGTCCAAATCCCCTCTCTACCAGTCCCAACAACGTGTCTATCTGAGAGCTTCGAATATCAATATCTTCTGTTAGACCGACTTCATTGCAATAAGAAGCGGTTTGAGTTGATAGGCAATGCGAATTCTCAAGTAGAATTATACGCTCATTTTTCAATTTTCCGACTCCCACGGTTTTCAAATCACAAAGCGCATGGTCGTAAGGTATGGTTAGCAACAACTCGTCATTTACAAGGCTCAGGGACTCACATTCTTCATCGATGCGGGTCGGTGGACTGAGCAGTGCAAAATCGATTTTTCCAGTTAACAATGATTGGATCAGATTTTCAGTAAAATCTTCAATCAATTCAAATCTGGCGGCCGGAAAATGCGTACGGATGCCTTCAAACAGTTCAGGGATAAGATAAGGAGCAATGGTTGGAATGGCGCCAAACCGAATAGTACGCTGAAACTCATTCTGAAATTGACTCACAAATTCTTCAGCAGATTGCACCTCCGCAGCGATCGCCTGAGCATGTTTCAAAAATGCTTCACCCAGTGGGGTCAAATTAACTCTGCCACTAGCACGTAGAAATAGTGATCCCCCCACCTCTTCTTCGAGCTTTTTTATTTGCTGACTCAAAGAGGGTTGAGAAACCCTGCATATCTCTGCAGCCCTCGAAAAATGCTTTTGCCGAGCCACTTCCAGAAAATATCGTATCCTTTGCAAATCCATAGTATAGGCTTTTCCTATAATGACTTAATTATTTTATATTTCACTTATGATGAGGAGTCTGATACTCTACAAGTCAATTGTGAATTGCGTCCAGCTATCACAAATTCCAGATGCCAAAAGAATCGATAGGATTATCTATCAACCAACCTTACGAAATTGAATTGTTATGAATGAAAACGAAGTGAATAACCCCGGAAAATGCCCTTTTCCCCACGGAGAAACGACTCCTGCACCCGCAGGGAAATGCCCAGTAGTCCACGGAAGCAACAGCTCGGCAGAACAAGCCAAGAAGGAATGGTGGCCAAACTCTTTGAACCTCGACATCCTCCATCAGCAAGATACCAAAACCAACCCTTTAGGCGAGGATTTCAATTACCAAGAAGAAGTAAAAAAACTCGACTTCGATGCGCTCAAAAAGGACATGCATCAGTTGATGACAGACAGTCAAGACTGGTGGCCTGCAGATTGGGGACACTATGGTGGACTCATGATCCGCATGGCGTGGCATGCAGCTGGAACCTACCGAACGACAGATGGCCGCGGAGGTGGAGGAACTGGCAATCAACGCTTTGCTCCATTGAATTCATGGCCCGATAATGCAAATTTGGATAAAGCTCGTCGTTTGCTCTGGCCGATCAAGAAGAAATACGGAAACAAGATCAGTTGGGCCGATCTTATTCTTTTGGCCGGAAATGCAGCCTACGAATCAATGGGCTTGAAAACGTTTGGATTTGGATTTGGACGAGCGGACATTTGGCACCCAGAAAAAGACATCTACTGGGGCGCGGAAAAGGAGTGGTTAGCCAACAGTACTGAACGATACGGCGACGACGACCGCGAAACACTCGAAAATCCCCTAGCTGCGGTGCAAATGGGACTAATTTACGTCAACCCGGAAGGTGTTGATGGAAATCCCGATCCTCTCCGAACGGCAAAAGACGTAAGAGTTACATTTGCGCGCATGGCAATGAACGATGAGGAAACTGTAGCCCTCACTGCTGGAGGTCACACCGTTGGTAAATGCCACGGAAACGGGGATGCTGCTCTACTGGGAAAAGAGCCTGAAGCCGGGGAAATCGAGGAACAAGGCCTGGGATGGAACAATAAGACAAAACGTGGAGTTGGCCGTGATACGGTGACCAGCGGTCTTGAAGGGGCATGGACGACCCACCCCACTCAATGGGACAACGGCTATTTCACTCTCCTTTTGAATTATGACTGGGAGCTAAAGAAGAGCCCCGCGGGTGCATGGCAATGGGAACCAGTAAACATCAAAGAAGAGGACAAACCCGTTGATGTCGAAGATCCATCGATTCGGTACAACCCCATTATGACCGATGCGGATATGGCGATGAAAATGGATCCGGAATACCGCAAGATTTCTGAAAAATTCTACAAGGACCCGGAGTATTTCTCTGAAACATTCGCCCGTGCATGGTTTAAACTAACCCACCGCGACATGGGACCCAAGGCTCGCTACATTGGACCGGAAGTTCCACAGGAAGATTTGATCTGGCAAGATCCAGTTCCTGCAGGAAACAAGGATTATGATGTCGAATCCGTGAAATCCAGTATTGCTGAAAGTGGATTGGAAATCAGTGAATTGGTGTCGACCGCTTGGGATAGTGCCCGCACCTTCCGAGCTTCTGATGTCAGAGGAGGTGCCAACGGCGCCCGCATTCGTCTCGCTCCACAAAAAGACTGGGAAGGCAATGAACCTACCCGTCTGGGCAAAGTGCTCGACGTCCTTCAACCAATTGCTACCGCGTCTGGAGCAAGTCTCGCCGATGTTATCGTATTGGCAGGAAACGTTGGAATTGAGAAGGCAGCAAAGGCTGCTGGAGTGGAGGTCACCGTACCATTTGAACCCGGTCGTGGTGATGCAACCGATGAAATGACAGACATCGAATCTTTCGAGGTGCTCGAACCGATTCATGATGGCTACCGCAACTGGGTAAAAAAACAATATGTGGTGAAGCCAGAAGAGTTACTACTCGATCGCACTCAACTCATGGGTCTAACTGCCCCAGAAATGACTGTGCTCATTGGAGGAATGCGTGTTCTAGGGACCAATCACGGTGGAACAAAACACGGTGTTTTCACCGATCGCGAGGGTTCACTCAACAATGATTTCTTCGTAAATCTGACCGATATGAACTACATCTGGGAACCCACCAGCGAAGATCTTTACGCGATTCGGCACCGCAAAAGTGGAGTCGTTAAATGGACCGCCACTCGTGTCGATCTCGTATTCGGTTCAAACTCAATCCTTCGTTCGTACGCTGAAGTTTATGCGCAGGATGACAACCATGAAAAGTTCGTAAATGATTTTGTGGCTGCTTGGACAAAAGTCATGAATGCAGATCGTTTTGACGTCGCTTAAGACGGTCTAAAACGAACATTCAGAACATAATTTGAGCTCTGAACACTGCCTATAAGCAGGGTTCAGGGCTTTTTTATTGCAGATCAAACGCTGGAGATTGAATAAAAAAATGGATCACCATAAAAAACTCACTTGACAACACTACCGAACGTTCGGTAGTTCATTTAACTATGAACTCCATGAGTGAAAGCAAGATTCGGGTATTGCATGCGGCCCTGCAGTTGTTTGCAACGAAGGGTTATGCTTCGACAAGCATGAGCAATATCGCTAACGCCGTTGGAATTCAAAAATCCACCCTCTATTCTCATTTCAAAAACAAAGAAACACTTTTCGAAACCATCTTTGAACACATCATTGAGCAAAACGAAAATACCGTCGAACAGCTATTGCAGTCCATAAAAAACGAAACTCCCCTCGAGCAACTAGAGCACTATTTCATAAACTACATCCAGTACTGTCGAAACAACATCGAGGTCGATTTCTGGATTCGCTTCTACTATTTCCCGCCTCAGAGTTTGGAATCTTCCATCCTTTCACAAACGAATAAAGCTGAAAGCAGAAATCAAAAGAAGCTGCTTTCGATCATCGAAAAAGGAATTCAGACCAAAGAAATCCGTGACATACCAGCCGAGGATGTCCTTCTAAATTTCTACCAATTACTAATGGGATTTCTCATGTCTCTCAATGACTACAAAATCAAAGACCCAGAATCAGACATGCAACGTTGCCTGAAATTGTTTTTTGCAGGTATCCGCACTTAAAAAATTTTACCACCACAACCTACCGATCGTTCGGTTGTATGTAAACTTAATACAAACCCAAATCATTCTAAAATATGAAAAAACTAAAACTCGGACACACAGACATCGAAATAAGCCAAATGGGAATTGGTCACTGTGATTTTGGAACCAAAATCCCCAAAGATACAGCCTTCCAGGTGCTGGATGCCTATTATGATGCTGGTGGAAATTTCATCGACACTTCCAACAACTATTGTATCTGGCTTCCTGGTGGAAAGGGAGGAGAATGTGAAACCATCATCGGAGAGTGGATGAAAAACCGCCGAAACCGCGACCATATCGTATTGTCCACTAAGTTGGGGGCAAATGTCGAGGACCTCTCAAGCATTCGTAATTCTGACGGATCCCTAATGTCTGACTGGTATCTCCGCGGAGAAGGGCTCTCGAAAAAAGCGATAATAGCGGCAATCGAAGGAAGCCTGAAACGTCTGCAAACGGATCATATCGACCTGTATTATGCCCACGTGGAAGATGCAGAAATCGATCCACAGGAAACCTTGGAAGCTTTTGATCAGCTAGAAAAACAAGGAAAAATCAGAGCTATCGGATGCTCTAATCATCGCACCTGGCGGATCGAAAGAGCCAAACAAATCAGCCAAAAGAACAATCTCATTGAATACTGCTGCACACAGGATCTTCACACTTACCTGCAGCCAGATCCAATGAAACGCGCCCTGTTTGCGACCCAAGAAAAACTGGACTACTTGCGACATAACCCTGAGGTTGCCCTGATTGCCTACACACCCACGCTATGGGGTAAATACGCTCAAACCGAAAAATACGAGGATCCCTCTTTCTGGGATGAGTTTTACGGCCCAACAACTGCAGCCAAGCTTAATGCGCTGCGTGAAATCGCTGCCAAACATAATGCCTCTGAGATCCAGATCGTCTACGCCTGGATGATGCAAAATTCGCCTCCGGCGGTACCGTTGATCGCTACCAGTTCAGTACAACACCTCTTGGAAAACTTGGCAGCCTGTAAAATCAGCCTGAGCGATGGCGATCTGAACATACTCAACAAAGCTAACAACTAACTTTTTCTACATCTGGGAGGAAACTAACAACATCCAACATCCGCCTCCTGCCCCATTGCTCTCTCATAGAGCCGTTATGCAACTGGCTTGTCGACGATCCACTAGATTGTCGGCAAGCCACCACTCAAAAGGTCCCGATCATTTGGGGCGTTATGCCGTTATTGTTGCCAGGCGGAGCATTAACTCAACTCACAAAACCAAAATCAAAAAACCATGAAAACAAACGCCAAAAAAACCGTTGAAAGAAACGTAATCGAAGAATTTTCACCTTTTCACGCGATTTTGAATAGTATCACCAAAGGTTTTGAAACCAAAGATGCCAGTGTTATCGAACCCGTTTACGCCTATCAAGTCACCTTTCTGCAATGGGACGAAAACCAATGCGCTCAAAACAGGAAGGAACTTTTCGAGAATGTGTTCATACCAATGCAGGATTCGAAGGCGGATCAAACCCTTCGGTTCAAACCCATCGAAATGGTGAATTACGGCGAAACAGGGTATATAGCATCCTATTTCAAACATCAGTCGGTAGATTCAACGGGCAAGGAGAACAGTTTCTACGGGAAATGCGTCTTGTTTTTAGTCAAAAATAGTGATGATCAGTGGCAAATCCGCGTGGACGCGGACTCGATCAGCTCCCAGGAAGTATGGGAAAAGGCACTCGAGGAAATCAATTACATCACTCAATAGAAGGAGGAAAAAGTCGGTCGGCAAAGGGAGATAATAAACCTAGACTATCAAGATAGTCTCAAAAACGAAGCATCGAAACCAACGCAGTCATTCCAACTTTGAAGCAATTTTCGAACTGGGATTGTGACGACCGCGCTTGGTGTGGTTTTTGTCTCATCCACAAACATCGAAGAATTCTAGAGGATTTCGAATTCGGACGAGGGAGGATTATCACAATTCAAAGCCCCTTCCCGATTCCTACCTAGCAGGTATCACTCGATTTAATGACCAGCCAGAATAAACGCTGACGATTGAAGACTCGAGCCATGGTCTCAAGTCCGCAATCGACGCGGGAATCAATTGGATTGGAATTGGAAATGAGTTCACCCCAAAACAGGACTTTTCGGGTGCTATCACCGTTTTCAACACCATTGCAGATCTGCTTCAGTTCTTAAAAGAAAACCAATAGGGAATGCTGATACGAACTCACACGGATCTCGGGGATCAAAACACGGGATGGTGTATCACTTTCTTCGCTTTGATAATGAGGTTTTCACCCACATCCCATCGGTGATCGTTGACGAGTACTTTCACCTCGTAAGCTTTGTTGAATCGACCTTTCCGCCAGACCCACTCATCTGCAGAAGTATTTTCCAAGGCAATCCCTTTTTCCCAAGAGAGTCCAGGGGCATTTCCTCTGATAAAGAGTTGATTTCCAAATCCAGCATCATACTTCACGATAAGGCGCACATCATTATTCTTTGTTGCAGAGGTTGAGGTGGGAGTGTGCGTCTTCTTAGCAACAGATTTAGGAGACGGCTTTTTCACTGCCGTTGCTGGTTTCGATTTTGCGCCAGCACTCTTCACCTTCTTAGCAGGTGCTTTCTTTGCGGTAACCGCTTTTTCAACAGAACCCAGTTTAGCGCTACTCGCCTTCTTCAAAGCGGGTTTTACTTTGCTAACCTTTGCAACAGAGACTTTCGTCTCCGTCCTTTTTGTATTGGATGAGGTTGAGGTTCTTTTTGCTGTTGATTTCGATGATGGTTTCTTAGTCGTTAGTTGGTCTACCTCAACAACCGCGTTTATCTTGCGGACGGAGGGGTTTGAGTTCTTTTTCCCAACGGCCTTTTTGGCCGCTGATTTAGGCGCAGAAGCTTTCGCTTCGGTTTTAGTCGTCGAAACGCTATTTTTGATTGAAGCCATGGTATTTTTTCAAAAACAGAAACCAGGCTATGATTCCTGCTAGTTAATCTTTGATTTAATTTAAAAGGAGGCTTTTTTTCAGAAAGGAAAAAGCCCCACATAAGTTAAGAAGTAAAAATGTAAGGAATTGTTTGTATGAAAAGCTGTCACCGATCCAATTCATTAATTCAATTACCATAAATAGTAACAAAAATGTTATGCTTCTTAATGCTTTCTAATGAGCTAATCGCATACCATTTTTGATAACTGAAGGGAATACGATATCGCGCTTTTTAAACAATACTAAGATGGTCAAAAACAGACCTTAGCCCCTGTGACCACAGCACGTTATCCTTCTAAATGAAAGAATAGTTACTGGAGGAAACCCAATTCAGGGAAGCGCTGGGAAACTGAAGCTGAGTGTTTCAAACTGAGACAAAAGGTGTTCAAAATTGAAACACCGCTTCAATACTTGGTGAGAAATGCCAAGTCCCCAAAATCCTCTAAATTTCTCTATATGCCTATCTATCAATCATTTAGAATGAAATAGGAAAACGACTTCACTAAATTGGCACGAGAAATGGATAGTGAAGATATACAACATCACAAAAATGTAATCATCAACATCAACAACAGATATCATGAAATCACTCATCATCGCCACAATCACAACAACAGTTTTCGCACTTTCTGCCCATGCAAATGCCGCGACAGAAAAGCTGCAATCGGATTATTCTGAAACAACCGAGTCTCAACTCGTTCAATATCTAGAAAAGATGAACAACGACGCGCAGGAACAGCTTCAAGCTGAAGTTGATAAACTCATCGTGCGAGAATTAGAAGAAGCAGGAGCGAACAACAATTTCATTCCCGGAAATTCTGGTGAATATCTTCCACTATACACCGTCTATCCTAGTAATCGAAAACCATCACAAGTAACGGATGCGTAAGTGAAAATAGTAATAATGATGATGATGAAGCGAAGAAAAAGCGGAAATCCAAACCATTGTGTCCCTTCTAAACACATCGCTTTCGGGGAAGCGGAGACCTGTAATCCCTCGTTCTAAATTGGAGCAGGTCACCCCGGATTTCCAAATTCCTTTTCACATCATCAAAAAAATAGAAGGGAAGCGAAACGAGCATCACTTTCCTCTACATCATCAACCTGATTCATTTGCTTTTTTTCTCATGCATCACTCTTCGTGCTCCCAGTAGAAATGAAGCGGTAAAGGGTTCGTGCGGCTGTGGCCTTCAACAACTTGAGCAATAAATGAGTCACAACTGCCAAAAACAGGGATTGCCCCCCCTATTCATCAGGTATTCTCATCCTTCTCCCCCCCGACAGAAAAAGTGAAAGAATATGGGATGGTAGAATTCGGAAACGTCACTAACTTAAAGTAGTTTTAGAGATGAGTATTCCTAAATTTTCTGAAAAATCCTGTAGCATGTGATGCTCGTCATCGCATCTCTTCATGCAGAGTGGACACACCATCTACAGCGGAATCCGATGCAAGCATCGGATGCTACTTTTCAAACGCAAACTACCCTTAAGTTAGTGACATTCGGATGACATCCAACTCCCTACTCTTCAACCCGAATTTGGGCATGTCTTTGTCTTGCTCATTAAAGTAAACCAGGGGCACGCAAATGCGACAATAGTGTAACAGTAGACTTCTTTCGATTTTGCAAAAAATCACTTAGAAAGCAGCAGTCGAAAGAACACTATGTTGCGACAGTTACGAAATAGATTCCGGAAAAACAGCATTGTCAGCGGCTTTCGCTATTCAATGAGCTGCTTATTATCTTTAGGGATCAAACTGATCCTATTTGAGCTCTTGTCCTACCAATGGGGAGAACAACTAGCATATGGGCTTGTGCAAATTCCAGTGTTTTTCAGTTCATACTACTTGCATAGCGCGAACTCTTTCCAAACACCCATGAACTGGCGAAGCGTTTGGAATTATCTCAAAGTAGGCATACTGTTCCAAGCATTGGATGTGCTCGTTTTCTCGATCGCTTTTCAGTATTTCAATATCCATGACCAAGTCAGCGTCTTCCTTGCCACTTCGTTGATGTTTGTTGTGCGTTACTTTTGGATCAAAAGAGCGCTCACGCTGGGTGTTCATACATGAAACGCAATTTCGCTCTTATACCAATTTGCGTTTAAATGACTTCAAACTGAAACAGATCTCATTCGAGCATGAGATACTACAGGTGATGAGGTGTAGCATCCGATGCTCGCATCGGATATTGCACGGTGTGTTTAAAAGCAATCTCGCTCTCAATTGAAAAGAAAGAGCAAAATAATTGTCATTAACAAGGGTCTTAAAGAAGCCAAAAGACAAATTTTGCGATCATCAAACAAATGCAAAAAGAAGGTAATATTGTCCCTTATATTGCAGTTGTGTGACGAACCAGTTACGATTTTGCGAAGAGGCTGAGACGGGATTGACACTGGCGAAAGGATAAGATCGATCTTCTGCAAGAAATTGAATTTCTCGTGCTAAATCGATCGACCATCGCCATGAAAAAAACAGTTCTAAACTATAGAAGCATCATAGTGTCAGACGTGCATCTGGGCACCCCAGAGTGCAAAGCAAAAGAAGTGAATCACTTTCTGAAGCACACGAGATGTGAGAAACTGATCCTAAATGGTGACATTATTGATGGCTGGAGCTTGAAGCGGAAATCGACTCATTGGAAGAGCGAACACACGAGATTCATTCGCTTCATTCTCAAGAAAGTGGAAAAACAAAAAACGAATGTGGTATATCTTGCAGGTAATCACGACGAGGTTCTGAGACGCTTTCTGCCGCTCAATATCAATGGGCTTAATATCGTCGATACTCATATCCATGAAAGCCCGTCTGGACGGTATTTAGTGATGCACGGAGATGCATTTGATCACGTCACTCACAATCACAAGTGGATTTCGGTCTTAGGGGATATCGGCTATCAGTTACTGCTCAAAATGAATCGCTTTTACAATATCTACCGGTCTTGGAGAAAAAAGTCCTACTATTCCCTATCCAAGGTCATAAAATCTCGGGTTAAGGAGGCAGTAAACTTTGTAAGTCGATTTGAGCAAAACATTGTGCAATCGGCAGCGCACCATGGTTGCAGCGGTTTCATTTGTGGCCATATCCACATGCCGGATAACAAAGTTATCGACGGAATCCACTACCTGAACTCGGGAGATTGGGTGGAAAGCATGAGTGCCATTGTTGAACATTTTGATGGAACATTTGAAGTCCTTTTTTATGAGGACTTCTGTGAACGTTTGAAGAAGAAGGCGGAAAGCAATCGACAGACCAACAACGAAGATCTCATGCCACTAGGGGATGAATTCAACAACTCAGAAAGTCTCTTTGATATCGCTTCTATTCTGAACTGAGCCGCCCATTTCAATCCGTCCTAATCCAATAGAAGAGTTTAATTTATTTAATGAACAATATTCAGCAAAAGATACTTGATCGTGTCGTCGAAAGCTTCATGAGCGCTGACGCATCTTCGGAAATCAATCGTTTAAAATTAAGGGCATTGCATATGGCTTGGGGTAACCTGGGATTCATGGCAAGTATCTCGTATTTGGATAGAGTGAAACAAGCTGTCGAATGGGTCGATGGACCCATTTTGGAGTGTGGCAGTGGACTAAGCACCCTTTTGATGGCGATCTTGACTCACAAAAAGGGCATTCCTATCTATGCATTGGAAAACCACAGTGGTTGGTTTGAACGCATGAATACAACCATGGCGCGCTACGGCTTTGATCAGGTCACTATTGTGCAAGCGCCGCTAAGAGACTTTGGCGAATACGATTGGTATAGCTTCGATAAATCAATTTTGCCTTCGAATATCGATCTTGTGATTTGTGATGGTCCTCCAGGGAACATCAAAGGCTCAAGGTACGGTCTTGTGCCTGAAGTCCATGAATATCTATCGAATGAATGCAGAATTCTGCTCGATGATGCCAATCGGAAGAATGAAAAGCAGGTACTCGAAAACTGGAAATTTCGACACGGATACGAATTCAAAACAGCGGGGCTTTTTCAAAAATTCGCAGTCATTAATCGTCCTTCTTGTGCAAAAGCATAACCGTCGGTAAAAAAAGGGGAAAACAGAATCCCCCTCCAAACGAAATCACCCACAGTCGTTTGCTGGGGGAATTTGAATGCGCTCTAGGTATGCTAGGGGATTCCCAAAGCCGCTGGATAGATTTACAAGGCACCCCTCCTACGTGTTCTTGGTTTTGCCACAGATTCCGCTTAAGCTTCAACCGTCATGAAGGCAACGCCCCCTACCCGAATTGTTTGAAATGGACGTTATTGAAATTGCATCAGGGGTTAGAGCCCTAAACTGATCGACATTCTACCAACTGAAAATAGGGACAAAAAGGCGTTTCGAAATGAATTTGCGCTTGAGCTGTTGCCTTCTTTCAAACTTCTGCACCACATTACAGATATCATGATCCAGATTATCGACAACTTGCTCCCATGAAATACTTTCTGCGGTGAGTCTGGCCGCATCTTTAACAGTTTGAATTTCCTCCTTCATTGCCAACGCGCATTTCCCCTGCTCGATAAACGCAGCCCTATCCCCCATCGGTGCTAAAAATCCGTTGTGCCCACTTTTGATATACAATCGTGGTGCGGCATAGTTGAACGCGATAATCGCCAATCCGCTCGCAAGAGCCTCAGTCACTACATTGCCAAAGGTTTCGGTCATGCTTGGAAAGACGAAACAATCAGCCGAAGCATAATGAGCGGCAAGATCCTCGCCGTTTTTCATTCCAACAAAAACAAACTCTCGATTCTCAGCTTCATAGGCTTTCCGGGAAGGACCATCCCCTACCACGACTCCTTTTACCTTCGGATTCGCTTTTTTCAGTTCATTCACTGAATCAAAAAAGAGCTTCATGTTTTTCTCCGATGCAATTCGCCCGACATAAAGAAATACCGGATCTTCAGGCCCAACCCCCCATGACTTGCGCAGTTCAGAATTCCGTTTGATAGGGTTGAACAAATGGGTGTCGACTCCTCGACCCATAATTTTTAGATTCTTAAACCCGATATCGAGCAATTGATCCCGTGTGTCCTCTGTCGGGACAAAGGTGGCCAAGGTACGATTGTGAAAATCTTTCAAATACAACTCGGCGGAGTCTGTGAGCGCGCCCAAGTTGTAGTGAGCCATGTATTGTTGAAAATTGGTGTGGAATCCCGACACCGCAGGGATGCCAAGCTTCTTAGCCGCCAAAAGCGCAGCATATCCTAATGGACCCTCTGTTGCAATGTAGGCAACATCTGGGCGGTTCTTTTTCCATTTTCGGTATATTCGATTGAGATTTGGCAACCCCATTCTCAACCCGGAATAACCGGGCAGTGGAATGCTATGAAGCATGAATTGTTCGATATTCACCGGAGACTCCAGTGGTTCGATGTCTTTCAACCTGGGACGGAAAACCTGGATTTCATGTCCTTTTGCTTTCAGCCCACTCACGAGATGATAAAGCGTTCTTGCGACTCCATTAACTTCAGGTGGAAACGTTTCTGTTATCAGCGAAATTTTCATGAATCAACAATTCTGAACTACCTTCAAGGCTGGCAGCAAACGGTCCTCCTATTCAAGATCCAATCAACTCACGAGCGTTACAATATCGCCACACATCAGCCCCAAACTTATCCTCTTCGTAACATAAGGCCTTTGGATGTTTGAAGAATTCCAATTTGCAATCTGATCGATAGCTTACACCTTAACAAAAAAATTAAAATTATGGATCAGATTGTCAGTACACTGAATGATGTCGTATGGAGTAAATGGCTGATTTACCTCTGTCTTGGAGCGGGTATCTATTTTTCCTTAATCACCCGATTTATTCAGGTTCGTTATATCGGGCAAATGCCAAAGTTGCTGTTTGGTGGATCTGCCTCCGCCAAAGGCGTTAGTCCATTTCAAGCATTTGCGATGGCAGTATCTGGTAGAGTTGGGACTGGAAATATCGCGGGTGTCGCTACCGCGATCGCGTTGGGTGGACCAGGCGCTGTTTTCTGGATGTGGGTCATCGCATTTTTGGGATCGGGCTCTGCCTTTGCAGAAGCGACTCTGGCACAGATCTATAAGCAAGAAAAAGACGGTCAATACCGGGGAGGGCCTGCGTATTATATCGAAAAAGGAATGCGCGCAAAATGGTATGCCGTCATTTTCGCGATTGCGACCATCATCGGAACTGGCCTCTGTTTGCCCGGAATCCAATCCAATAGTATCGGATTAGCAGTGGAGCGCGCATTTGAAATCGACCCGATGATCACCGGTGCTGTGACGGTCATCTTGATGGGCATCATCATTTTCGGAGGGATCAAACGGATCAGCAAGGTCGCAGAACTCGTGGTTCCCTTCATGGCTGTTGGCTATATCTTAATGGCTCTCATTGTGATTTTCACTAATATTGAAGCGATTCCTCAGATTTTTCAGCTGATTTTCAAAAGTGCCTTTGCGCTCGAACCGGCTTTTAGCGGTATGCTGGGAATGGCGATTTCCTGGGGAGTAAAACGAGGCATTTATTCCAACGAAGCAGGACAAGGGACCGCCCCGATGGCAGCGGCAGCGGCGGAAGTAAAACACCCCGTTAAGCAAGGATTGGTTCAGGCATTCTCGGTCTACTTTGATACCTGGTTTGTTTGTTCTGCGACTGCGTTCATGATCCTGGTCACTCAATGCTACAACGTGGTGAATCCAGAAGGAGGTTTCCTCGTCGAAAACCTCAAAGGCATTGCCGAAGGTCCACTCTATACGCAATCGGCGGTAGACACCGTATTTCCCGGGTTTGGCAGCGCATTCGTAGCGATCGCATTGTTCTTCTTCGCCTTCACTACGATGATGGCGTACTACTTCTACACCGAAAACAATATTGCTTACCTGGTACCTTCGAACAAGCGCGTGAGGAAGGTGGTCTTTGCAATCGTCAAAATCGCATTTCTGGGTGTGGTGATGCTTGGTGCGTCCAGAGAAGCAAGCTTGGCATGGGCATTGGGGGATTTGGGGGTCGGAATCATGGCGTGGGTCAACATCATCGCGATCATCATTTTAACCCGGCCGATGTTGCGAAGCCTAAAAGACTATGAGATGCAGGTCAAAGCTGGGAAAGATCCAGTATTTGTCAGCGAAAAAGCTGGCATTAAAAACGCAGATTTCTGGAGTTGATTGAGTATCTGCTTCAAACACAGGTGAAGAGACCGTAGAATTGCACGACTCGGAAATTGAATTGTTTCCGATGTCCCCCTATATGGTACGTGGTACGGACCAAACACCAAATTTTGGTCAAAGTCTCCACGATGCTTCCCTATTCCCTATGACTGAATTACAGCAACACCTCAAAAAGCACTTTGAATTTGATCAATTCCGCGAAGGACAAGAAGAGGCAGTCAAGCGTTTGATCGATGGAAAATCGGTCCTGGCAGTGTTTCCGACTGGAGGTGGAAAAAGTCTCTGTTATCAACTCCCAGGAGTGTTGTTAGACGGCCTCACCGTGGTTATTTCACCACTGATCGCGCTGATGAAGGATCAACTGGATTTTCTGACAAGTAAGGGAGTTGCGGCGGCACGTCTGGACTCCACGCTGACGAAAGAGGAAAACAGGAAACTTTTTAATGATCTTTACGCGGGTATGCTCAAGCTGCTCTACATCTCTCCTGAGCGGCTGGGAAATGAGCGGTTTATGAATGCGATTTCCAGGCAAAAAATCTCTCTTTTGGCGATCGATGAAGCCCACTGCATCAGTGAATGGGGTCACAATTTCCGACCCGACTATTTAAAAATCGCCCAACTGGCAAAACAGCTCAGAGTGGAACGCGTATTGGCATTGACCGCAACGGCAACTCCCGCTGTCGCCAGAGATGTGCGGGCAGCATTCGATATTGCGGAAGAGGACGAGGTACACACTGGATTTTACCGGCCAAACCTGGAATTAAGCGTGCTCTCTTCGTCTATAGAAACTCGGGATGCTCTGCTATTACAACAGATCCAAAGTCGGCCCACTGGATCCACGATCGTTTATGTAACGCTTCAGCGAACGGCAGAAGCAATCGCCGAATTTCTTGTTGAAAATGGGCAGGACGCGAAGGCCTATCATGCAGGGTTAAAACCCGAAGCTCGGACCGCAATCCAAGACTATTTCATGCAGTCTCCCGATGCGATTATTGTAGCCACAATTGCGTTTGGAATGGGAGTTGACAAATCAGACATTCGATACGTCTACCATTACAATTTACCCAAGGGATTAGAAAGTTACTCCCAGGAAATCGGACGGGCAGGAAGGGATGGGAACCCCTCAGTTTGTGAAATGCTGGTGGTGCCGAGGGATGTCACAACACTGGAAAATTTCAGTTATGGAGACACCCCTGAGCCAAAGATCGTGGAAGCCTTTACCCGCCATATTTTGGAACTGGGCGACAGTTTTGATATTTCTGAATACGAAGTATCAAACAGCTTTGATTTGCGACCTCTGGTGGTCAAAACACTGCTAACCTATCTGGAGCTGCAGGGATGTCTGGTTTCAACTGGCCCCTTCTACAGCGAATACAAGTTCAAGCCCCATCTCACATCCACAGAAATGTTTGCGAAGGTTGATCCTGAAGAGGCTGCGTTTTTGAAAAGCATTTTCCGACACGCGAAAAAAGGGAGGATCTGGTTCACGTTGGATACGGTTGTTGCCAGTGAAAAAACGAGTCAAGATCGGGCACGGATCGTTAAAGCGCTGGATGCCCTAGAGGAAAAAGGAGATTTGACCCTGCAGGTCTCAGGTGTTCGACAGGGATTCCGTCGTTTAGAGATGCCCGAACCAATCGATGAGATCGTTGCTTCCTTAAACCAACGATTTCAGACCCGAGAAGAAATGGACATCAAACGGATTAGGCAAGTATTGGAACTGGCATCTCAGGCTGGATGCATTACCCGATATTTGCTGCACTACTTTGGTGAGGAACGCGAAGACTGTGGACATTGTAATCGTTGTCAGGGAACAGCACCAGTACCCTTTGCAAAGGAAAAGCCCTTTTCCCTCTCGTCAAATGACCTTCAGCGCATAAAAGAACTCATCGCAGCCAATCATGCTTCGCTGGAAACTCCCAGGCAGTTCACTCGATTTCTTTGTGGAATAACCTCCCCTGCAACATCCCGTGACCGACTACGACAAAAATCAAATTTGTTTGGTGCCTACGATTCTATCCCTTTTCAAATGGTTCTGGACGCGATAGAGAGGATTTAGTCAACCCATAGCTGGAAATAGGACGGGGAACAGACGGAAGAGCGGAATGAGGAAAAAGAGTTCGAGGTTCAACTTCAGTTTCGTTGAATTTAATAACAGAGTTGTCGATTGAACTTCTGGAGGATTTGCATAAACTTTTTGTTAATTTCCCATGCGACTTAACGAAATAGATGGCGAGTTTCTGGAGAGGACGATCAAGAGTTACTTGAGTTTGGCATATCCACACGGAACCGTGCCAGAACGGATCCAACCACTACTGACATGGGAAGCAGGACTTCGGTGTAATCAATGGTGCACGGACGACCGTTTTGAAGTTTGTAAAGGAGCCCAAGGCACTCAGTATTTCCTGCGACTGGGAAACCATTTTTATCCCAACATGAAACTTGGAATTGTGGCATGTGCTGGCGATGAGGAAGAATTTGTTTTTGTAGCCGACACCCATGACCGGCATTTTGAAATTGATGACGATCAGCCAGGCGCATTGCGATTTCGCGAAGTACAACGAAAAAATGAGGATTTGAAGGAGGAAATCGAAGCCCAATGGCAAATGGAGGGGATTCCAACCTTTGGTTCCTTCAACAACTTTTTCAACCAATCATTAATTTCACTCCGTTGAACTCCCATGGATTGAGCATTCTTATCGCAGATGACACTCCTGCAACGCTTCAACTCGAACGTATCATCCTCGAAAAACAGGGGTTTAACGTCATCGAATGCGACGATGGCATTGCCGTTTTGGAGGTCGCCAAAACCTATGCGATTGATGCAGCTGTGTTAGATATCATGATGCCGGAAATGGACGGCTACCAAGTGGTTAAATCGCTCGAACAATCTGGATTAAGACGATTCCCTATCGCGTTTTCATCGGCGATGCGGATGGATGATGTGAAACCCGGAATAGCTGACGCTTTTATCCAAAAACCGTTTTCTCCAAAGCATTTTGCTGAAGCTGTTAAATCCCTGCTTCGATCCACCAAAGAAATGATGATGTATTGAACGTGGTCATTCGGAAAGAAAATCCGAAAACACTAAAAAAAACTAAACCAGCACCGGTCTAATACCAAGCTGCGTATTAAAAACTGAATATATTTAGGTGTAGCAACCGATGCTTGCATCATGTTTTTCAACGATATTAGCGGGATTTACGAGGGCATCTTGCAAGCAGGAGCCGCTACAAAAAAGGCTTATGTTATTCAGTTAACAATAAGCTAATGGGTCTAAACGCTGTGGGTGTTATGTATTCTCTGACAAAGTTCCATCAAATCTTTGGCTAAGGCGGTGTCACTGGAATAAAGCACGCCCCGATGGTTTAAATAGGTTGATTCCTTACGGTTGAGCTCCAGCGCTCCTCCAAAGATATCGGTGACAGATCCATCCATCCATTCGTGAATGCATGCCGAGGCTGAATAATCCCACAAACTTCCACCGCCGTTGCTTTTCTTAGGCAATTTCAAATAACACGCAGGAGCACATTCCAAAACCCAACAAGCATTGAGAGCACCGCCCCCGATTTGAATCGTTTTGAGTTCCTGTCCCTTTTTTTCTGCGTAGGACTCGAGCTCTTTTTGGAGCATTCCGAATCGAGGATCGTCCAATAGACTGCGATCCATGATCCAGGTTAACGTCTTCGATGATTGGGGTGGTTCCAATAACCACATATCTTCGTTTTTAAAGGCGCCAACTCCCGCGATGGCGTGGTATAAAAGGGCCTCCTTCGGATCATAAATGACCCCGATCTGGGGTTCCCCGGATTTTGAGACCAAGGCAATAGACACTGAATATCCATGCGTTTTTTCGATGAAAGGAAGGGTTCCATCCAAAGGGTCAACGCACCAAAAGTAGTCCTTTTCGAGTCGATCTCCCCTGTCTTCGGTTTCCTCCGTCAACAAGCCTAGATCAAACTTCTCAATCGTTGACTGCAAGTGCCCAAGAATGATCTTATCACACTCCAAGTCGACCTCGGTCACCACTTGAGAGGCATAAGTTCCTTGATCAGACTTTCGATTGACCTGAACATCTCCAACCGAGTTTTCTGCGATATGCTTGCCTGCAGCGCGAGCTGCCTCGATCGCAAATTCACAAAGATACACCAAATCTTCCGTTTCCAATCTCATTTCGTTCCGTTTCTTTTCTTCTCAATTCGATATCAGAGACTGCTAAGAACTTCACGTTCAATTCTTTCACTATAGCTATTGATCTTCCAATGCCCAGGACTCCAGCCTTTCAGAAAGCGGTGAAAGTCCGTCCATGCCACAGGATACAACCGTCGCCAATCTTCTTCCAGTTCAACCAAATCAACGGATTGATTAAGCTCATCAGCAGCCTGTCTAAAATGCTTGAAATAGGCATCCAGGATTTTCTTCTCATACCGCTCACACTGAATTTCATCAAAGCAACTTCCCGCAAAATAGGCCAAATCTTTCATGCCGCAACCACCGCCAACATATTGAAAGTCAATGGCGGCAACGGCTGAGTTATCGGAATTGAAACAAAAATTGGCTAATTTCGCATCTCCATGAACAATCGTTTGAAACGGACTATCCTTCAGCAATTGATCTATTTTCCCGGCCGACTGTCTGAGTTTGGAATCATCGAGCCGTTCTAGTTCATCGGGTCTGGTTTCCAGATGCCAGTAAGTTCCAGTTTCCCAAAGAGTATCGGGAGTTTTCCCCAAAAAAGTGCAATGAAAATGAGCAAGCCAAGTCAGGCAAGATTCAAACGCAGTCCAATCAGTCCTTGTCCGGCGTTTATCAAAACCAGCTGCATCAAGATCTTCCAAAACCATCAACACTTCATCTTCGGCTGAGTCGACCTCAAGACAATGAGGAACTCTACATTTAGAGCCGCAAGTCGAACTCCAACTTGTATACCATGCGGTTTCGACTTCGTATGATTTTACTTTGCGAAGATGAGACAAATCGGTGTTCCATCCTCGCGGGTGGGAAATGCCCTGTGGCATTTTGACATGTTTCACCACAACACTCTTCCATGGAGTATCCACTAGTCCATATCGTACGATTTCGCCATAACCGCTCCACAGAGTTTGAATCGTTTCAATACGGAAAAGATCCCTGGCACCGGTAGCAGCTAATACTGTCTTTTCGAAATTCTCGTTCATCACGCAAAACGCGCAACTCTACAACGATGTCCCAACGACGCAATTTTCAATTCGCAATCATTTGGAATGAAGTGAATGTCATGGCGATTGTCGGTTGAAATATGCTCCTCACGACAAGGGAATCATGCCCTGATAGTTCGGATCTGACACGAACTCTGCAACACTTTCGGCCATCAAAAAAGAACCCGCATAAACGGTTCGAGCATCATTTCGAAAATCAGAAATTCGATTGACCCGGCATAGACAATTTCCCTAGCGTTCACTCTTCCTGAATCAAGCAATTCTCCCCATTATTTGGAAACAAATTGCTCGTATTCTACTCCAGCCTAGAAAGAACAACTCTATGACCTTCCAAGGTGATAAAAAAACCGGAAAATGGTTGCTTGCAGACGCCGAAAAAAAATTGAAAGACAACTTGGTTCCTCTCGTCCCCAAGTGGCTTGAAACCAATCACCTCACCCTACTGACCTTACTTTGGTGTGCGCTGATCATCATGTTTAGCTTTTTAGCGCGGTATAATATCCATTTCCTATGGGTTGTTTCATTTTCGATATTTGGGCAGTATATTTCGGACTTGCTCGACGGTGAAATCGGCCGGAGAAGAAATACTGGCCTCATCAAGTGGGGTTATTACATGGATCATTTTCTCGACTACCTATTTCTGTGCTCAATCCTCATTGGCTACGGATTGATGGTAACGGATCCAAACAAATATCTACTGTTCTACATTCTGGCGTTGTTCGGCGGATTCATGGTGAATTCATTTCTCTCATTTGCGGCTACTGGAGCGTTTCGCATCAGCTATATGGGAGTGGGCCCAACGGAGGTTCGATTAATATTCATCATCGTCAATACCATCATTATCTTCCTTCCCGATAGTTTTATGACTGAGAAGGTGCTTCCCTATGTGTTGGCAGGCTCCACGTTCGGGTTATTCTTGACTGTTTATCAGACCCAAAAAGAACTGTGGAAGATTGACATGGAGAATAAAAACAATGCTGAGAAATAAGCGACTCTTACTCATTCCTCTCGTCCTAGTGCTCGCGACAATCGCTGTATTGGGATTGAAAATCGCCTACCCTTATCATCGCATCGTCGCAATATCCTTCCTATTGCTTGGATGGATTCCGCTTTTGTATTCCTATCAAATAAACCGTCGCTTAATCCGAGCGAATCGGCTCGTTCTCAGGAAAAAAACCCGCCCCTATTTTCCACATATTATCGTCGCTTTGCTCCTCATCCTTGCAACCTACGTCTCTTGGGTGATCGTTCCCATTCGCGAAAACGCGCTAGCCGGGTTGGACAATGGGCAGATCAGGGAAGAAATCGATTTTGATTTAGGAAGTTTAACCCTCCTATGTAAGTCCGCAGATGATTTTGTAACGAAACTGGAGAAGGTTGAAGATCTCATCAAAGAGGTAGAGAAACTGGATCCGACGACAAAGTCACAAATCCGCAACTTGTGGAGAGAGGGTTTTATTGCTTTTCACGAATTTGAATTGTTGAAGGAAAAGTATAGGGGGTTCTATCAAATCGACTACGTAGCAGAACCTAGTTTGCATGCTGACACGTTCTTCATGGCCTACGCGGCCTATGTGGCTCAATACAATGCTTGTTTGAAAGTAGCCCAAATGATCGGGAACGAGCCACTCACTCAAACGTTTTTGAACGAGCGAAACGAAGGCCTACCTGCCAATACCCTTTTCAAAATGAAACAACGACTCACGCATCCAAGGGTTTTACTTCGAATGAACGCAGGAAACGCATACTTTGCGTTAGTCGAGAAGGACCTTTCAGTCGATCCATCAATCATAAACGATTTCAAAAATCGCAAGAATAGCTACTACAAAAGTTTGGGTGAAAACGCCGACATCTTTGTCAGTAATCCAATCGAAGTATTGGAACGTACGGCATTCTACGCGATGTTCCCAATTCAAAAAAAGGTGGCAGTTCAAATGAGCCACATCCGCACGACGCACCGAGACTACTTGATCACCCCCGAAATTATTCAGACTCACAGCCATAAACTGAAGCCGGGGGATATTTTGATCCAACGCCGCAATTGGCACATGACGAACATCGGAATTCCAGGATTTTGGCCCCATACGGCACTGCACATCGGAACCACCACAGAGCTCGATGATTTTTTCAGTGAACTCGGAATTTCTTTTTCCGAAATTGTCAAAGAATCCTACCCAGACGCCTACGAAGCATTACTTAAAAATGACAACCATGGATTCCCAATGGCAGTCATCGAAGCGATACGCCCGGGCGTCGTTTTTCAATCGCTGGAAAAAAGTGGGAACTGCGACTATCTTGCAGTGATCCGACCCCTACTCTCCAAGCAGCAACTCTTGGATTCGATTCTAAATGCAATTTCACATTGGGGGAAGCCATACGATTTGAATTTTGATTTCACGACTGATAATGAACTCGTCTGTTCCGAGCTCGTATACAAAGCCTTTCAACAATCTAAAAAATTGCCGATGAAGCCGACGATCATTAATGGTCGTCTCTTACTGCCCCCCAATCTTCTTGTCGAACAGGCAATTCCACAAATTGGTCCGAACAAACCCTATGAGTTCGTATTCTTCCTCGATGCAAAAGAAAAAACGGATAGCATTGAAGAAAGCGATTTTGAAGCATTCAAAGCAAGTTGGAATCGCCCAAAGTGGGATTTTATGCAAAAGTAGATAGTCCTTGATCTGATTCTTCAACAAAGCCGACGGACTATAGCCTTTTCGAGGAGAAACCTAGTCTGTCGATTGTTGATTTATTTCGATTGTGCCTTGATCAGTTCAACAACTGCGGACGCTTGTTCATTGGGGATTGGAATGGTTAAGTGATACTGTTCGATTTTCCACTGGTCCCCTACTTTCCGAACAACCCCTGTGCCACGGCACAATCCGTAAGCTTTACTGGTTAGGAGTTCGTCAAAAGAAGCGTGATCGAAGTTCTTGGGGTGGTTGATATGTCGATTCTTCGGAGTAAACGTCCATCCCTTACCAGCATCAAAATGGGGTTTTGCGTAAGCTTTAAATTCATCAACGGTCCATCGTTCACTGGCATCGGTTCCGATAAAAACACCGTCATCGGTGAACAGAGAAAAATAGGTCTCAAAATCCGCCTCTGCCGCAGCTTGGTGAAATTGATCCAGCACATCGTTCACAGAATCCGTTTCATTTGCTGCCGCTACGAGCTCCAGAAGCAATGATCCAACGATGAGTGTTATTATTTTTAGATTCATAAATGGGGGATGAGCTTCCTAAAGGTAATTATTGAAATTTAATACGGCACCAATGACCTCGACCTTTAAGCAGATGCATCTTGCGAATCAGATGCAATGCGCTCCAGTGTCTCAACGAATCCTTCGATAGCTTTTCTTGTGACATGAGGCATTACAACAATTCTGACGTGTTCAGGGAACAGGGCGACAGCCCAACCTGCTTTCCTGAGGTGCTCGGCCAATTCGATCGGACTCAACGTTTCGGAACGCAACCCAACGATGTTCATTACCGGTCGAATCAGTAAGGAGAAACCGGGCAGCTTCGCAATTGAATCAATGAGAAATTCAGTCAGTTGCATGCAATGCGTAAGTTCCCTGACAAATCCTTCCCGTCCCAGGTGTTTCATCACAGCCCACGCAGCCAAGGAACAGGCCCCACTTCTCGTACCGACCAAGCTATTGTGAGTCGTTTGCCCGCCAGCCAGATAGGAAACAGGGGTCGAAACCAGATCTTTGATCTCATGGGATCGAAAAAGAAGGGTTCCTGTGGGAATCACGCATCTTCCCATCTTGTGCGGATCCAGCGTTATTGAAGAAACTCCTGGTAGTTCAAAGTTAAAACGAGCACTCGGATATCCAGCTTCTTCTAAGAAAGGGATCACAAAACCACCAAAGGCGGCATCCACGTGCAGATAAACTCCTTTTTCGGTCGCAAATGCGGAAAGCGCTTCAATATCATCAATCACGCCCAACCCTGTCGTTCCTGCGATCCCTACGATTGCCATTACCTGATCGTCATAGGCTTCCTTGACAGCCTCAACACTCAGTTGGTGACTCTCATTAACCGGGAGTTTCACTAGTTCCAAGTCCATGAATCCTGCAGCTTTTTCAAATGAAAAATGCGCAGCTTCACTCAACAATACTTTGCGTTGATTTGACCTTGCCTGCCTTTTCGCAGCCCACATGGCTACAATGTTCGCTTCCGTCCCTCCGCTCAGGACGACACCTGCTGGTTCAGGCGCACCCATCAAATCCGAAAGTATCTCTATCAATTCATTCTCGATTGCAGCAGCGCCTGGGAAAAGCCCCGGGTCACCCAAATTTTTCTCGAAATGTTCTTGGAAAACATCCACCGCCAATGCATGGGGCATCGAACACATAGATCCAAGAATCCCTTCCTTCGAAAAAGTAAAATCCGAGTGCAGTTGTTGATTTAGCAACTCAAGCACTTGCTCTTGATGACATCCTTTTTGCTCCATTCAAAAAAAACAATACTTCCGTGGGGGAAACTGACCTAATTCTTGAAAAGGTAGAAAAAGCAATTCAGCAGAAATAATCAACCCTTTCAATCCGAGGTTAAGGCAGCCAAACAGATCAGAGAAAACACAAGATGCGCCAAAACGTAAAAATCGGAGGTGTTCGGGTCGTTTCGCTCCTACCCATTGATCTTCAGTATCGCGGCTCACAGCGAGCACTCCGAACTTTTCCAACAAAAAAACACATCTGGCTAGTTGTTGATAGAATAAAATGACATAGGATGCAGGTTAATGAGTTCCGCAACGCTTACCACAGGACCGCTCGGTCCCCACATCCGACAAATAGCTCTGCCCATGAGCATCGGATTCTTTTTCAATACGATGTACAACGTTGTGGATTCCTTTTACGCAGGTCGAGTATCAACTCAGGCACTTGCGGCGATGGCGCTCTGTTTCCCTGTTTTTTTCATCATCATCGCACTGAGCGAGGGCGTATCGCGCGGCTCATCAGCACTCATCGCCAATGCTATCGGAGCTGAAGATCAGTCAAAGTTAACTGCACTTTCCAGTCAGGTATATTCTCTGGGATTTTTCTTTGCCATCGGAATCACGATATTAGGACTGAGTGCGGCCCCTTCCCTTTTTCGTATCCTGGGTGCGACAGGAGATTATTTCGACTTGGCTAATGCCTACATTACCCCACTTTTCTGGGGAGCTGTTTTCTTTTTACTGAGTAGCATGAGCAATTCTATCTTGATCGCTCATGGGGATAGCAAAACATTCGGCAAAGTACTGGTTGCCGGTTTTTTCCTCAACCTCATTCTCGATCCATGGTTCTTATATGGTGGATTTGGACTACCCGCCATGGGTGTGGCGGGGATCGCGTGGGCAACCGTGGTTATTCAGGCAGCAGGTGGGATCTATCTGTTCGCTACGGTGCTGAGGAGAAAATACATCCGGATAGAAAGCGTCAAAGAATTGATCCCCAACCTCAAAATTTATGGGGAGATCTTACACCAAGGCATACCAACCGCATTTAACATGATGTCGATTGCCTTGGGCTTTTTTGTCACCACTTATTATCTCAATAAATATAGCGAAGTTGCTGTCGCTGCTTTTGGAGTTGGCACACGAATTGAACAAATGGCCCTACTTCCAGCCATTGGACTAGGCACAGCCATTGTGTCCATCGTCGGTCAAAACAATGGAGCGCGCAAATTCGATCGCGTGAGGGAATGCGTCAATTTGTGCATCAAATATGGCTTCGTCATCATCGCGGTGGCGTCCTTGCTGCTCTACATTTTCGCAACTCCGCTGGTCCGACTCTTCACAAGTGATCCTGCAGTCATTACGACAGGAACCGATTACATTCGAATCATGGCTTTTATTCAATGGGCTTATGTGATGACCTTTACCCACACGGGTTTTCTACAAGCAGTAAAACGACCCATGTATGGGTTCTTTGAATCCATTGTTCGAAAAATAGTCCTTCCCATCGGGATATTTTATCTCTTAGTGAATGTTCTCTCCGTCGAATTGAGAGCATTTCTGATTGGGATGGCATCTATCAACGTGGCCATGACTTTTGTGACAATCGCTTACGCCCAATGGGTATTACGAAAGAAACTGGGATCGGATACTCAAGCGGCCACGAGTAGATAAGCATCCCAAGGTCCAGAACCTGATTTCAACAGAAACTCTAAAAGGGATGCAGCAAAACAAGATAGACTCGAAAAAGGGAAATATCCAAATATTCTAAAGCACAGTTCCGAAGCAAAGCGGAAGTCACTCTATGGCATGTGGAGCAACCACGAAGAACAACCCAGACACCTAACTCGGATAAGCCTGATTGCTTCAATTGCTTATAATACTAGACCCTAAAGAGGCACAGAACGCAGTGAGAGCATATCCCCGGTTTTCTGTTTCCTATATGGGCAGTTCATCGCAATCGTTTTGCCTTCACGCCCCAACAACCTAGGCTGACATTCGTTGCGAGAGATGTGACGATTATTCAGATTAGATCCGAATGGTATCTGCGTAAGTTGTCCTCGTTGCGCAACTTTTGAGAACTGATCTACTGTGCATTACAGTAGAATCAACAATACTCCATTTCCAAATACGATTCGAGTTTATGATTACCCCACATTCTATTGATCGACGCCATTTCATTAAAGGATCTCTCGCGGTTGCGGGTCTCACATTGTTGAATTCCTGCACAACCCTACCAGTTGGCTCCAAGCGAAGAAACCCACGGTACGTGTCGCCCAACAGCAAAATCAATCTTGCATTTATCGGAGTTGGTGGCCGGGGGGAGGTGCACATCGAACACTTTGCTCCTTCTGAAAATATCGTGGCCTTTTGCGATGTTGATGAAATGGAAGCTGCTGAAATGTATAAAAAATACCCTGATGTGCCACAGTTCACAGATTTCCGGGTCATGTTGGATAAGATGGAAAAGGAAATCGATGCCGTCGTTATTTCGACTCCCGATCACACCCACTTTGTCGCCACCCTTGCTGCGATGGAGCTGGGCATGCACGTCTATACCGAAAAACCTCTAACCCATGACATATGGCAAGCGCGAACCCTCAGCAGAGCGGCTGATTATTATAATGTGGTTAGCATCATGGGAAACCAAGGGCATACGACAGAAGGCATCCGTTACATCAAAGAATGGTATGAAGCAGGCGTATTAGGTGAGGTTAAAGAAGTTCTCGCATGGTTTAATTCACCCCCGCCGGCGGGAGTGGACAACTACTGGTTTAAGATGCCCGAAGCCTTTCCTTTACCCAAGGTTCCGGTTCCCGATACTCTGGATTGGGAATTGTGGAATGGACCGGTTCAAAATGCACTGCATTATCATCCTGACCTACTACCGCGAAAGTGGAGATGCTACCATGCTTACGGAAGCGGAATTCTCGGAGATTGGGCTTGCCACACCCTTGATGGACCCAATTGGGCATTAGATCTGGGAGCTCCAGACCGCGTTGAACTCGAATTTCATGAAGGTAATTTCATGGCTGATGTGATCCCTCAAAAATCAATTGTGAAATTTGATTTTGAAGCCACTGAAGCCCGTTCGCCCGTTACCATGAAATGGTATGATGGCGGATTGAAACCGGAAAACCGACCCGAATGGGGGCTATCTGAGATGCCAGACAGAGGAATGATCATGGTCGGAAGTAAGGCGAGCTTGATGACTGGCGGTCGCCCCGATAGTCCCAAGCTAATTCCAGACCCTACGTGGATGGATTTTCGGAAGAATCCTCCGTCAAAAACTATTCCTCGTATCAAAGGCGGGCCGTGGAAAGAATGGACCGATGCCATTCGTGGAGATGGCGCTAAGCCTGGATCAGATTTCACATACGGAGCCCAACTCACCGAACTTGCATTGCTTGGTGTCATGGCTCAGCGAGCCGGCGGCACGATCGATTGGGACAAACAGAATATGAAGGTTTCGAATCGACCAGAACTTAACGCATTGGTGAAAGAACCCGTGAAAAAGGGCTGGGATGGAGGAAACGATTTGTGGTAAAAATAGAAAACCATCGGAAGGTTTAAACCTCCAATGGCCCCTAAAACTCCAAATAGGCGTAGATCAGCGGCCATTTAGGCCGTGAACTTTATGGATTCCCGGCTGATGCTGCAAATGGATCGGAGAATTTCACATCAGTGAGAAAGGCCTGATCTGTCAGTGTATTCAAGAAGGCGATGAGCGCTTGTCTTTCCTGTTGGTTGAAATTATATCCGAGGGGCTGTCCATTGGGACCTCGCAGGCCGGGATCCAGGTTGACGTGATTCTCAATTCCATTTCTGTAGTGGTTGATGACGGCACCCAAGTTTGGAAAACGCCCGTCATGCATGTATGGAGCGGAGCGGGCGACATTCCGTAAAGAGGGAACTTTAAACTTACCAATATCTTCGGCATTGAGCGTCGTTTCGTAGACACCCATATCACCGATAGACTCCGCATCCAACCCGTTATTAGTGGCGGTCGTTGTCACTGGCCCTCCTGTATCAAATGCACCGACCATCCCTTCACTCACATGGCATTCCACACAGGCGATGACACCCCGTCTCCTATTAAAAAACAGGGCTTTCCCCTGGTTTTCTTCATCTGAAAAATCGGGAAAATTGTCCAGTGCTGTGGCCACCTGTTGGCGACCTTGATCATAACGACTATTGTGACTGACCAAACTTCTCACAAATTGTGCGAGTGCCAGGGCGATTCGATCGGAATTCACTTCATCGTTTCCAAATGCAGCCGCAAAAAGCGCAGGGTAATAGGTCTGGTTTTCTACAATGTCAACGAGCCGGGGCAGTGTTAAACCCATTTCAACTGGATCTTGGAAAGGAATGAGAACCTGATCCTCAAGCGTAGCCGCTCGTTCATCCCAGAAAAATTTTCCGGGTTGGTAGAAACGAGCGTTGCTCAGGCTCATCGAATGACGTCGGGTGGTACCTCCATCAAACCCAAAACTCAGTCGTCGGCCGTCTGCGAAACCTCTGTTTTGCTGGTGGCAAGAAGCACAGGATACGGTGCCGTTTGCACTGAGATTACGGTCGTAAAACAATACCCTTCCCAAAGTAGCGCCAGCGTTCGTGATAGCATTTTATCCGGGCGTATTGTCGTTCTCAATCAGCGCATTTTGACCGTTGAGATTGTTTGGCAAGGAGTTGTTGGTGAGGTGACTGGGTAGATTGAGAGTAGCGTAGTCAAAGGGTGTTCCGGGCAAATTGGGTGCATCAAGTCGGTTTTGTTGGGGAGGTTGGTTGTTTCCTGGTGGCTGGTTCTGTGGTGGTGGATTGTTATTGTTCCCGTTATTGTTGTTGGTCGGAGGCTGACCTTGATTCTGATTCTGGTTAGTAGGAGGCGGGTTGTTTCCTCTGTTTCTTGGCGCTGGTTGATTTTGTGACAATAGCTCAGTTGCTATCGAGAATTGGAAAATGAAAATGAGGGAAAGCGGGATAATTGAGCAACGGCGTTTCGCTTTGAGAGTATTCATATTTGACCTTCAAACTGGTGATTAATGATGAAAGGCAACACGGGGTTCAGGGAAATGAGATGATACTTTTCCGAAAACGCTCGATTGTCTGTTTGCAGAAAATTAACAGACAAAAATGAACACAAACGGGCTCAATTAATGACAACATTGTCATAATTCAAAACCACCGCCATTCGACCGTGAGATAAAAAGTTTCTCAGTCGCTTCTTGTGGCAAAACCCTGACTCATTTTCCATGCTCACCTGTATCAAACAGGAAACAACCTCCTTCATCCGGTCAAATATCATGCATCATGGTTCAATTTTCTACTATTAATTGAGACTCAGTCACAATTAATAAGTTGACAATGATACCGAGTCTCATATTCATTCACGATCTCTCGTTTGAGAACCAGTCTCATTAACAATAATAACTTGAGAATAAGAATTCGAATGAAACGCATCCACAGTCTGATAATAACCGGATTTTTCGGTCTAACGAGCCTTGCACAGGCAGAAGCAGAGCTTCCCACAAGAGAAGAAATGTGGACCATTATTCAAAAACAACAGCAACAGATTGAAGTGCTGCAGGCACTGGTGGAATCAAACCAACAGGCAGTTTCAAAAACTGCATCGCAGCTCGCCACTACCCAATCAGAGTCGAGCGAAGTCGAAATTATGGCGAAAAATAATGCGAAAGCTTTGGTTTCGACCCAAGCCCAACTCGAAGCGACGACTCTGGCGGTTGAAAATTCAGGTACAAATGCAAGCCATGGTTGGTGGAACAAAACTTCAATTGGAGGTTATGGTGAATTGCATGCAAATATTTATGAAAATGCGGATAATTCGATCGATTTTCACCGGTTTGTCCTTTTTGTGAATCATGATTTTAATGACTGGATCTCACTTTACAGTGAATTGGAAATTGAGCACTCCCTCGCTGGAGACGGAAAGCCAGGAGAGGTTGAACTGGAACAGGCTTTCATTCGTATGGATCTAAACGGACGGTTTAGCCTGGATACTGGACTATTCCTGATGCCAGTTGGAATTCTCAATGAGACGCACGAACCCAATACCTTTTACGGAGTCGAAAGAAACCTTGTCGAAAAGAACATTATTCCAACAACTTGGTGGGAGGCGGGAGTCAAGGGCACTTACAGTTGGGAAAATGGAATGACACTCGAAGGGGGCGTAACTTCAGGGTTGAACCGTGCGGATGGAAAAATCCGCAGTGGTCGCCAAAAAGTGGCAAAAGCAAAGTTTGAAGAAACCGCATTGAGTGCACGCGTGAAATACACTGGCATTCCAGGATTGCAGTTAGCTGCGTCTGTCTTTTATCAAGCAGACCTTGCACAAGGAGACGATAGCGTCGATTACTCCGGATTATTGTCCACTTTTCACATCGACTATTCAAAAGGCGGATTTGGTCTGCGCGCACTTTATGCCGGATGGAATCTAAGTGGTGATATCAGCACCCAGGCGGAGGAGCAAACAGGTTACTACATTGAGCCATCTTATCAGTGGAGCCTCGGTGAACATGTTGGAGATCTCGGCGTGTATGCGAGGGTAAGTAGTTATGACTTCTACACAGGAAGTAAACTGAGCGGGAATACCAT